>NZ_VFAC01000030.1 GCF_007644105.1 Elioraea rosea | reverse complement strand
ACGAGGCCCCCGGGAAGCCTTGGGTGCAGGGGCCAGCGCGGCCTTCAGTGCCACCATCGCAGGGGTGACGTCGCTGCCGCCCTCCCAGGCCGCCACCACCGCTTCGGCAGTCATGCGCAGACCACCGCCGCCACGGCCCACAGAAGGCCGCTGAGTGGCCTCAGGCCCTGACCGCCGCGTTTGGGGTGACCGTCGACGCCTCCACCGCATCCACGGAGTCGCTGTGAGTGAGCGCGGGGGTGATGGGCGCTTGCGGCTGAAACTCGTCATCCGCCGACCCATCGATCAGCGCCGGGTCGACGCCCAGGCGCTCGTCGCGAGGGCGGTCGTCCGTCACATCCTCACCCCCGATCGCGTCGAGCCCGACCGCCGTGATCGCGAAGCCGCGCCGGCCGTCCTCGGTTGCGATGATCAGCATTTCGCGTGCGTGGGCGTCGAGTTCCGCGAGCGCCAACAGGCCGCGCTTGGCCAGCGCCTCGCACACGCGCTGCAGTGACGCGCCAGGCAGGCGCTTGTGCTTCGTCACCAGGCGGTCGTCGCGCGCAGCCGCAGCACTCAGGACCAGAAGGTGGGTATCGGAAAGGGTTGTCATCTTCAGGGCTCCTCTCGTGGCGGAGCCCGACCACCGGGCTCCTACGAGCCCAAGCCCCGCTCCCGGGGCAGCGCGCGACGCCCGCATTGCGCCCGGGTCAGCCTGGCGCGAATTCTCCGCGACGACGGTAGGCTTTCTTCGTCCGACCAGCCCGCATCGCTCTCTCCATCTCCGTGCCACCAACACGTCGCTCTGTGCGGCCGCAAAGTGAAGCGGAGAAGAGAGCAACGACATTACGATCTTCGTGCGACCGCGATCGCATCATGATCACGCCAGCCCGGAGCGCCCGTGCCGGCACTCGAGTGTTTAAGTGGTCAGCAGCGCCGGTCCGTGCTCGGCGCCATGGACGACGGCGCAGCTCACCGTGCTGGCGATGCCGTGGCATGCAGTCATTGATGCAGTCGTGAACACACGCGTCCCGAACCGCAGCGCACTCGCTGACGTTAACTTTGTTCCGACAAGGCATCGCGCCAGACAATGCTGCTCTCGGAACGCTCACACGGCCACGAATGGTCGCCCTTTGACGGCATGAGGTTGTGCGTGAGGCCATAGTGACGAAAGAGCCCGTGCTTAAGGAGCAAGGCCATCGATCTCTACGTTCTTCTTTTCGCGCTGGCGGGCGGCGTCATGTTGTTGACCGCATGGCTCCCGGTTCTGCTCGTCCGCGCCCCGCTGTCGTTGCCAATGGTCTGCATCGCAATCGGTGCGGCCTATGTCTGGTCGCCGATGCCCATGCTCGGCGTGGCCAATCCACTAGAGAACCTTGCGCTGACCGAACGGCTGACGGAGTTTGTCGTCATCGTCTCACTGATGGGGGCAGGGCTGAAGCTGGACCGGCCGCCAGGGCTTCGAACCTGGATGACGACGTGGCGGCTGCTGGCCATAGCGATGCCGCTGACCATCGGCGCCATTGCGGCGCTCGGCTGGGCCTTTCTGGGCCTGGGAGCGGCGTCTGCGGTCCTTCTGGGCGCAACTCTCGCGCCGACCGATCCTGTCCTGGCAAGCGATGTGCAAGTTGGTCCGCCGAACTCCGCCGAGGAGGATCCAGTGCGCTTCGCGCTGACCTCAGAGGCCGGGCTGAATGATGGCCTGAGCTTCCCCTTCGTCCATTTCGCGATCGCGCTCGCGCTGTCGGCAGAGACGAGCGAGCCTTGGCTGGCCACGTGGTTCGTGGGCGACGTGGTTTGGAAGCTTTCAGCGGGTGCAACGATCGGTTGGATGACGGGCCGCATCATCGGCTACGTCACGTTCAGCTTGCCGGCGAAGCTACAGCTGTCCGATACGAATGACGGGTTGGTCGCACTCGGGCTGACGCTGCTTTCCTATGGCGTCGCCGAGATGATCCACGGCTACGGGTTCGTTGCCGTTTTCGTCGCAGCAGTGACCCTGCGCGCGGCGGAGCGTGCTCACAGCTACCACGAGGAGCTGCACGCGTTTGCCGAACGGATAGAGCGTCTGGCGATGACACTCCTCCTGGTGTGCTTCGGTGCGGCGATCGCCGAGGGCTCGGTCTTCGGGTCGATCGACTGGGCCATGATCGCAGTCGCGTTGGTGACGCTGCTTGCGGTACGTCCCGCGGCTGCTTTCGTCAGCCTGATCGGCACGACCCCGCCGCTAGGCGATCGAGCCGCCATCGCCTTCTTCGGCATCCGAGGCTTCGGCTCGTTCTACTACCTCGCCTACGCGCTCGGGCGTGCCCCATTTGACAGTGGGGGCACGCTCTGGACGGTCATTTGCCTCGTCGTCGTCCTGTCAGTGGTGATGCACGGGATCGCGGTCACGCCGGTCATGGCGTATCTCGATCGAAAGCGCGCTGCCTCCGTGGCGTCCTGAGCAAAGGCGCTATAGAGCGCGTAGCGTGACCGGACCGCCTTGGTCTCGCTGTGGCAGCCCGCTCCTCAATCAGCCGGTCGGCGGGCCCGCGGATAGGCCAGCAGCAACCCGCCGAACACGGCGATCCAAAACAGATAGTGGGCAACAAACACCACCCAGGCCAGCGTCGGCTTCAGCGAGCTCAGGTTCGGATGTCACGAGGCCAGGTAATTGCGCACGCCGGTGGCGATGAAGGTGCGCGCCTCCCCAGGCTTGCCCTCGATCGATTTCGCGATGCCATACACGTCATCGGCGTTGCGCTTCAGGAACAGCCAGGAATCCTCATTGCGGAACTGCTGGTCGCCGCCCCAATCACGCGTGTAGATGAAGTCCACATCCTCGGTCTCGCGCGGCGACGTTGACCGCTCCACGCGCCGCACCTCGGTGCCAGTGACATAGCCGTGCCCACAAACGGACGGCTCATTTCGAACGGCACCCACAGCACGATCGCGGCAACGACGATGGCCAGCGCACGAAAGTCGCGCCGCCGGAGGCTGCGCCAGGCCAGCAGCAGCAGGATGGCCAGCAGCACCAGGCCAAGCGAAACGTAGTTGTAGAGAAAACTCATCAGCGTTCCGTCCTGCCTGTCGGCGTCGCCGCGCCACCGCGACCTACGCAACTCTATTGGACACGGCCCCAGGGAGCACGCTCAGGGTTGCCATGCGCGCAGGGATCACAAGATGGAGCCGTCCTGCGCGACGAGGCGGCCTCGGAAGAACACGAGGCGCCGCGGCGGATGCTGGCCAATCGCCTCGCCGATGGTCTCGGCCGAGATGCTAAAGAAACTCGCCTCCTTTCCCGCAGCGATGCCGTGGCCGGCGATGCCGAGGACCTCTGCTCCGACGGCAGAGCACATTCCGAACAACTGCTCCAGCAGAGTGTCGTGACGGACATCGACGCGCCAGCCGATGATCGCCGCGCGTTCCAGCATGTCGCCGTTGCCGTAGGGGCTCCAGGTGTCGCGCACATCGTCATTACCGCAGAAGACGCGAACGCCTGCATCAGCGAGCGCGAAGAGCGGCGGCAGCGTGGCGCCGCCAGCGCCATGGCTCGCCAACGCAACGCCGGCTTCTGCCATGAGCTCGGATGTTGCCTTCTGCTTGCTTTCGGCTACGCCACCGAGGCAGAAGCCGTGGCTGATCGTCACCTTTCCCTGCATGCCAAGAGCGCGCGTACGAGCGCAGATCTCCTGCACAGCGTAGAGGCCGAGCTCGCCCGGCTCGTGCAGATGGATGTCGATGCCGACCCCATGTCGCTCGGCGATGTCGAAGATGGTGTCGAGCTGGCCGCGGGCGTCGCGATCGACTTCGGATGGATCGATGCCACCGACCAAGTCCGCGCCGGCGCGGATCGCGTCCTCGACCAGTGCGGCGACACCGGGGACGCGCATCACGCCGGCCTGCGGAAAAGCCACGATCTGGATGCTGGCGAGATGCGCGTGCGCCTCCCGCGCCGCCAGCACGCCTTCGAGGGCACTCAGCTTGAAGGCGGGGGTGATGTCCGCATGAGTCCGAATATGGCCGGTGCCATGGGCCACGCAGCGGCGAATCAGCGCGCCCGCCCGCGCGGCCGTTGGGAGCGGCAGGGCTGGCAGCGTCTCCTGGTCGGTTTCGATGCGACTCATGCGGAAGGGCTTCGCGCGATGCGGCATCCAGGGCAAGCCGAACAGGGTCTTGTCGAGGTGCATGTGCCCGTCAGTCAGTGCGGGCAGCACGAGATCGCCGCCAAGGTCATGAACAACACCAGCTTGGGGCATGAGGCCGCTCGGGGGAATAATGGCGGCGATGCGCGTGCCCTGGACGGCGATCGCCATGCCCTCTCGGCCGTCAGGCAGACGGACATTGGTGAGCAGGATGTCGGCGGCGGTCATTGCAGGAGCTCCGCTGTTAGGGCCTGCGCGAAATCCTGAGTGTCGCCCAGGCGTCCGGAGGCCGGCAAGTTGACGCACGCAGGACGTTGCTCGCCCATGCGACCTGCGCGCCCAAGCCAGACGGCGTACAAGCCAACAAAGCTCCAAACCCCCAAGCTACTGAAAAGTTCAGCAGGTCACCACGCAGCCTGTGCCGGTAATCCCCCGGGCGCGCGAGCGGCGTCGATCTTGGTACGAGCGCGAACGAGTTCACCAACCGCGTCGTCGGCCGCGCCTATGCCGAGTACCTGGCGAACGCAGACCTCGCCACGCCCATCCCCCGCGATGACACCATCCCCCTCGTCACCGAGGGGACGCAGATCCTCAGCATCACCCACACGCCGCTGGCTGTGACCAACCGAATTCGGCTCACCTGCCTAGGCTTCGGCATCGCGGCCAGCGGCTATACGGCGATGGCGCTCTTCCGAGACGGCGTCGGCGTCCAGGTCGGTCGCGCGACGAACAACGCTTCGTGGGAGGTGCCGCTTGGCTTCGACTACGAGGAGGCCGCCGGCACGACCTCGCCGATCGCGTACACGGCCCGCGCTGGTGCGTCCTCAGGATCGATGCGCATGAATGGCACGACCACAGGCCCGGCTCTACGGGGGCGCCGCGCGCACCACGCTGGTGCTCACGGAGCTGCGGCCATGACGATCGTCGCACGCTGGGGTGATGCGGAGCGGTGCTCCGTGCTAGTGCTGAGCGGCATGGATGGCGCGCCGCTGGCTGCAGAGGCGGTGCCGGGGGATGCGGTCTGGGCTGCGCTGGTCGCGGCGGGCGTGACCCCGGAGCCCTACGCCGAGCCGGCGCCGCCGCCCGACGCGCTCGTGTCGCTCTCCGTGGTCACGGAGCGGCTGAAGGCTGCCGGCGTCTGGCAGGCGATCGTCGCGCTGGTCTTCGATCCTGCGAACCGCAGTGCGCTCGCAGACCTCGTCATGGTCCAGCAGGGCATCGCGCCGAACGATCCCGTCGCACGCGCGCTCATCAGCGCGGCGGGAGCGGATCCGGAGGTCGTGCTGCGGCCGCCATGCTTCCATTCGCCGCGTTATCAAGCGTCGCCCCGCCCAGAAGAAAACTGGGCGGGCCGTTTCGCGCTATGGCGCAGCTGCCTCCGATCGGCGGCAAATGATCAACCTCCCAACGGCTATTTGCCGGGGTGCGCCCGCCGGGCGGGAGCGCAGGCACTCTGCCGTACGCCAGCAGCGACGCGAATAACTCGTGTTCGTCGCGCCAGAGGCGGCGGATCCATCCGATCGCGCAACGCAAGTGGCCTATGTCGCCAGTGCCTTGTGCGGCGCTTGCAACGCGGCGCTCAATCTCGCGACGCGCTCTCAACGCCGGCGGTAGGCCCGTCTTCAACCGGCAGCTCGCAGTGGTTATGGATGTGTGTCGCGGCGACAGCGGCGTGGCCCATCCCTACGACGATCTGGTCGAGCCCCAGCACCACGTCGCCAACGGCATACAGCCCCTTCACAGTCGTCTGGCAATGGGCGTCCACCAGAACCGCACCGGCGGCGTCACGTTCGGCGCCCAACGCTCCGGCCAACCCAGAGCGGTAGGTCAGCCCGAGCGCCGAGTAGAGGATGTCGAAGCGCAGTTCCGCCCCGCCGGAGGTGCGCACGGCCGCTATACGGCCATCTTGCACGTCGAGCCCCGAGATCGGCTCGTCCACGAGACGGATGCGGTGTCGCTCCGCGAGCGCACGCTGCGGCGGGAGCAGGTCAAGGGGACGGCCGAGCGTCAGCAGCGTGACGTCGTCCGAGTAGGTGCGCGCGATAAAGGAAGCCTCGCCCAGGCCGCGCGGCCCATGCCCGATCACCGCGATGCGGCGGTCCCGCGATTCGTAGCCATCGCAGATCGGGCAATAACGGACGAGGCCGCGACGCACGGCATCCGGGAGGTCCGGCAGATCTGGCTCGACATCGATCCCGCCAGTGGCAAGCAGCACCCGTCGCGCGTCCACCTCGCAGCCCCCCTCCCTCGTTTCAACCTCTGCACGGAAGCCGTCTCGTCCCGACTTGCGCAGCGCAGCGACGCGGCCGTCGAGCGGCGAGACACCGTAGCGGCCGGCGTGCTCGCGCACGCGCGCAAGAATCTCCGGGCCCGGGATACCGTCGGCGAAGAAGGGGATGTTGTGGCTGCTGGGAATCCAAGCGGCGCGCGGATCCCCCTCGTCGACCACCAGCGCACGCCGACGGAAGCGTGCGAGGTAGAGCGCTGCCGTCATGCCCGCAGGTCCCCCGCCGACGATCAGGCAATCCAGGCCGTTCTGGGATACAGGCAAGCTCATGCGGGAACCTTCAGCAGGTCGCGAGTCGCACTGCGCTCGGTGCAAGCGGTCATCTTGCTCCCAAGCGGCTCGACCGCCCTTCGTGCAACCATAGCTTGTGTGCTGCGCCCGGTTCCTTCGCCCACCGCGTTGCCAGCGATGTTTGACTGTTCTCATTGCTGCTTTCTGCGCGCCGTACGCCGGGGCGCTCCGCTCGCTGCAAGCCCGTGCGATGCTAACCTACCTCACGTTTGCCCATCCCAGGCGCCACGGCAGGAGTTGGCGCATCGAGCCTGAGATCAATCGCACGAGGCGCTGCGTGGTGGCCGTGGGCGAGATGGCCCATGGCCGACGCGACCTCACCAAAGGTGGGCGGGCTGCGGAGGCGCAGCGAGATGACGCCGTCGTCATACACGAAGCGCAGACGGCCGGCGGCTGGGACGCAAGGGTCACGTGTGTGCACCATGTTTCGAACTCCGTTGGAAGATGGCTTAAGGGGCGATCGCCGTACACGCCTGTTCGAAGGACTCGGCTGTAGGCTTCGCCGCACGGCACCATCGGGCGCTCTTGGGCGCGAATGGGCCTCTTCACCTGTGTGGAGAGTAGCGCTTCGGTCTACCGGCGCGGCACCCTCGGAAACTACCAACGCGCAACGCTGCAGCGTGTCAGCCGCGCTGAAGCGGTGCAGCCGAGGCTGCGAGGTGGGCGAGCGCAGGCAGCGAGGTTGCCTCCGTCTCGCGCATGATCGCGGCCCGGTGATTTCGACGGTCCTTCGGCTTATGCCAAGGTCGACGTTGATATTCTTGCGAGGCACGCCGGCGAGGACAGATCCATGATCTGACGCTGACGTGACGTTAGCCCAGCGAGCCGGCGCGCTGCGGCTTCCGCCTCCTGCCGAGTGAGCCGTCGGCCTATCCCGAGTGATCGGCGGTGGTAGCAGGCACGACCGCTGGCAGCCGATGCGCTGCTGGTACAAGCGTCCGTCCAGCAGATTCCCAGTCGGCTGAGCGCGGCCATCCGACCTTGATCTCGAAATCGAAGCCGGCCAGCCAGGTGACGCCCACTGCCGTCCGGTTTGGATAGGGGGGCGCGCCGATGGCGCGCTCTCGCACCGCCATCACGGCCTCGAGCTGCGCTGGCGGGTCGGTATGGAAGGTCGTGACATCGATGACGTCGTCGAGCGTGCAGCCGGCGGCCTGGAGCACCGCGGCAAGGTTGTCGAAGGCGAGCTGAACCTGGCGCGCAAAGTTCGGCTCGGGCGAACCCTCCTCGCGGCTCCCCACCTGGCCGGAGACGAAGAGGAGATCGCCGGAGCGGATCGCGGCGGAGTAGCGGTACTTCTCGTAAAGCGCACGCCGTCTGTCGGGAACTATGGCTTGCCGTTCGGGCATGGCTCGGTCCTCTCTGGAGTGTGGGAGACGTCGTCGCGAATAAGGCGTCTCCCCCTCATCCGCAGAAGAGTTGCTCGATCGTCAGCCGTCCAAATTCTTGGGTAACTGCACGAGAACCATCTGCGAGTCGGATGCTCGCCCAGCCTCAGATCCTGACTTCCGATCCGTCCGGGTTCGCCTTGATGTGGTACTGCCCGCTTTCGCGGAAGCTGCGGACGGTGGCGAAGGTGTCTTCCATGAATTGGACATAGTGCAGCTTGCCGTCTCTGCCGCGTGCCAGGACCGAGAAGGGCGATGTCACGGTCTTGCCCAGTGTGTTGGACGTATAGGTGAATGTGCCGAAGATCGCTGCGCCGTCCTCGTTCTCGAAGCTGTCCTGGATCTCGAACTCATCGACCCGCCAGTAGCGGCTCACATCGACAAAAGCCTGGACCAGACCTTCGGTGCCTCTGGTCGTCCCCGCCCACGGCAGAACGTGCTTCACTTCCGGACTTTCGTAGTTCAGCGAGACATAGGTGAAGTCATCGGTCGTGTACTGCTCGACGAAATCCAGATCCGTCGGGTTCGACAAAATCGCCTGCATGATCGCCAGAGGCGATGTTTCAGACGCCGGATTGCGACGCGTGTTCACAGTGCCAGGCATGATATGCTCCTTCGCTGATCATGGATGAGAACCAACCCGGCATTGTCGCCGGGATCTGACCCTCCCCTTTGTTGCGAAGCGCTGATTCGTCGCTTGCACAGACCGGGAGCGCGGGGACAGGGGGTGGAGAAGCGTCAGAGCCGAGCAATGCCCGGCCGGAGTGCTATGTGCTTGTGCTCCTCGAAATCTTCCAAGGCGGCCAAGCCATTCAGCCGCCCGAGGCCGGACTGTTTGAAGCCGCCTTCCTCGGTGCTGTCGTAGACTTTCGCCCAGTCGTTGATCCAAATCGAACCGGCATCGAGGGCCTGAGCAATGCGCAAGGACCGCTCGACATCGCGCGTCCAGACGCTCGCCGCGAGACCATATTGACTGCCGTTCGCTAGAGCGATGGCCTCGGCCTCGTCGGTAAAGCGCTGGATCGTCAGTACTGGCCCGAAGGTCTCCTCCTGAATGATGGCTAAGCTGTTGTCGAACACCTCCAGAAGCGCGGGACGGAAGAACGCGCCGCTCGCCAAAGGGCCGACCTTCACAGGCCCGCCGCGCTCCACGACCGTCGCACCGGAGGCTATCGCCTGCTCCACCACGCGATCGACGCGGTCGACATTGGCCCGGTCGATCAACGGCCCCATGTCGCTCGAAGGATCGGCGGCCGGACCAACCCTCACCTTGCGCAGCCGATCGGCAACGCCATCGCGCACCGCGCCGTAGATGCTGTCCTGCACGAGCAATCGAGAGCCGGTCATGCAGAACTGGCCGCCGAACACCGTCAGCGCTTTCTCAAGCACGGGCAATGCGGCATCGATGTCCGCATCCTCGAAGAGGATCATCGGCGTCTTGCCGCCAAGTTCCATCCCGAAACGCTTCATGTGCTTGGCGCCGGCGCTGGCGATGGCGCGGCCCGTGCGGGTCGATCCCGTGAAGCTGACGACCGGAACATCGGGCGATTCCACGAGATAGGCCGAACCCTCCGGGCCGCTCTCGAAGAAAAGGTTGATGACGCCAGCGGGAAGATCCTCGGCCTGCGCCATCACCTCGGCCATTACGCTGGCAGTCTGCGCCACCTGGCCGGGCAGCTTGATGACTGTGGTGCAGCCTGCAGCGAGCGCAGGGGCGAGGGAGCGGATTGTCAGCACCACCGGCGAGTTCCAGGGCGCGATCACGGCGGCAACTCCCATCGGCTGACGCAGGATCATGGAGATGCTGCCCGGCTTGGGCGTTACCGCCCTGCCGCGTTCAAGCAGAGCGGTGGCGGCGGAATAACGCAGCTTGCTGGGGACCATGTCGAGTTCGAACGCCGCCTCTCCCTTTACCTTGCCGTTCTCAAGCGAGAGGATCTCGAGCAGCTTGTCGTAGTTTCGTTCGAATGTGCGAGCCAATTGTTCAAGCACGCGGGCGCGCAACTCGTGATCCTGAGGCCAGATCGTCTCGCGGAAGGCTTTCAGTGCTGCTGCAACGGCTAGCTTCGCGGCGTTCAAGCCGTCGTCCGGGTAATGGCCGATGACGCCGTAGCTCGCGGGGTCGATCGACTCCTTCAACGTGCCCTCGGAACGCTGAACGCCGTTGATCCAGTTGAACGCCTTGTGCGTCCTCATGCTGCCGAGCGTCTCTGCCATCATCATGTTCCTTGCTTGCAGGCCGCCGTCAGAGGATCGGCGGGAGGTCATGGCACTGATCACGATTTCTGCCGTCGCCATGCTCGCGCGATTGTCCTGACGGCGGCCTAGACGGCAAGCACGTCCACCACGTCGTCGAAGGTGCAGCCGGCGGCCTCCAACACTGCCGCGAGACGGTTGAAGGCGAGCCCTACCTGCTTGACGAAGGCAGGCTTGGGCGAGCGGACACCGAGCACGCTGGAGACCATGCCGACGAGCAGACCGACATCGGCCGAGGCGATGTAGATGGTCATCCGCGCACTCCCTGTCGTTGCAGGCGTAGCGAGGTGGCAGGACGATGACCGCGGGAGGGAAGCCGCGGCGCCGCGGCAACGTCGCGGCGCCGCTGGACCCTTCACCCCATCCGCTCAGGCCGCGCCGCGCACGAAAGCCAGCAGGTCGCGGTTCAGCACATCGGCGTTCACCGTCAGCATCCCGTGCGAGAAGCCCGGATAGGTCTTCAGCGTGCCGTTCTTCAACAGCCGGACCGCGATCCTGGCCGAGCTTTCGATCGGCACTATCTGATCGTCCTCGCCGTGCATCACCAGGGTCGGCACGGTGATCGCCTTCAGGTCGTCGGTCTGGTCAGTCTCCGAGAACGCCTTGATGCCCTCGTAGTGGGCCTTCGCGCTGCCGATCATCCCCTGCCGCCACCAGTTCTGGATGACGCCTTCATGCGGCGTGGCGCCGGGCCGGTTGAAGCCGTAGAACGGCCCCGCCGGCACATCCCGGAAGAACTGCGCGCGGTTCGCCGCCAGCGCGTTGCGGAAGCCGTCAAACACCTCGATCGGCAGCCCGCCGGGATAGGCTTCGGTCTTCAGCATGATGGGCGGTATCGCGGCGACCAGCACCGCCTTGGCGACGCGACCGGCCGGCTGGCCGTGCTTCGCCACGTAGCGGGTCACTTCCCCGCCGCCGGTGGAATGTCCCACGTGCACCGCGTTGCGGAGGTTCAGGTGTTCGGCCACGACGAAGGCATCCGCCGCGTAGTGGTCCATGTCGTGGCCGTCCGAGACCTGGGCCGAGCGTCCATGGCCGCGCCGGTCGTGCGCGACCACGCGATAGCCGTGCTGCAGGAAGAACAGAAGCTGCGCGTCCCAGTCGTCGGAGGACAGCGGCCATCCATGATGGAACACGATGGGCTGGGCGTCGCGCGGGCCCCAGTCCTTGTAGAAGATCTCGACGCCGTCGCGGGTCGTCACGTAAGGCATGGTGGCTGGTCCTCCTGGGTTGGTATTGCTCTGTGCGCCGGCCGCACGCGGCATGCCGGCGAGCGCGATCATCGCGGCCGCTCCCAGTTCGATTGCCTGGCGACGTGTCCGATCGAGTGCCGCGTCCATACTCACAAGCCCCTCGCCTGTTCCGCTCTTCGCGGGCCGTCCTCACCATGTCTCGGGGCGGCGAGGCGCGTCGTTGTGGGGCGGCCAAATTCTTCCAAAGAGATCGAGCCGACCGCTGTCGCCTTCGCCACATCTCGGGGGGATTGCCTCCGAAACGGCTCGCAGGAGGTTGTTCGCGCCACTCCGCACTCCGGGCCGGCGGCGCAAAATCGCCATGTGCGTTCGGTGCCAGCCCGTGATAGCCGCTGCGTCTCTTCCGGAGTCGAGGCCGAAACTCCAAAGACTTTCGAAGGAAGGAGAGATGCGAATGCCCGGACCGGCAAAGGTCTATCTGTTCGGACCCGTCCGCCTCATGCCTGATCGGCGTGCACTTTCTACTGGCGGGAACGAGCTGCCGATCAAGAGCCGCGCCTTCGACCTCCTGCTTGCGCTGATCGAGCGACGCGAGCGGATCGTCGGCAAGACCGAGCTGATGGATCTCGTCTGGCCAGGGCGCGTCGTCGAGGAGGGCAACCTGACCGTCCACATCGCGGCCCTGCGCAAGCTGCTCGGGAGTGGTGTCATCACGACGGTCCCGGGGCGCGGGTACCGCTTCGTCGCTCCTGTCGAGGAAGTCGAGGCCGACACCGGCGAGCAGCCTGTGTCTGGTTCATCGCTCTCGCCGGTCGAGGCCGGGCACGCCGAGGGGGAGGTCCCGCCAGCCGCGTTGCCGCGCATGATAACTAGGCTTCTCGGCCGAGCCGAGGATCTCGATCGGGTCGAGGCCCGGCTCGACGCCTCGCGCCTTGTGACCATCGTGGGAGCCGGCGGGATCGGCAAGACCCGGCTGGCGATCGCCACGGCCGACCGCGTCAGTCACCGCTTCCCCGGGGGCGTGTGGTTGGCGGATGCGGGATCGCTCGAGGATCCCGAGTTGATCCCGACCGCGATCGCCGCAGCTGTCGGCATCGAGGTCCGCCACGGCGATGTCCTCGGTGGGGTCATCCTCTTCCTCGGACCGCGACGAGGCCTGCTGCTGCTGGACGGGGTCGAGCACATGCTCGGCACCGTCGCGCGCGCGGCCGAGGCAATCCTGCGGGCCTGCCCGAAAATCGTGATCCTCGTGACCAGCCGCGAGCCGCTTCGCGCCGAGGGCGAGAACCTGCACCGCCTCCAGCCGCTCTCGATGCCGCCTCCGGGCCAGCCGATCCCGGCTGCGGAGCTGGACGCACATGCAGCCACCGAGCTGTTCGTCGAGCGCGCGCGTGCCCTCCTCGGGGATTTCGCGCCGACCGACGCCGAGGCGCGGGAGATCGCCGAGATCTGCTGGCGGCTCGACGGCATACCGCTCGCCATCGAGCTGGCGGTCCCCACGCTGCAGGCGCTGCCACTATCGGAGTTGAGGGCGCGCCTGGACCATCGGTTCGGCCCGCTGATGACCGGGCGGCGCACGGCTCTGCCGCGGCAGCGGACGCTCGGGACCACGATCGGCTGGAGCCTCGACCTGCTGGAGCCGGCGGAACGCGACCTTCTCCTGCGGCTGTCGGTGTTCAGCGGGGGCTGGACGGTGGCATCGGCGACCCAGGTCATCGGACGGGCCATGGGCGAGGACGAGACCTGCCGGCTGATCGCCGAACTCGTCGACAAGTCGCTGGTCCATGCAGATCTCACGGAAACGCAGCCGCGCTACCGGATGCTTGGCGCTACGCGGTACTACGCCGCTCGGAGGCTTCCGCAGAAGGTCCTGGATGAGACGCGCGCCGAGCACGCGCGCTGGCAGGCGCGCATCTACGAGCGAGCAGAAGCCGAATGGCCCTTCATGACTGATGACGACTGGGCCGAGCGCTACGCGCCGGAGATTGAGAATCTACGCGCCGCGCTGCACTGGGCGCTCGCGCCGGGCGGCGACGGACGGCTCGGCGTGGAGCTGGCGAGCTACACCGAGCATGTGTGGACGGAACTCTCCCTGGCGGCCGAGCAGCGCCACTGGTTCGACCAAGCGATCGCTGCCATGGAAGCGGCGACGCCGCCCGATGTTGCCGGGCGCCTGTGGCTTGGGCGCTGCGGCTGGCTTGCGGTCGGGGATGCGCAGGCCCTAGCGGCGTCGAGCAAGGCCGTCGAGCTGTTCCGCCAGGTGGGCAGCGCCCTCGATCTCGGCCGCGCGCTCTGGCGGCATGCGTTCCAGCATATCAGCTGCGGCAGGCTCGATGCCGCGGAGCCGCTGCTGCAGGAGGCGGGCGCGGTGCTTCGTGCCTCGCGCGAGAGCAAGGCGCTCTGCTCCTGGCTACGTGCCAGCGCGCTCGCCTGTTCCTGGCAAGGCCAACTCGAGGGAGCCGGGGAGCTGCTGGACGAGGCGCTGTCCCTGGCGCAGCGCCTGCGGAGCCGCCGCGACGTAGCCCTGACGCTCGGGGGGATGGCCGAACTCCACTTTGCGGGGGGCCGGCTCGACGAGGCGATCGGGACGGCGCAGCAGGCGCTGGCCTCGTTAGGTGCGACGCCGAACCGCTCCGTCTGGGTGCAGCACGTCGCCGGCGCCATCGCGTCGTATCTGCTCGTCAGAGGCGACATCGCGCGCGCGGCTACGATCGCGAATGAGCGCCTGAAAGCTGCCAGGATGATGGGCCTTCCGCACGAGGTGGTGGCCAATGTCGAGCGGCTCGGCCTAGTCGCCGCGCACAGCCGGAATTTGGAGGCCGCCGGGCGGCTGCTCGGGTTCAGCCAGTCCTACCACGCGGCACGGCAGAGGCCGCGCAGCTTTGGCTCGCGCGCCGTCTACGACCGGCTTCTGGCCAAGCTGCACAGAGGCTTGCCGGCGGACATGCTGGAGCAATTGCTCTCCGAGGGCGCCAGCCTCGGCGACGAGGCAATAAGCGAGGAGTGCTTGCGCATCGCAGCTTCCGCATGATCCGTGCGTGTTCAGAGAATTCGTTTCTCGGTTTCCACTGATGCTCCACCTGCTCTGTTCGTCTCGCATTGGCGATGGTTCGAATCCGGGTGCGCGCCCTCCGCCAGCCCCCATGCGGCGCGTGCTCTCGGTCGGAACTGAGGGGCCGATGCACTAACTTTCAAAGCGGACCACCAATGCGGGGCAGGTCGGCTTAGTGGGCCGAGCAGCGCGTCGCGGTGCCGCATGCGAGGCGAAGGAGAGAGCGGGGAAGAGGTACGCACCCAGCCAAGGAACAGCCAAGTCAGCGCAGAGCCTTCCCGGCCAGCATGGCACGGTCAAAGTACAACGGCCGCGAACCGATCCGATCGCCAGCCGCAATCAGGGAGGGCATAGGCCTTCCTTTCATCCGCTTCGCGAGCGCAGCCTCCCAAGCGGCAAGGAGGCAACGATCCAGGAGCGAATTCCTCCTAAGCGCCGGGCGCCCTGGCAAGGCGGAACCCGCCGTAGTTCATCCGAATGCTGGCAGGAACCCCGTCGCGGATGGCGGAGCGGAGGGTCTGTGGCCCACTGAGCCATGAACCGCCGCGCGCTATGCGCGAGCCGCAGCCAGTGGTGGTATTGGCCTGCGACGCATCCGCCGACGCGCCCACGTAGCTGTGTCGGTAGCAATCCTCGACCCACTCAACAACATTCCCGACCATGTCGTGCAGCCCGAAACGGTTCGCGAGAAACCGGCCCACCGGCGACGTATACGCAAAGCCGTCCGTGCACGGCGGAACCGTCCAACCCGATGCACCGGACAGTTGCGCAAGCGTCGTCTCGTCCGCCCCGTTCGCGTGCCGGCACTGCTCCGCCTCGCTCTCGCCCCACCACCAGCGCGTCTTCGTACCCGCGCGCGCCGCGTACTCCCACTCAGCCTCCGTCAACAGCCGATAGCGCTGCCCCGTCTGACCGCTCACCCAACGCGCGTAGGCCTGCGCATCCTCCCAGCTCACGCACACCACTGGATGATCTTCCGCCTGCACAAAACCAGGGTTGCGCCAGCTCATCCCCGGCAGATCCTCGGGCTCTCCCTCACTCCAGACCCAGCACGACCCACCGTCGCCGCGCCCGGTCGCCTGCGCGAAGGCACGATACTGCGCCACCGTTACAGGGTACCGCCCCACCGCCAACGGAGACCGCAGCGTGACGTCACGTTGCGGCCCCTCGTTACTCTCGCGCCCCGCCTCGGACGCCGGAGAGCCCATCAGGAAACGTCCCGCAGGGATCACCACCATCTCAGGACACTCGGGACAGTCACGGAAGCTCTCACCAACGGTAACTGGATAGCCGCTCGGTCGCATCGTCTCGCCGCCTGCCTCTGCGGCGACGTCAGGCCCGGCCGGGAGCTGAGGAGCGCAGCTCACGACCAGCCAGACACACACGAGCAACGGGGCAGGCGAAGCGCGCACGGACATCCCTCAAAATTCGATTTCGTTAGCGTTTCATCTTTCATCCGGACCGGTCGAGCGGAAGTGCGGAGACGACGGCCTTGGAGTTCCATTCAGTGGTGAGGCACTGTCGCTAGGCGCCCGCTGCCGGGCCATGCCCTCCATCGCAATAGCGGGTGGGACGATCCAGCCCATGCGGGAATGTTCAGGAAGCCGGGGCTATACGAGGAGGTGGGGCAAGGCAAAGAAACGGGCGCCTCCGGCGGCGCCCGTGCCGGTGAACTGCGGCCTGGGTCTTCGCATCGGTTCGAATGCTGGCGCCCTTCCTCCGCCGGAGGATCCTCAGGTCGGTCAGGCCGCCAGCGTCCGCAGCGCCGCGAGGCCAACGGGCGCATCAGCCTGCCACGGCAGCTGGAACAGGCGCCTTGCGAGACCGGCCCGCAGCCGGTCGATCTGGTGCGCCTCCGCTGCCATCCGCTGGCGCAACACGGGATCCGACGCACCGCTCCCGGACAGGGCGCGATTGACGATCCAAGCGTAAGGCTCGATGCCGGCGCGGCGCAGATCCTCCTGCAGCGCAGCCGCCTCTGACACCGGCGTCGTTTCCGGCAGGGTCACGATCAGGATCTGCGTGTGCGCGGGATCCTGCAGGCGCATCAACGGTGTGACGATGCGGCCCTGGCCGTTCGCCTGGTCGAGGCTCCGCGTCATCTGGCGGTGATAGGCGCCGGTCGCGTCCATGAGCAGCAGGGTGTGGCCGGTGGGTGCCGTGTCCAGCACCACGAACCTCTGGCGTGCCTCGGCAACGATTCGGGAGAAGGCGTGAAAGACCGCCACCTCCTCGGTGCAGGGCGAACGCAGGTCCTCCCGCAGCAGGGCGCGACCGGCCTCGTCGAGGCTGCGGCCACGAGTCTCCATGATCTTCGCGACGTAGCGTTCTGTCTCCGCCTTCGGGTCGATCCGGTCGACGCGCAGGCCCGGCATCTCGCCGCCGAGCGTCATCGCGAGATGCGCCGCCGGGTCCGTGGTGCTGAGGTGAACAGCGTGCCCGCGTGTAACGAGACCGAGTGCCACGGCGGCAGCAATCGTGGTCTTGCCGACGCCGCCCTTGCCCATGACCATCACGAGCCCATGCCCGCGCGCGGCGAGGCCATCGACCAGCGCATCGAGGCTGGGCACGGCGGGCATGGCCACCGTGCCGGGCGGCGCACTGAGCCCAGACGGTTCCGCGCCCCGGCGGAACAGCACGCGCAGCGCGGCAAGGCCCACCATGTCGAAGCCGCGCAGCGGCACCTTGTCGCGCGGCAGCCTGCGCAGGGCCTCGGGCATGCCGGCGAGCGCGGCACGGCCGCTGCCCTCGATCGCCGCCGCCACGGGGTCATCGGTCCTGCTCGCATGGAACACGCCGTTGATTACCAGCCGCTGGTTGGCAAGGCCGAGGGCGGCAAGCTCGCCGGCGCTGCGCGTGGCCTCAGCAAGCGCGGCTGGGTCAGGCCGGGTGACGAGGACGATGGCAGTCGTCGCAGCATCGCCGAGCGCGTCCATCGCCGCGCGGAACCGCTCCTCCTGCGTTTTCAGCCCCGAATGCGGGCCGAGGCAGGAGGTGCCGGCCTCGTTCGTCGCCAGAAAGCCGGTCCATGCGGCAGGCAGGCTCAACAGCCGAAGCGTATGGCCTGTCGGTGCGGTGTCGAACAGGACATGGTCGAACCCGGGCGCACCGCCTGCGAGCAGCGCGGCGAACTCGTCGAAGGCTGCCACCTCGGTCGTGCAGGCGCCGGAGAGCTGCTCGCGAACGGTCGCGCGGGCCGCCTCGGCTGCTCCCTCCATCTGCGCCAGCACGCGCCCGCGATAGGCCTCGGCTGCCGCCTCGGGGTCGATGTTGAGCGCCGAGAGGCCGGCGACGCCGGGCACCTCGCGCGGCGTGTCGGTGAGCGGCGCCCCGAGCATCTCATCAAGGTTGGACGCAGGGTCCGTGCTGACGAGCAGCACGCGCCTGCCGCCCTCCGCAAGGGCAATGGCGGAGGCACAGGCAATCGAGGTCTTCCCCACCCCACCCTTGCCGGTGAAGAAGAGATGCCGCGGCGGCGCGGTGAGGAAGGACGGCAGGTCAGCCACCGGCAACGTCCGCCATCTGTTCGTAGGCACGCAACGCATCAGCGCCATACACGGCGGCCGGCCCGCCGCCCATGTAGAGGGCGAGCGCGACGGTTTCCGCGACCTCCTGCCGGGTCGCACCGTGCTTGTGCGCCGCCCGCGTGTGGTAAGCGACGCAGCCGTCGCAGTGCACTGCGATGCCGATCGCGAGCGCCATCAGTTCCTTGGTCTTTGGGTCCAGCGCGCCAGCGGCGGTCGCTGCCATCCCGAGCGCGCCGAAGCCCTTCATCGCCTCGGGCGCGGCGCGGCCGATCAGCGCAGCACCCTGCGCCACCGTCTCGGCGCGCTCCTTGAAGTCGGTCGTCATCCGCGTTCCTCCCGCCAGTCAGAGCCGTTCGAGGCAGAGCGCGATGCCCTGGCCGCCGCCGATGCAAAGCGTGACAAGGCCGCGCGTCTGCCCCGCCCGCGCCATGCCGTGCAGCAGGCGTGTGGCCAGCACGGCACCGCTTGCGCCGATCGGGTGGCCATGGGCGATGGCGCCGCCCTCGGGGTTCACGGCCTCCTCGCGCAGGCCCGTCTCGCGCATCACGGCGATGGCAATGGCGGCGAAGGCCTCGTTGATCTCGGCGCGCTCGATGTCGGCGGCGTTCCAGCCAGCCCGCGCCAGCGCGCGCTGAACAGCCGGGACAGGACCAAGGCCGAACATGCCCGGCTCCACCGCGCCAACGCCAGCCGAGACGAGCCACGCGACTGGTTTGAGGCCCAGTCGTTCCGCGGCGCCGCGCTCGGCCACGACCATGGCGGCGGCGCCGCTGTTCAGGCCAGGCGCGTTGCCGGCGGTGATCGTGCCATCGTTGCGGAAGGCCGGGCGGAGCTTCGCCAGCGTCTCGGCCGTCGTTTCGGGGCGGTTGTGCTCGTCCTTCGAAAAGGCGGTCGGCCCCTTGCGGCTCTGGATCTGCACCGGGGCGATCTCGGGCTCGAACAGCCCGGCAGCCTGTGCCGCCGAGAAGCGGGTCTGCGAGCGCAGCGCCCAGGCATCCTGGTCAGCCCGAGAGATCTGCAGCTTCGTGACCAGGTCCTCGGTGTGCCAGCCGGAATGCTCACCGGAGAAGGCGTCGTTCAGCCCGTCCAGCAGCATGCTATCGAGCACCTGGCCGTCGCCCATGCGCATGCCCCAGCGACCATTGGGCAGCAGGTAGGGCGCGCGGTCCATGTTCTCCATGCCGCCGGCGATCATCACCTCGGCCTCGCCGAGGCGAATCTCCTGTGCAGCCGAGGCAATCGCCTGAGCGCCCGAGCCGCACACGCGGTTGACGGTCAGCGCCGGCGCGGACACGGGGAGGCCGGCGCCGATCGCGGCCTGGCGGGCGGGGTTCATGCGGTTGCCGGCCTGGATGACGTTGCCCATCACCACGCCATCGACCTTTGCCGGATCGAGGCCCGCGCGCACGACCGCGGCCCGGATGGCAACGGCACCAAGTTCCGTTGCCGTCGTATCTTTCAAGGTGCCCGAAAAGGTGCCGATGGCCGTGCGCATTGGAGCGCACAGAACAACGTGCCGGCGAGCCATGGTTGTCCTCCAGCCAATGACATTATTTTTTAGTTTCGTTCCACCTCACAGCCACGGGCATTGTCGTAGATCAAACAGTGGGACCCACGCAGCGCGCTCACTGCCCGCAGGACGTTGACCCAAAGGACAGATTCGAACGTCGCCGATGGTTCCCGACTGAAGCGGGAATGCTGGTCATATTCGCATCCTGCTCGGTCAGAGAAAGGCAGCCTGCAGGCCTCACTCGTACATATCCGAGACTTTCCGCCCCCGGTTCCTTTCCCTACGCCACCGCATCCCCCAGCAAACTCTCTCGTTGCTATCGGGCTGCGCCCTGAGGCGCAGGCTTTCGCGGACTTTGCGCCGCGACTGGCCGATGTGGGGTCGCAACGAGGCCGGAAAATCGCTCTCTCCTGCCCCTTTCTCTCCGAACCTGGCTACTTGCACGATTCACCCGCCAGCCGGAAACCCGCAGAAAACTTACACTCTGCGTGGCGAAAAGGGGGACGAGTTTGCATAGAAAGATGGGTAGGCAAGAGCAACCAGGCCCGACGGCGGTCCTAATCCCGCTTATCGCTCGTCGATAGCCACTTCGCCGGTCTTGTCGACCAAAGAAGCCATGTTGAATAGGGAGATGCGCCAGCAGCATCGGCTAGTGCGAGGCGCGGCGGCAATGCATTGCAAGTACTCAACGGAGAATCCCCGCCTTATGCCCGCTCGGCCGGCTGGCCGCTCGCCGGCGCGCCTGCCAGCGCAGAGGCAATTGCCGCGAGGAGGTCACCCCGGGAGAATGGCTTGCCAATAAAGCCTGCGACTGGGACGTCACCTCGTCCGCTGGGCGGGGCGTATCCCGACACGAGAAGGACAGGCACCGATGGATGCATCCGCGCGACCAGCCTGGCCACATCGTACCCGTCATTGTCCCCCGGCATCACAACGTCAGAGAGAACAAGGTCGAACCGCTCTCCGGTCTGAAGAAGGGCAATCGCGTCGTCGCCGCTTTCGGCCGTTAGCACCTCGTAGCCGGCATTCCCGAGGATCGCCGCTTCGAGTGCGCGGACTGCGTCGTTGTCGTCGATCGCGAGGATCCGGGCGCCGGAAGGCCTCGCAGCACCATTGGAAGGCAAGCCGACAGCTGTGGCCACGATTTCGGTCGGTCGCGCCGTGGGTTCGGCTGCTGGCTGGATGGGCGCTTGAGCCGATGTTCCCGCGGGTGTAGCCGCGCTCTGATCTCGCGTCACCTCGGGCAGGTAGAGGCTGATGCGGGTGCCGGCGCCGAGCGTGCTATCAATCTCCACATGACCGAAGGACTGGCGGACAAAGCCGAACACCTGCGCCAGGCCCAAGCCAGTGCCTTTCCCCGGCCCTTTTGTGGTGAAGTATGGATCGAAAACGCGGTCGATGATCTCCGGCGGTATGCCCTCCCCGGTATCGCTGACCGAGATCCGGACGAAGTTGCCTGGTGCCGCATCGGGGTTGCCAAGGAGCTGCGTCTTGCCCAACAAGGCATACGAAATTGCGATCTCGATCGTGCCGCCCTGCGCCATGGCATCGCTGGCGTTCAATACGACATTAAGGAGTGCTGAGCGTAGCTGTGTCGGATCGGCGACACAGGCAATTCCGGGCGCGCTACTTGCGAACGCGACGTCGATTGTCCGGCCCACGGCGTTCCGAATCATCGGGAGCATGTCCTGGACAAGCGCTCCCACATCGAGTGGCACCGCGGCGAGTTCCCGGCCGCGCGAATAGGCAAGCAGACTCGCCGTGAGGCTCGCACCGGTCTCAGCGGCCTTGCGCGCGGCGCCGATGTGGTCGTCGTGGCCCCGCCCGCTCGAGCCCGGGGACTCGAGCAAGTCGAGACTCATGATTATCGTCGTCAGAAGGTTATTGAAGTCGTGCGCTACGCCGCCCGTGGTCCGCATCAGCGCCTCCAGCCGCCCTGCCGATTCGGCATGCAACCGCGCCAGCGCCTGCTGCCGCTGCCGTCCCTCCCCGATCGCAAGTGTTGAGGCAACGATGAGCGCCCCAATGCCCGCCAGAGCAGCCGCGAGAAAGGGCGCAGCCACTCCGAGGGCCTGCGCCCTAACTCCTGCGTCTGGCACCGAAAAGCTCACGCGTAGCGGATAGTTGTGAACGTCACGGTGCGCGACAAAGCGAGCAGGCGCAGCTTCCGACATCGTCCTATGGCGCACGAGGACCAAGCCGTCACTTCGCCATAGTACAGCGTCGTGCTGCTCCACAGGAGCGAGGGAGGCAAACACTCCAGCGAGGTAATCGGGGCTCATCGCGACGTGCAGCGTTCCGAGAAACGCCCGGTCCGCCGACGGTCTGCGGCGCGCAAGCGCGATCGACGCAAGGCCTGTGGCAACACCCACGAACGGCTCACCGATAAAAGTCCCTGAGTGGCCATCCCGCAGCGCTCGCCAAAAAGCGTGTCTCGTCAGCGTAGAGCCTTGTGGGAAGGCGTGACTGCCTGCGATAACGCGGCCCTCGCGATCCGCGATCCAAATAGAAACGACCTGCTCAAACTGCCCCGATAGTCTGGCAAGCAGTGAATGAATATCCGGGACTGCTATCTCCTCGTCGCTGAGCCCGGCAATCCTGTCGCTGACGCGATCTAAAATCAGATCATGAGTCTCGAATTGCTTTGCGATGTACTCGTGCATCAGTGCAGCCGTACGCTCTGTACGCTCGTCCGCCAACCGCGCGCTTGCTCTCTGGAACTCCACGAGAGCCACAATAAAGAGCAGTGCCGGCACCACGATCACCGCAACGTAGAGAAAAGCAGACCACCGCGTGAAATGGGGAGCAAGCATGATACACCGCACTCCTGCCCGCACTGCGGGAGTAACCTCTGGCTCGATTCATACCAAAGGTAGCAGCAAAATTTGTATCAAGTTTGCGAGGATCAGTACGTCCGCACGCCACCGCAACCCACAGCAAACTCCGTCGCTCGCGAGTGGTCGCACTCTGAGGCGCAGGTGTTCCGCGGCTCGCGTGTCGCGACTGGCCGATGCGGATCGGGAACGAGGGACCTAAATATTGCGTGGCGAAATCGGGGCAGAGTTCGCATAGGTTAGTCGGGGGGCACGCACAAAAGGCAAACGACATCCGTGGAGCAAAGGGAACATCCAGACCGTGCGGCCTGATGCTGATTGGGCTCCGCCTCGAAGGGCCAAGCCACGCCGAGCGATAGATCAGGGTGGCGCTTTTCTCCGGACTCAGGCGTGCCGTGCTCATCGCGGAGAGAATCGATATGCTTAAGCAGTAATGCAGCGGCGCTGCGTGCAGGGTCCGCAGATTTACAAGCCTTCGCGAAGAGACGCCTCCGCAGCGCCGCCGCCGGCCTCGGTACTACATCGTAGGCGTTGCGTGACCATGACACAGGCCTGTGGTCCGTGCAGTGAGCCTCGGCGAACTGTAGGAAATGGAACTGTAGCTTGGTGACGTCGCCGTGTGGGAGA
Source organism: Elioraea rosea (assembly GCF_007644105.1). Lineage (GTDB taxonomy): Bacteria > Pseudomonadota > Alphaproteobacteria > Acetobacterales > Acetobacteraceae > Elioraea_A > Elioraea_A rosea. The sequence continues at coordinate 28,733 of NZ_VFAC01000030.1, read as the reverse complement.
GCATCCAGCACCCCAGCCCACAAGCGCTCGTCGTCTCGCTGGATGGCTGCCACGGCACACAAGACACGGACGGCTTTGTCGTTGCCTTCTCGCATCAGGGACAGAATCTGTTCCCTCAATGTGCCGTGGGCAGCTATCGCACCTACTACCGCGGCCAAGACGGGATCGCTCTCTCCTCGCCACAGCCACGCATCTCGGATGTCAGCGGGCCCCGTGACCGCACGCAGGAGCGCGGCGGCAGCAGGCAGATCCCGCCAGTGCATGGCCAATGCCCTTAGCCAGCCGTCGTCGCCAGTGGCTAGCTCAGGCAGCACCTCCGCGAGGGCAACCAGAGTGGCAGCCGCAGCCGCCTGCGGGTTGTGCCCCAGGGCCTCGACCGTTTGGCGAAGCATCCAGGGAGAGACGTGGCCACTGAGATCCGACAGCAGCGGCGGTACCTCGAGGGGAGCATCAAAAAAGGCCAGGAGTGACAGCCATTGATCAACAACATGGAAGCGATGCGCACGGTTGCCCCAATTCTCGTCTTGTCAGGTCTTTGCGGCCTCCGCGCACAGGGCTGCCAGCGTCGTACCTGGCAAGACATGTCCTTGCATGGTCAGCGAAGCAAAGCCCCTCAACCGAGCGTAGGAGTTTCCACCCCGCCCTTGGGGGATTGACTGCAATGCCATCACATCACTTGCGCCGCCCCCACAAGGGAGCCCGGCAACAACGGCCGCGAGGGCGACTGCCGTGGCGACCGCCCTCTCGCCACCGCGCTCCAATTCAATGTCGGCAATGCGCTTTAGGATCGCTACTGCGTATGGGTGTGGTGACTCGATGACTGCCTGAGGCTCACGCTCCCGTTCGGCTGCAGCGGCAAAGTCAATCCAGCTTGATGGATAGCGCCCCACCTGCCGCTCGCGGGCACAAGTCCGCAGCACCTCGCCGGCTTCGACGCAGAAATTGGGGTCGTCGAGGAGAACCATCGCGGCTGAGGCCGCAGCCTCGCCCCCGATTGCAGCCAACGCCAAGCGGTAGTCTCCAAGCGGGGGACCGCCTGAGTGTAAAGGCTGGCCGGAAACGCGCGACTGCGCGCGCGCGCGGCGCCACCAGTCCAGATCGTGTTGGAGCAATCGGACAATCACGTCTACGCCTTCCGCAAGCCGAAGCGAGCCGATCAGTCCGGCAAGCCGTGCGCCGTCGAGTTCGCGCCAATCATCACTGGCTGTGAGAGAAGCGGCCCACTGCTCGGCGACGGCAAGCACGATAGCGCCGTCGTCAGCGTTGGCCTCGGAGATGGAGCCTGCGTCGGGTCCGTCGCTGCTCTCGGGGGAAAAGATCCTGCTCAGAGGCCGCACCAGCCGTTCTGCATGCTCCCATGACGACGGCGCACGGCTGGCCAAGAATCGCGCCGCAGCAGCCGCTGGCAAAGCACTAATGGCATCCTCGATCGCGTGGATTCGGGCGCGCCAGGCTTCGTTACGCACGCCGCAAGCAGACCAAGCCGCCAGTAAACGGTCGAACAGTGCGGCGACCTGTTCGTCGGTAAGGAGGCTCGCCGCCACACGTCGCTCCTCTGCAGACCTCAGCTTGCCAGCAGCAAGCTGTTCGAGGAGTGCGTCGCGCTCGGCTCTTGTTGCAGGACCGATAGCGAGTGGCGCTGCCCATCGTCCTACGGACAGACCCCGAGCGAGGCGCCGCCTGACCACCTCACCTACGCCGCACGGATCGAGGCGCGCTGCGGCCTGAACAATACTAAAGGCACCATCTTCGGCTGGATCAAATGTGGTGGCCTCCATCTCATCCAGCACGGACCGCATCGCAATCTGCCCCCGCGTAACAAGGTCCAGTAGCTCGGCAACTCGATTAAGGGGCCGCGATTCGCGTTTGCTCAGGCGAACCTTCGCCTGCACCAGCTTCGCTCCGAGTTCCTCCGGTAATTCAGAGGGCGCGAACCAAGTCTGTGGCGCGCACGCGTCCCAGTCGGCGTCGGTGAACGAAATAGCAAGCGTCGTGAGCAGCCGCCGCGATCGACGCCACGCGAGGCTCAGCGCTACCTCAGAGCGCAACTCGGCGCCAACGGCACCCTGGACTATTTCGACCGCCGCTTGCTGAGCGGTCGAGGAGCCGTCCATGACAAGGCTGACGACCAGATCCTGCAAGGCATCGCGTGGCAAGGCACGCGCGCGGGCTAGGAGGTTCCCGCCGAAGTTGCCCGGAAAGAGCGCGAATTGTGGAGTAGCCCGGAGCGCGCTCAGGCGGATCGGCTGGTCCGGACTGCCCACAAAGCGCCAAACCTCTTCACAAAACTCCTCCCGGCCTGTGGCCAGCATAAAGCCGAACCCGCGATCGACTTGGTCGGCGCGATGCCAACGGTGCGCGAGTTTCAAGACTGCTTCCTTCGCACCCTCCCAGACGACCGGATCCGACCGGCGGAGGATCGCCGCGCCCAGCATCGAGTCGATGCGGAGAGTCCCCTCGATCAACTTAGACACAGCGGCGGCTCCGTGGCCGCCATCGCGCGACAGACGCTCAGCAGCGAACTGGAGCGCACCTTCGTAAGTCGGTGTATCGACAATCTCTCCGAGGGCGGACGACAGCGGCAGGACCGCACCTGCCATGATTTGCCGCTCCACGGCGAACGACGCATACCAATCCCTTAACTCTTGGTGGGGAAAGCTGTAGCTCCCGCCGGTCTGTGCGGAAGCGCGAGGTGTTGCGCGGTGAGAAGGTTCAAAACGTCTTCAGGCTCGGGCGTGGTTCCAATCTGGCCCTCGGCTACCAGAACTCGCGCTGCGCCAAACACCGCACGGCGGGCATCCTCCTGTTGCAGCACGGTGCTTCCCGCCTCTACCGCGGCGAGCGCCAAGGCCTGGAGATAGCCTTCACGAAAAGCACCAACACTTGGCCGAGCAGGCAATTCGCCTGCCGGATGCTCGTGGCTGCTGATCAGGTGCTGCAATAGCTCTCCCCGCAGAGCGGCAGCATTTGCCGGCGCCGAGAGAAACGCGGCGAGGTACAGGGGCGTGCGTGTTATCTCGTCGAGTGCGGCATCCCTTTGAAGCGCTTCCCTGCGTGGATCATTCCGCGGGACAGCAAGCTCGATAATGTCGTCGCGCAGTGGTTCAGTCAGACGCTCGACGCGCAGCACAACGTCGGCCGCCGCTGGCCCCGTTGCCTATCTACTGGCCACAATGAGCCGCACGCCGGGGAACTCGCGCCTCAGCTTCCCGAGGACAATCCGCAATCCCTCGCTAGAAGCAGGTGAGACCTCGTTCCAACCGTCCAAGAGGATGATCAACCGCCCGTCCCGGGCCAGCGACCGCAGGTGGTGAACGGTCGCGCCCCGCTCGACGAAAGCCGCTTTGCTGGCGCAATGTGCGAGTAGGTCGTCGCGCGGCGATGACACCGACCACTCTGGGGCACTCGCAACCACGGCAGCAGTTTCAGGGTATTGGTCGAACAGAATTGCGCCAAGCTGCAAGAGCGTGGTGGTCTTGCCGCTGCCGGGGCTACCCTCGAGCACTGAGAGTCCTGACAAGTCATTAGCTGCTGCCTCGAGAGAGACGAGGGGTCCGCGGCCCTCTCTGTCCTCAACCTTGCGCAGCGGTAGCGCAACTTGTGGGCCACGGAACGCGAGGGATGCATTACGAAATTCGCTGAAGTCCGCTTGGGCCGCCTCGCGTACCGGCACGATCGCTTCCGCGACTGTCGGCGTTGGATCGTTCAAGCTTGCAGGCTTCTCAACGCGCCGGAGAGTCTCCTGGCCAACGACACTCAGGTCGCCGCGCATGCGCTCAGCAACCACGTCGATGAGACGCTGTGCCAGAGCCTCGGCTTCGGCAGGATCAAGGCCGCGAGCCGAGGCCGTCGTTAAATCCTGCGCAAGCCGCGGCCTGTCGGCGCCAGGACCAGCTCGTGCGATCTCGTTTGCCTGATGTCGAAGAGCTGCCCTGACAGCGGACTTACGGAGGAGCGCTTCGTGGGCAGGGAATGCCGCCAAACGTGGTCCGGACTGCGTGTGCGACAGCACCACGCACGTGCCACTGTCGCAACAACCATCGCCATGGCTTTGCCACGACACCCAGCAGGACGGACTTGCTAAGTGCCTCAAAGCCGCTCAGGACCATTTTCGCGCACAAAGTAGGGCTCGATGCCGTCTCACCTGCGCGCAGCGATGCCCCAGCGAGCCGGCAAGCAGTCCCCGGGCAAATGAGCGGCCCGCGCGCTTTGACCACATTGCCCTGCCGGGCAAAGAACGCTGCTCACGAATCACGATCGCGCAGCTCGTCGAGCGTCCGGCCATCGGGCAGGCAGGCCATGGTGTAGATGCGGATCGAGGGCCAGCCGGTGAAGCGCTGGCCCCATTCATTGAAGGTCACGCGCTGCCCTTGGAACTCCACGTGCCGACCGTCGAGCACGCGGGCCGCTGAGTTGTCCCGGCCCCGGATCGTCAGGGTTTCCCCAACCTTGAGGCGGCCGAGCTCGATGAGATCCTTGGTCGACTGAAGCTTGCGGCGCTCCTGCGTGTCCGCCTTGGAGGCGTCCGCGCTATCGATCCCTCCTGCGAGCGGCACCGGTGTGCTGTTCTTCGTCGTGGCGGGTCCTGGTGCGACTGGCAGCGTGCCCGACGCCGTGTTGCCGATGGCCTTGAACAGGTTCGGATAGCTGACCGCGATGCTGGCGCGCCGCAGCGACTTGCGGATGTCGGCCAGCGCGAGTTGCGGCACGCGCTTGCGGATCAGCGCAGCGAACGCGTCATCCTGCAGCGTCTGCTCCAAAGCCCATTGCACCTCACGGTCGACGTGCCAGGCCTGCCAAAGTTCATCGATCGCGCGAGCGCGCATGTTCTCTCTGCTGAGCAGGCTGAGGACGCGGGCCGCCTCGTCCAGCGAACCCGGGTCATCGATGCGCACTGTGGTGAAGAGCTTTCGATCAGCTTCGACCTGCGCGTGAACCTTGTAGAAGCGCCACTCCGCGCCGTTGGTGAGCACGCACCAGTCCACGCCGGCGACACTGGCGTAGTTGATGGTTTGGACGATCCACTTCCGGTCATCCAGATCGTGCCCGAGCGGCTTCGCCTCGACGAAGAGCACCGGTGATCGGTTCAGGAAAAGGGCATAGTCGACTGGGTTGTCGGCCGCGTTGTGACGGTACTCGTTGCGGACCTCATCGATGTCGAGAATGTCCCCGCCGAGAGCCTCAATCGCAGGGGTGATCAGGATCCGCTTCGTATCCTGCTCGGAGGGCCTGGCGCCTTTCGCGCGGAGCCCGGCAACCCGGTCCCCGATCTGGCGGAGTGCTGCAGCGAGCGGCCCAGAAGCTGCTGCGGCTGGCGAAGCGGGAGGGGACGAGCGGACCGAGAAGGGCAGCCTTCGCCACGATGCCAACGTGCTGGCCATCACCGGCATCGAGGCGGACTACGACGGCGAGGCAATACCCGTCGCGCAGGCGGTCGAGAATCTCCAACGCTGCAGGCTGCTGGGGATCGTCTACCCCTCGCCGAGCCATGCACCCGAGAAGCCCCGCTGGCGGGTGCTGTGCCCGACATCGCGGGAGCTCCCGCCAGCTCAGCGGAGCCGCCTCGTCAGTCGGCTCAACGGCCTGTTCGGGGGCATCTTCGCTGCCGAGAGCTGGACGCTGTCGCAGGCCTACTACTTCGGGTCCGTCGCGGAGAATCCGAGCCACCAGGTCGTGCTGGTCGACGGCACGCCCATCGATCTGCGCGACGACCTCGACGCAGCGGTGATCGGCAAGCCGTTGACCAAGCAGGCTGGTGACGCAATCACCGGAACCGGCCCGCTCGACGAGGCAGCACTGCTCGCAGCGGTGGCGCGCGGCGAGAGCTACCATTAGGCAACGGTACGACTGGCTGAGCTCTATGCGTCCCGTGGCGTACCGAAGCACGAGGCCGAGAAGCGCCTTCTCGATGCGATGGAGAACGTGTTTCCGCCGGACCGTGACGCACGATGGCAGGAGCGCTGTGCCGACATCCCCCGCTGCGTCGAAGACATCTGCACGAAGGAGGAGAAGGCCCCCGCCGAGGCTGGCGATGGCCTTGTGACCGAGGATAGCGTGGCGCTGGCCTTCGCGCGGCAGCACGCCAGTGAGCTCCGCTTCTGCCACCACACAGGCAAGTGGTTCCGATGGACCGGGGCGATCTGGCAGAAGGATGAGACCCTGCTCGGCCTCTGCCTGGCACGTGACCTCGCCCGCGCCAGCGGCGCCGCGCACGACGACAGGGTCCAACGTACCACGGGCCGCTCCACGTTCGCTTCCTGCGTCGAGCGCTTGGCGCAGGCTGACCGCATGTTGGCGGTGACCAGCGGGGCCTGGGACCGCGATCCCTGGCTGCTCGCGACGCCCGGCGGCACCGTCGATCTGCGCAATGGCGTGCTGCGCGAGGCATCACCAGACGATCTCATCACGCGATCGACAGCGATCACCCCCGCCGCCATCGCCGACTGCCCGAACGGGCTAGCCTTCCTTCATCAGGCAACGAACGGCGACGCAGACCTCATTCGGTTTCTGCTCCCTGCTTGTTCGGCCCGATCTGCTTCACCCACTTGAGCACTTCCACGCCGATCCCCCGCTTCTTCAGCCCCGCCAGGTAGCCCCGCACCGTGTGCGGCGCCCATCCCGTGGCCTCGATGATCGGCGCGACGCTCGCGCCGTCCTCACGCCGTAGCAGCGCCAGCACCGCCTCGTTCTTGGTCCCGATACGAGGCCCCCGGGAAGCCTTGGGTGCAGGGGCCAGCGCGGCCTTCAGTGCCACCATCGCAGGGGTGACGTCGCTGCCGCCCTCCCAGGCCGCCACCACCGCTTCGGCAGCTTGCCGCATACTACCCCCACCTCGCCCCACAGAAGGCCGCTGAGGGGCCTCCGGCTCTGACTGCCGCGTTACGGCTTCCAGCGGTTCCACCGCATCCAAGGGGCGCGCTGTGACTCAACGCGAGCGCCGTCGGCGCCGCTGGAGCAGGCTCGGCGTTCTCAGGGCCCTCGATGAGCGCCGCGTCCACCCCCAAGCGTTCGTGACGGGGCCGCTCGTCCACCACGTCCTCAACGCCGATCGCCTCGAGCCCGGCCGCAGTGACCGCGAAGCCGCGCCAGCCATCCTGGGTCTCGATGGTCAGCACGCTGGGATCGCGCCCTTCGAGTTCTGCCAGCGCCAGCAGTCCGCGCTTGGCCAGCGCCTCGCACACGCGCTGCAGCGATGCGCCTGGCAGGCGCTTGTGCTTCGCAACAAGCCGGTCGTCGCGTGCAGCCGCAGCGCTCAGAACAAGCAGGTGGGTGTCGGAAAGGGTCGTCATCGTCAGGGCTCCTCGTCACGGAGCCCGACCACCGGGCTCCTACGAGCCCAAGCCCCGCTCCCGGGGCGGCACGCGAGGCGTGAGGGCGCCTGGCTCAGCCGGGCGCCAACTCTCCCCGCCGGTGGTAGGCGTCAGTCACCTCCCGCAGCCGCCGGGTCCAGCCGGCCACGTTTGCGGCATGGCCCCGCAGCACCGCGTCCGGGTCCGCGCCGAAATCGTCCGCGCTCATCGCCTCGAGGTCCGTGACCAGCGCATCGAACTCGGCCTTCGCTCCCAGGAACGCTTCGAGGCTCCGCTGCTGGTTCGCCACCGCACTCTCCATCGGTTCAGTCCGCATCGATCTCTCCATCCCCTGCGCCCCCAACACGTCGCTCCGTGCGGCGACGAAGTGAAGCGGGATTGCGAGCAAGGCTATGGCTATGTTGGCTGCGTCGGGATCGCTTCGTGATCCGATCGTGCACGCCTGCTCCCCGGACTCGGAAGCGAGCCGGAGGGTGGCGTCAGCGATGCCTTCGTGGACGCAGCTCGCAATCGTGCCTGGCCGGGCAGGCCGGGCAGTGCTCCATGACTGCCTCTTCTGCCTTGCTCCACCAGGAACTGGCGCACAGCAACTGCCCGACGATCGTCACGGATGTCTCCGGCTGGGTCCCCGAACTGGGCAACCCGAGGGCCGCCCGCGTCAGGTTGCAGTCGTTCCAGGCCTCACGCGCAGTGGCACGCGCCAGGAACGCATCTGGATCTCGAATGAGGTCCAGCATGTGCTTCCCTCCTCGACCGATACACACGTGAGCGTGCCGTCAAAGAAGTTAGCAGAAGGCTAATGTCGTATTCACGCTAGCGTTAGCGTGAGAGACGTGTCGGGGACCAAAGCGGGCTTGGGCGGGATCGCCCAACGGTCACGCGAAGAAAGAGAAGTTGAACCCGACACGCGCCTGCACGTGGCGGGTTGAAGGCACGGCATCAGACGATCGGCGCGATCCCGCCGAGACGGACCCGGCCGCCATCAGCCACCGAACGCGGCAGGGGATTGATGATGCCCCCAAGGCGAACCTTGCCGGCGTCAGTCGTCAGCCCCGGAACGCGGATACGCTTGCTCGTCATCTGCATTAACCCCTGATTCCCAGCGACGACCGGCCGATCCAGCCGCCTGCGGACATAGGTATGCCAGGTAAACATTAACGGATCGTTCCAGCGACATGCAGCGAACGCATGTGCATCGCTCTGGAATCGAGCTCCCTTCGCGCCGCGCAGCCACTGTCTCTGCAGCCGCAGTCCACAGCGACAGCCGCCGCCGCCGGCGGGGACAGTCAAGGCAAATACCGTGTCGGACGCGCTCGTTGCTGCGGGCGTCACGCCAAAGCCCTACGCCGAGCCACCACCCCCGCCGGAGGCGCCCGTGCTGCTTTCGGTGGTCGTGGAGCGACTGAAGACTGCCGGCGTCTTGGAGGCGGCCATCGCGGTCGCGTTCGATCCCGCCAACCGCTCCGCCCTCGCAGACCTCATCGTAGTGCAGCAAGGCATCACGCCCGATGATCCGGTTGCGCGCGCTCATCAGCGCCGCAGGTGCGGATCTGGAGGTGGTGCTGAGGCCACAGTAATCGTTCCTGCATCGCATGCTGCAGCAGCCCGCCCGGGCATCCTGCAGCAGACTGTCTGGCGCCTCGATCGATGCAGGACTCAGAATGCGACCGATGATCCTACTCAGCCAGGCGGGCGCCATCGCGCGCCTTGTAGTCATCGGCCTTGATAGGCTGATCGAGCGTGAGGCTCTGCGGCCTGCTGGAGCAGCGCCTGCATGCGGGACTGCCACGTTTGCAGCCCATTGGAGCCTTTGCGTGGTGAAACCCAACGGCCGGCTCTCGAATGTCGACCTCGGCGCTCCGATGCCAGCTCTACAGGCGATAAAGCGGGACACGGTATGGACCGTTACGGCGACATTAGATCTCAACGGGGCGCGCGGCGCGCCAACTCCACCAGGAGCGCAGCAGCTTCGCGATCAGCGGGATCGAGGGCGAGCGCAGCCTTTGCATGCCGCTCCGCCTCCGCGAACCTGCCGCGATCGCGCTCGAAGGTGGCGGCCGCGATCAGGCTATCGCGATGACGTGGATGACGTGCGAGCACGGCGAGCGCCTCGTCCACGCGATCCTGGCGATGCAGCGCGAGCGCGTAAGTGTAGGCGTAGCGTGGTTGGTCCGGCGCGAGACTCGCCGCGGCGGCCAGCGTTTCGGTCGCTTCGCCGATCCGCCCGCGCCGTGCCTGCAGGAGCTGACGAGCGGAGAAATAGGTAGTTTGTTCCGTGAAACAGGCGGGCATCAGTTCAGTCCGCTAAATGGCGTTCAGGCAAACGCGCATCAGCAGGCTATACGAAGATATCCTCCACGCAATAACGAGTAAGCTTGAGCGCAACGATGGAGTTTTCTAATGGTAGGGCTCGACGCACTAGAGAAGGGCATGCGTCTGCGCGAGGAAGGAAAGTTGACTGAAGCAGAGCATGCATTTGCAGTTGCAGCCCCACACGGAATTGCTGAAGGATGGATTCAGCTAGCACAGATTCAAGAAGGGCGAGGAGAAGCGGAGCTAGCAAGGCTAAGCATACGAGAGGCAGAGAAGCTAGCCGAACAAGGCGACACGTTAGCAAACTCGAGTCGTAGCCTTGTCTATGTGATTGGACACGGGCTATTTGCGACAGTCGATAATGAGTAGTTTATGCACATACTACCGAGATTACGCGACCGATCTGGCACCGCGCAACCTCCAACCCGTTGTGACCTGAGCGCCGTGGCCTCGTTGTGGCAGCCCGCGCCTCAATCTACCGGTCGGCGGGCCCGCAAATAGGTCATCAGCAGTCCGCCGAATACGGCGATCCAGAACAGATAGTGCGAGGCAAACACCACCCAGGCCAGCGTCGGCTTCAGTGAGATCAGGTTCGGATGCCATGAGGCCAGGTAGCTGCGCACCCCGGTGGCGATGAAGGTGCGCGCCTCCTCCGGCTTGCCCTCGATCGATTTCGCGACGCCATACACGTCATCAGAGTTGCGCTTCAAGAACAGCCAGGAATCCTCGTTGCGGAACTGCTGGTCCCCGCCCCAGCCACGCGTGTAGATGAAGTCCACATCCTCGGTCTCGCGCGGCGACGTTGACCGCTCCACGCGCCGTACCTCGGTGCCAGTGACATAACCGTGGCCGACAAATGGCCGGCTCATTTCGAACGGCACCCACAACACGATCGCCGCAACGACGATGGTCAGCGCACGAAAGTCGCGCAGCCGGAGGCTGCGCCAGGCCAGCAGCAGCAGGACGGCCAGCAGCACCAGGCCAAGGGAGAGATAGTTGTACAGAAAACTCATCAGACTTTCCGTCGCTCATCTGCCATCTGGTGAGGTAGGCTACCCACCATCCGACGGCGTTTGCAAAGGAGGAAGTGCCGAGAGGGCGCCGGCGGCCAGCGCCACCGATCAGTGATTGTTGTCCGACTGATGATTCGGCTGAGTAGGGCGACGTACCGGCAGTCTGCGCAGACAGCGACTGCGGTGCGCAGCATCGCGTCGGCGGCGGCGGCCGGCCGATCGCCAGCATGCGCCTAGCGTCATGGCAGCCATCCGCTCGGCGTCAGCACGAGCCCAATTCCAAGACCGAGCAGCGCCCGAACCGGCAGCACCGCTGGCGATAGCCGCACCAGTGGCGCCAGGAGCGGCCCTGCCCCCAGCAGCACGGCGCCCGTCAGCATCGCCGTTCGGTCCACCTCACTCTCGCGAGGCCGAAGCCCGCGCACTCCAGCACCACGGTGTCCACGATGACCATTGCGCCCGCCGCGGCTACGGACAGGTTGAGCGCCAGCGCCCCGCGTAGCCGCGGCTTAGCGAGATAGATGCGCCAGCAGCGCGTCGTACGGCCAACGCTCCCCCCGAGGTCGTCGGGGGCATTGGTGAGGGCAGCACGCGCCAGCGCCACCACCGGCAAGTTCGTAGGCGAGCAGGCCGAGCGCCACTTCGCGAAGCCGGTACCGAGAAGCGACAACACCTGGGTCAGGAACAGATTGCGGAAGTGACGTTCGCACGCGGCTAAGCATCGCAGTGGTGCTCACAACGATATCGGCTGACGCCTTTCGTTCTTAGACCGATGTGTTTTGCCTGAGAATGCTGCCACATTTGCGCCGGCAACATTCATGCGTAGCAAACTGCCAGTTGGATCAAAGCTCGGCCCGCTTCAACAGCTGCGCATTGAGTGCCACGATCACCGTGCTGGCCGACATCAGCACTGCGCCGACGGCGGGTGTGAGCAGGATATCCCAAGGCGCGAGGACACCCGCAGCCAGGGGGATAGCGACGATGTTGTACCCTGCCGCCAACCAAAGATTCTGAGCCATCTTGCGATATGTAGCCCTGCTCAAGGCAATGATCCGAGGAATGTCACGGGGATCGGACCTCACGAGCACGATGTGCCCGGCCTCCACGGCGACACCGGCTCCGGCGCCGATTGCGATCCCGATATCGGCTGTGGCGAGCGCCGGAGCATCGTTCACGCCGTCGCCGACCATCGCAACCTTCTTGCCCTGCGCCTGAAGCTCTCCGACCTTGCCGGCCTTGTCGTCGGGAAGCACCTCAGCGAACACCGCGTCGATTCCAAGTTCCTTCGCGACCGCGTCGGCCACGGCCTGGGCGTCGCCCGTCAGCATGGCGACCTGGATCCCCCGTTCGTGCAATGCAACGACGGCTTGGCGGCTCTCCTCGCGAATCGCGTCGGCCACCGCGTAAACGGCCAGCGCTTTGCCGGCGCGGACGAGATAGATCGCGGCCTGCCCGCGGCCGGCCGCAGCACTGGCCGCCTGCTCGAGCGCGGGCGGCACGAGCACGCCTTCCGCCCCCAGCAGTGCCGGCCCGCCCATGTGGTATTCCGCACCTTCAATGGTCGCTGCCACGCCCTTGCCGGTGAGTGCGCGAAAGCCATCGGCTGAGGGAATGTCGATACCCTTGTCTTCGGCAGTCTTCACGATGCCTCGGGCGATCGGGTGCTCGGATTCCGATTCGATCCCGGCTGCGATCCGAAGTGCGTCGTCCTCGGACAGACCCTCTGCAACTGCCATGGCCACGACCCGGAAATCACCCAGCGTCAACGTGCCCGTCTTGTCGAAGATCACTGTGTCGAGGTTGCGCGCTTCCTCCAGTCCGCGCCGGTCGCGCACCAGAAGACCGTTGCGAGCGCCAAGCGTCGTGGAGATGGCCACCACCAGCGGCACGGCCAGACCAAGCGCATGGGGGCACGCAATGACCAGCACCGTCACCGTCCGAACCACGGAGAAGTCGATTGCTGCGCCCACCGACTGCCAGGCGACGAAGGTGACCGCGGCAGCGGCAATCGCCACCACCGTCAGAAGCCGCGCCGCACGGTCCGCCAGGTGCTGCGCTCTCGACTTCGACTTCTGCGCATCCGCCACAAGCCGCATGATGCCCGAGAGCTTGGTCTTGTCCCCGGTTCCGGTAACCTCAACGCGGAGCGATCCTTCTCCGTTGATCGTGGCGGCGATCACCTCGTCGCCTTCGCGCTTCTTCACCGGCCTGGACTCGCCGGTGATCATCGCTTCGTTGACGTCACTCTGCCCCTTGCGCACCAGGCCATCTGCCGGGACGCTTTCGCCAGGGCGCACCAGAACGAGGTCGCCATTCTTCAGTGCGCTGACAGCGACCTTCTCCTCACCCGTCTCAGTGATGCGCGTCGCAGTGTCGGGGAGAAGCTTGGCCAGCTCCTTCAATGCTCCCTGAGCCTGGTCGATCGACCGCATCTCGATCCAGTGACCGAGGAGCATGATCGTCACCAGCGTGGCCAGTTCCCACCACAGCGCATCCGCCGTGATCAGTCCGAGTTCTACGATCCAGGAGAACAGGAAGGCGACGGTGATCGCGAGTGAGATGAGCGTCATCATCCCCGCCAGCCGGAACTGCAGCTCCCGCCACGCGCCCTGCAGGAAGACCAGGCCGCCGCAGACGAAGACGGCAGTGCCGAGCACGGATCCGATCCAGGCCGATCCAGGAAACACCGGGGCGCGGTAACCGAGCAGATCCTGGATGTGCCCGGCCCAGACAACCACGGGAAAGGTCAGCGCAAGCGAGAGCCAGAAACGGTCCCGGAACATCGCGGGAGAGTGGCCCTCGTGCTTGTCATGGCCTCCGTGGGCGTCATGGACGCGGCGATGGGCGGTCGTTGCCGGATCCGCCATCCTCACGCCCACCGGGTTGCTCACTGGTCCCGACGAGGTTTCTGTTTCCTGGTGATGCGGACCGCGGTGACCGTGCGTGCCGCCGGTGGTGCTCTTGCTCATCCCGCAACCTCTGCCAGGGGCGCGATCACCGTGGCGTCAAGCCCTACGTCAATCTGTGTCCGGACCGAAACGGCAGCCAACACAGCATTAGCGCGCGGCTCGTCATTGTCGGCAACATGGCTGGAGCCGCAGTGACTGACCCACGCTTGCGGACCAGCGAAGGTCACCTCGCATCACCATTGGCTGTGCCGTGGATCAGCGGGCAGCGTAGGAGGATCCGGTCGAGGAGTGCGCCGAGCGCGTGACCGCCATGCTCCTTGACGAGATTGAACGCCGCAACCAGGACGAAGCCAGTCAGAGCCATTCCGGTGGGCGACCGCCACCACATGGGCGATGCCTCCACCGTGAGACGTTGCCTCTTCGTCAGTACATTCGGCCCATCCGCATCCCACGACCGTGTTCGATCATCAGCTCATCGGCCGTGCGCCGCTGCTCCTCCGAGAGCGCGGCGTAAAGAGGGCCGGCGGCAGCGGCGACCGCGCGCATCGCTTCAAGTTGTTCCGACAGCGCGGCGATCCGCCGCTCCATCTGCTGCAGCGCCGTCGGCGGCGCGGCCGAAGGCTGGCCAGGGGCCTGCGTCGGCATGGCGGCCTGCCCCAGCCGTTCAGTCTGGCTACGCACCGCATCCGCGAACGTGTTCCAGGGTGCTGCCTGGGCGTCGGTGATACGAAGCTCTGCGCGGATGAAGGCCAGCCGACCTTCGATCCTGCGATAGTGTTGCATCCCCACAGGTCCAGGCGATGCAGCCATGCGGCCCTGCATCATCTGCATCATCCGGCCCATGTCGCCGCCCATCATCATGCCACCCGCTCCTGGCTGGGCCGCACCGGAAACCGGTGGCGATGCGGCTTGCGCTGCGCCAGGCGTCCCTGCCGGATGGTGGGGGTCTGGCGTGGCAGGTGTCTGTGCAACGGTGAGGCCCGAACCTGCCATCATCCCCGCGACCGCTGCCGCTAGGATCACAGGCCTGATCATGATCGTCATGGCTTCCTCACACTCGTTGTTTGTTGGCGGTGTCACGGGGCAGACCGCACGGCACCGAATACTCTCGACAACGCGCGGGCCACAGACGCTCGCACGGCCGCAGGCTCTCGTGGCACCTGCCGGTCAGAGCCTGAACAGATACTTGAGCAAGGCTGCGATTGAGAGGAGAACCAGCACGAGAAGGAGCACGCCGAACAGGCCCATGCCCCAACCCATGCCGGACTGCATCATCCCTTGCATCATCGCGGCATCCTCCACTTCCTGGACGGGCACGGTCCGTCCCGGCGGCCTTCAGCTTCGCCCGAGCCGTGCGAGGATCGCGCGCATCTGGGTGATCTCCTTCTCCTGCGCAGCGATGATGTCCTGGGCGAGCTTGCGCACCTCGTCATCCTTGCCGTGATCGAGAACGATCCGCGCCATGTCGATCGCGCCCTGATGGTGCGGGATCATGCCGGCGGCGAAATCCTTGTCCGCATCGCCGGTATAGGTGATCGCCATGTCGCGATGCATCTTGTCCATCGCCGCCCGATAGGCCGTCGTCGAGGGAGAAGCGACGCCATCTGGCGAGCCGTGCTGCATGCCCGGCATCATCTGGCCGCCTGGCATGCGATGGGCGGGGGGCATGCCCTGCGCCAAGGCGTATCCAACCCATCCGCCAACAACGGCAGCAAGCAGACCGGTCATGACGATCGAACGGCGCATCGGGGTCTCCCTCGGCTTCTGGTGCTCCCCAATGTCGCCATTACGGATGTCTCGGGCGTCAGCGGTTCATGACGAAAGATTGCAGACCGCGCCTACAGCGGGACGCCACCGCGAAAGCGCATAAACACCGTGTGAGGGTGGCTGCCGAATGCGATGACGTCATACGTGTCTGGCTGCTCGCCAGGTACCTCCATGCCAGGCGACCCGATCGGCATGCCAGGCACAGCGAGCCCCCGAACGGAGCCAGGACGCTCGGCAAGAAGCCGTTTCACCGCCAGTGCCGGTACATGCCCTTCGAGCACATAGTCACCGATCCGCGCAGCGTGGCACGAGAGCAGGTCCGACGGCGTTCCGAGCATCCGCCGAATGGCTCCGACCGACCGCACGACATTCGCCTCGACCGTGAAGCCGTGCTCGCGCATATGCGCGATCCAGTCACCACAACAGCCGCAATTCGGATCGCGCCAGACCTGGACCACAGGAGCGGGTTCGGCGCCAACCTGATGCGGGACCGCCAAAGCGGCAAGCCCCACGATCACCACATGTCGGCGATTGATCGTCATCGCTGTTTCCTCTCATTTCTGACCAGGCTTTGGCAAACACACCGTGGCGGTGAGTCCGCCTGGCGGACGGTTTGCCAGCCCGATGGTTCCGCCATGGTGTTCGATGATCTGACGTGCAATCGTCAGCCCAAGCCCGCTTCCCCCGGTGCCCCGGTTACGCGACGTCTCGAGACGGCGAAACGGCTCGAACACGGCTTCCAAGTGCTTCGCCGGAATTCCCGGCCCGCTATCATCGATCCGCACCACAACCTCGTTTCTACCATCCTCGACACGCACGCGAACGCTGCCTGCGTATTTGATGGCGTTGCCGATCAGGTTCGCGAATGCGCGCTTCATCGCAAGCGGACGGCAGATGAGCCGGAGCTGTGATGGCCCCTCGAACCCAGCGCGTGCACCGGAATCGGTTGCTTCGTGACAGAGCGTTTGGAGAGTAGCAACGAGATCGACCGGCCGTCGAAGCTCCGCCTCCGTTTCGCCGCGGAGGTAGGCGAGCGTGGCATCGATCATCGCCTCCATCTCATCGAGATCCCTATCGATCGACTGCTGTGCATCGGGATCATCCACGAATCCCGCACGCAGCCGAAGCCGTGCGATCGGCGTCCTAAGGTCGTGGCTGACCGCCGCCAGTGCCTGTGTGCGGTCGGCGATCAGGCGATCGATACGGGCCTGCATCCTGTTGAACGCACGTGCTGCGTGGCGCACCTCGTGGGGCCCTTCCTCCGGCACGCGGACGGCCCCTGCCGTCCCGCCGATGCTGTCGGCCGCATCCGACAATGCACGCAGCGGCCGGCCGATGAGCCGCACCACGACGACACCCAGGATGAGGATGCCGATGGCCATCGCGGTCGTTGAAAGCAGCGTTCCATGTTGCGACGCGACAGGGCGGAACAGGGCGGCTGAGAAGTTCAGCCACGTGCCGTCGGAGAGCGGAATGGCACCAACGAGAAGGTGCGGCGTGACGTGGGATGCCTCCTCCGCGTAGCCGACGCGCAGACCGGAGCCGACGAGTTCGGGGGCCCGCTCAGCCAGCCGTGCCCGAACGGCCTCGATGCGCTGACTTGTCTCTGCCGAAAGGCGCACCGTTGGGCTTGCCGTCCAGTGCATGTCCAGGCTGGCGGATGAGAGCGCATGCGCTGCCCTGTCGCGTTCCTCGGGAGGCTGTTCGGAGACGAGGCGCTTGCCTGCCACGAGACGTTCAGCGAGTTGCTCCTCGCGGCCGGTGCCGACCAAGGCCTCTGTGCCGACCTGGTGCAGCCAGAGGCTTCCGAGATGGAACAGCATCAGGCCAGCGAAGAGCACACCCATGATCCGCCCGGCCAGGGTGTCGGGCACCAGGCGTGACCACACGCGGCGCGGCAGGCTTGTTTGCACCCCGCTCGCGGCAATGCTGGAGACGATGAACGACCGGCTCTCGCTACCGCTCATGCCAGCCGCCTGACCTGCGGCACGAGCATGTAGCCTGCGCCCCTCACCGTCTTGATGATGCTCGGGCTGTCGTCGGTCGGCTCCAGCTTCCGGCGCAGGCGGCTGACCATCACGTCGACTGCACGCTCGGTGCCATGGCTGACGACGCGATTGCGCGCGAGGTCGAGCAGTTGGTCACGGCTGAGGACGCGCTGTGAGTGCTCGCAGAATGCAAGGAGAAGCTCGTACTCGCCTCCGGACAGGTCCGTCGAGACACCATCGGGCGAGGTGAGCTCACGCCGGCGCGCATCCAACGTCCAGCCACCGAACACAAGGTGATCACCCCTCGCTCCAGCCACAGGCTCTCCGCCTGCGCCGCGCGACCGCCGCAACAGGGCGCGAATGCGGGCTAGCAGCTCCGCGCGTCCGAAAGGTTTCGGAATGTAGTCATCCGCGCCGAGTTCCAGCCCCACGACCCTATCGGTCTCCTCCCCACGCGCGGTGACCATGATGATCGGTACGCCCGAGCGCGCGCGCAGTGCGCGGCAGAGATCGAGTCCGGACGTGCCAGGCAGCATGACATCGAGCAGCACAAGATCGACTGTTGCGTTCGTGAGCGTCTCCCACATCTCACGCCCGTCGCGCACGCCGGTAACCCGAAAGCCGTTTTGGCGGAGGAACTTCGCGATGAGCACACGCATTTCGCCGTCGTCCTCGACGACGAGGATGTGCGCCTCGGGAGCGAGTGCATCGGACGGCTCGCGCAGGGGTTCCATGCCTGGTTCCCTGTATCTTCGTTCGTCAGTGCCGTCGGTGGCGTCGATGCGGTCCTGCCGCCGGGGTACCACGATACCCCCGAAGGTGATCGTAGGCCTCCATCTGCGCCTGCGTCAGTAGGGCTGCCTGTTCGACGTGCGTACGCAGATGAGCGTTGCGAAGTTCGCCCTGCAGCATGCCGATGATCGCGGTACGTCTATCGAGTTCGGCTTCTGTGATGCGGCGTTCACGGAACAACGCGTCCAGCACCCGCTCTTCTTCGACGATCCGAGCACCGATCGTGCTGGCCCTCTCGCGCATGGCAGCAGCGAGCCTCTCGGTACTGTCGCGTTGCGCGTCGGTCAGGGCAAGTCGATCGGCAAGCTCGAGCCCATGCAACGGGCCCGGCCAGCCGTTCAGTTCGGCGGCAAGTGCCAGCCCCATGCCGCGCCCCGCCAGGAGGTCCGCCTGCTGCTCGTCCGAAAGCGCCCGGATGGGCCGGTCCACCATTCCGGCATAGGGCGATTGGGCATCGGCGATGGCCGGGATCGAGAGAAGAAGTGTCAGAACAGCGATCATCCTGCGCATAGGACCTCCTTGAGCCGAAGCCGCGAGCTGCGGACTGTGACGAGCGTGCCCAACCATCGCGTTGCCTGGTTGTGACAAAGTGTTGCTGTAGGCCAAGCAGTGGAACTGCCGCTTGACCCTCCAACGATGGGAGGGTCTAGAGGTCCTGTCTCCCGCAACGCTGCGACAGGAGACAACCATGCAGCACTTCGACGTTCCCGACATGACCTGCGGCCACTGCGTGAAGACGATCACGCAGGCCGTGCAGTCGGTCGATCCCGTGGCAAAGGTCCAGGCGACCCTCGCCACGCACAGCATCAGCGTGACCTCGAGCGCGAGCGCGGCAAGCCTCTCCGCCGCCATCGCCGCCGCCGGCTACGCCAACACCCCCCGGGCCTGAGGCAGGAGCAACCGCGATGGCCCCCGACACTAACATCACGGAGTGGATGCCCGCGCTCCCGGCGTCCACCTCCGCTTCGCCGGACGCCACGCTCTCGGTCCCGATCGAGGGCATGACCTGTGCCTCCTGCGTTCGCCGCGTCGAGCGGGCCATCGCGGCCGTGCCCGGCGTGGCCGCCGCCGCCGTGAACCTCGCGACCGAGCGGGCCGAGGTCCGCTTCGACGGCACCCCGGCTCTCGCGGCGGTGCTCGGCGCCGTCAGCTAGGCCGGCTACGGCGTGGGTACCGAGGCGACCGACCTCGCCGTGGAGGGCATGACCTGCGCCTCCTGCGTCGGCCGCGTCGAGCGCTCGCTGAAGGCCGTGCCCGGCGTGACGGAGGCCGCGGTGAACCTCGCGACCAACCGTGCACGCGTGACGCACCTGCCCACCGTCACCGTCCCGGCGCTGATCGAGGCCGTGCGCGACGCCGCCTACGGCGCCCAGCGCATCGGCGCGGAGGCCCCGGTCGACCGCGGCGACCGCGAGCGCGCCGCGCGCGCTGCCGAGATCCGCGGCCTCGCACGCAGCCTCGGCCTCGCCGCGCTGCTGACCCTGCCGCTGATGGTGCTGGAGATGGGGGCCCATCTGTCGATGGCCGTCCACCACGCCATCCGCGACAGCATCGGCTTTGCGCTGAGCTGGAAGATCCAGTTTGTGCTTGCCGCGCTGGTGATGTTCGTCCCTGGCCTGCGCTTCCAGACCAAGGGCTGGCGTGCGCTGCTGCGCGGCGCGCCGGACATGAATTCGCTCGTCGCGCTCGGCACCGGTGCTGCCTTCGCCTACTCGACCGTTGCGACCTTCGCCCCCGCCTTGCTGCCAGCCGGTGCGAGGCACGTCTTCTTCGAGGCGGCGGCGGTGATCGTGACGCTGATCCTGCTCGGACGCTGGCTCGAGGCGCGGAGCAAGGGCCGCACCTCCGAGGCGATCCGTCGGCTGATGGGCCTGCAGCCGCCCACCGCGCGCGTGCTGCGCGACGGGGCGGAGCAGGAGATCCCCGCCGCGCAGCTGATCGCCGGCGACATCGTGCTCGTCCGGCCGGGCGAGCGCATTCCCGCCGATGGCGAGGTGACCGAGGGTGCCTCCTTCGTCGATGAGGCGATGATCACCGGCGAGCCCGTCCCGGTGGAGAAGACCGCAGGCGCGCAGGTGACTGGCGGCACGGTGAACGGCACCGGCGCCTTCCGCTTCCGCGCCACCGCCGTGGGCGGGGAGACGGTGCTCTCGCAGATCGTGCGCATGGTCGAGCAGGCGCAGGGATCGAAGCTGCCGATCCAGGCGCTGGTCGACCGCGTGACCATGTGGTTCGTGCCGGCGGTGCTCGCCATCGCGGCGCTGACCTTCGGCGTGTGGCTGGTGTTCGGATCGGATCCGGCGCTCGCCTTCGCGCTGGTGAACGCGGTCGCGGTGCTGATCATCGCCTGCCCCTGCGCCATGGGCCTGGCGACGCCGACGTCGATCATGGTCGGCACCGGCCGGGCGGCGGAGCTTGGCGTGCTGTTCCGCAAGGGCGAGGCGCTGCAGGCGCTGCGGGACGTCGAGGTCGTCGCCCTCGACAAGACCGGCACGCTCACGGAAGGACGTCCGACGCTGACCGATCTCGCGGTGGTGCCCGGCGAGGATGAGGCCACGATCCTGTCGCTGGTCGCCGCGGTCGAGGCGCAGTCCGAGCACCCCGTCGCGCAGGCCATCGTCACCGCGGCGCGGACGCGCGGCTTGGTTCTGCCCGAGGCGACCGGCTTCGAGGCCGTTCCCGGCTACGGCGCCACGGCACTGGTGGACCGGCGGCGCGTCGCCGTCGGCGCAGACCGCTACATGGCTCGGCTCGGCCTCGACGTCGTGCCCTTCGCCACCACTGCGGCTACGCTTGCGGACCAGGGCCGCACGCCGCTCTACGCTGCGGTGGACGGGCGGCTGGTCGCGGCGCTCGCGGTGGCCGATCCGGTCAAGCCGGGAACGCCGGCGGCCCTCGCCGCGCTCAGGGCGCACGGGCTGCGCATCGCCATGGTGACGGGCGACAACCGCCGCACGGTGGAGGCGATAGCGCGGGGGCTCGGCATCGAAGAGGTGGTCGCCGAGGTGCTGCCGGACGGCAAGGTCGCCGCCGTGCAAGGCCTGCGCGAGGGCGGGCGGAAGGTTGCCTTCGTTGGCGATGGCATCAACGACGCGCCCGCGCTCGCCGCCGCCGATGTCGGCCTCGCGGTCGGCACCGGTACCGACATCGCGCTCGAGAGCGCTGATGTGGTGCTGATGTCGGGCGACCTCGGCGCGGTAGCGACGGCCTTCGGGATCAGCCGGGCCACCATGGCGAACATCCGGCAGAACCTGTTCTGGGCCTTCGCCTACAATGTTGCGCTGATCCCGGTCGCCGCTGGCGCACTCTGGCCCTTCGGCGGCACGCTGCTCTCGCCCATGCTGGCGGCGGGCGCGATGGGGCTCAGCAGTGTTTTCGTGCTGGCGAATGCACTCCGGCTGCGGCGGTTCCAACCCGCCGCGGCCACCGGGCGGGAGGGTGCGTGATGAATATCGGCGAAGCAGGGAAGGCCTCGAGCGTCTCGGTCAAGATGATCCGCCACTACGAGGCGAACGGCCTGCTGCCCGCGGCACCGCGGACAGAGAGCGGCTACCGCGTCTACCGCCCCGACGACGTGCACGCGCTGCGCTTCATCCGCAACGCCCGCGATCTCGGCTTCCCACTGGCGGAGATCGAGGAGCTGCCCAGCCTCTGGCGCGACCGGGCGCGGGCCAGCGCCGAGGTGAAGCGCCTCGCCATGGCGCATGTAGCGGCCATCGAAGACAAGGCGAAGGCCCTGCACGCGATGGCCAACACGCTGCGGCAACTGGCCACCGCCTGCCACGGCGACCATCGACCGGACTGTCCAATCCTGGAGGGCATTTCCGGTGAGGAGACGCCGTTACCGTCGACGAATGGGAATAGCGGCCACACACGCGCGGGCGGGATGCTGCGGCGGGCGAGCATCGCTCGCGCTCCGCAGGAGTAGGGCGCCCGCCCAGCCCCAAGGAGTGATTGTGTCTTGGGTCGAGGACGTAAGCTTCCCGACGTCCTCGGTGCCTTGCGCTCCGCTGGGAGTAGCTGTTTGGCCCAACCGTGGCCTCGGTTGTGATGCAGTTTTTCAGCCCCGTGCATGCTCCTCCGGCGGCCGGATGTGGCGGAAGGCCCAGAGCAGCGCGAGATCATAGGCTACCTTAAGCAGACCGCAGACGATGAAAGGGGCCGCATGCCATCCCGCGGCAAAGACTGCTCCCGAAATTGCAGGCCCGGCCGCGGCCGCAAGGCTGCGCGGCACACTTGTGAAGCTTGCCGCCGCGGTGCGCTCCTGTGGCGTAACGACAGCCATGACATAGGAGGTCCGCGTCGGCACATCCATCTGCGACAGCGCCGCCCGCAGCAGCAGCAGGCCGAGCGCCCATTCGACACCGGGCGCGAACATTGCCGCGATGAGGCAAAGGCTCGACGGGATGTGAGTCAGAACCATGGTGTTGATCAGCCCAATCCGCGCCGCGAGCCAAGCCGCGACAGGAAAGGAGAAGGCCGACAGCACGCCCGACCAGAAGAAGAACACACCTGCCTGCGCCAGCGAGAGGTTGAAGCGCTCGAACAGCCACAAGGCGAGAAGAGCCTGCACCGCAAGGCCGCCGGCAAAACTGTCGACGCTGAACAGGGCGGCGAGTTTCAGGACGATGCTCCGCGACGGCCCCAGCGGCGCGTGGTCCATTCGCAGCGCCTCCGCCGGGACTGGTTCTAGCGTGCGATAGGCAAACAGACAGGCGAGCCCAATCATCGCGTAGAGCAGGAAGACTGCCCGCATGGCGTCGCGTTCGCCGAAACCAAGGCCGACCAACGCATCCGGCCCCGCCGCCGCCAACGCACCGGTAGCGGCTGCGAGCGCACCGACAAGGCTGTATTGCGCAAAGACCGCCGTGCGCCGCGCATCCGGCGCAGCCGAGGTCAGCACGACCTGTTCGAGCGGCGCAAAGACACTGACGCTGCCGGCGGAGGGGTTAATGGTCCCGAAAAGGGCGAATGCGGCGAGCAGCGCGAAGCCTGCAGCCGCCGCAAAGCCAAGACCCGTTCCGATCATCAGCGCCGCTGCCGCAATAAGAAGGCTGCGCGGATCCACGCGCGTGCCGAGAACGCCGACGCCCAGCGTCATCAGTGCCGAGCCGAACAACGCGATGGTGGCGACCGCCCCGACCTCGCGCGCGCCGAAGCCAAGCGTCACGAGATAGGCTGGCAGCACCACGGCGACTAAGCCATCGCCGAAGTCGCGCAGGCCGCGCGCCCAGACCACGGGGCGGATCGCATGCCGCCACTCCGCCGCGTGTCGCGGCACTGCGCCCGCCTCGCTCATTGGCCAATCGCAAAGCACCGCGGCAGCCCTGCCGCGGCGGTGACGGCACCCCACAAGGGACCCGCCAACACATGGCCACGGACCGCGATGGGCAGGCTGCGCACATTCTTGGCGAGGTCTTCGTCCGTTCGGACGTTGGCAACGATGGGTGCGTCGGCGGTTACCGCGACGCGTGTCCATTGCACGATGGCGATGAGATCGGGACTCGGCACGACACGCCCCTCACTGTCCGTCCGGATTACGGAAGCGTGGACGCGATTCTTGAGCCGAAGCCTTACGGGGCGATCGCGGAAGGCCCCTTGCCGTTAGGATGAAGCCGAACGCTGCAAGACGTCAACAAGCGCGAGCCTGGCGACCGGCTACCCCTTTTTCTAACGGTAAGGACGGTAGACGTTCCAAACTCGGTTCCCTTTGCTACGCCACCTCTTCGCACCGCAAACTCTCTCGCTCCCTAAGGCCCCCGTCCTGGGGCGCAGGTTTTCCGCGGGTTTGGCGCTGCGACTGGCGGATGCGAAGTCGGAAACGAGCGCCGAAAATCGCCCTCCCGCCTCTTTCTCTCTGAACCTGCCTACTTGCGTGATTTACCCGCCAGCCGGAAAGCCGCAGAAAACCTACACTTCGTGTGGCGAAATCTGGGCGGAGCTCGCATAGGCGGGTGCCCCAGCATATCGATAATTGTGAATCTCCCCGGGCCTAAAGATTTCTGTTGAAGGCTCTCCCGGTTCTGCTGACCACGGAAGACATGAGAGATCTTGGCGTAAGTTCTGTTGGTCACCGCCGCCGCATGCTCGAATCGGTCAAGGCAATCCGTGGCGGATTGGATCCGGGAACGAATACCGGCAAGCCCAAGCAACGCTTGGCGAAGGCGAGCGGCGCCAAGTCACGGTGATGTTCTGCGAGCTTGTCGGATTCACGCCAAAGGCCGTGCGCATCGGTCCAGAGGATCTAGCCATAGGCGTCGCAGATTAGCACGCGGCCGTGGCGGCATGTGTACGCGCAGAGGGGGACACGTCGCTCTGTTTCTCGGCGATGGCGTGATGGCCTATTTCGGATGGCCGGAGGCACATGAGGACGATGCCTAACCTTGCCGCTCGCCTGCAGGTCGCGGCAGAGCCGGGCATGGTCGTCGTTTGTCCCACACCGGATCGGGTTCCGTGTTCTCCGGCGCTTCGCTGAGCGCCGCGTCGACGCCCAGCCGCTGGTCGCGCGGACGGGCGTCGCACTCCTCCTCAACGCCGAACGCCTCGAGCCCGGCCAGGAGGGATCGTAAAACCGCGAAAGCCGTAATCGATCTCGAGCGTCAGCACGTCCCTCGCGAAGCGATCGGTTCCAGTCGGCCAGCGTCGCCGCATGGCCCCACAGCACCCACTCGGGGTCGTTGCCGAAGTGGTTGGCGCTCATCGCCTGAAGCTCGCCCACCTGCGCGTCGAATGCAGCCTTCACTGTCAGGAACTCCTCGAGGCTCAGGTGCTGGTTAACACCACCCGCTCCGCCCGATTAGTCCGCATCGATCTTAATCTGCGCCCCCAACACGTCGCTCCGCCTGGGCGCGAAGTGAAGCGAAACCCCGACTAAGGAAATTGCGATGATGGCACCACAAAGGTCCGAGTGTGATCCGCCATGCTGGTGCCGTCAGATCTCGACACTGCGGCATCGTCCTTCGCTGGGACGATCCGGAGCGGCTCTCGGTGCTCGTGCTCAGCGGCATGGATAGGGCGCTGCTGGCTGCAGAGGCGGCGGCGTGCGATGCAACGATCTAGCTCTACGCCGAGCTAGCGCCGCCGCCTGACGCGGTCGTCAGCTCGCGCTGTTCGCCAAGCGCCTGAAGGCTGCGGGCGTCTGTGGGCGATCTTCGCGCCTGTGTTTCATCCCGCGAACCGCTGCGCGCTCTCAGACAGGACCACAGTCCAGCCGGGCTTTGCGCCAAACGATCGGGTTGCGTGAACCCAAATCAGCCGCGGAAGCAGATCCGGAGGTCGTGCTGTCAGCAGCGGACCTGCGGCCTTGCTTAAATGCCGAAGCGGCTCGCCATGCCAAAGCAGCACGGCGAGCCGCAAACCGATGTCAGACGATCGGGGCGATGCCGCCCAAGCGGACCTTCCCAGCGTCGGACACACTGCGCAGAACTGGGTTTATGATGCCACCCAGACGAACCTTGCCGGAGTCGTTAGACGTAGCGGGAAGGCGAATACGCTTGGTCATCGGCTTTCTGCTCCTTGCTGTGTGATGGCGACCGGAACTCCCGCCCGCCGCAGTCAATTGTGTGCAATAATGATTAAAAAATTCCTTCTACCAATCATCGACGGTTCGCCAACGGTCGCCCTTTGACCCTCCGCGGGCAGCATTGCCCGGTTCGATGCGCACGAACTGCACCACCGCCGGTCGGCTGTATGGCGGTACGGCGCGCGACCGCTAATCCCGGGGCGCCGCAGCGCTGTTGTGGCTACAGGCGCTCAAGCCCATGCGGCGCTCCGCGAGCGGCACTCGCAAGGCGCGAAGTACGCCCTTCTACTCGCGGATCGATTGAAAAGTGTCAGATGTTGGCTAATGGACCGAGCCGCGGGCCAACTCCTGTGCGCTTCCGAGTCGACGAGGCCGCTGCGTAGTCCGATCTTTTTGCTGCTGGCCGGGCGGACAGCAGGCCCACCGATCAGCCACGACCCGCGGGTGAACATCCTTCTCGACGCTGTCGATTGAATAAACACCGGAATGGAGCCTAGATCGGCAACTTCCCAGGCCGAGATCGCCGAAGCGGCGGGGCGCAACCGCCGGAATAGGGGTCAGGAATTGGTTCGTACCGAGTCGGAGAAGGCCGATAACGAGCGCGAGCGCGACCGTTTGTCGCATGCCGCACGACAGCGTGCGGACAGGCTTCGCCGAAGAAGCTTAACCATCGAGCACCTCCGCCCACAGCTCTCGTGCCGCTCTCGGTGTGGCAGAGCCCCTCGCCGCCGCGGGAGTATGGGAGGCGATCGTCGCGCTCATATTCGATCCTGCGAACCGCGCCGCGCTCGCCGACCTCATCATGGTGCAGCAAGGCATCGCGCCCAGCGATCCCGTCGCGCGTGCGCTCATCAGCGCCGCTGGGGCGCATTCGGGGGGTACTGCTTCGACTGCCGTGAGCCTCGCGTCCCCCGTTCTCGCGCATCGGCCCGTCCAGGAAAGCCCTGGGCGGGCCTTTCTGCGTTTCGGGGGTACCGGCTGTTGCTTGAGCCCCAAGGACGGTGACTGGTAAACCAACACGCCGGATCACAGCGCTCACCCCGCATCCGCGTGCGGTGGCGACAACATGGCTTGGCGTGCGATGGCACCCTGCCCTCGAGCCACAATTGGAAGCGATAGCGAGATTTTCCGCGACGGAGGGATCAGCCTCGAAACGAACCACGCCGGACGATTGGCAGGAGGTGCGCCAAAGGGGCCTTAGGCGGGGTCTCGTCGCGTACAGCGCGCCGCTTATCTCAAGGCGGACAGCGCCCACGTTCAACACGTTTTTGCACGCGCCTGGGCACGTCCGCATTTCATCGCAGCCGAGCAAGAGGCGCATCGGGTTGTGTCGCGGTTCATAGGCGCTGCTGAAACAGGTCGGCTCGGTCGATGAGGTCGTCGCGTTCGCCTGGTGCGCTTAGCGCGATACCAAGGCCGGAGCGGAACCAGTAGCGCGTTCGCACGCCGCCATCGAGGCGCTGCCCGCCACCCGAGCGCCCGGCGCTGTCCGGCCGGATGTAGAGCGTCACGCGGCGGCCCTCTCCGTCCGCGTAGATCAGCAGCACCGCCGAGCCGTCCTCAGTCGCGAGCTTCCGCCCCTCGACCAGGCTGAGGCCGAGGTCGGAGAAGTCCGGCGGCGACACGGCCTGCCCGGCCCGCGCCGAGAGCTCCACGAGCGCCCGCGCCAACTCCGGCTGGCCGTTCCCGGCCGCGACCTGCCCCGCGGCGGCGAAGACGCGATAGGCCGCGACCGCATCGCCCATCGGCGCCTCCGCCCGCATCTCGCCCGCTGGGAGCGGCAGCAGCCCGCGGCCATGCCACCCGCCGATCAGGCCGAGGACGAGCGAGGCGGCGGCGATGGCGGTGAGCTGGCCGGTCCTGCGCGGCACCCTCTCTCGCTGCGCCGCGCGCACCACGGAGACGCGCAGCCGCGCCGGCACCGGCTCCTCCGCGATGGGTCGCAACGCCTCCTTCAGCGCGGCGCGGTCGCCGGCCATCGCCGCGACGCGCGCGGCAACCTCCGGGCGGTCCGCGAGATAGGCCTGGACGCGCGCCGCGGCCTCGGCATCGGCGCGCCCGTCGACGAAGGCCTGCAGGTCGTCCTCCCCGAGCGGCCGCGGGTCAGCCATGGCGACGCATCGGGACGACCCGACCCTCCATCAGGGAACGCAGCGTCGAACGCCCGCGCGCAAGGCGCGACATCACGGTCCCGATCGGTATGCCTAGCAGGTCCGCGGCGTCCCTGTAGCTCATCTCCTCCACCCCCACGAGCAGCAGCAGGGCGCGCTGCTCCTCCGGCAACTGCGCGAGCGCGGCGACGAGGTCGCGCCGCAGCAGCGGCGCATCGTGGCCGGGCGGCGAGGGCGGCGCATGCACCTCTTCCTGATAGCTGGTCTCGCCGCCGCGGCGCACGGCGCGGCGGTGGTCGGAGACGAAGCGCCGGTAGAGGATGCTGAACAACCAGGGCTTCAGGCTGGCTTCGCGGCGCAGCGGCAGCGTCGCCGTCAGCGCCTGCAGCAAGCAGTCCTGGACCAGGTCGTCGGCCGCGTGCTGATTCCGCGTCAGGCCGTAGGCGAAGCGGCGCAGCGCTGGGATCACCGCGTCGATTGCAGCGTCATGGCGGTACCGCCAGGTCATTCGGCGACACCCGCCACAGGGCATCGCGGACTGCGTCTAAGCCGGGCCTGATCGGACATCATCGACTCATCTCCGGGATCCTTCAGGCATGCGACGCCACGGGGCGCAGTTTATTCCCCTGGCGGCTTGGCTCTTTACACGCGGCGGCGAGGGCGTCGTGTCATCACGCATCGGTGATGCCGCCTCCTGTGCGGCGGGGCTGCGCGCAGGATGGCTGGATCGTGCCCGCATCTCGCGCCCCGTGCGGCCGCACGAGAGGCAACGGCTGCGGAATAAGCGCTCGCGCATCGCGTCCAACGTCGCGTGCCGGCCGCGAGCCGGGCACCGGTCGAAGGAGAAACACATGACGAACGGATTGCTGCATGGGACGCGGCGCGGGATCGGCGCATCGGCCCTCGCCCTGCTGCTCGCCGGTGCGGCGCGGGGGCGTGACGCGCGCGCCGCCGCGCCGGTGGTCAGCGACGGCATCGTGCGCGCCTTCGGGCCCGGCGGGCCGCACG
>NZ_VFAC01000003.1 GCF_007644105.1 Elioraea rosea | reverse complement strand
GTCGCGAGGCGCAGCTCGCCGCGGAGCGTGCCGCCGGCGCGATCGCCGCCACGACGCTCGACCTCGTCGCCGCTGCCCTTCCCGTTGCCGCGGCGGCGCATGCGCTGCCTGGCTGCGCCGAGCTCGCCGAGAAGCTTCTGGCGCGGCTTTCCGGCGTCGATCGCATCGCCATCCGCCTGCCGCCCGAGCTTGCGCGCCAGCTCGCGCCGCGGCTCGAGGCGGCGGCGGCGGCGGCGGATTTCTCCGGACGGCTCGACGTGATCCCGACCGACGGGATGGTCGCGGGCGAGATGCGCGTGAGCTGGCCAGGCGGCGAGGCGCGGCGCGACCCCGCGGCGCTCGCGGCGGCAGCGCGGGATGTGTTGCAGCGCCTCGGCCTTGCCGGGGCGAAGGACGAGGCGGAGCAGGAGATGAACGATGTCGGCTGAACAGGGCCAGGCGGTTCAGGGAGCGGGCATTCCGCTCGATGACCTTTCGGGTGGGACGGACGTCGCGCTCGCGGACGGCGAGCTCGGCGGCGGGCGCCCCGCGCGCGAGCTCGAGGCCGTCTACGACATCCCCGTCCAGGTCTCGGCCGTGCTCGGCCGGAGCACGATGCAGGTGAGCCAGCTTCTGAAGCTCGGCCGCGGGGCGGTTGTGGAACTCGACCGCAAGCTCGGCGAGGCCATCGACATCTACGTGAACAACCGGCTCGTCGCGCGCGGCGAGGTGGTCATGGTCGACGACAACCGCCTCGGCGTGACCATGACGGAAATCGTGAAGGCTGATCGCGGCGCCTGAGGCCGCACGTAGCAGGAGGGACGCAGGATGCGGATCCTGATCATCGGCTCGCTCTCGGCCGAACTTGGACAAGCCGGGCGCATCGCTATCGCCCGCGGCGCGAAGCTGAACCAGGCGGATGACGTTCTGCCCGCGCTCGCGATGCTGCGTGCGGGAACGGGCACCGACCTCGTTCTCTGCGACGTTCGCCTCGACGTCGCCACCCTCGTCCGCTCCATGGCGGGCGAGCGCATCGCCACCCCCGTGATCGCCTGCGGGATCGGCAACGACGCCGACCTCGCAGTCGCCGCCATCCGGGCCGGTGCGCGCGAATACCTCCCCCTCCCCCCCGATGCCGACCTGATCGCCGCCATCCTCGAGGCGGTGGGCTCGGACGGGCATGCGCTGATCCACCGCGACCCGGTGATGAAGGCAGCGATCAAGCGCGCCGAGCAGGTCGCCGCCTCCGAGGCCTCGGTGCTCATCGCCGGCGAGAGCGGCACGGGCAAGGAGGTGCTGGCACGCCACATCCACCGCAAGAGCCGCCGCGCCGGCGGGCCGTTCGTGGCGCTGAACTGTGCCGCGATCCCAGACAACCTGCTCGAGAGCGAACTGTTCGGCCACGAGAAGGGCGCCTTCTCCGGCGCCGTCGCGCGCCGCATCGGCAAGTTCGAGGCGGCCCATGGCGGCACGCTCCTGCTCGATGAGATCTCGGAGATGGATGTGCGGCTGCAGGCGAAGCTCCTGCGCGCCATCCAGGAGCGCGAGGTCGACCGGCTCGGCGGCGCCGAGCCGGTGAAGATCAACGTCCGTCTGATCGCGACCACGAACCGCGACCTGCTCACCGAGGTGCGCAAGGGGACGTTCCGCGAGGACCTCTATTTCCGCCTCAACGTCATCAACATGAACGTGCCGAGCCTGCGCGAGCGGCCGGGCGACATCGCCCCGCTCGCCGAGTACTTCTCCCGCAAGTACGCCGAGGTGAACGGCCTTCCTGGGCGGCAGATCTCGCCCGAGGCGATGGCGATGCTCGAGGCGCATTCCTGGCGCGGCAACGTGCGCGAGCTCGAGAACACGATCCACCGCGCGGTCCTGCTCGCGGCAGGCGACGTGATCGATGTCGATGCGATCGAGCTCGGCGGCGCCACGCCCGCGACCGACCACGCGGCGCAGCACCTCGTCCCGGCCGCGGCCGCGGCGGCAGCGAAGCAGCGCGAGTACAGCGGCGCGGCCGCATCCGCGGGGGCGCCGGTCGGCGCGCTCGTCGGTCGCACCGTGGCCGATGTCGAGCGCGACCTGATCCTCGAGACGCTCACCCACTGCCTCGGCAACCGAACGCATGCCGCGACCATCCTCGGCATCTCGATCCGCACGCTGCGCAACAAGCTGCGTGACTACTCCTCGGCGGGCGTGAGGGTGCCGCCGCCCGCGCAGGCTGACCGCGTCCTGGCCTGACCGGAGCCGGGCAGATGGCGGAGGGAAGCGTGGAGGTGGCCGGGCCTGGCTGGGGCGCGCGGCTCGGCCGCGCGGTACCGGCACCGGATGTGCTGATGGCGATCGGGGTGGCGATGCTCATCGTCATCCTTGTCGTTCCGCTGCCGCATCTCCTCCTCGATTTCGGCCTCGCGCTCTCGATCACGTCCTCGGTGCTGGTGCTGATGACGGCGATGTTCATGCGCCGGCCGCTCGACTTCACCTCGTTCCCGACGCTTCTGCTCATCACCACGCTTCTGCGCCTCGGCCTCAACCTGGCCTCGACGCGCCTGATCCTGGCGCACGGCCACGAAGGCCCGCAGGCCGCAGGCGCGGTGATCGCCGCCTTCGGCGGATTCCTGATGGGCGGCGACGTGGTGATCGGCCTGATCGTGTTCGCGATCCTCGTGCTCGTGAACTTCGTCGTCATCACCAAGGGCTCGGGCCGCATCGCCGAGGTCGCTGCGCGGTTCAGCCTCGATGCGATGCCCGGCAAGCAGATGGCGATCGACGCCGATCTCTCCGCTGGGCTGATCGACGAGGCGGGAGCGAAGAAGCGGCGCAAGGAGCTCGAGGAGGAAAGCGCCTTCTTCGGCGCGATGGATGGTGCCGCG
Organism: Elioraea rosea; assembly: GCF_007644105.1. GTDB lineage: Bacteria > Pseudomonadota > Alphaproteobacteria > Acetobacterales > Acetobacteraceae > Elioraea_A > Elioraea_A rosea. Next base: position 241,880 of record NZ_VFAC01000003.1, on the reverse strand, counting down.
AAGTTCGTCAAGGGCGACGCGGTCGCCGGGCTGATCATCACCATCATCAACCTCATCGGTGGGCTCGCGATCGGTGTCAGCCGCGAGGGGATGGGCTTCGGCGCGGCGATCACCGCGTTCTCCCTGCTGACGATCGGCGACGGGCTGGTGAGCCAGATCCCCGCGCTGATTACCTCCACCGCCGCGGGCATCGTCGTCACCAAGGCCGGCGTGGACGGCACGACGGACGAGGCGCTGCTGCGCGAGCTCGCCGGCAGCCCCAAGCCACTCGCCATGGCTTCCGGCGCAGCAGCGGTGATCGCGCTGATGCCAGGCATCCCGATGTTGCCCTTTCTCGCGCTCGCAGGCATTGCCGGCGCGGCCGCCTGGGCGCGGCGCGATGCCGGCAAGGCGCCGGACCAGGACGCGCTCGCGGCCGAGATGGAGGCGCTCGCCGCCCCGCCCGTCGAGGACTCGCCCGCCGCGGCGCTGCGCATCGATGCCGTGCGGCTCGAGCTCGGCTATGCGCTCCTTGGCCTCGCCACTGCCGAGGGCGGCGCGCGGCTGACCGAGCAGATCCGCGCGCTCCGCCGCGCGCTCGCCTCCGAGATGGGCTTCCTGCTGCCGCCGGTGCGCATCCAGGACAACGTCCAGCTTCTGCCCTCCACCTATTGCGTGCGCATCAAGGAACTCGAGGCCGGCCGCGCCGAGGTCCGCCCCGGCATGCTGATGGCGATGGACCCGACCGGCGCGCCCGTCGCGCTGCCTGGCGAGAAGACGACCGAGCCTGCCTTCGGCATTCCCGCCGCCTGGATCGACGAGACGATGAGCGAGGAGGCGGCCGCGCGCGGCTACACGGTGGTCGATCCGGCCTCCGTCATCACCACGCACCTGACAGAGCTGGTACGCGACCAGATGGCGGAGCTCCTCTCCTTCGCCGAAACGCAGAAGCTGCTCGACGAGCTGCCGCGCGAGCACCAGAAGCTGGTGGCCGACCTGATCCCCGCGCAGATCAACACCGCAGGCGTGCAGCGCGTACTGCAGGCGCTGCTCGCAGAGCGCGTCTCGATCCGCGACCTGCCCACGATTCTCGAAGGCATCGCCGATGCGCTCGCGGCCGGTGCGCGCGGGGTCGGCGGCATCGTCGCGCAGGTGCGCATCCGGCTCGCCCGCCAGATCAGCGAGCAGCACACGAGCCCGAACGGCTACATCCCGCTCGTCACCCTCTCGCCAGACTGGGAGCGCGCCTTCGCCGAGGCGCTGACCGGCCCGTCGGAGGACCGCCAGCTCGCCATGCAGCCCACCAGGCTTACCGACTTCATGACCAGGCTCCGCGACGCGATGGACCGCGCGGCGAACTCCGGCGAGGCCGCAGTGCTGCTCGTCGGCCCCACGATCCGCCCGCATGTGCGCGCGGTGGTGGAACGGTTCCGCGCCGCAACGACGGTGCTGAGCCAGGCGGAGATCCATCCGCGGGCGCGCATCCGTACGGTGGGGAGCATCTGAGCCATGCGCATCCGCACCTTCCGCGCCCGCACCGTTGCCGCGGCGATGTCTGCCGCCCGCGCAGAGCTCGGACCCGACGCGCTGATGCTCGGCACGCGCCGCGTCGCGGACGGTGTGGAACTCACGGCAGCGACCGAGCCGGAGGAGGAGATCGCGCCGGTCGTTCCGGTGGCGCCCGCCCCCGTCGCCGCGCCGCCGCGCGACCACGCCGTCGAGCAGGCGCTCGCCGCGCACGGGCTTCCCGAGGGGCTCCGCGCCGCGCTCGCCACCGGCCCGAACCTCGCCGCCCGCCTCGCCGAAGCGCTTCGCTTCGAGGACCTGCCGCTCGGACCAAGTGGCGCGCTGCTCGTCGTCGGCCCCCCTGGCGCGGGCAAGACGCTCACCGTCGCCAAGCTCGCGACCAGGCTCAGGCTCGCGGGCCAGACCCCGCGCGTGATCGCCGCCGATGGCCGCCGCGCCGGCGCTGTCGAGCAGCTTGCAGCCTTCACCCGGCTTCTCGGGATCGACCTGATCGCCGCACCACACCCCGCCACCGTGCTGCGCGCGCTCGCTCAAGGTCGGGGGGAGGCGCCGGCGCTGATCGACACCGCAGGCCTCGACCCGTTCGACGCAGCCGACCGTGAGGAGATCGCGGCGCTGGCCGCCGCCTCGGGGGCGGCCATCGCCCTCGTGCTTCCCGCAGGGATGGACGCGATGGAGGCAGCAGAAAGCGCGGAGGCGATGGCCGAGGCAGGAGCACGCCACCTCCTCGCCACCCGACTCGACCTCGCGCGGCGGATCGGCGCCGTGCCGGCCGCGGCGATCGGCGGCGCGCTCGCCATCGCCGAGGGCGGAACAGGGCCCGGGGCGGCCGATGGTCTCGCGCCTCTAACCGCGGAGGCCCTTGCCGCGCGGCTCCTCACCCCTCCCTCCGCGCGCCCCGCGCGCGCCAGCGCCGCCTGACCGGAGACAGACCGCCATGACAGCGCGCGCCACAGCCTCCGTCGCGACCCTTGCCGCCACGATCCCCGAACCGCTCGCCCGCCCGGCCGGGCGACTCATCGCCATCGCCTCCGGAAAGGGCGGGGTCGGCAAGACCTGGCTCGCCATCACCCTCTCCCACGCCCTCGCCCAGAGGGGGGGGAGCGTTCTGCTCGTTGATGGCGACCTTGGCCTCGCCAATGTCGACGTGCAGATTGGCCTTGCCGTCGCGCATGACCTTTCGGGGCTGCTCAAGGGCGAAAGCGCCGAGGCGCTGGCGACCGCGGTGCCGGATGCTGGGTTCTCGGTTCTTGCAGGCCGCTCGGGCTCCGGCGCGCTGGCGCAGCTCGTGCCTGAGCAGATCGAGACGATCCTCGCCGGCCTCGCCGCCGCACGGCGCTACGACCATGTGGTGCTCGACATCGGCGCGGGGCTCGACCGTACGGCGCGGCGCCTCGCCTCGGTGGCCGACACGCTGCTCGTCGTCACCACGGAGGAGCCGACGGCCCTGACCGATGCCTATGCCTGCCTGAAGCTCGCAGCGATCGACCGCCCGGGCGGAGACCGGCGCGTGGTGGTGAACATGGCGGGCACGCAGGCCACGGGCGAGCGCACCTGGCTCACGCTGCGCAAGGCGGCCGAGAATTTCCTCAAGCTGAGCCCCCCGCTTGCCGGCGTCATCCGCCGGGATGTGCGGGTCTCGGAGGCGATCCGGCGCCAGGTTCCATTCCTGACGCGCCACCCCGCTTCGGAGGCGGCGGCCGACATCGGAAGATTGGCCGCCAGCCTAGCGCCCTGACACGTCGCACCCTGGCGGCTGGCAGGTTCGCCCCGCGCATGCCATATGCGCGGCATGAACCGAAGCCGCCGCCAGCCAGCCCGATGCCGCTGAGCCCCCCTGCGCCGCGGGAGAAGCTCCATACCCGCGCGATCGTCATCGAAGGCTATCGCCGCGAGGACGGGCTGTTCGACATCGAGGCCCGGCTGACCGACACGAAGACCTACACGTTCTCGAACGATGACCGTGGGGACATCCGCCCGGGCGAGCCGCTGCACGGCATGCTGATGCGCCTGACGGTGGACGAGGACATGCTGGTGCATGCTTGCGAGGCGAACACCGAGTACGGGCCCTACGCCGTCTGCCCCGCCATTACCCCGAACTTCGCCTCCCTTGCCGGGCTGAGGATCGGCCCGGGCTGGAACCGGAAGGTGAAGGAGGTGGTCGGAGGGGTGAAGGGCTGCACCCACCTCGTCGAGCTGCTCGGCCCGATGGCGACCGTCGCGTTCCAGACGCTCGTTTCGGTCAGACGCAGGAAGGCGGCGGCCCATGCCGGCCCGCCGCCCCTTCTCAACTCCTGCCACGCCTACGCGGCGGACGGACCGGTGGTCGCCCGCCGCTGGCCGGACTATGCCCGGCCGAAGGTCTACTCCGCGGCGGACCCGGAGTAGAACACCGGCACCGAGGCGGCGCGCAGCACACCGTTGCCGCCGTGGCGCGAATGGTCAGCCATGCCATGGCCGGCGGCGATATGCCCCTCCTCCGTCGCCGCGGCGCGGAAGTACTGGAGCACGTAGACCCGCATCGCCGAGGTACGGCCGCCCTTGAGGCCGAGCTTCTCGATGCGGCGGCAGAGCTCGGACGGGCTCGTCCGTTCACGCCGACAGATTTCGGACAGCGCGTCCCAGAGCTCGGGCTCCAGCCGCATGCTGGTGCGGCCACGCTCTGCGACGATGTTGCGGTTGATCAGGGTGCTGCGCGCCATGGGAACTCCTCCGTGTGCGCAGAGAGTGACCGAGATCATTTAATGGGACGTTGAAGCGCGACCGAGTCGGGCGGAAAGAGAAATCAGCCCCGCGCCCCGGCCGACGCGCCGGATTCCTCTGGCGTTTCGAGCTTGAGGGTCAGCGCGTGCAGGCCGGTGGCGAACTCGGCGGCGAGCGCATCATGCACCAGCCTCTGCCGCGCAACCCGCCCCTGCCCGGCGAAGCGGGGCGAGACGGCGTGCACGGTGTAGTGGGTTTCGCCCGCGCCATCGGGGTTGCCGGCATGCCCGGCATGGCGGGCGCTGTCATCGACCACCGCGACCGTCGCCGGCGCCAGTGCCGCCTCGAGCGCCTGCCTGATCCGCGCCGCGCGTTGTCCTGTCATCTCCGAACCATCCCCCTGCTTGCCTTGCCAGCCCCGGAGGGCATGGCCATAACTTGCCGATGCGCAACGGCGCCGCCCGCACCCATCCAAGAAGCTCCCGCCCGCGGGCCGATTCCCCCCAGACGGACGATCTGTCGCGCCGCTGCGACCACCCGGGCTGTACCGAGCATGGCGGGTTCCGGGCGCCCAAGTCGCGTCGCAGCCTGAACGACTACTACTGGTTCTGCCTCGATCATGTGCGCGAGTACAACCGCTCCTGGGACTACTACAAGGGGATGAGCCCGGGCGAGATCGAGGCCGAGATGCGCCGCGACACGACCTGGCAGCGCCCCTCCTGGCCGCTCGGGCGCATCGGCCTCGGCACGGATGAGCGGGTGCTCGACCCGTTCGGCCTGCTCGGTGCGAAGCAGGCCCCGCCGAAGACCGAGCCGGCGGAAGCGCCGCAGGAGCTCCGCGCGCCTCTCGCGACGCTCGACCTTGCCTGGCCGGTCACGCGCACCGATGTGAAGCGTGCCTACAAGGCGCTCGCCAAGCGCCACCATCCGGACGCCAACAGCGGCGACAAGGCGGCCGAGGACAGGCTGAAGACCATCAACGCCGCCTACACGACGCTGATCCGGGCGCTCCCCGCGACGGGGGGCTGAACGATGATGCACCGCGGTGGCCTTCGCAACCGCGGCCCCCGGGTCTAGACTGTTGCCGAGCAAGGAAAGCGGACCGCGCATGACCAAGGTGACCCAGTTGTCTGACGCACGACCCACTTCAGCGATCGACCTGCCCGACACGAAGGTTCGCGCCGGCGATGTGTTCGGCTTCGCCTCCGACCTCGAGGTGCCGGCCTTCTCCGTGCGCACCGAGCATGTGCCCGACATCGACGAGGCCTACCGCTTCGACCGCGAGACTACGCTCGCCATCCTCGCCGGCTTCGCCTTCAACCGGCGCGTGATGGTCCAGGGCTATCACGGCACCGGCAAGTCGACGCATATCGAGCAGGTGGCCGCGCGGCTCAACTGGCCCTGCATCCGCGTCAACCTCGACAGCCACATCAGCCGCATCGACCTGATCGGCAAGGACGCGATCGTTCTTCGCGACGGCAAGCAGGTGACGGAATTCCGCGAGGGAATCCTCCCCTGGGCGCTGCAGCACCCCTGCGCGCTCGTGTTCGACGAGTACGACGCCGGCCGGCCTGACGTGATGTTCGTGATCCAGCGCGTACTCGAGGTCGAGGGCAAGCTCACGCTTCTCGACCAGAACCGTGTGATCCGCCCACACCAGGCGTTCCGGCTGTTCTCGACGGCCAACACGGTCGGCCTGGGCGACACCACGGGGCTCTATCACGGCACGCAGCAGATCAATCAGGGCCAGATGGACCGCTGGAACATCGTCGCGACCCTGAACTACCTGCCGCACGACCAGGAGACCGAGATCGTCACGGCCAAGCTCTCCATCCCCGCCAACGATACCGCGGCGAAGAAGCGCGTCGCCGCGATGGTCGCGCTGGCCGATCTCACGCGCGCCGGCTTCATCAACGGCGACATCTCGACGGTGATGAGCCCGCGCACGGTGATCACCTGGGCCGAGAACGCCAAGATCTTCGGCGATATCGGCTTCGCTTTCCGCGTGACCTTCCTCAACAAGTGCGACGAGGCGGAGCGCGCGACGGTGGCCGAGTACTACCAGCGCTGCTTCAATGAGGAGCTGCCGCTCGGCGCCGGCCCCCGCCGCGCCGCCTGACCGGCAAGCTGCCGATGGCCCAGCCGCCGAACCCGCGCGATACCGCCCGCGCAGAGGAGTTCCGCCGCGCGACCGCCGGTGCGCTCCGCGCGGTCGCCGAGCGCGGCGATGTCGATGTCGCGTTCCAGCCTGGGCCTCCCGGCGTGGCGGGAAAGCGCGCACGCCTCCCCGTTCCCTCCCGCGCCCTTCCCGCGCCGGAGATGGCACGGCTTCGTGGCGCGGCCGATGCGATGGCGCTCCGGCTCAAGCTGCACGACGACGCGGTGCATGGCCGCCGCACGCCGGCCCGGCGGGAGGCGCGCGAGGTGTACGACCTTCTCGCCCAGGCCCGCGTCGAGGCGATCGGCTCGCGGGTGATGGAAGGGGTCGCGGCCAACCTCCGCGCCAGGCTCAGCGAGGAATGCGAGGCGGACGGGCTCGACCGCATGACGCGGCGCGAGCAGCTTCCCGTCGCCAAGGCCATCGAGCTTCTCGCCCGCGAGGCCATCACCGGAGAGCCGCTGCCCGAGGCCGCGCGCGAGGTCATCTCGCTCTGGCGCGAGACGCTGCCGCCCAAGGCGATCGAGGCGCTCGCCAATCTCGGCCCCTCGCTGGACGACCAGGACCAGTTCGGCCGCGCCGCCCGCAAGCTTCTCGCGGCGCTCGACATGGCAGAGGAGGAAAGCGAGGCCGAAGCCGAGGCCGAGCAGGAGGAGGACGAGCAGGGCGAGCAGGAGGAAGGGGCGGAGAGCGAGGAGCAGGACAGCGCCGGCTCGGCCGCCGAGGCCGAGAGCATGCCCGGCGCGCGCGAGGAGGAGGCCGAAGGCCAGGCGGAGGCGGCAGACAGCGTCGAGCAGGAGCAGGACGAGGGTGCGGCCGCCGAGGGCGATGACCGCCCCGCCGGCCCGCAGGCGCGCAAGGACCGCGATCTCGCCGGCGATCACACCCGCTATGAGCCCTACACGCGCCAGTTCGACGAGGAGGTCGCTGCCGACGAGCTTTGCGACGCCGACGAGCTGACGAGGCTTCGCAGCCAGCTCGACCAGCAGCTCCAGCACCTCCAGGGCGTCGTGTCCAAGCTCGCCAACCGGCTGCAGAGACGCCTTCTGGCGCAGCAGTCGCGAAGCTGGGATTTCGACCTCGAGGAGGGGCTGCTCGACGTCTCGCGGCTCGCCCGCGTCGTCGCCAACCCGACCCATTCGCTCTCCTACAAGCGCGAGCGCGACACCGAGTTCCGCGACACGGTGGTGTCGCTGCTGATCGACAATTCCGGCTCGATGCGGGGGCGGCCCATCACGGTCGCGGCGATGTCTGCCGACATCCTCGCCCGCACGCTCGAGCGCTGCGCGGTGAAGGTCGAGATCCTCGGCTTCACAACGCGCGCCTGGAAGGGCGGACAGAGCCGCGAGCGCTGGGTGCAGGAAGGCAAGAAGCGCAACCCCGGCCGCCTGAACGATCTTCGCCATATCGTCTACAAGGCGGCGGACCAGCCCTGGCGCCGCGCGCGGCGGAATCTCGGACTGATGCTGCGCGAGGGGCTTCTCAAGGAGAACATCGACGGCGAGGCGCTCGAATGGGCCTATCGCCGCCTGGCGGGCCGGCCCGAGCATCGTCGCATCCTGATGGTGATCTCAGACGGCGCCCCGGTCGACGACAGCACGCTCTCGGTCAACCCCGGCAATTATCTGGAACGGCACCTGCGCGACGTGATCCGCAGGATCGAGCGTGACAGGATGATCGAGGTCACGGCCATCGGCATCGGACACGACGTGACGCGCTACTACCGCCGCGCGGTGACGATCGTCGACGCCGAGGAACTCGGCGGCACGATGATGAAGAAGCTCGCCGAGCTGTTCGACGAGGACGCAGCCGAGGCCTGGCATCGGGCCGCGGCCGAGCAGGCCGCGCTGGTCGCCTGATTTCTCCTGCCCTTCCTCGCCGGGTGCTGCTCGGCGCGGCGCTTGCCGCCTTCGCGCTGCCGGCGAACGCTCTCGCGCTCCGCGCCCGCGTCATTCCGCTTTCGGAAGAGGATCCGTCTCTCGACAGGCTCGGGCCGCTCGCGTTCAAGGGCGCGCTGGCACTCGCCGGTTCCGAGCGTGCCTTCGGCGGCCTCTCGGGCCTCCTGCTCGAGCCTGATGGCCGGTTCCTCGCGGTGACGGACCAGGCGCATTGGATCCGCGGGCGGATCGAGCGCGACGGCACGGGAAGGCTGACGGGCATCGTGGAGGCCGAGCTTCTTCCGATGCTCGACGGCAATCTCCGCCCCGTGCGCATCGGCAGGCCGAGCGATGCCGAATCCCTCGCACGCCTTCCCGACGGCAGGCTGCTCGTCGGGTTCGAACGCTGGCACAGGCTGCGCGTGTTCGCCTCGCCCGAGGCGGGGGCGCAGTTCTTCCCAAATCCGCGAGGCATCGCGACGCTGCCCGCGAACTCGGGCCTCGAGAGCGTCACCGTGCTGGCGGATGGGCGCATCCTCGCCATTGCCGAGGCGGGCGGCGACGACGGCACCGCGCGCGCCTGGATCGGCGCGCCGGACGGCCGCACCTGGGACGAGCGCCGCTACCGCCCCGGGCCGGATTTCGTCGCTGTCGATGCCGCGGCGCTGCCAGGTGGCGGCGCGCTCGTGCTCGAACGCCGCGTCAGCCTGCTGACCGGCTTCACGAGCCGGATCGTGCATCTCTCGGCTGCCGCGCTCGATCAGCCGGTGCTCGAGCCCGTCGAGCTCGCAACGATCGGCGCCCCGCTTTCCGCGGACAACTACGAGGGCATCGCGGTCGCGCACCGCGACGATGGCGCGCTCGACGTGGCGATCGTCTCGGACGACAATTTCAGCCTGTTCCAGCGCAACATCCTGATGCTGTTCCGCCTCGAACAGGACGCGCTCACGCCTCCGTCACGCTGATCGCCGCGCGCCACGGACGGCCGCGAACAGCGCGAGCAGGGCGGTGCCGAGCAGCGCCAGCGTTCCGGGCTCGTCGATGACCTTGATGCCATGCGCGTGAAGGAAATCCGAGTTCCCCTCGATCCCAGTGCGAACGAACCCGACGACATCCCCGACGGTACAGGCCGCGGCCACCGGAACGAAGGAGCCGGTGACCACGCCGCTCAGCATGAAGTCTCCCATGGTCAGGAGCGGACCGCCGCTGTCGCCATAGCAGAGACCGGCCTCGAGCTTGGAAGACGCCGCCTGACCATCGCGAGGACCAGTGCCTGGATCGGCGACCGGCTTGTCATCGACGATCCCGTCGAAATCGACGAACGTAAAGGGCGCTCCATCGGGAATGTAGGCAGCGTTCACACCCGCGCGCTTCCTGTTGTCCTGGACCGAGCCACCTGGACCACTGGAGCCATAACCGACAACCCGGGCCACGTTCCCACCGGGCGATGCATACACCGAGAACGGCTTGAATTCGGCGGGAACGGCGCTACTCAGCGTCAGCAGGGCAAGGTCATAGATCTGATATGCCAAGGACTCCTCATGGACATAGAGCGGGTTCAGGTGGATCGCACTCGCATCGATGCTCGGTGCGGTGGGCGAAGACAGGTTGGCGCCGAGCTCGTTGCCATATAGGAACTTGACCTGTTCCGGCTTGTAGTCGCTCGCTCCGTCCTTGTTGACGTCGAAGCAGTGGGCGGCAGTGAGCACCATGGTCGAGCTCACGAGCGTTCCGGTGCAGAGGCTCGCCGTCGGCCCGATGGTGATCCCGCCGATTCCCGAGTAGCGAGGCTGCATGCCGAGCTCGAGCGCGACCTGGTCGATCGTCTTCGTGCCAATCATGCCGTCGTTCACAACAACGGCCCTGCAAGGACCGGAGGTCATGGCGGCTGCCGAGAGGGCGAGGACGAGAACAACAGCGCGCCCGTGGCGCGGAGACCGGTGCTGTCGCATGGATTATCTCCGATGCGGGCTCGCCGTGCCCCTCAGGGCCAGGACCAGGGCAGCACTGCCCATCAATGGGAAACTAACGCCAGCCCGTGCAATGTTTCATTGACCTACAGCAACGATGTCGCGGCGCCGCGCTCAGCTGAGGCTGACGCCCCAGGCGGCCGCCTCCTCGCGTACGCGCCCGGCCGCGATCGCTTTCCGCACCGCCGCCATCAACCGCGTCATGAAGCGGATGTTGTGACGCGTCACCAGCAGCAGCCCGGCGAGCTCGTCCACCTTGAGCAGATGGTGGAGATAGGCGCGCGAGAGCCCGGCAGAGCAGGCGGGGCAGTCGCAGCCCTCCTCGAGCGGGCGGGCGTCATCTCGGAAGCGAGCGTTGCGGAGGTTCAGGTGGTCGCGCCCGGAGGTCTCCTCGCACATTCGCACGAGCGCGCCGCCATGGCGTGCGATCCGGGTCGGGTGCACGCAGTCGAACGTGTCAATGCCCTGGGCCGCGCCATGCCAGATATCGGCCACCTGGCCGATGCCGAGGAGGTGGATCGGCCTGTCGGGGCGGAGCAACGGCGCCTGTAAGGCAACGATGGCGTGCATCTGGGCGCGGTCGCCGCCAAGCGAGTCGCCGATCGCGTGGGCGAAGAAGTCCTCGCCGTTGACGAACTCCGCCGCCTCGCGCCTGAGATCCTCGTGCACATGCCCGCCCGCGATACCGACGAGCGCCTGCGGCCCCGCGCTGCCCTGCCCCTGCCGCGCATCGAAGGCGGCGAGCGAGCGGCGCGACCAGCGGAAGGTTCGCGCCAGCGCGCGCTCGACATAGCCACGGTCTGCATGGAAGGGCGTGCATTCGTCGAGCACGACGACGAGATCGGCCCCGATCGCGCCCTGGACGGAGAGCGAGATCTCGGGCGAGAGCCGGTGCACCGAGCCATCGATATAGGAGCGGAACGTCGCCGCCGCCTCCTCGATGCGCAGAAGCGTCGCCGCGGGCGTGCCCGAACGGTTTCCCTTGATCTCGGCTGCGACACCGCCATGGCCCATCGAGAAGATCTGGAACCCGCCGCTGTCGGTCAGCGTCGGGCCGCGCCAGCCCGTCATCGCAGCGAGGCCGCCGAGTGCAGCGATGCGCTCGGCGCCAGGAGCGAGCATCAGGTGATAGGTGTTGCCGAGAACGAGCGATGCCCCAAGCGCGCGCACGTCCTCCATCGTCGCTGCCTTCAGGGCCCCGCGCGTTGCGCAGAGAACGAAGGCCGGCGTCTCGACCACACCGTGCGGCGTCTCGATCCGCCCGGTGCGCGCGCGTGTCCTGCCGTCACGGCCCGTCACGGTGAAGCGATGGGCGGGGTAGCGCGCGCTCATCGCTCCTCCCGCACCAGCCGTCCCGCGAGATACATCGCCGGGGTGTCGAGAACCGCGAGAAGCACGCGCACGAGCCAGGTGCCGAGAATGTAGGTGCGGCACAGCACGTCCCATGGAACCGGGTGCTCGGCGAACACCACGAAGGCGAGGGTCGAGAACAGCGCGCTGTCGACCAGCGCCGAGATCGAGGTGCTCGCGGTGTTGCGAAGCCAGAGCGCGCGCCCGCCAGTCGCCGCACGGATGGCGGTGAAGAGACGGATGTCGAGGAACTGGCTCGCGAGGTAGCTCGTCATTCCGGCGGCGAACAGCGCGGGCGCGGGCGTGAAGAGGGCGGCGAGATGGTCGTGATAGGGAAGCGCCCAGGCGAGGTCCGCACCGGCGGTCGCGGCATCGAGCGGACGGTAGCCGAGCGCGAGAAGCATCAGGACCGTCATCGTCAGGTGCGCGGCGAAGCCGAGCCACACGGCCTTGCGCGCAGCCGCGGCGCCATAGTGTTCGGCGAGGATGTCGGTCGCGAGATAGGTCGCGGCGAAGACGACCGTGCCTTCCGCGACCGGCCCGGGCAGCACCGCGAAGGGCACCACCTTCAGCACCTGGAGGTTGGCCGCCACAACCGCGACGGCGACGAACACGTAGAGCCCCGCCCGCCCGAAGGCGGCGAGCAGCGCGAGAACCGCGCCGAAGGCGGCGAGAACCATGAGCGCCCAGACGGCATCGGGCGGCAGCGCGTTCAGCGCCGCGACCAGGCCGGCCGGCGAGAGGGGAAGCATGGGAGGCTAGCCGCCGGATGAAAAAAGGCCCGCCGAAGCGGGCCCTTCCCTGTGCCGCGCGAGGCGGCCGGCCATCAGGCGGCCTTCTTGGCCTTCGCGCGCTCGAGCCGGCGCTTCAGCACCCGCGCCTCGTCGGAAAGCTTCCGGTCGGGCGTGCCGAGCAGCCAGGCATCGATGCCGCCATTGTGCTCGATGGTGCGGATGCCGCGCGTCGTCATGCGCATGCGGATCGTGGTGCCGAGCACCTCCGACATCATCGAGGCGACCTGCAGGTTCGGCAGGAAGCGCCGGCGCGACTTGTTGTTGGCATGGCTGACATTGTTGCCCGTCAGCACACCCTTGCCCGTGACGCCGCAGCGACGCGCCATGACACCTGATCCTTCCGAACGACCTAGACCAAACGGCCAGAACCGGGGCAGGCCCCCGAGGGCCGACCCGTGCGAAGACGCGGCTTCTATCCGCCGATGCCGCCCGCGTCAAGGCGCGGGCGCGAGGTCCAGCCCTGCGGAGGCTGGCCCGGCCACCGCTCAGCCCTGGGGCGGCCCGTCGGCCCTGAGTTCGCCCGCCTTCACCGAGGCGATGGCGTTGTTCAGCACCTGGATGATGGCGTCATCGCTCATGGACCGGGAAAGCAGCCCGAGCGCGCCGCCGAGAAGCGCCGATGCAGCCGAGAGGGAGCCGATCTTCTGCTCCATCATGTACTCGATGGCCTTGTCGACGACCGAGCCGGCATGGCTCAGGTCAGCCGGCGCGTTGCCCTCGGTGTCGAACTGCATGCCGCGCTCTCCTTCGCTGGTGTGTCTGCCAGATGGGGCCGGGGTCGGGGCGGATAAACCCCTCCGCCGCCTGCGCAGGCGTGCCATGCCCGTGGCATGATCGGCCGATGCCGAGCTCGCGCGCCATGGTCCTGCCCGCCCCCAGACAAAGGCTGCGGCTCATCTGCCGCACCGTGCCTGGGCCCGGCCCCGGTCAGGTGCTCATCAAGGTCTCCGCCTGCGCCGTGTGCCGGACCGACCTCCACGTGGTGGACGGCGACCTGCCCCAGGCCCGGGCGGGTGTCGTGCCGGGCCACGAGATCGTGGGGCGCGTCGAGGCGCTCGGCGAAGGGGTGGCGGACCTCCGCGTGGGAGACCGCGTCGGCGTTCCCTGGCTTGGCTGGACCTGCGGCACCTGCCGGTTCTGCCGCGAGGGACGGGAGAATCTCTGCGCCGAGGCCCGCTTCACCGGCTGGCAGATCGATGGCGGCTATGCCGAGCACGTGGTCGCGGATGCCCGCTACTGCCTGCCCATTCCGGCGCAGTACGCCGATACCGAGGCGGCGCCGCTCCTCTGCGCCGGGCTGATCGGTCATCGCGCGCTCAGGATGGCGGGGGATGCGAAGCGACTTGGCCTCTACGGGTTCGGCGCGGCGGCGCACATCGTCGCGCAGGTCGCGCGGCACGAGGGGCGGGAGGTCTATGCGTTCACCCGCCCGGGCGACACGGCCGCGCAGGGCTTCGCGACGCGCCTCGGCGCCGTCTGGGCAGGCGGGTCGGACGAGGCGCCGCCCGAGCCGCTCGACGCAGCGATCCTGTTCGCCCCGGTCGGCGCGTTGGTGCCAGCGGCGCTCAAGGCCACGATCCGTGGCGGGGTCGTCGTCTGCGCAGGCATCCACATGAGCGACATCCCCTCCTTCCCCTATGCCGATCTCTGGGGTGAAAGGGTGATCCGCTCCGTCGCCAATCTCACGCGGGCGGACGGTCTCGCCTTCCTCGCCCTCGCACCAGAGGTTCCGGTGCGCACGGAGGTGGAGGTCCTGCCGCTCGAGAAGGCGCAGGAGGCGCTCGACAGGCTCCGCGCCGGCGAGGTGACCGGCGCGCTCGTCCTCGTTCCCTGACGCCTACTTCGCGGGCGCCTCGGCTTCTGCCTCGTCCTGCTCGGCCTGGCGGCGCCACATCGCCGCGTACAGCCCGTCCTTCGCAAGCAGCGCGGCATGGGTGCCGCGCTCGGCGATTCGTCCCGCGTCGAGCACGAGGATCTCGTCTGCGTCCACCACGGTCGAGAGGCGGTGTGCGATCACGAGCGTCGTGCGGTCGCGCGAGATCTCGCGGAGATTGGCCTGGATCGCCTGCTCGGTCTGCGTATCGAGCGCGGAGGTTGCCTCGTCGAACAGCAGGATCGGCGGGTTCTTCAGGATGGTCCGCGCGATCGCGACGCGCTGCTTCTCGCCGCCCGAGAGCTTGAGCCCCCGCTCGCCCACCCGCGTGGCATAGCCGTCGGGCGTCGAGACGACGAAATCGTGGATGCGGGCAAGCCGCGCGGCCTGCTCGATCTCGGCCTCCGAGGCATCGATGCGGCCATAGCGGACGTTGTAGGCGATGGTGTCGTTGAACAGCACCGTGTCCTGCGGGACGATGCCGATGGCGGCGCGCAGGCTCGCCTGGGTGACGGACGCGATGTCCTGCCCGTCGATCACGATGCGCCCCTCCTGGGGGTCATAGAAGCGGAAGAGAAGCCGCGAGATCGTGCTCTTGCCGGCCCCCGAAGGCCCGACGATCGCCACCGTATGCCCGGCAGGCACGGTGAAGGAGACGCCGTCGAGGATGCCGCGATCCGGCCGGTAGGCGAAGCGGACGTTCTCGAACCGCACCTCGCCCGCCGGCACCGCAAGCGGCTTTGCGCCTGGCATATCGGCCACCTCACGCTCGACCGCGAGCAGGCGGAACATCGCCTCCATGTCCACGAGCCCCTGCTTGATCTCGCGGTAGGCGAAGCCGAGGAAGTTCAGCGGCGCGTAGAGCTGGATCAGAAATGTGTTCGCCATCACGAACTGCCCGACGGTCAGCGAGCCGGAGACGACGCCCCGCGCTGCGAGCAGCATGACCACCGTCAGCCCCAGCGCGATGATCGTCGCCTGGCCGAGGTTGAGCGCGTTCAGCGTCACCTGGTTCTTCACCGCTGCCCGCTCATAGGCCGCGAGCGCGGTGTCGAAGCGCCGGGCCTCATGCGCCTCGTTGCCGAAATACTTCACCGTCTCGAAGTTCAGCAGGCTGTCGATCGCCTTGGTCGTCGCCTCCTGGTCCGTCTCGTTCATGGTGCGGCGGAAGCGCACGCGCCACTCGGTGAAGACGAGCGTGAAGGCGACGTAGAAGGTGAGCGTGAGGAACACGACGAGGGCGAACTGCCAGCCGAGCGCCACCCAGAGGACGACAGTGGCGAGCCCGATCTCCAGAAGCGTCGGCAGGGTCGAGAACAGGGCGAAGCGCAGCACCGTGTCGATGCCCTTGGTGCCGCGTTCGATGGCGCGCGAGAGCCCGCCCGTCTGCCTGTCGAGGTGGAAGCGGAGGGAGAGAGCGTGCAGGTGCTGGAAGGTCGCGTGCCCCACGCGCCGCACCGCCCGCTGCGCCACGGCAGAGAACACCGCATCGCGCAGTTCCTGGAACATCGAGGCGGCGAACCGGAGAAGACCATAGGCGACCACGATCGCCACCGGAACGGCGACGATCGCCCCCCTTCCCTCCGCAGGCGTCAGCGCATCGACCGCCCAGGACAGCACCACGGGCACGTAGACGGTCGCGACCTTGGCGAGGATCAGGGCCGCCAGCGCGACGACGACGCGCGCCCGCAAGCCGGGCTCGCCCTTCGGCCACACATAGGGCAGCAGCGACCGAAGCGTGTCGGCGTGGCTTCTCGCCGGCGGGCCCGAAAGGCCGCCGGCCGTCGGTGGGGGTGTGCTGTTCACGGACCCTCTGTCGTCAACCGCCGCGGCAGGGCCACGGCGCCATGCTCCTGATGCCTCTTATGTCGCGTGCGCCGGGCGGAGGCAAAGCCCGGGGCCGGGCATGGCACCCATCCATCCTCCGGGTTGGCACCGGTGGATGATGCGGGCGGGGCATGCGAGGGTCCGGGCATGGACCCCGATCTCGCGCCCTGGTGGCGCCACATCGCGCGCTGCAATGACCTCCCCTCCCCTACGGGCTTCGAGCCGTTCCTGATCGAGGGCCGGCCCGTCGGCTGGCTCGCGCCGGACATCGTGCGCGCGCTCACCTTCCGGCCGGCGAGCTTCCATTTCGACGGCCGCGGCGTGTCGATGGCAGGAAAGCTGAGAAGCCCCGGGGCGCGCAGCGATGCGCTGGCGCAGGCGGTGGCAGACCTCGTCGAGACCGGGCTGATCCCCCGGCTTCGCGGCGAGCGCTACGACGTGCGATCGGACCCGGGGGGGCCATCCCTCGCGATGCTCGACCGCTCCGCCGTGCCGGCCTTCGGGGTGCGCGCGGAGGGGGTGCACGTCAACGGCCTGGTCCGCCGCGCCGATGGGCTGCATCTCTGGGTCGGGGTGCGCGCGGCGGACAAGTCGGTCGATCCCGGCAAGCTCGACCACGTCGTGGCAGGGGGCATCGCGGCGGGGCTCGGACCGGACGAGACGCTCGTGAAGGAGGCGGAGGAGGAAGCGTCGATCCCGCCCGCCCTGGCGGCAACGGCGAGGAAGGTCGGCACGATCGGCTACGTGATGGCCTGGAACGCGCCTCGCCAGGCCCGCGGCATGCGGCGCGACGTGCTGCACATCTACGACCTTGAGCTTCCCGAGGGGTTCGAGCCCCGGCCGAGTGACAGCGAGGTGGCGCGGTTCGAGCTGTGGCCGATCCGGCGCGTGGCGGAGGCCGTGCGCGACAGCGACGTCTTCAAGTTCAACGTGAACCTCGTGCTCATAGAGCTTCTGATCAGGGAGCAAATCATCCCGGCGGGCCGAATCGCGGAACGACTCCGCGCCGGGCTGGACCAGGGAGGCTGACGAGCGACACGGAGCCGTAACGGTACAGTCATGCTTCTGCACGACGATCCGCACCGCGGTACCCCGCCTTCGGGGAGAAGGGTACCCGAAACAACGGTGAGGAACTCGTGCCATGGGCTTCGCAAACCTGAAGATCGCCAGGAAAGTGCTTCTGCTGGTCCTGCTGATGCTCGCGATAACCGGCGTGGTCGCCGGCGTCGGCGTCCAGGGCATCCTGACTCTCTCGGATGACCTCAACGAGGTGAGCCTGACTGCGGATGAAGCACTCACCGGCGCTCGGGCGAGCCGCGATGCCCTGGTGCTGAACCGCGCCGAGTTCCGGCTCGCGGCCGACCCCTCGGCGGACACCATGCGCTACGCCGAAGAGGTGGCAAAAGCCGCGAAGGCGCAGTTCGAACAGCGGCTCGGGATGCTTCGCCGCTCAGCCGATGCCGAGCAGTTGCTGCTCCTTCAGCCGGTCGAGGCGGCCTGGCAGCGCTATTCCGCAGAGTTCGACGCGACAGTTGCGACGGTCCGCCGCCTCGGCGGGCAGGTGCAGTCGAACGAGGCTTCAGCCGCCATAAACCGTTCGGTGATGGAGAGCCGCACGGCCGCCGAGGCGCTGATCGCCGCAATGTCAGCCTTCAACACCTATTCCGACCAGAAGGCCGACAGCATCGCGACGGGGGGCATCGCCCATGGCAGGCAGCTGACGGTCATCATGACCGCCGTCGTGGCGGCGGGCATGATCGGCGGCCTCGCGCTCGGCTGGTTCACCGGCACCCGCGCCGTCGCCCGCCCGATCGCTACGGCGGTGACGCGCCTCAACGCGCTCGCCGAGGGAGACACCGACGCGCCGATCACGGGGGGCGAGCGGAAGGATGAGGTGGGCGACATCGCGCGCACCATGGCGGTGTTCCGCGACAACCTGATCCGCACCCGCGAGATGCAGGCAGCCCAGCTCAAGGAGGCAGAGGCGAAGGCAGAGCGGGCAAGGCGCGTGGAGCAGATCACCCGCATATTCGAGGCGGAGGCGGGGAGCGTCGTCCGCACCGTCGCGACCGCCGCGACCGAGATGGAGGCGACGGCGACCGGCATGGCCGCCGGCGCGGAGGAGACCTCGCGCCAGGCCTCCGCCGTCGCCGCTGCAGCGGAGCAGGCCTCCGCCAACGTGCAGACGGTCGCCTCCGCCGCGGAGGAGCTCGCCGCCTCCGTGAGCGAGATCTCGCGCCAGGTGGCGGAGAGCACGCGGATCGCCGAGGAGGCCGTGCAGGAAGCGACACGCACCGGCGCGACCGTGCATGCGCTGTCGGAGAACGCGCAGCGCATCTCCGAGGTGGTGCGCCTGATCAGCGAGATCGCGGGGCAGACCAACCTGCTCGCGCTCAATGCAACGATCGAGGCGGCGCGCGCGGGCGAGGCCGGCAAGGGCTTCGCCGTCGTCGCCTCCGAGGTGAAGAACCTCGCCGCGCAGACAGGCAAGGCCACGGAGGAGATCGCCGGGCAGGTGAGCGCGGTGCAGGGCGAGACGGCCCGCGTGGTCGAGGCCATCCGCGCGATGGGCGAGGTGATCGGTCGGCTCAGCCAGATCGCGACCTCGATCGCTGCGGCTGTGGAGGAGCAGGGCGCGGCGACGGGCGAGATTGCACGGAACGTGCAGGAGGCCTCGTCCGGCACTGCGTCCGTGACGGTCAACATCTCCTCGGTGAACGAGGCGGCGGCCGGGTCGGGCGCGGCGGCAGCGCAGGTCCAGTCGGCGGCGCGCGAGCTTAGCGCCGGAGCGGAGACGCTGCGCAGCCAGGTCGAGACGTTCCTCGCGGAGATGAAGGCGGCCTGATCACGCCTTGTCGGGGAAGCCGGCCATGGCCCGCACCTCTGCGGGGCTGTGGCCGGCTTCTCGCAATGCGGTGATGGCGAGCGACCCGTCGCGCTTGGCAAGCCGCCGTCCATCGGGGCCGGCCAGCAGCGCGTGGTGGCGCCAGCGCGGCACGGGCCAGCCCATCAGCGCCTGAAGCAGCCTGTGCAGGTGCACCGCGGGCTTGAGGTCGTCACCGCGCGTCACGAGCGTCACGCCCTGCAGCGCGTCGTCATGGGTCGCGCAGAGATGATAGCTCGCCGGCGTGTCCTTCCGCGCGAGCACGACATCGCCGAACAGCGCCGCAGGGTCGGCCTCGAACACGCCTTCGCCCACCTCCTCGCACAGAAGAGGGCGTGTGACCGAGGCAAGCGCGGCAGCGATATCGAGGCGGAACGCATGCGGCTCTCCAGCGGCGATGCGGGCGCGCCGTTCGCTCTCGGCCATGGCGCGGCAGGTTCCCGGATAGACTGGCCCGTCCGCGCCGTGGGGCGCGCCGCCGATCGCTGCGATCTCGCGGGCGATGTCGGTGCGGGTGCAGAAGCACGGATAGAGCAGGTCGCGCGCGCGGAGCGTCTCGAGTGCGGCGGCGTATTCGTCGGAATGCTCCGACTGCACGCGCACCGGACCGTCCCAGGCGAGGCCGAGCCAGGCCAGGTCCTCGAGCATGGCGGCGGCGTGCTCGGGGCGGCAGCGCGCCCGGTCGATGTCCTCGATCCTGACGAGGAACCGCCCGCCCGCCTCGCGCGCGCAGCGCTCCGCGAAGAGCGCAGAATGCGCCGAGCCGAGATGCAGCCTCCCCGTCGGGCTTGGGGCGAAGCGGGTGACCACGGTTGCGCCGTCCATCGTCTCAGGCTATCGCGCGGGGCACACGGAAGGGAGAGAGCCATGGCACCGATCGCGCTCGACGGCCCGCGGCACGCGCCGAAATCGGGCCGCGCAGCCAAGCAGCTCGTCGTGCTGCTGCACGGCCTCGGCTCGGACGGCGAGGACATCGACATGCTCGCGCCCCTTCTCGCCCCTGCCCTGCCGCATGCCGCCTTCGTCGCCCCCACCGCGCCCTTCTTCCCGAGGAACGCGCCCGACCAGAGGCAGTGGTTCGAGATCGGCGACATTCCCGTCTCGCAGCTCCACGCAGGCATCGAAGAGGCCGTCGCTGTTCTCGATGCCTTCGTCGATGCCGAGCGCGCACGGCTCAAGCTTCGCGCGCGCGACGTCGCCCTCGTCGGCTTCAGCCAGGGCGCGATGATGGCGCTCTGGAGCGGGCTCAGGCGCGACCCGGGGCCCGGGGCGATCGTCGCCTATTCCGGCGCGCTCGTCGGCGACACGCGCCTTCCGGCCGAGCTTCGCTGGAAGCCGCCGGTGCTGCTGGTACACGGCTCGGACGACCAGGTCATCCACCCAGGCTATTCCGACACCGCCCAGCGCGTGCTCAAGGACCTCTCCGTTCCGGTGCGCGCTCTGTTCCGGCGCGGGCTCGGCCATGCGCTCGATGCCGAATCCGTCGGCGCGGGTGCCGCCTTCCTCGCCGACTGGGCGGATGGCAAGGTGCCGGCCGCCGCACCGCATGCGACCACGGTGAACTGACGTCCCCTGTGCACAGACCGCCCGTGAAGCTTCGGTGATCGGCCACGCCGGTCGCTGGACTTCGCCACGCCTTCTGTGCATAACGCTCGCAGTCGAACGGCTGCGCCACATCATGTGGTAGCGCCCCGGGAGACGGGGCCAGGCATGTTGTGGGAGCAGCCCGTAAGGGGAGTGCTTCTTGCCTGATGGCGGAACCAGTCTCGCGCGTTCCCACTACCCGGCGCTCGTCCTGAACGCCGATTTCCGCCCGTTGTCCTACTTTCCGTTGTCGGTCTGGTCCTGGCAGGACGCGGTGAAGGCCGTGTTCATGGATCGCGTCTCCGTGCTGTCGGAGTATGAGACGCTGGTGCACTCGCCCTCGATGGCGATGCGCCTGCCTTCGGTGATCGCGCTGAAGGAGTATATCCCCGCCGCGCGGCGCCCGGCCTTCACGCGGTTCAACGTGTTCCTTCGCGACCGCTTCGAGTGCCAGTACTGCGGCGACGGCCACCCCACCCAGGACCTCACCTTCGACCATGTGATCCCGCGCTCGAAGGGCGGGCGCACGACGTGGGAGAACGTCGTCACCGCCTGTTCCTGCTGCAACCTGCGCAAGGGCTCGCGCCTGCCGCGCGAGTGCCAGATGTGGCCGATGAACCCGCCGCGCCAGCCGACGAGCTGGGAGCTGCAGGACAATGGCCGCGCCTTCCCGCCCAACTACCTGCACGAGAGCTGGCGGGACTATCTCTACTGGGATACCGAGCTGGAGAGCTGACGCTTCACGGCTTGCCGGACAGCACCGAGCCGGCGTCTGGCCTCAGCCGGGCGACAACCGGAACCGAGGCCGCCATCGCTGCGGAGACGACGAGGAAGCCGGTCGAGAAATCCGCAATCGCCGGCGTCGCGCGCCCGCCGAGATGCATCGAGGCCTCGAGCGTCGCTGCCGCGGCGACGACGCCGAGCGTGAGGCTCACCTGCTGCATCGTCGAGTAGAAGCCTGTCGCGTCCGCCATGCGGTGCTGGCGGATATCGGCGAAGGCGATCGTGTTGAAGGAGGTGAACTGCAGGCTTCGGAAGAAGCCGCCAGCGATCAGCACGCCATGCAGCATCCACCACGGCGTGTCGGGACGGAACAGGGCGCAGGCGGCGAGCGTCAGCGTGCTCACGATGCCGTTCCACAGGAGCAGCGTTCTGAACCCGAACCGTCTGAGCAGCGGCCCGGCGGCGGGCTTCATCGCGATCGCGCCGACGGAGGCGGAGAAGGTGACGAGCCCTGCCTCGGCCGCGCTCATCCCGAACCCGACCTGGAGCATCGTCGGCAGCAGGAACGGAACCGCGCCGACGCCGAGCCGGAACAGCGAGCCGGCCAGGACGGAGACGCCGAAGCTCGGCACACCGAGCAGCCTGAGGTCGAGCACGGGCCGGGGCATGCCGAGCGCGTGGCGCACATAGAGCACGCCCGCGCCGAGGCCGAAGGCGAGGATCGCGAGGCCGAGCTCGGGCCCGAAGATCGGCCGCGAGGCAAGCTCCGCCCCGAAGATCAGCCCGGTGAGCGCGAGCCCCGACAGGACGAGACCGGGCGCGTCGAGCGCACGCCGGCCTGATGGCTTGCCGCCCGGGATGAGCCGCGAGACGAGGACGATGCCGAGCAGCCCGACCGGGAGGTTTAGGAAGAACACCCAACGCCATGAGGCATGCGTGACGATCAGCCCCCCGAGAGGCGGGCCGATGATGGGCCCGATCAGCGCAGGCATGGTGAGCCAGGCCATGGCTGAGACGAGCTCGGATTTCGGCACCGAGCGCAGCAGCACGAGCCGCCCGACCGGCACCATCAGCGCACCGCCGATGCCCTGCACCACGCGCCCGAGAACGAGAACGGGCAGGCTCGGCGCGAGGCCCGACAGGGCGGAGCCAGCGCAGAACACGACGATCGCCGAGCGGAACACCTCGCGCGGGCCGAACCGGTCTGCGATCCAGCCCGAGGCGGGGATGAACACCGCGAGGCTGAGCATGTAGGCGGTGAGCGCGAGGGAGAGGCGAAGCACGTCCGACCCGAAGCTCGCCGCCATCGCGGGCAGCGCGGTGGCGATCACCGTGCTGTCGACGTTCTGCATGAAGAGCGCGCTCGCGACGACGAGGGCGGTCAGGCGCGGGCTTCGTTGCGGCGATGGGGCGACGTCTGGCACGCGCGCGATCATGCTGCGCCTGGCAGGGACGGCAAGGCGTCAACTGGGCAGGACTGCCCCTCGTTCCCGGCGCTCGCGTGGCAATGCCTTGCGGTTCCTACTTCGGAGCCAGGGGCCGCCCATTCGCGCCGGTCACGACAATCTTCTGGACCTGCGATCGCCTACTCCATATATTTGCCAATGTTCGAAGAATAAGAACGTTGCTCCCTGCCTCTCGGCCCCGACAGAACCAGACGAATGACCAAGGGCCCTGCGGAGCGGGAAGGACCGGAGGGACCCATGAGGCGATCAACAATCACTGCTGCTGCTTGCGCCCTGTCGCTGTTCGCGCTTGCCGGGTGCGGCAACACGACGGGCGACCGCGCGATAAGCGGCGGTGGGATCGGCGCGGGCGTAGGCGCGCTCGGAGGATGGGCGGTCGGCTCGCCGATCGAGGGCGCACTGATCGGCGGCGCAGTCGGCGCCGGCGCCGGCGCACTCACCGGGCCAGACCAGATTAACCTCGGCAAGCCGATCTGGCGCTAGCATCGGCCTGCGCGGTGAGCACAAGAAGAAACAAGGAGGAAGGAATGTTCCGCTCTCGTGATATTATGCCGATATTGGCCGCCGCATTCCTCGTGTCCGGGCTGGCGGCGTGCACCGAGACGACGCAGCAGGCATCGGCGCCGCGCCACGATGCAGCGACAAGCGGCCCGGAACTCGCCGGCGTCTGGTACCAGGTCTACTTCGATACCGGCAGCGCCGAGGTGAACGAACGCGGCAGGATGATCGCCCGCAACGTCGCCTACGTCACGACCAACAGCGCAGCGACACGCGTGACGGTGATCGGCAGGACCGACCGTATCGGCGCCGCGCCGTCGAACATGGCGCTCTCCGAGCGCCGCGCAACCGCCGTGCGCGATGCGCTGATCTCCGCCGGGGTGCCTGCTGCGCGGATCGATACGAGCTGGACGGGGGAGGTCAGGCAGGCGGCAAGCCAGGCCGACACCGATCCTGCGCACAGCCGCGTGGTGGATGTGACCGTCGTCAGGACGCCATAGGAGCGCAACCTCAACTCAGCCGAACGGCTTGCGAAGGAGATTGTCATGCGGGGGAAATCCTGGCTGGGCGCTGCGCTGGCGGTCGCGGTGCTGAGCGCGACGCTCGGCTGCGCCTCGACGCCAACCAGCCAGAGCACCGGCGAGTACATCGACGATTCGGCGATAACCACCAAGGTGAAGGCCGAACTGCTTGGCGACTCAGGGCTCAGTTCGTTCGATATCGGCGTGGAAACCCAGAACCGCGTCGTGCAGCTCAGCGGCTTCGTCGACAGCCAGGCCGTGAAGGCGCGTGCAGGGCAGATCGCCGCTGGTGTCGCGGGCGTACGGTCTGTCCGGAACGATCTGGTGGTGAAGTGAACACGCTCCTCTCTCGGAACGAGGCCAACCCAGGAGGCAGATCATGACCCCGGCACGAATCGCCGGCGCTCTCTGCGTGGTGGCGGGGATCGTCCTGCTCATCCTCGGCTATCGCGCATCGACCGCACCGCTCGAGCAGGTGTCGGAAGCGGTCACTGGCCGGTTCACGGACCGCACGACCTGGCTCTTCATCCTCGGCGGGGCTGGCGTTCTGGGCGGGCTGTTCCTGGCCCTGTTCGCCCAGCGGAAATGACAGCACTGCGGCGGTGGGCGTCGCTGCATCCGAGCCCGCCGGCGCGACGACGGAAGGCATAGGTGTCAGATGATCGGCACGATCCTCATCATCATCCTCATCCTGCTCGTTCTGGGCGCCATTCCGACATGGCCCCATAGCCGCGAGTGGGGCTACCTGCCGAGCGGGGGCCTCGGCCTCGTCCTGCTAATCGTGCTCGTGCTGCTTCTGATGGGACGGATCTGAAATGGGACGGGTCTGAATAGGACGATCTGACAGGGGCGACCCTGCAGTCATCGGCGTCCGCGCAATCGCCCAAGGGTGCGCGAAACCAGGTCGGATCGGCGGCGTTACATGTCCGGCGACCGCGATCGGCTCCGTGCTCGATGGTCGCCGCTCGTCGCATCCAGGCACGCCGCGTTTGGCGGGCCAGAACCACGAAGGTGCCCGATGCTCGGAACCATCCTGCTGATCATCCTCGTCCTGCTCGTCCTCGGCGCACTGCCGACCTGGCCGCACAGCCGCGCCTGGGGCTACGGGCCGAGCGGCGGCCTCGGCCTCGTGCTGATCGTCGTGCTGGTGCTGCTCCTGATGGGGCGAATCTAGCCCTAGACCCGCTCACTGAGGCGGATCGCGACCTTGCAGCCTGCCTTGATCAGCGTCGTCAGGATGCGATAGCCCGGCGCCTTCTCGGCCTCGTGCGCGAGCCCGATGTCACGGTGCTCGATCTCCTCGGCGCGGAACTTCTCGATCGTGTCGCGCAAAGGCTTCTCGTCCTCGCCGAGGGCGGAGGCCTGCTCGGCGTAGTGCTCGTCGATCACCTCCTCGATCGCGACCGTGCAGGCCATCGCCGCGCGCGAGCCCATCAGCGCGGTGCCGGCGCCAAGCACGAAGCCGGCGACGTGCCAGAACGGCAGGAGCGCCGTCGGCCGCACCCCGCGCTCGGCAACGAGATCGGAGAAGGTGTCGAGATGCACCTGCTCCTGGTCCTTCATGTGCTGCAGGATCGGCCCCTTGTCCGTGTGGCCGAGCACGGCGATCTGGCCGGCATAGATCCGCGCCGCGCCGTACTCGCCCGCATGGTCAACGCGGATCATCCGCGCGAGAAGCTGCTTGGGCGACAGGTCGCCCGGCGCGCGGGGAACGGCGGTCTCCGCCGGGGGCTCGGCAAAAGGGGCATCGAGAGCGGTCATGCGGTTCTCCTCGAACGCCTGAGGGAGATGATCAGGAACGCGGCCACGGCAAGGGCGAACACCGCATTCCACCCTGCCATGGACAGCCCAGCGACGACGATGGCGGGCTGATCGCAGCGGACGATCGGGGCGGCCTGGAGCCGCGCCATCAGCTCCTCCACCGTCGCAGCACCGCCGGAACTGCCCGCGCCGCAGCCGGGCAGAGGACTCGGCCAGAACCCCCACTCGACGCCGGCATGGAACGCCGCGAGCGTGGCATTGCCAAGGAACAGGGCGATCACGAGCAGCGCGAGCGGCACCGCGGCGCGGGGCATGACGAGCGCGAGCACGCCGGCCGCGATCGCTGCCCAATAGGGCCAGCGTTGCCAGAGGCAGAGCTCGCACGGCGCGAGCCCGCCCCAATGCTCCGAGGCGAGCGCGACGGCAAGCGCGGCCGCGGCCGCGAGGGCACCGGCGGCGGCGATGCGCCAGGCCGCCATCTCGGCGGCGGGGCGGGCAGGAACGATCATGGGCCGGACGCTAGCACGGGCCCGCCCTTGCTGGACGCGACGTTCCGCCGCTGGCACCATCCGAGCCCACAAGAACGGGGGAGGCACCGCGACGATGCGCCGTATCCTTGGCCGCGCGAACTCGATCAATGTCATGAAGGTCGTCTGGGCCTGCGAGGAGCTCGGGCTGGACTATGCGCGGGAGGATCTCGGCGGCCCCTTCGGCGGGCTCGATACGCCCGCCTACCGCGCGATGAACCCAAACGCGCTCGTTCCCGTGCTCGTCGAGCCGGATGGCTGGACACTCTGGGAAAGCAACGCGATCCTCCGCTATCTCGGCGCTACGTATGCCAAGGGCTCGGCCCTCTGGCCGGACGATGCCCGCGCC
This sequence comes from Elioraea rosea, assembly GCF_007644105.1. Classification (GTDB taxonomy): domain Bacteria; phylum Pseudomonadota; class Alphaproteobacteria; order Acetobacterales; family Acetobacteraceae; genus Elioraea_A; species Elioraea_A rosea. The sequence continues at coordinate 215,509 of NZ_VFAC01000003.1, read as the reverse complement.
CGCGCCCTCGCCGACCAGTGGATGGACTGGCAGCAGACCGTCGCCAACGCCTCGCTCGGCCCCGCCTTCGTGCAGATGTACCGTACCGCGCCGGAGAAGCGCGACGAAGGCGTCATCCGCAAGAGCATCGCGCGCGCGGCCGAGACCTTCCGCGTGGCGGAGGCGCATCTCGCCGAGCAGCCCTACGCTGCGGGAGATGCGTTCACGCTCGGCGACATCCCGCTCGCCTGCCATGTCTACCGCTACCTGCACATGCCGATCGAGCGGCCGGACTTTCCCGCGCTCACCGCCTATCACGAGCGCATGCTCTCGCGCCCCTCCTACGCTCGGCTTGTCGCCGTGCCGATCACCTGAGGAGGACGTGCGATGACCACGTCGCGCCACCCCGTCGTCGTCAGCCATGACGACCCAGCATCGTTCACGACAGGGCTTCGCAGCTTCTTCGCCTATCGCGACCTCGGCATTCGCCATGTCACCGGCGGCAAGGTCGGCGCGCATGTCATCCGCGCGGTGCCGGGAGAGGGCCCGAAGCCGGCCTGGCACACGCACGACCTCACCTTCCAGATGGTCTATGTGCTGAAGGGCTGGGTGCGCTTCGAGTACGAGGGGGCCGGAGAGGTCCTGCTGAAGGCGGGCTCGTCCGTCTACCAGCCACCGGGGGTACGACACCGGGAGATCGCGCACAGCGACGATCTCGAGCTTCTCGAGATCACGCTGCCGGGCGAGTTCGAAACCGCACAGGCCGAAGAGCCGGGCAAGGGAGGAAAGCCATCACGATGAGACGGAGCATTCTCGCCGCCGCGCTCGCCGTCGCCGCAGGCGGCGCGTGGGCACAGGATTCGACGACGCGCACCATCACGATGATCGTGCCCTACCCTCCCGGCGGCAACACCGACCTGATGGCCCGCGCGCTTCAGCCGGAACTCTCCGCCGCCCTGGGCCAGACCATCGTCGTGCAGAACAAGGGCGGTGCCGCCGGCACGCTTGGCACGATCGAGCTCTCGCGGTCGCGGCCCGACGGGCTGACTATCGCGATGGTGCCGAACAACCCCGTCACCGCGCAGCCGCACATCCAGCGCCTGCCCTACGCGGCGGAGGGCCTGCGTTATCTCTGCCTCGTCTACGACAACCCGCAGGTGATCGTCCTCGGCCGCGATGCGCCGTTCAAGGATTTCGCGGGCATGGTGGCGCACGCGAAATCGGGCAACGAGGCGCTGATCTACGGCACGCCCGGCCAGGGCAGCACGCAGCACCTGCTGATCGCGGGGCTGCTCGCCAAGCTCGACGTGAACGGGCTGCACGTTCCCTTCACCGGTGCGGGGCCGATGGCACAGGCGGCGCTCGGCGGGCAGATCCAGGTCTTCGTCGAGAGCGCGACCATTCCCTCCTCGACCGGGCTTCCGGTGCTCGGCGTGTTCTCGCGCGAGCGCCTGTCCGCCTTCCCCGAGGCGCCGACGCTCGCCGAGCTCGGCCATCCGATGGAGGGCGCCTCGCATGGCGGGCTGGTGGCGCCCGCCGACACCCCTGACGCATTGGCCGAGCGCATCGAGAAGGCCTGCGAGACGGCGGTGAACAGCGCGAGCTTCCGCGCCGCGGCCGAGCGCCTTGCCGCAGTGCCCCGCTTCCTGCCCGGCGCGCAGTTCCGCGAGCGCTTCCTGGCGGAGAGCGCGCAGAACAAGGAGGTCATCGCCGCGCTCGGCCTGGGCCGGTAAGCGTGGGCTGGCACGCCGCCGCAGGCTTTGTATAGTCGCGCCGACCCGACCTGACGGTCCGGGGCCCCCGTGGCGGAATGGTAGACGCGGACGACTCAAAATCGTCTGCCCTCACGGGCATGCTGGTTCGAGTCCGGCCGGGGGCACCATCGCCGCATGCACATTCCCTGGAATGAGGACACGCCATGGCCGGAACCCGTGAAGGCGCGATCGCGCGCGCGCAGGCGAGCTTCGATGCGGGGCGCTTCCTCGAGCGGCTGAGAACGCTGGTCGCTGTGCCCACGGAGAGCCATCCGCTCGGGCGCAAGGCAGAGCTCCAGCACTATGCCCGCGACGTGCTTCCCGCGCTGATCAGCTCTCTCGGCTTCACCGCGCAGCTTCTCGAGAACCCGCTTCCCGAACATGGCCCGGTGATGCTGGCGACGCGGATCGAGGATCCCGCGCTTCCGACCATCCTTCTCTACGGCCATGGCGACGTGGTGCGCGGCATGCCCGAGCACTGGCGCAAAGGGCTCGACCCCTGGACCGTCACGGTGGAGGGAGACCGCATCTACGGCCGCGGCGTCGTCGACAACAAGGGCCAGCATCTCGCAGCGATCGAGGCGCTCGAAGCCGTGCTCGCAGAGCGCGGGCGCCTCGGCTTCAACGTGAAGCTCTTCGTCGAGACGGGCGAGGAGGCAGGCTCGCCCGGCCTCGCCGAGATCCTCGCGCGCGACAGGGCGCTGTGCGCGGCGGATGTCTTCATCGCCTTCGACGGGCTCAGGCAATCGACGAAGATGCCGGAGGTGACGCTTGGTACGCGCGGCAGCGTCGCGATCGACCTCGTCGTCGATCTCCGGGAGGGCGGGTTCCACTCGGGCCACTGGGGCGGGCTGCTCGCTGATCCTGGCGTGCTGCTGTCGCACGCCATCGCCTCCATCCTCTCGCAGGAGGGGCGCATCCTCGTTCCCGGCTGGACGCCCGCGCACATCCCGCCAGCCGTGCGCGAGGCCTGCGCGGCGATCGTGACGGAGGACCTCGACGGCGCGCCGGCGGCAGACCCGGGCTGGGGCGAGCCTGGCATGAGCAGGGCGGAGCGCATCTTCATGTGGACAAGCGTGATCGTGCTCGCAGCGATCACGGGCGAGCCCGCCTCGCCGGTGAATGCTGTCGCGGGCTCGGCGCGAGCACGGCTTCAGGTGCGCCACACGGTCGACGTCGCGGCCGACGGGCTGATCCCCGCTCTGCGGAAGCATCTCAATGCCCGGGGCCTCGCGATGGTGAAAGTCGTCCCGGGCGAGGAGCGGCACAGCTACCCCGCCTCGCGCACCGACCCGGAGCACCCGTGGGTTCGACGCACCGTGCGCTCGATGGAGCGCACCACCGGGCAGCGCGCCAACATCGTACCGAATATCGGCGCCTCAGGCCCGTCCGAACTGTTCAAGCAGGCGCTCGGCACCCCGGTGATGTGGATCCCGCTCTCCTATGGCGGGTGCAGCCAGCACGGGCCGAACGAGCATGGGCTCGGCTCGCTGTTCCGCGAGGGGCTCGGGCTGGCCGCGGGGATGTGGTGGGATTTCGGCGAGGAGCGCCTGTCGGGAGGCGCCTGTCGGGAGGCGCCTGACCGCTCAGACCATCCCGGCAAGCGCGACGAGGCCGACCGCGCAGGTAGCAGCACCGGCGAGCCGCGGCGCGAGCGCATCCGCCCGCCAGTGCGCCTTGCGCGCCACGAGCGCGGCGCCGACGGCGATCGCGGCCTGGACGAGCGCAAGCCCGACCAGATAGGCGCCGATGGCGCTCGCCTCCGCGCCGACCACCGCCTCGCCATAGGCGTGGCCGTGAAATGCTCCGGCAGCGACGAACGCCACACCCCACGCGGCCACCGGCAGCAGGCGGCGGCCGAACGCGAGCATGCCGCCGAGGCCGAGCACGCTGAGCGCGATGGCGAGCTCGACGAGCGGCAGGTCGAACCCGGCCACATGGAGAAGCACACCGCCGAACGAGCCGGCGACGAAAAGCGCAGGCAGCCAGAGCGGCAATCCGAACACCGCGGCCGCGAGCCCGGCGGCCACCACGAAGGCAAGATGATCGATGCCGATCACCGGATGGCCGAGCCCGGAGAGAAATCCCTCGCCGAATGTCGAGGGCATCGCGCCGCCCATCGGGTGATGCGCGAGCGCCGGCCCGGCGGCCAGAAGCGTCGCTGCGAAAGCACTCCACCTTGCCCGAAGCCGCATGCCGCCTGCACTCCTGCTCTTGCGCCGGCAACCTGCCCGCCCGGCGTTCCAGGCCCGATCATCGCGGCAATCGCGGCCGCGGCATAGGGGCTCAGGCGAGGAGGGCGTCGGCGCGACGGAAACAGCCAGCGAGGATGTCTCGGTCGATCGGCGCGCGCAGGTGGCGGATATGCGGCGCGGCAAGCGTGGGCGTGATGATGGCGTCGAGATCCGACTCGGAGGGCTCGGCCAGGCCGAGTGAGGCGAGCGTCACCGGAAGCCCAAGGCCGGATGCGAAGCGCGCAAGCTCCGCGCACTCGACCTCTGCCCTGCCCTCATGCACGAGCTGGACGATCGTTCCGTAGGCGACCATCTCGCCATGCATCGCGCCGGCAGTGGCGGCATGGGCGGTGAAGCCGCGTGTGAGAGCATGCGCGAGGCTCAAGCCGCCTGCCTCGAAGCCGAGGCCGGAGAGCAGCACGGCAGCCTCGACGACGTTCTCGAGCGCAACATTGGGCTGCCCCGTTCCTGCGGCCTCCATCGCTGCTGCCGCATCGCGCCGCAGAGTCGCGAGGCAGGCATCGGCGAGCGCGAGCGCGGCGATGGGGGGCGAGCCGCCGAAGAAGTTCATGCCGCCCGCATCGGCGCAGGCATGCGCCTCGAACGCCTTGCTCATCGCATCGCCGATGCCGGCGGCGAGAAGCCGCTTCGGCGCCGCGGCGATGATCGCGGTATCGACCAGGACGAGATCGGGGTTTGCGGGAAGCCTGCGCAGCTCGGCAATGCGATGGGCCTCGTCGTAGACGACGATCACCCGGCTCGTCGGCGCATCGTTCGAGGCGGCCGTCGGCATGATGGCGATGGGCAGGCCGAGGGCGAGCGAAACACCCTTTGCGGTATCGATCGCCTTGCCGCCGCCGATGCCGACGATGACGCCCGGCTTCGCCTTGGCTGCTTCAGCCGCGAGCCGCTCGATCTCCGCAGCCGTGATCTCGCCCGAGAAGCGCGCGAGCGTCGCGCCCGGCAGGGCGGCGGCGACGCGGTTTCCCATCCGTTCGAGCACAACGGGATCGACCACCGCGAAGGGCCGTTCGCCGATCGCGGCCAGCGCCTCCGCCGCACGGTCGAGCAGGCCGGGCCCCTGGAGATAGAGGCGCGGCGAACCGAAGGCGCGCATCGTCATCATGTCACCCCTTCATCGCCCCTGCGCTGAGCCCCTGGATGAAGTAGCGCGAGAGGAACATGAACATCAGGAAGAGCGGCGCCGCGATCAGGCTCGCACCGGCCATGATCTCGCCCCAGCGCATGTCGAAGGCGCCGATCATCGAGGCGATGCCGACGGGGAGCGTCTTCTGCGTGTCCGACGAGATCATCACCAGCGCATAGGCATAGTCGGTCCACGACAGCAGGAAGGCGAACACGGCGACGGTGACGATGCCCGGAAGCGAGAGCGGAAGCACGACGCGGAGGAAGCTGCCCAAGCGCGTGCAGCCATCGACCATCGCGGCCTCCTCGAGCTCGAACGGCATCGCCTTGAAGAACCCCCAGAGCAGCCACACGCCCAGCGGGAGCGTCAGCGTGCAGTGCGCGATGACAAGAGCAATCAGGCTGTCGGCGATGCCGAGCGTGACGAAGATGCCATAGAGCGGGATGGCCAGAAGCATCGGCGGGAACATGTAGGCGTAGAGCATCGTGCCGATGATCAGCGTCTTGCCCGGAACCCGGAAGCGCGTGACCGCGTAGGCGATCATCACCGACAGGACGATGGTGATGGCGACGACCGACGAGGCGACGATGAGCGAGTTGCGGAACTGCACCGGATAGTCGGTCACCTGCAGGAGCGTCTCGTAGCTCTCGAGCGAGAACGGACCGGGGATCATGCTCGGCCGGGTGAACAGGGCGTTCGGCGCCCGGAACGAGGAGACCACCATCCAGTAGATCGGAAAGAGCGACCAGGCGGCGATGACAAGGGCCGCGAACCCGATGCCGGCGCGGCCGAGCAGCCGTGTCGAGCGCACCCCGCTCATCGCTTCTCCTCCAGGGGGAAGAGGCGGAAGTAGAGCATCACGAGTGCAGTCAGGATCAGGAAGGAAAGCGTCGCCACGGCAGCGCCGCCACCGACGTCGAACTGGCTGAAGGCGCGCTTGTAGGCGAGGATCGGCAGGTGCTCCGTCGCCCCGAGCGGCCCGCCCTTGGTCAGCAGCCAGATGATGTCAAACTTGTTGAACATCCAGATGGCGCGCAGCAGCACGACGACGGTCAGCACGGGGCGGAGCTGCGGCAGCGTGATGTGCCAGAACCGTGCGAACGCGCCGGCACCATCCACGCGCGCGGCCTCGTAGAGCGAAAGCGGGATGCCCTGCAGCCCCGCGAGGACGCAGATCGTCACGAACGGCGTCCAAAGCCAGACGGAGGCAAGCACCACGGAGGCCATCGCCGTGTCGGGCCGCTCGAACCAGGGGATCGGCCCGAGGCCGAGCTCGGCGAGGAGCACGGTGACGATGCCGAAGGAACCATCGGTCATCCATTGGAAGGTGAGCGCGACGACAACGGTGGGCAGGAGATAGGGAAGCACGGCGAGGCCGCGCACCAGGCGCTGCCCGGGGAAGGCCTCGTTCAGCACCATCGCGAAGCCGAGGCCGAGCAGAACCTGCAGGACGATCGAGAGCCCGGAATAGATCAGCCCATTGCCGGCCGCGCGCCAGAACGCCTCCTCGCCAAGGACGCGTGCGTAGTTGGCGAGCCCGACGAAGCGCGGCGTCGAGATGAAGCTGTCAGCCTGCTGCAGCGACAGGACGATCGCGTGGCCGACGGGTACGAGGACGAACGCCACCGTCACGGCAAGGCCTGCCGCGAGGAAGGCCCAGATCACCCAGTCGTTGCGCGAGCGCATGTTGCCCCGGTCGCCTCGGGGGCGGGATCGCTCCCGCCCCCTTCCCGCGTCAGGTCGCGATGGCGCGGCGCATCGACTGCACCGCCTGCTCGACGCAGGCATCGGACGGCATGTTCCGAAGCACCTTGTTCTGGATCATCTCCGGAACCGACCAGGCCTCGAAGATCTTCGCGGGCCTGAGGTCGGGCGCCGGGCCATCGGTGTCGATCGAGCGGATGATGATGTTCGGATCCTCGAGGAAGCCCTGCATCACCTTCACCGCCTCGGCGTGCTTCTCGATGAGCGGGTGCGCACGCCAACGCGCGTCGTCGTACACGTCGAGCCGCGGCGGCTGCATGTGCAGCGGCGCGGAGTGCAGGAAGTTGATGTAGTGCGCATCGGAGAACCACTCGAGGAAGCGCACCGCCTCCTCCGCCATCGGTGTCTTGCCGACGACCCAGCCGTCATAGCCGTGATTCACCGCCGCGCGCGCGCCCGACGAGTCGGGATAGGGCATCATGCCGTACTTGTCGGCGAGCTGCGGAGCGCGCTGCTCCAGGAACTCGATCATCCGCCCGGCATAGGGCGCGTGCACGGCCTGCTCGGCGGCGAACTGCGCGAGGATATTGCCGAACGTCACCTGGGTCAGGCCTGGCGGCATCGTCTTGTAGAGCTCGCCGAAGAAGTCGAGCCAGGCGGCCGTCTTGCGGCGCATCTCGGGGGTGTCGAACACGAGGGTCCAGTTGTCGTCGAACAGCTTCACGTCCTCGGCCCACAGATGGCCGATGCTCATCCAGTTCGTCGCGTCGTTCGAGCCGATGGGCGTGGTGTAGCCGAAGCGGCGCGTCGCCCCCTCGGTCATCGTCTTGCGGCTGTTCTCGAGAAGCTGCGCCCACGTCTTCGGCGGCTCGAGCTTCAGCTGGTCGTAGATGTCCTTGCGGTAGAACAGCCAGCAGAGATTGTAGTCGTACATGTACCAGTACTGCTGCCCGTTGATCGGGAACAGGATGCGCTTGCCCCACTGGTGCTTGTTGACGAGCTCGGTGATCGGCGTGAGCTGCCCCTCGTTCGCGAGGGTCAGCACATGTGCGACGAAGATGAGCGTGCCGATGTCGTAGGGCCGGCCGCCGCGTATGGCCGAGACCATGCGCGTATACGCATCGCCGGGCGGGACGGTGTCGATCACCACCTTCACGCGGCGCTCGCGCTCGTACTGCGCGGCGGCCACGCGCAGCGCGCGCACGCTGTCGATGCCCGGCTCGGCGTTGAGGAAGCGAAGCTCGCGCACCTGCGCGTGCACCGCGGGCATCGGCAGCCCGGCATAGGCGGCGGCAGCCGTGCCGCCGGCGATGAGCGTGCGCCGGCCGACGCCCGGCCGTCGTGTTCCCTGTGTCATGCTCGCGTCTCCTCCGTTTCGTGTCATGGGACGGCAAGGCTCGCGCCCGTCTCGCCGTCGAAGAAGTGCAGGCGTCCCGGCATGGGCGCCAGCGCGATGGAATGTCCAACTGCAAGCGCGTCGTCGCGCGGCAGCAATGCCTTCAGCCCAATGCCGGCGGCATCGAGGCCGATCAGTGTCCTGTCGCCGAGCCGCTCGACCATGGCGATGTCGCCGCTGATGCGCGGCCCCGCGGCGTCGGCGATCGCAAGATGCTCGGGCCGGATGCCCAGGGTGATGCGGCTGCCCGGCCCGGGCAGGCGGAAGCCGCTCGCCGGCACAGGCAGCACCGCACCGCCGATGCGCACCACTGGCCCCGGCGCGATCTCGGTCTCGATCAGGTTCATCTCGGGCGAGCCGATGAAAGCAGCGACGAAGCGGTTCGCCGGCCGGTCATAGAGTGCGAGGGGCGGTCCGACCTGCTGGATGCGTCCGTCGCGCATCGCGCACACCCGGTCGCCCAGCGTCATCGCCTCCACCTGGTCATGCGTGACATACACCATGGAGGTGCCGACCTCGCGGTGAAGCTTGGCGATCTCCTCGCGCGTCTGCACGCGCATCCGCGCGTCAAGGTTCGACAGAGGCTCATCGAGAAGGAACGCCTCCGGCTCGCGCACGAGCGCGCGGCCGAGCGCGACGCGCTGCATCTGGCCGCCGGAGAGCTGCCGCGGCTTGCGCGCGAGCAGGCCCTCGATGCCGAGCATCGCCGCGGCACGGCGCACGCGCCGCTCCACCTCCGCCTTGTCGAACTTCCGCATGCGCAGGCCGAAGGCGAGGTTCTCGTACACCGATTTGTGGGGATAGAGCGCGTAGTTCTGGAACACCATCGCGACATTCCGGTCACGCGGTTCCAGTTTCGTCACGTCGCGCGCGCCGATGCGAATGCTTCCCTCGCTGCTCTCCTCGAGGCCGGCAATCATGCGCAGCGTCGTCGACTTGCCGCACCCAGATGGGCCGACGAGCACCATGAACTCGCCGTCGGCGATGTCGAGCGAGACGGCATCGACCACCGTGAGGTTGCCGAACCGCTTGCTGACCCGCTCGAGGGTGATCGAGGCCATGGTCAGCGCGCCGCCTCGACGAGCGCGTGGTTGATGGGCGCGAGCGCCGCCTGGGCCTGGCGGTAGAGCCTGAACCCCTTGTCGTAGGCTGCCACGGCCTCGGCGTCGGGCTGCTGCCGGGCGACGATCCGCACCGCCTGCTTCGCCGCCGTAACCGGATCGGGCCACACGCCGATGCCGACGCCGGCGAGGAGGGCCGCGCCGAAGCTTGCATCCGCCGTCGCGGGCAGTTCGATCGTGGCGTCGAGCACATCGGCGACGATCTGCCGCCAGGTTGCGCTTCGCGCGCCGCCGCCTGTGATCCGCGCTGTGGTGAAGTTCAAGCCCCTGCCCCGCAGAACCTCAGTGCAGTCGCGCAGTGAATAGGCGATGCCTTCGTAGAGCGCGCGCACGATCTCGCCGCGGCCATGGGCGAAGGACAGGCCGACGAAATCGGCCCTCAGCTTCGGGTCCCAGTAGGGCGAGCGTTCGCCGTTGAGGTAGGGGTGGAAGAGCAGGCCCTTGCTGCCGCGCGGCGCCTCGGTCGCGAGCGCATCGAGCGCGGCGAAGCTCTCGCCAGGGAACAGCGTGTCGCGCAGCCAGCGATGCGCCGAGGCGCAGGAATTCGTGGCCGTGATCACGTACCAGTGGTCGGGCACCACGTGGTAGTAGTTGATCAGTTCGCGGTCGACGCGCGGCTCGCGCGAAAGGACGCTCACCGTCGCCGCGGTGGCGAGCTTCACGCAGCCGAGACCCGTCTCGACCATTCCCGCGCCGAAGGTCTCGATCGCGGTATCGGAAGTGCCGCAGATCACCGGCGTTCCGGCGACGAGGCCCGTCACCTTCGCCGCAGCTTCCGTCACCGCGCCTGCGCGCGCCGTCGGCTCGACGATCGGTGGAAGCGTGCTCATGTCCCAGCCGATCAGGCCGCACAGCTCGGGGGACCATGTCTTGGTCGCGGCATCGACCATCAGCGCGCCGAGCGCATCGATCGTGTCGGTCTCGAACCCCCCGGTCAGCCGTGTGCGGAGCCAGTCCTTCGCGAGGTACATGCGCCTCACGCGTGCGAAGGCCTCCGGCTCCCGGCGGCGGAGCCAGAGCATCTGCGGCAGCGTCCAGGTCGGGTTGGCACGGTTGGCGCCGTGCTCGAGGATGCGCGCATCATGGCCGGCGCGAAGCTCGGCCGTCTCGACCGCACTCCTCTGGTCGTTCCAGAGGATGGCCGGGCGGATCACGCGGCCATCCGCGTCCTCGAGAACCTGGGTATGCGCGCCTGCGGAGAACGAGATCGCGAGGATCGCCCCGGCCTGCTCGCCCGATGCCGCGATCGCGCGCGGCACCGCATCGGTGAGCGCCGCCCACCAGCCTGCAGGGTCCTGCTCGCTCCAGCCAGGATGGGGCGAGAGCGTCGTCACCGCGGCGGAGGCTTCTCCGGCGACGGTGCCGTCGGTGCGGATGAGCGTCGCCTTCAGCGACCCTGCGCCGAGGTCGATGCCGAGGAGAAGCTCAGCCGGCATGGTCTGCTCCCGCCACGGCGGCAACGGCGGCGGGGATGTCGTAGCCATAGGGGCAGGCGGGCCGGCAGGCCTCGGCCATCGCCGTGTCGCCGAGCGCCGCGGAGACGGACGCGTCGGGCCTGACGCGCTTCTCGGCAAGCATCAGCGCGAGCGCAGAGAGCGCCGACGGCGTCGCGGCCTCGCGCTGCGCGCCGCTCTCGGGCCATGCGCTACGGCAGAGATTGGGGCACCATGCGCAGAAGCGAAGCGCGGCGATCGGTTCGGCCATCGCTCAGCCCTCCCCCATCACCCGCGCCGCACTGGCACGCGGGCGAAGCCCAAGCTTGCCCGGATTGAGGATGTTGCCAGGGTCGAGCGCGTCCTTAATCCGCTGCAGCATAGCAGCCCCGCCGGCGCCGAGCTCGGCCGCCATCCATGGCCCGCGCAGGAGCCCGGCCCCATGATGATGCGCGATCGAGCCACCCATCACGACCGTCAGCGTCTGCAGCAGGTCCCAGGCGCGGGCATGCAGGGCGAGGCCTTCCGCACGCGGCATCGGCGGCAGGCGTACGGTCATGTACTGGCAGGCCCCTTCCGGATAGGCGTGCGACCAGTGCGCGCCGAAATGCGCTGCCGGGCAGAGGTCGAGGATCGCCTCGCGCATCCTCGAATACATCTCGACCAGCGCGCTCCACGCGCCGGTCACTTCGCACGTGTCCATGAAGTGGCCGGAGGCCTGCCAGGGCGGCGAGTAGCTTTCGAAGCGATGCGCGAGCCAATGCCGGTACGGCGCATCGCCCTCCGCGCGCGCGCCCAGCGCCGCGGCGATCTCGCCCGCGAGGTCGCGCTCCAGCGCGGCAAGCCGCTCGATGCCGCTGAACACAAGGATGGCGAGCACGCGGCCCTTGCCGAAATCGGCAAGCTCCTTCACGCGCGGTACCGTTTCGGTCTCGTCATAGAGGCGGAACACCGAGGGGCGAAGCTCGGCTTGCAGGATGCGGCGCCCCGCCTCGAGCCCGGCGGCGATGTCGGGGAAGGACAGAACGAGCGGCAGCTCGGCCTCAGGGCGCTTCCAGATCCGGAGAGTCGCCTCGGTGATCACGCCGAGCGTGCCCTCGCAGCCAACGAACACGTCGCGCAACGAAGGCCCGGTCGAACGCCGCGCGGCGGGGCGGACCTCGACCTCCGTGCCATCGGCGAGGACCGCGCAGAGGCCCACCACCATGTCCTCGATCTTGCCGTAGCGCGTGCTGTTCTGCCCGGCGCCGCGGCAGGCGAGCCAGCCGCCGACGGTGGACATGTGCAGGCTCTGCGGCAGGTGGCCGCAGGTGAAGCCCTCGGCCTCGACCGCCGCCTCGAACCGCCCGCCATTCATGCCGGCCTCGACGGTGGCGAGCCCGTCCGTTGCGTTGATCGCGACGAGGCGGTTGAGACGCTTGAGATCGAGCGCGATCTCGCCGCCGAGCGGGATGGCCCCGCCGAGAACGCCCGACCCCGCGCCATAGGGGATGACGGGAACGTCGTTCGCGTTGGCCCAGGCCAGCACGCGCGCCACCTCCTCGCGCGAGCCGGGCCGCACGACGGCGCGCGGCAGGACACCCGGAACCAGGCCGTCGCGGAAGGCGAAGGTGGCGATCGGCGCACGGTCGCGCGACGCGGCGAGGCGGTCGGGGAAATCGGCGAGCACGTTCCCGGCGCCGACCATGCCGGCGAGCGCCGAGACGAGGGCCTGATCAGCGCCGGGCGCGGCCTGAGCCGCCAACATCGGCAACATCGCTTCCTCCAGGCGCTGTTTGCGCAATCGTTTGTTCTGTCGGGATGCTGGCGTGCCGGCCCGCGCTTGTCAACGCCCGCGTGCCGCACCGGTCGAGGCGCGGCGGACGAGGCCGCCCGGCGGCAGGAGCGTGGTCGCGTCGCTCACCTGCCCGCCCTCGATCATCGCGATCAGCGCCTCTGCCCCTGCCGCGCCCATCGCCTCGGCAGGCAGCGCGACGGTGGTGAGTTGCGGTTCGACGAGTTCCGCGACAGGTCCGTCATGCAGCGCCGCAACGGATACGTCGCCCGGCACCGCGAGCCCCGCCTGGCGAAGCGTGCGCAGCGCGCCCGCGGCAGAGACGAGGGTGGCCGCGAGCACTGCCGTCGGCGGAGTACGGACCCGCGCCAGCAACGCAGCCATTGCCGCCGCGCCGCCGGACGCTGTGTAGCCCGCATGCTCGACCAGCTCGGGATCGGGGCGAATGCCTTGCGCGCGCAGCGCGGCGCGCCAGCCCGCCAGACGAAGCCTGCCATTCCAGCCGCTCGCCCGCCCGGCAAGGTGCGCGATCCGCCTGTGCCCGAGGGAAACGAGATGGTCCACCGCCACGCGCATCGCGGCGATGTTGTCGAGTGCGACCGAGCATGCACCGGGCAGGACGCGGTTGAGCGCAACGAAGGGAACGCCCGCCCGCGCCAGCGCCTCGGCGAGCGGCGCATCCTCCTCGAGCGTTGCGGCAAGCAGCCCATCGACACGGTTGAGCTGTGCGAGGCGCGCATAGGCGTCCTTCGCGGGAAGGGCATCCTCGAGATGCGAGATCAGAAGCGCATAGCCGCGTGCAGCGGCCACCCGCTCGGCACCGGCGATCGCCGCGGCAAACACGGGGTTGTCGAGCTGCGGCACTGCCATGCCGAGCGTGTGCGTCCGCGCAGTGCGCAGCGCCCGCGCGACAGGGTTGGCGCGATAGCCGAGCGCATCGGCCGCGGCGAGGATGCGCGCCCGCGTCTCCTCCCGTACGCGCTGCCCTTCCTCGCCCCGCAGGACGCGGCTTGCGGTCGACACATCCACTGCCGCCCTTGCCGCGACGTCGGACAGCGTCGCGACAGCCACGCGCTGCGCGCGCCTCGTGGCGCGGCTCGGGGAGTGTGCGGTGGTCCTGCTCATCGTTTCGCGCCGGACGATGCCGTGTCTCCCCCCCGCCCGGCAAGCGGAGGGCGCGACGGGGCGGGATTGAGCATCGCGGCGGTTCGACGCAGGATGGCGCCGGCCGCGCCGAGCGCGGCCCAGGAAAAGGGGTGGGGAGAGACGACATGACTGATGGTATCCGGCAACGCTGGTCACCCAGCCGGCGTGCGGTTCTCGGCGCCGGCCTCGCACTCGGCACCGCCGGGCTTGCGATGCCCGCGATCGCGCAGGGCGCGCCCAAGGTGCGCGTCGGCGTTCCCACGCGCGCCTACTGGCCGACCATCATCACGCTGGCCACGATCCGCCAGAAGCTCTTCGAGAAGGAGGGCGCGAGCGCGGAGATGACGATCTACCGCAGCGGCGCGGAATGCTTCGAGGCGCTCGCTGCCGGCGCCGCAGACATCATCCTCGACCCGCCCGCCCTCGTCGCCGCAGGGCTCCGGCGCGGCGTCGCCTCCAAGATGGTGGCCGGCGCGCAGGATGCCTACTACGGCTGGCACCTGATGGTGCGGCAGGATTCGCCGATCAAGGAGGTGGCCGAGCTTGCCGGCAAGAAGGTCGGCATCACTGCTGCAGGCTCCGGCTCCGACCTGCTCGCACGCTGGACGGCGCAGGACCGGAAGATCGAGTTCACCCGTACCCCCGTCGGCGGCGGCGGCCTCGTGCCGAACCTGCGCTCGCGCAACCTCGACGCCGCTGTGATCTACTCGCCGCTGAGCTTCCAGCAGATGCGCGCGAACCAGGCGCGAAGCCTGATCGATTATGGGACCGCCATGCCGCGCCACTGCGTCGCGGGCTGGATCGTTCCCGACAAGATGATCGAGGAGCGGCCGCAGCTCGTGCAGGCGTCGGTGAACGCGCTCTACGGCGGTCTCGCCTGGCTTCGTGCCAACCGCGACGCGGCGATCGCGTTGATCGCGGAGAACAACGAGATCCCGAGCGAGATCGCGGCGATCGAGTACGACGAGACGATCCTGAAGCTGCAGACCGATGGCAGCCTCAGCCTCGAGGAGATCCGCATCGCGCTGCAGCTTTCCGAGCTCGGCGGGATGACCGATCTCGCCCCGGCCGAAGAGACCTTCGTCACCCGCTTCAAGCCGGTGCCGACCTCCGCCTGATGAACCACGCCGCCGTCCTCGCCGGACGGGCGGTGCTCGCGGCAGCGCTTCTCGGCATCTGGGAAGCGCTGCCGCGCCTGGGCATCGCCGACCCCGAACTGCTGCCGCCCTTCACGGTCGCCGCCGCGACCGCGCTGGAGATGTTCGCCCGCCCGAGCCTTCGGGCCGATCTCTGGGTGACGACGCTCGAGCTTCTCGCAGCCGTCGCGATCGCTCTACCTGCCGGAACGCTTCTCGGCCTGTTGCTGGCCGAGAGCGAGCGGCTCGCGCGCATCTTCGACCCGCTGATCTTCTTCCTCTTCTCCATTCCGAAATCGATCTTCCTGCCGATGTTCATCCTGACGATGGGCATCGGCTTCTGGCAGAAGGTCGCGTTCGGGGTGTTCTCGACGGTGTTCATCGTGCTGATGAGCGCGGCCGCCGCGGTGCGCTCCGTGCGGCCCGACCATGTGTTCGTCGCCCGCGCCTTCGGGGCGAGCCCGGTGCAGATCGCCTGGCGGGTGTACCTGCCGAGCATGCTGCCCATCCTGCTGGAAGGCCTGCGGCTCGCGGTCATCTTCGGCTTCACCGCCGTGCTGCTCGCCGAGATGTACGCCTCGCGCACGGGCATGGGCCATCAGATCGCGAGCTGGGGAGAGAACTTCATGATGGACCGGCTGTTCGCCGGCGTGCTCCTGCTCAGCGTGATCGCGATCGTGGTGAACGAGACGATCCGCGCCGTCGAGGCACGCTGCGGGCACTGGCGTCAATGAGCCAGACGCTTGCCCCCGATGCCGCCGCCGCCGCGGCCGATGCCGCGCCCATCGTGTCCGTCACCGGGCTCGGGCACGTCTACCCCTCGCGCGAGGGGCCGGTGCATGCGCTCGCCGACATCTCGCTCGAGGTCGGGCAGGGAAAGTTCGTCGTCATCGTCGGCCCGTCCGGCTGCGGCAAGTCGTCTCTCCTGATGATGCTCGCGGGGCTTCGCCACCAGAGCGAGGGCGCGATCCTCTGCGACGGCCGGCCGATGTCCGACCCCGACCCCGATCGCGTCGGCGTCGTGTTCCAGGAGGCGAACCTCTTCCCCTGGCTCACCGCGATCGAGAACGTCGCCTTCCCGCTCGCGCTCAGGAAGGTTCCGCGCGCCGAACGGCAGGCGCGCGCGGCGGCGATGCTCGAGCTCGTCGGGCTTGCCGATGCGCGCGGCCGCTATCCGCATGAGCTTTCGGGGGGAATGAAGCAGCGCGTCTCGATCGCCCGCGGCCTCGTGCAGAACCCCAAAGTGCTGCTGATGGACGAGCCCTTCGCGGCGCTCGACGAGCAGACGCGCATGGCGATGGGCGAGGAGCTCCTGCGCATCTGGTCGGAGACGGGCAAGACCGTGGTGTTCGTCACGCACAGCCTGACCGAGGCCGTCTATCTCGCGGACGAGGTTCTCGTGATGTCTGCACGGCCCGGCCGGATCATCGACCGGGTGGCCGTGCCGCTGCCGCGCCCGCGCACCTACGCGATGATGGCGAGCCCCGTGTTCGGCGCGCTGCGCGAGCGCATCTGGCAGCAGATCAGGGCCTCGGCGCGATGAGCCCACGCGCGATCCGTTGGACGATCATCGCCGGCGTGCTCGTTCTGTGGGAGGTGCTGCCGCGCGCCGGTCTCGTGCCGGTGCTGTTCCTGCCGCCGCTGACGACGACGCTCTCGGTCGCGGTGACGGAATGGCGGAGCTACGGCGCGGCGCTCGCGGTCACGCTATCGCAGGTGATGGTCGCGCTCCTCTTCGCCGTGGGCGGCGGCATCCTCGTCGGCGCCATCGTCGGCGGCGTCGCGCGGATGCGGCAGGTTCTGCTGCCCGTCTTCTCGAGCCTCTATGCCGTGCCGCTCGTCGTCCTCTACCCGGTGTTCACGGCCTGGTTCGGCATCGGGTCGGAGGCGAAGATCGCCTTCGCCTCCGTCTACGGCTTCTTCCCGACGATGCTGTCGACCGCCGCGGGCATCCAGACGATCGACCCCAACCTGATGCTGACCGCGCGCAGCATGGGGGCGACGCCGGTGCAGCGGCTGTTCCGGGTGATCCTTCCCGCAGCCATCCCCACCGTGCTCGCGGGCCTCCGCCTCGGCGGCGCGCTCGTGATCATCGGCGTCGTCGTCGCGGAGATGCTGATCTCGTCGGCCGGCATAGGCTACCTGATCACCTCCTCGCGCACGGTGCTGAACAGCCCCCATGTCTTCGCCGGCGTTCTCCTCGTGCTGCTCATCGCCATCGGCTTCGATCTGGCGATGCGCCTGCTCGAGAAGCGATGCGCGGCATGGAGCGGCGCCGGCCGTGCCCGCCCCGGCGCGTCGGATGTCCGCCCTGCTGAAGCCTGAGTGACCAGACAAGGACCGTACGATCCCATGACACGACCGCTTCCGATCCTGCCGACGACCGTCGTCGGCTCCTATCCGCAGCCGGCCTGGCTCGTCGACCAGGAGAAGCTCCGCGCCCGTGGCGTTCCGCGCATCCGCGCCCCCGAGATCTGGCGCGTCGCCGAGCCCTACCTCGCCGAGGCGCAGGACGACGCGACGCTGATCGCGATCCGCGACATGGAGCGCGCGGGCATCGACATCGTCACCGATGGCGAGATCCGGCGCGAAAGCTACTCGAACTACTTCGCTCTCTCGCTCGAGGGGGTCGACCGTGACACGCCAGGCGAGGTTATCGGCCGCACGGGGCTGCCGACGCCTGTGCCGCGCGTGACGGGACGGATCCGCCGCACGCGCGCCGTCGAGGTGCGCGACGTGGCCTTCGCCCGGGCGAACACCGACAGGCAGGTGAAGATCACCCTCCCCGGCCCCTTCACCATGACGCGCCAGGCCAAGAACGAGTTCTACGGCGACGATGCCGAGCTTGCGATGGACTTCGCCGCTGCGCTGAACGCGGAGATCCGCGAGCTCAAGGCAGCGGGGGCAGACGTCATCCAGCTCGACGAGCCGTGGATGCAGGCCTTCCCCGACGAGGCGCGCCGCCTGGCCATTCCCGCCATCAACCGCGCGCTCGAGGGCATCGAGGGCACGACGGTGGTGCATCTCTGCTTCGGCTACGCAGCGACGGTGAGCGACAAGCCGACGGGCTACTCGTTCCTGCCCGAGCTCTCCGCGGCCGCGGCGAAGCAGATCTCCATCGAGGCGGCGCAGCCGAAGCTCGACCTCGCCATCCTCCGCGAGCTCGAGGGCAAGACGGTGATGCTCGGCGTGCTCGACCTCGGCTCGGAGGAGGTCGAGACGGCAGAGACCGTGGCCGCGCGCATCCGCAAGGGGCTCGAGGTGCTGCCAGCGGAGCGGATCGTTCCGGCGCCGGATTGCGGCATGAAGTACCTGCCGCGCCAGCGTGCCTTCGGCAAGCTGCGCGCGCTCGCCGAAGGGGCCGCGATCGTCAGAAAGGAGCTCGGCGCCTAGGGCAGCGGCCGAGCTGCTCGATCCATTTCCGCTTTCGGAGCACGGCCTTCGGATCGCTTGATACCAATCGGTCGGATGGCCCGGGGGGCAGTCTCGCCACGGCTCCCCAGAAGGGATGCGACACGGGCGTGAGGTCGTCACACGGGCGCCCCGGTCACGCCTCCGCCTCGGCCAGCATGGCTGCGGTGGCCAGCCGGTTCCGCCCTCTCGCCTTCGCGGCATAGAGAGCGGCATCGGCGGCGGCGACCAGCGCGCGGCTCTCCATTCCCGGAACCGGGGTGCACGAGGCGACGCCGATGCTCGCCGTCACGATCCCTGGCAGATTGTCCTCGTGCAGGATGCGCCGCGCCTGCAACGCCTCGAGCACGCGCTCGGCCACCGCGGCGGCACCATCGGTCTCGGTGCCAGGCAGAAGCAGGGCGAACTCCTCGCCGCCGATGCGCGCAGCGAGGTCGCTGTCGCGGATGCCGATCGACGCCAGGACCTCCGCGACCTTGCACAGGCACTCGTCGCCGGCGGGGTGGCCGTAGCGGTCGTTGAACTTCTTGAAGTGGTCGATGTCGAGCAGGGCAAGGGCAACGCTCGTGCCGCGGCGCTGGGCGATCTCCCACCGGTCCTTCATTTCGGCGTCGAAGGCGCGGCGATTGGCGATCCCTGTCAATGCATCGCACGCGGCGAGGCGCGAGAGGTCACGGTTGGCGTGCTGCAGCGCCCTCTCGCGACTGTCGACCGCATCGAGCATGCCGGCCATTGCCTCCCTGAGGAGAGCGAACTCGGGCGGCAGCCGTTCGGTCGGCAGGCAGGCCGCGTCGCCTTTCTGTACGCGCCGCGCCGTCTCGGTCAGCAGCCGCATCGGGCGGAGGATACGATGGCGCGCGATCAGAAGCGCGAGGCCTAGCCCGGCGAACGAAGCCACCGCCGCCGAGGCGATCACCGCGTAGAAGCGGCCATCGGCGCGGCTTGTGACGGCATCGGAGCGCACTGTCACCGCATAGATCGTCTCTGCCTCGCCGGCGTGGGCGAAGCCGAAGATCCGCCTGAGCCCGTCATGCCCGACCATCTCGGCCGTGCCTTCCTGCGCCGCCACGACAGCCTGGTTCAGCGGATGCTCGAGGCCGTGCAGGCGGAGGCCATCCTCGGGAAAGTTGACGAGCGAATCGCCCGACGCGCTGAACACCTTCACGCGCAGCGCGTCCTGGACATCGCCGATCTTCTGGCTGCCCGAGAGCATCCGGGCGATGTAGGCAAGGTCGAGCGTCGCGCCGAGAACGGCGGGCGGGTTGTCGTCGATCGCGGCGGGTGGCGCGGGAAGGCGAAGCGCCATCGGAACCACGACCTGGCCGGATGCGCGGGAGGTGACGGGAGCGCCGACATGCAGCCTGGTGCCGCGCATCGCCCTGCGCACATAGTCGCGATCGCCCAGGTTGAGGCCGCGCCCCGGCCCCGCCTGGGTGCAGATGGCGTCGCCGTTCTGCCGAATCACGGCGAGGCCGGCCATGAAGGGGTGGGAATCGGCGATCTCGCGTACGCGCTCTGCGCAGCGCTGCTCGTCTATGGCCCAGTCGAGCGGCGAGGAGGCAAGCAGCGACAGCGTCTGGCCGATCGTCGCGATCGCCTCGCTCTGCACGGCGGTCGCGAACCGGGCAGCCTGGAGCAGCCTCGCTGCCGCCTCGTCCTTCTGCCCGCTGCGCCCGGTCTCGGCCACCTGCCACAGCAGGAGCGCAAGCGGAACGATGCCGATGAGCAGGACGAGCCCGAACACGAGGCCGAGGCGATCGAACGCACGGAAGGCGGCTCGTCCAAGCTTCTGAGGCGCGGTCATCTCTGCATGCCGATGCTGAAACCGGTGCACTCTGCATGCAATGGGATGAAGGGTCCGTTACCGGCCCCGATCGGGGCAGGGTCTACTCCATGTACCAGCCATGGCTGACGACGATCGACTGTCCCGTCAGCGCATGCGAGCCGAAGCCCGCGAAGAACAGCGCGCACTCGGCAACGTCGGTCACGGTCGTGAACTCGCCGGTCACCGTGTTCTTCAGCATCACCTTCTTCACGACATCCTCCTCCGAGAGGCCAAGCTCCTTCGCCTGTTCGGGGATCTGCTTCTCGACGAGGGGGGTGCGGACGAAGCCGGGACAGATGACGTTGCAGCGCACGCCGTGCGCCGCACCTTCCTTGGCCACGACGCGGGCGAGGCCGAGGAGCCCGTGCTTGGCCGTGACGTAGGGCGCCTTGAGGACGGAGGCCTCCTTCGAGTGCACCGAGCCCATGTAGATCACGCTGCCGCTCTTCTGCCGGTACATCTGCCGCAGCGCTGCGCGCGTCGTCAGGAACGCGCCGTCGAGATGGATCGCGAGCAGGCGCTTCCAGTCCGCGTAGGAGAACTCGACGATCGGGTTGACGATCTGGACGCCCGCGTTGCTGACGAGGATGTCGAGCCTGCCGAAGCGGGCGACCACCGCAGCGGTTCCGGCATCGACGGCCGCCTCGTCGGTCACGTCCATCGGGAGCGGCATGGTACGGCTGCCCGAGGGGTCGAGTGCGGCCGCCGTCGCCGTCGCCGCATCGGCGTTGATGTCCGCGATCGCCACCGAGGCGCCCTCGCGCAGGAACACGCGGGCGATCTCCCGGCCGATGCCGCTCGCGGCACCCGTGACGATCGCCACCTTTCCGTCCAGACGCATGCCTCTCTCCCTCCTCTGCCGCAGGCGTCATATCATCGGCCCGGGCGGCGCGTCGCGCATGGCTGCCCGCACGGGGCTGGACAGCAAGGCCACCCGACTACATTCTAACTCTCGAAGGTAAGCGCCGCGGCATTCGTGGTGCGTCAGGCAGAAACGGAAGGAGAACGCGCCATGAAGGCCGAGATCCGCGCCTTCTTCGATGAGGCGACCAACACCGTCTCCTACCTCGTGTGGGACCCGGCGACGATGCAGGGCGCGGTGATCGACCCCGTGCTCGACTGGGACAACCGCACCGGCGAGGCCGACACCCGCTCGGCCGACGCGCTACTCGACGCCGCGAGAAAGGAGGGGGTGACGATCACCTTCGTGCTCGAGACGCACGCCCATGCCGACCATCTCACCGCCGCGCCCTACATCAAGGCGCGCACCGGCGCGCCGATCGGCATCGGCGAGCACATCAAGGACGTGCAGAAGATCTTCCGCCCGGTATTCGACGCAGACGACGTCAAGCCCGATGGCGGGGATTTCGACAGGCTCTTCCGCGACGGCGAGCGGTTCCGCATCGGCTCGCTCGAGGTCGAGATCATGCACGTGCCCGGCCATACGCCGGCCGACATCGCCTACCGCGTCGGCGACGACGTGTTCGTCAGCGACACGCTGTTCATGCACGACTACGGCACCGCGCGGGCGGACTTCCCGGGCGGCGACGCGCGTGCCCTCTACCGCTCGATCCACCGCCTTCTGTCGCTGCCGCCCGAAACCCGGCTCTGGATGTGTCACGACTACAAGGCCCCGGGGCGCGACACCTATGCCTGGCAGAGCACGGTGGCCGAGCAGCGCGCGCACAACCCGCATGTGAAGGACGGCATCACGGAGGACCAGTTCGTCGCCGCCCGCGAGGCGCGCGATGCCAAGCTCGCCGCGCCGCTGCTGCTGCTGCCGTCGATCCAGGTCAACATCCGGGCGGGGCGGTTTCCTGAAGCCGAGAGCAACGGCGTGCGCTACCTCCGCATCCCCGTGAAGGCCCGCAACAGGTCATTGATGGCCGGAAGCCCGTGACGGCTTGAGCTTGATCATTGCCTGGGCGACGCCGTTCGGTTGTACACTTCCGCTCCACATCCGGAAGGGAGCTGCCCACGATGCGTTCCGCCCTCGTCGCGCTGGCTGCGGCCGCCTTGCTCGCAGCACCTGCCGCCGCGCAGCAGACGCGGCTCAGCGCCGACAACTTCGATGTCCGCACCACCGGCGATCTCGTCCGGCTCTGCGGCGTCCAGCCCTCCGAACCCGAGTATGCCGAGGCGATCGGCTGGTGCCACGGCTACGGACGCGGCGCGATCGACTACCACCGCGCCGCCACGCCCGCCGCAGCGCCGCCGCTGTTCTGCGCGCCGAACCCCGCACCGGCCTGGCCGGACGTGCTGCGCGCCTTCCTGACCTGGGGCAACGCCAACCCACAGCGCGCCGCGACACCGGCCGTCGAGGGCGTGTTCCGCTTCCTGATCGACACCTATCCCTGCCCGCGGCGCTGAGCGCGCGGACGCAACGGAGGACAGAATGACCAACGTCAGACGTCTCGGCCTCGCGGGGTTGCTTCTTGCCCTCGCCCTTCCGCTCGGCGCCTGCCAGGACACCGACCCGACGCTCCGCCGCACAGGCATCGGCGCCGCGGGCGGTGCCGCGGCAGGCGGGCTGATCGGTTCGCTTTCGGGCAATTTCGGCTGGGGCGCGCTGATCGGCGCCGGCGTCGGCGCCGCAGGCGGACTGCTCGTCGACTATCACGACCGGTCGAACCAGGCCGCGTACCAGCGCGGCGTGCAGTCGGGCCAGCAGCAGCAACAGCAGCCGCGCTAGCGACCCGCCGGCAGGGCACCCGAGCCGCCGATGGAGGCCATCGTCATCCGCCCCGCGGGGGTGGATGACATCCCCGCCATGGTGCGGCTTCTGGCCCAGCTCTTCGCCATCGAGGCCGACTTCACCATCGCGCCCGAGGTCCAGGCGCGAGGCCTCGCGACGCTGCTCGAGCGCGCCGACACGGTCGTGCTCGTCGCCACGGCCAGCGGCGCCGTGGTCGGCATGACGACGGTGCAGCTCACCGTCAGCACCGCACGCGGGGGTTACTCCGCCGGCATGGAGGACGTGGTGGTCGACGCTGCGCATCGCGGCCGGGGGATCGGGCGGCTGCTTCTCGAGGCGGCGGAGGCCTGGGCGCGCGAGCGCGGCGCGCTTCGCGTCGCCCTGCTCGCCGACGAGACGAACGCGCCCGCCCTCGACTTCTACGACCGCTTGGGCTTCACCCGCACGCGGCTCGTCTGGCTCGCGAAGACCTTGGGCTAGCGCGACTGGGCAAGATACGCAGCGACGGCCTCGATCTCGCCCTCGCCGCGCAGGCCCGCCCCGCCCATCCAGAGGCCGGGATACATCTCCTCGGTGTCGCGCAGGAAGCGCACGAGCCGCGCGCGGTCCCACACGTCGCCGCGCTGCCGCGCCTCGCGCAGCACGGGCGAGTAGTCGTAGCCGGGATCGCCGGCCACCTCGCGGCCGATCAACCCCGCAAGGCTCGGCCCCGCGCCCGAGGGTGCGCCGGCTGCCACGGAATGGCAGGACGCGCACCGCGCCTCGAACACGGCCGCCCCCTCCTCCGCACCCGCCGGCGCCGCCGCGAGGGCGGCGAGCACCGGCAGGAGGCGGCGCATCAGAGCCCGTACTCGATGCGCACGATCCTGTCGGTTCCACTCTCGCCGCCCCAGGCCTCGCCGGCCACCCCGTCCATCTGCCGCACGTTCGCGCCCGGCCTGTCGGAGGGGAAGGAGAGGAACGCCTCGGTCGTCGGGTCGAAGCGGACGATGGCGTTGGCCGGGAAGTCGGTCAGCCACACCTTGTCGGTCGGATCGACCCACACGGAATAGGCGCGCGGCCTCTCGCCAGGCAGCTTCCACACCTTCCACGACCCGTCGCGCGGGTCATGCATCGAGACATTGCCGCTGTTCCATTCGCTGATCCACAGCCGGCCGGTGCTGTCGGTCCACACCCGACGCGCGCCCTGGTTCGCCGTCGGCGGCTCGACGATCCGCACGCGTGCCGTGTCGAGGTCCTCGATCTGCGCCAAGTGGTTTCCGGCAAGCGAGACGTACCAGATTGTCCCCTGGGGCGTTTTGGTGATGCCGTAGGGGCCGCGGCCGCGCGGGGCCTCCCAGACATCCATCCTCTCGGTCGCCGGAACGAACCGGCCGATGACGCCGTTCTGCCCGGTGAACCAATAGGTGCCGCGATCGTCGAACACGCCGGTGTTGAGGTTGGTGTCGGGAAAGCGCCCGGGCAGGCGCCAGAGCGAGACGCGGTGGTCCTTCGGGTCGATGCGGGCGATCGCATTCTGCCCACCCTCCGTCACCCAGGCCGCGCCGTCCGGGCCGCGCACCACGCCGTGCGGCCGCGCGCCCTCGCCGAGCGAAACGACCTTGACCGACCCGTCGCGCGGGTCGAGCCGGTTCAGCGTGCCGTTGCGCTGGCCGCAGAACCAGAACGTTCCGTCCCCGGCGGCGGTGACGTCGCGCGAGCCGACGCGGCCCGACGGCGAGGACACATCGAAATGGGTGACCCGGTAGCCCGCCGGAACGGTCGTCGCCTCCGCGCGGCGGGGCCGGAGGAGGGCGGGGGCCGCGAAGGCGGCGGCCCCAAGGGCAAGGACGGATCGGCGCTGCACCATCGGACGCTCCTGCTTCCTCGTGCCGGCGGCAGGAAGCCGCCGGAAGCCCACGCTGAGCGGGATGTTGGCAGGCGAGGCTGGATAGGCAACGCCCAGGCGGTCACGCGTTGGTCAGAACCGCCCCGCCTCGACAGGCGCAGGCGGCCTCGGCATGGTCCGCCCGCCACGCCGGGAGAGAGCCGCATGACTGAGGCGACCGAAGCCGACCACGCCGCCGCTGCCGGCGAGACGCGCGAGGGCCTCCTCGGCATCCTGCTGATCTTCCTCCGCCTCGGGCTGACCTCCTTCGGCGGCCCCGTCGCCCATGTCGGCTATCTGCGCGAGGAGTTCGTCGCGCGCCGCCGGTGGATGACGGAGGCTTCCTACGCGGATCTCGTCGCTCTGGCCCAGTTCCTGCCGGGGCCGGCGAGCAGCCAGACGGGGTTTGCCATCGGCATCCTGCGCGGCGGGCTGCCTGGCGGGCTCGCCGCCTGGATCGGCTTCACCCTTCCCTCCGCCCTGGTGATGCTTGCCGCGGCCTATGGCGTCGATCTCGCCTCGGGCGGCACGGGGGCGGGCATTGTGCACGGGCTCAAGCTCGTCGCCGTCGCGGTGGTGGCGCAGGCCGTCTGGGGGATGGCGAACAGCCTCTGCCCCGATCGCACCCGCGCGACGATCGCGGTCGCCGCCACGCTGGCGCTCCTGGTGCTTCCCTCAGCCATCACCCAGGTTGCCGTCATCGTCGCGGGCGGCGTCGCCGGGGTGCTGCTCTGCCGCAACGGCCTCGCGCCGAATGAGGCGGAACTCGGCTTCCGCGTCGCGCCCCGCGCGGGCATCGCGGCACTTGCGGCCTTCGCCGTCCTGCTGGTCGGGCTGCCGCTCGCCGCCGCGTCAGGGCCCCATGCGATCGCGCTGGCCGAGGCGTGCTACCGCGCGGGTGCGCTCGTCTTCGGCGGCGGACATGTGGTGCTGCCGCTGCTCGAGCGCGCCTTCGTTCCGTCCGGCTGGCTCGACGCCTCCGCCTTCCTCGCTGGCTATGGCGTCGCCCAGGCCGTGCCTGGCCCACTCTTCACCTTCGCGGTCTTTCTCGGGGCCGCGCAGGCCTTTCCGCCGAACGGTATCGCGGGTGCCGCCGTGGCGCTGGTCGCGATGTTCCTGCCGGGGCTTCTGCTGATCTACGGCATGCTGCCGTTCTGGGACGGGTTCCGTCGCAGGCCCGCGGCCCAGGCGGTGCTGCGGGGCGTCAACGCAGCCGTCGTCGGTATCCTTCTCGCCGCGCTCTACAACCCGATCTGGACCTCGAGCGTCGGCGGCCCGATCGACTTCGCGATCGCGCTCGCGGCCTTCTTCGCCCTGGTGGGGTGGAAGGTACCGGTGTGGCTTGTCGTGGTGGTGACCGCGCTGGCAGGCGCGGTGGCCGTCGCGTGAGCCTCGCCCCGGCCCCTTTCGGAGCCGGGGCGAACCCAATCGTCAGGTGCGCAGGTCGGTGCGGTCGACCGGCAGGGTGCGCACGCGCTTGCCGGTGGCGGCGAAGATCGCGTTGACCATCGCCGGTGCCGCAGGCGGAAGTGGCGGCTCGCCAACGCCGCCGATGGTCTGGCCCGAGCGGATGATGTGCGTCTCGACAACAGGCGCCTCTGCGATCCGCATCGGCGTGTAGCTGTCGAAGTTGGTGTTCTCCGCACGGCCGTTCTTCATGACGATGCCTTCGTGCAGCGCCGCGGAAAGTCCCATCACCACGCCGCCCTCCGCCTGCTGCGCAATCGTCTCGGGGTTGACGAACTCGCCGCAGTCGATCGCGACGGTGACCTTGTGAACCCTCACCGCGCCATTGGTGACGGAAACCTCCGCCACCTCGGCGACGAGGCTGCCGTAGCTCTCGACATAGGCGATGCCGCGATGCCGCCCCGGAGCGAGCGGCGTGCCCCAGCCGCCCTTCTCGGCAGCGGTGTTCACCACGTTCAGCGCGCGCGCGTCATGCGCGAGCAGCTCGCGCCGAAGCGCAAGCGGGTCCTTGCCGGCTGCCTGGGCCACCTCGTCGAGGAAGCACTCCACGAAGTAGCCGCACTGCGTCGAGCCGACGGCGCGCCAGATCCACGGGATCGGCGGGCCATCGACGCGCACGTACTCGGTGCGGAAGGCGCCGAAGCGGTAGCGCGTGTCCGCGACCGACTGGACCGATGTCGGATCGAAATCGTTGCGGATCGTGTAGGGGCGGAGATCAGTTCCCGTGCCGGGGCCCGAGGCCTTGAAGTGGAAGCCGATCACCTTTCCGGAGGCATCGAGCGCGGCGCGCATGCGCGCGACCTGAGCGGGGCGGTAGTAGCCCTGGCCCAGATCGTCCTCGCGCGTCCAGATCAGCTTCACCGGACGGCCGACCGCCTTGGCCACGGCAGCGGCATGTTCGGCCGCCCCCCATCCATAGCGCCTGCCGAAGCCGCCGCCGGCCCAGGTCGTGTTCACCGTGATGCGCTCGCGCGGAACGCCGAGAACACGCGAGACGGCACCCTGCACGAAGTCCTGGTGCTGCGTGGGCAGCCAGAGCTCCACCGATCCGTCCGCATTGATGCGCGCGGTGCAGTTGTCGGTCTCCATGCAGGCATGGGCGAGATACGGCACCTCGTAGGTCGCCTCGACCACGCGCGCGGCGGAGGCGAACACGGCATCGATGTCGCCGTCGTTCTTGTTCACGTGGCCGGGGCGGCCGAGCCCCTCGCGCATGCGGGCGGAGAAGGTCTCGCTGTCCATGCCGTCATGCGGGGTGGGCTTGAAGCGGACGTTGATCGCCTTCGCCCCGCGCATGGCCGCCCAGGTGGAGTTCGCCACCACCGCGACGCCGGAGGGAAGCGGAACGACGTCGATGATGCCGGGGATGCTGGCGATCGACGCCTTGTCGAAGCTGTCTAGCTCGCCCCGGAACACCGGCGAGAGCTTCACCACCGCATAGACCATGTTGGGCAGCGTGACGTCGGAGCCGTACTTCGCCGCGCCGCGCACTTTCGGCGGAACGTCGAGCCGCTGCGTCGGCTGTCGGAGGAGCCGGTGTTCGCCCTCCGGCTTCAGCGTGGGGTTCTCGGGAACGGGCAGCGCCATCGCCGCCTCGACGAGCTCGCCGAAGCCGAGCGAGCGGTTCGACGCGGTATGGACGACGCGGCCCTCCGCCGTGCGGAGCTCGCCCGCAGGAACGCCGAGGCGCTGCGCCGCGGCTGCGACCAGCATCTCGCGCGCCTGTGCCGCCACCTTGCGGAACGGTGCATACCAGTAGCGGGTGCCGAGCGAGCCGCCGGAGTTCATCTCGTTGCCCTGGATGCGCCGGAAGTCCGGTCCGGGCTGGCCGACCTCGACGGTGATGCGATCGAGCGGCAGGCCGAGCTCCTCGGCGAAGATCATGGCGTGGCCGGTATGCGTGCCCTGGCCGGTCTCGGAGGTCGGCGAGAAGATCGTCGCGCGCCCGTCCGCGGCGATGCGGATATAGGCCTTCGGCGCGCCGATCCGCGCGGGCGGCTCGGCGGGCGCGAACAGCCCGTCATTCGGAAGCTGCTGCGCCGGCGCCTCGACAGGCAGCACCAGGGCGGCGGCGGCCGCGGCGGTCGCCTTCAGCGCGCCGCGGCGGGAGAGAGTCATCTCGTTCATCTCTCGGTTCTCCCTCAGCTCGTTGCCGCGCGCTTGATGGCGGTGCGGATGCGCTGGTACGTGCCGCAGCGGCAGAGATGGCCTTCCATCGCGGCATCGATGTCGGCATCCGACGGGTTCGGGTTCTTCGCGAGCAGCGCCGCGGCGGACATGATCTGCCCCGACTGGCAGTAGCCGCACTGCGGCACCTGGGCATCGACCCAGGCCTGCTGCACGGGGTGCTTGCCCTCCGGGTGCAGCCCCTCGATCGTCGTCACCTTCCGGCCCGCGACGGCGGAGAGCGGCGTGACGCAGGCGCGCACCGGCTCGCCGTCGACATGCACGGTGCAGGCGCCGCACTGCGCGATGCCGCAGCCGTATTTCGTTCCGGTCAGGTCAAGAAGGTCACGCAAAGCCCAAAGCAGCGGCATGTCCGGATCGGCATCCAGACGGCGCGACTGCCCGTTGATCGATACATCGACCATACGACGTCTCCCCTCGCTCTTGGCGGTTCTCGCTCCGGCCGAGACGATGGGGAGAGCGGGCCGTCCGGTCAAGCGCCTGGTCGCGCCGTTTCCGCGATGCGCAAGTGGTCACCCGCCGAGGAACGTCGCGACCGGCGGGAGAGACCGCGCCGGGTCCTCCTCGTGCGGGACATGGCCGAGGCCTGGCAGGCGAACGACCTGCGCTTCGGGCAGGAACCGAACGTAGTCGGCAGCGTGCGTGGCCGGGATCATCCGGTCCTGCTCGCCCCACAGCAGCAGCACCGGCGCGGTGATGCGCGGCAGCAGCCCGGCGGGGTCCTCGAGAACGGCCTGCGAGAGGCGAGCGAGCATGGCATCCCGCGCGCCGGGCGCGCGCATCAGGTCATGGTAGCGCGTCACCGTCGCCTCATCGAGGCGCGAGGGGTCGGCATAGGCGGCGGCGAGGTTGGGGCGCAGCAGCGCGCGCGGCAGGAAATGGCGCATCAGCCCAAGTAGCGGGCCGACCTTCGGCGCCTCGCCATAGGATTTGCCGGGAGAGGCGAAGCCGTCGGGCGCGACCAGAACGAGCGCGGTCACGCGCGCGGGGTGCCGTGCGGCGAAATGCCAGGCGACCCTGCCGCCCATCGAATGGCCGACGAGCGCTGCCTCCGCGACGCCGAGCCTGTCCATCAGCGCACCGAGCAGGGCGACGTCGCGCGCGAGCGAATAGTCGCCGTTCGGGTCGGGCGGCGAGAGGCCGAAGCCGGGCAGGTCGTAGCGGATCACGCGATGCGTCGCGGCGAGCGCCTCGGCCCAGGGCTCCCAGGTGTGAAGCGAGGCGCCGAAGCCGTGGAGCAGGATGACGGCCGGCGCATCCGCCCGCCCGCCCTCGCGCACATGCAGCCTCGTTCCGCCGACCTCGAGCATGTCGCCCGGCGCGGCGAGGTAGCGCGCCTCGAGCTCCGCCCGCCCGCGGTCCGGCGTCCAGGCCCAGGCGGCGAGCGCGGCAAGGACGACGACGAGTCCGATCAGGGCAAGGAGGGCCAAGCGCCGTCTCACGTCAGCGTCGGTGCGCGCTGCCCCGCACGGCGCCTCACCGCGGCACCGGGATCATCGCCGCGATCCGCGCCATCATGTCGTCGTAGAACGGGTTCCAGCTCATGCGCGCGAGATTGTCGAGGCTGACGATCAGGACGCCGACCTCGCCGCGCGCGCCGATCGTTCCGAGCTCAACACCATAGGCGGCAGGCGAGGCCGGGCTCGCACCATAGAGCGGGTCCCACTCCGGGAAGGGTAGCGCGACATGGGAAAGCGAGAAGACATGCCGCGGATAGGTTGCGCCAAGCGGCACGATGCGTTCCTCGGTCGCGCCCGATTCCGTCACGCGCGCGACCGTCTCGGTCGTCGCGTCGTCTGCGTTGGTGACGAGAACGAGCCGCCAGGGCCGTGGCGCATCCGGAACGAGTCGCGCGGCCACCGTGTCGAAGGTCGGGCGAAGCAGCGGGCCGAGCTTGGTCGCGCGATTGCGGTCGAACAGCACGAGCTCCGACCCGTTGGCAGGCAGGTTCGCGTAGAGGGCGGTGACGACGGCGCGCGTGGAGACGGTGAAATCCACCACCGACTGGAAGGTCAGCACGGGCGGCAGCCGCGCGATGCGCCCGTCGCGCGCATGCGCCCTGATCTGCGTCTGCAGCGCCTGCGTCAGCCTGTGCGACTGGCGGGCTCCGTTGACGGGGAAGGAGTTGTACTTGAACGGGTTGAACTCGGGGATGATCGAGAGCCAGGCGGCCTTGGCGAAGGCCGGGAAATAGGCCGGGATCGAGGCAAGGCCGGCGAAGCGCGCGAAGGCGGTGATGCCGACCATAGGCGAGACGAGGATGAGCCGGTCTGGCATCACCAGCCTGTCGTCCTCGACGGCATCGAGCGCATGCTTCAGCGCGAGCGCCCCGCCATTGGAGAAGCCGACGATGTGGATCGGCACGGCGGGGCCCGCACGGCGGCGCGCCTCGCGCATCGCAAGCCGTGTCGCCGCCGCCCAGTCCTCCCACACCGTGTCGGTGAGCGCGGCGGGAACGGTGCCGTGCGCGGGTACGCGCAAGCCCACCGCGACGAAGCCCTGGTCGCGATAGAGCGCGGCGACGTGGCGAAGGCTGTAGGGCGCATCCGTCAGCCCGTGCAGCAGCACCACCCCGCCGCGCGGCGCGCCCTCCGGCACGAGGACGTAGGAGCGGTTCCAGTCGTTCTCGAAATGGCGGGGGTTGATCGGGCCGTCCGCGAAATAGCGGTTGTCCGGCCTCCGCGCATGCTCGGGCAGCTTCTCGACCACCTCGCGGCGGATCTCGTCGAAGATCCGCCTCTCCTCGGCGAGGTAGCCCTCCCAGTCGAGCCGGTCGATCGCCTCCGCGCGCGGCTCGTCGGGGATGACGGTGTGCCAGAGCTCGAGCGGGGGGCCGCCCTGGCTGTCGACGGCGCGGACGACGATGAAGGCCGCAAGCGCGCCCGCCGCGAGCAGGCCGAGGCGCTTCAGCCAGCGAAGCGTGAAGCGCCTCACCGATGGCCGCCCGACAGGCGGCGGCTCAGCCGCCCGGCCCGCTGTCGCGGGCGGCCTGCGCGGACTTGTTCTGCTGCGAGACGCTGCCGACGCGCCCGCCGGTGATGATGCCGCGGCGCTTCTCGCGCGGCACCGCCGCCATGCCGCGATGCGCCGTGCGCCCGGGCTGCGGGTGATGCACGGGCTGCGCCTCGCGGCGGGCGAGCGCCTCGCGCATCGCGGCCTGCGCACGCTCGCGCTTGCGATCCCCCGCGATCTGCGCGAGGCGGGCATTCACCCGCTTGAGCCCGCGCGCGAAGACCTGCTTCTTCGCCTGCAGCCCTCGCTCCGAGGCGCTTTCGGTCGCCGTGCCGCGCGGCTCGGCCTTGCCGCGACGCACGCGGCGGCGGCCGCGGATGATGTCGCGCGCCCGGCCATGGCGTTCGCGCAGCCAGCGCGCAAGCGACACGAGGTCGTCGTGCGGCATCTCGTCGAGGGCGGGGTAATGGCTGTTCTGGACAGGTCCGAGCTCATCCTCGGCGAGCAGGCGGCGTTCGGTGGCGAAGGAAGCGCCCATGCGTCGTCGTTCCTCATTCGGTGCGGCTTGCCCGTGATCTTGCCGCGTATCCGGGGTTCCAGCATAGGGAGGATGTGCAACCCGGCGGCCGCTGCCGCATTGACGCTGGCGACCGTGGCGCGATGCGTGCGACGGGAGATGCTCGCGTGAATGTGAGCGGCCGCTCGGTTTTGACCGATGTCATGCCGTGTTTCCGCCAACTCATCCGCGATGATGATGCCGACGACCCGATTCGCGACCCGCTGGAGAGGAGACCCATGAAGCCCATTACCCCGCTGCTGCTCGCCGCCACGCTGCTTCTCGCCGCCTGCGGCAACACGACCGGAGACCGCGCACTCTCCGGCGCCGCGATCGGCACCGGCGCGGGCCTCGCCGTCGGCGCCGTGACGGGCGCGACGCTTCTGCAGGGCGCCGTGGTTGGCGGCGCGCTCGGCGCGGCGGCCGGCGCGCTCACTAACAGCGACCAGGTCAATCTCGGCAGGCCCGCCTGGCGCTGAGGGCTGCCTGGCGCTGAAGCCTTGGCATAGGACGCGATCCGGCGGGCGGCACCGCTAGGCGCCGCCCGCCCTTTCGTTTGAAGTTGCTGCTCAGGCCGCCTTTAGGCGCCCGAGGAAGGTCTCGACCTCCTGGCGCATCCGCGCAGAGGCGGACGAGACGTCCTGCGAGGTCTCCGCCACCACCGCGGCCTGACGGTCCGCGTCCGCACCGGCCTGCTGCACCACGCTCACCCTGTCCGAGACCTCCGCCGTGCCGGCGGCGGCCTGCTGGACGTTGCGCGCGATCTCCGCCGTCGCCGCACCCTGCTGCTCGACCGCGGCGGCGATCGCCGAGGCGATGCTGGCGATCTCGTCGATCACCTTGCCGATCGCGCCGATGGCCGTCACCGCCTCCGCCGTCGAGCCCTGGATCGCCTCGATCTGGCCGGCGATCTCCTCCGTCGCCTTGCCCGTCTGCGCGGCGAGGTTCTTCACCTCCGACGCCACCACCGCGAAGCCCTTGCCCGCCTCGCCTGCCCTCGCCGCCTCGATCGTTGCGTTGAGCGCAAGAAGGTTCGTCTGCCCCGCGATGTCGCTGATCAGGCGAACCACGTCGCCGATCCTGCGCGCGCCTTCCGCCAGCCCCTGCACGGTGTCATCCGTGCGACGGGCCTCGTCGACGGCACGGCCGGCGATGCGCGCGGCCTCCGACACCTGGCGGGTGATCTCGCTGATGCTGGCCGACAACTCCTCCGCCGCGGCAGCGACCGTCTGGACGTTCGAGGACGCGCTGCCCGCAGCACCGGCCATTGCCGTCGAGCCCGAGGCCGTGGCCTCCGCCACCGCCCGCATGCCCTGGACCGCTGCGCCGAGCGAGGAGGCGGCCTGCGTCAGCGCATCCATCACGCCGGAGGAGGCGTCGTCGAAGCGCGCGATCTCCGAGGCCATCACCTCGGCGCGGCGGGCCTTGGCCTCTGCCTCCTCGCGGGCCTTCTCCTGCATCGCCGCGCGCGCGACCAGCGCCTCGCGGAAGCTGTCGGCGGTGCGGGCGAGCGCGCCGATCTCGTCGGTGCGGGCAGCGCCCGGAACCACGGTGGTGGTGTCACCGGAGGCGAGGGCGGCAAGCGCATCGCTGACGCCCGCGAGCGGACGCACGATCGTCCGTCGCACCATCAGCACCGCGAGCAGCCCGATCAGGCTCAAAGCGGCGAGAACCGAACCGCCGAGCCAGAAAGCGGTACTGCGGAAGAGGCCTGCCACGGCGGCGGCAAGCACCTCCATCTCCTCGGCCGTCTGCTTCGCCGCCGCATCGATCGCGGCGTTGAAGGCAGCGCGGTTGCGGCGATTGTCGTCGTTGTTGCCGATGCGGTTCGCCTCGGCGATCGACACCTCCGTGCCGAGCCGCGCGAGTTCCGAGCGGAGGCGCACGAAGTCGGCCGCGCCGGCCTTCACCGGGGCGAATCCCGCTCGGCGATCCTCCGGCAGAAGCGATTCCCATTCCGTCACGTCGCGCTCGATCGCTGCGAGGAAGCGCCTGAGCCCGGCAGCGAAGGGCTTCGCCTTCTCGGTATTCTCGGACATGTAGATGCCGCGGCTGTCCATCACAGCGGCGTACACGAGCGCGTTCAGCCGCTCCGCCACCGCCGTGCGCTCGCCGGCGTTCTTCACCGCCATCAGCGTCCGGTCATAGGTGCGGAGCTCGACAAGCCCGATGCCGAAGGTGGCGACGGTGACGGCCGCCATCATGCCGATGGCGAGATAGATGCGGCCCGCGAGGCCGAGACGAATGGGTACGGCCATTGGATCGTCCTTCCTGAAGCGCTGTCGCTGCCAGGGATCGCAGACAGGGGTAACGAAAGCGGAAACGCTGGCGCGTGACCCGCGAATGGGTCCGGTTTATCCTTCCTTCATGAACATGCTCGCCCCCCGCACCCAGCGCCTTGCGGTCGAGGTCGTCTTCGACCTCGTCTGCCCCTGGTGCTGGATCGGGGTCAGGCGCCTGGCGCGCACCGTCGCCCGCCGGCCCGACCTGGTGGTCGACGTGTCCTACCGCCCCTTCCTGCTGAACCCCGACATGCCTGCGCGCGGCATGGCGCGGGCGGAGTACCTGCAGAGGAAGTTCGGCGGCGAGGAGCGCGCGCGCAGGCTGCATGCCGCGATCGCCGAGGTCGGCCAGACCGAGGGCCTCGCCTTCCGGTTCGACCGGATCACCCGCACGCCATCGACGGTCGAGGCGCACAGGCTCGTCCGCCTCGCCGCGGCAGAGGGCCGCGCGGCGGACCTCGTCGATGCCCTGTTCGCGGCGCATTTCTGCGAAGGCCGCGACATTGGCGACCGGGCGACGCTCGGCGCGATCTGGTCGGAGACGGGGCTTCGCGGCGAGCCCGCGATGCACGGGCCGGCAGGCTTCGGCACCGATGCGGTGCACGCGGACAACCTCCGCGCCCACCGCCTCGGCATCAACGGCGTGCCCTGCTTCGTGTTCGGCGAGCGCCACGCCATCGCCGGGGCACAGGAGCCCGAGGTGCTCGAGCGCATGCTCGACATCGCCGCGCTCGAGAGCGCAGGCGTCTAGCCCCCTTCGATCAGGCTGCCTTCGCCTTCTGGGCGAGGCCGGCGAGCGCGCCGAGCACCTCGCGGGCGAGCCGCACGCGCGTCGCGACGTCATCGAGGTCGCGCGTCACCACGAGCTTGTGGTCGGTGCGCAGCTTGGCCAGCCCCTTCTGGCCCTGGAGCCAGCCGACGAGCCCGACGGGGTCGCGAAACGCGTTGCCGCGGAACCCGACCACGAGCCCCTTCGGTCCCGCGTCGAGCTTCTCGACCCCCGCCTCGCGGCAGAGGCGCTTGATCGCCATGACGGAGAGGAGATTCTCGACCTCGGCCGGCAGCGGGCCGAACCGGTCGACCAGTTCCGCCGCAAGGGCCTCGCTCTCGGCATCGGAGGCGAGCGCACCGACGCGGCGGTAGAGGCCGAGGCGCACCGGCAAGTCGCGCACGTACTGCTCGGGGATCAGAACGGCCATGCCCAGATTGATCTGCGGCGTCCAGTCGCGGTCGGACGCGCCGCCGCGTCCCTCGCCCGCCTTGAGGTCGGCCACCGCCTCCTCGAGCATCTGCTGGTAGAGCTCGATGCCCACCTCGCGGATATGGCCCGACTGCTCGTCGCCAAGCAGGTTGCCCGCGCCGCGGATATCGAGATCGTGGCTCGCGAGCGTGAAGCCGGCGCCGAGGTTGTCGAGCGCCTGCATCACCTCGAGACGCTTCTGCGCCGTCGGCGTCAGCTTCCTGTCGGGGGTTAGGGTGAGATAGGCATAGCCGCGCAGCTTGCCGCGCCCCACCCGGCCGCGGAGCTGGTAGAGCTGGGCGAGGCCGAACATGTCGGCGCGGTGGATCACCATCGTGTTGACGGCGGGCATGTCGAGGCCACTCTCGATGATGTTGGTCGCGAGCAGAACGTCGTGCCGGCCGTCCTGGAACTCGGTCATCACCCGCTCGAGCTCGGTGGCCGAGAGCCGTCCATGCGCCTCGATCACCTTCAGCTCGGGCGCGAGCTCGGCGAGCCTCCCCCGCACGCGCGGCAGGTCCTCGATGCGGGGCACGACGTAGAAGGTCTGCCCGCCGCGGAAGCGCTCGCGCATCAGCGCCTCGCGCAGCACCACGGGGTCGAAGGGCAGG
The DNA here is from genome assembly GCF_007644105.1 of Elioraea rosea. Taxonomy (GTDB): domain Bacteria; phylum Pseudomonadota; class Alphaproteobacteria; order Acetobacterales; family Acetobacteraceae; genus Elioraea_A; species Elioraea_A rosea. The sequence goes on along the minus strand of NZ_VFAC01000003.1, from coordinate 179,592 downwards.
ATGAAGGTGCGCACGGCGAGGCGGTCAATCGGCGGGGTTGCGATGATGCTCATCTCGCGCACGCCGGTGAGCGCCAGTTGCAGCGTGCGCGGAATAGGCGTCGCGGTCAGCGTCAGCACATGCACCTCGGCGCGAAGCTGCTTCAGTCGCTCCTTGTGGGCGACGCCGAAATGCTGCTCCTCGTCCACGATCACGAGGCCGAGGTCGCGGAACGTCACGCTCTTGGCGAGCAGCGCATGCGTGCCGACGACGAGGTTGATCGTGCCGTCGGCAAGCCCCTTCCTGACCTCGTTCGCCTCCTTCGCCGTCACCATCCGCGAGAGCTGGGCGATGCGCACCGGGAAGCCGCGGAAGCGCTCGGAGAAGACGCGGAAATGCTGGCGCCCGAGCAACGTCGTCGGCACCACCACGGCGACCTGCTGGCCCGACATCGCGGCGATGAAGGCCGCACGCAGCGCAACCTCGGTCTTGCCGAAGCCGACATCGCCGCAGACGAGCCGGTCCATCGGCCGGCCGGCGGCGAGGTCCTCGAGCACGTCGGCGATGGCGCGGGCCTGGTCGTCGGTCTCGGCGAAGGGGAACCGCGCGCAGAACTCGTCCCACAGGCCCTCGGGCGGCATCACAGGGGCAGCGCCCTTCAGGCGCCGCTCGGCCGCGACCTTGAGCAGCGCCGCCGCCATGTCGCGGATGCGCGTCTTCATCCGCGCCTTGCGGTTCTGCCAGGAGACGCCGCCGAGCTTGTCGAGCGCCACCCCCTCGCCCTCGCCGTAGCGCGACAGCACCTCGATGTTCTCGACCGGCACGAACAGCTTGTCGCCGCCGTCGTAGAGAAGCTTCAGGCAGTCATGCGCGGCACCGTTCACCGAGAGGGTGACGAGCCCGTCATAGCGGCCGATGCCATGGTCCATGTGCACGACGAGGTCGCCCTCCGCGAGCTCGGTCGCCTCGGCGATGAACTGGTCCGCCCGCTTCTTGCGCCGCGGCGGGCGGGAGATGCGCTCGCCGAGGATGTCCTGCTCGGCGATGACGGCGAGCTCGTCGGAGACGAAGCCGCGCTCGAGCCCGAGCACGGCGAGTGCGACCGTGCCGCGCGGCAGCGACTGCGCGGCCGCGACGTCCTCGACCGCCTCGGCACCGCCGAGCCCATGCTCTGCAAGGAGATGCTTCAGCCGCTCGCGCGAGCCCGTCGTCCAGGCCGCGACGATGACGCGGCGGCGTTCTCCCGCCAAAGCCTTGGCGTGCTCGGCGAGCGCGTCGAACACGTTCGCCCCGGAGGTGCGGACATCCGTGAACTGCCGCCCCGGCCGCGCGCCCGCCTCGAGCAACCCTGGCTCGCCGCTTTCGCCGCGCGCGAAGGGGGTGAAGCGCAGCACGGTGTGCGGCCCGAGCATCGCCTGCCACGACGCATCGTCGAGGTAGAGCATTCCCGGCGGCAGGGGATTGTAGGGAAGCTCCCCCTCCGAGAGCCGCCGCAGCTCCGGGTTCCGTCTCGCGGCGTAATGATCCTCGATCATCTCGAACCGCGCCTCGAGCACGCCATCGGCCTCGTGGTCGAACGAGATCCGCGCGCCGGGAACATAGTCGGCCAGCGTCGCGAGGCGGTCGTGGAACAGCGGCAGCCAGTGCTCCATGCCCTGGTGGCGGCGGCGGGCGGACACCGCCTCGTACAGCGGATCGTTCGCCGCGGCGCCGAAGAGCTCGCGATAGGCCGTGCGGAAGCGCGCGACGGAGGCCTCATCGAGCAGGATCTCGCTCACCGGCTTCAGCACCACCTCGTCGAGCGCGGTAGTCGAGCGCTGGCTGAACGGATCGAAGCCTCGGATCTCGTCGATCTCGTCGCCGAACAGGTCGATGCGCACCGGCTCGTCGCGGCCGGCGGGAAAGAGGTCGATCAGCCCGCCGCGGACGGCGTACTCGCCAGGCTCGATCACCGTGTTGGCGCGGCCATAGCCGTTCGCCTCGAGGAAGGCGATGATGCGGTCGAGCCCGATGCGGCTTCCCTTCCTCAGCGCAAGCACCGCCTCGGCGAAGGCCTCCGCCGGCGGCACGCGCTGGACGAGCGCATTGACGGTGGTGAGCAGGATGAAGGGCCGGGGGCCGGGCTCGATCAGCGTCGTCAGCGTGTCGAGGCGGCGGGCGGTGATCTCGGGGTTGGGCCCGACCCGGTCATAGGGCAGGCAGTCCCAGGCCGGGAACTGCAGCACGGGCACGCCGGGAGCGAAGAAGCCGAGCGCCTCGGCGAGCCGGGCCATCCGCGCATCGTCGCGGCAGACATGCGCGAGCGGGCCGTCATGCTCCTCGCGGGCGCGGGCGAGCAGGACCGCGTCGAATCCTTCCGGGCAGCCCGCGACGGTCAGTCGCGCGCCTGTCGCCACCCCGTCAGCCATGGGGCACCCCGCGCTGGGCGAGCGACCAGGCGACCATGCGGGAGAGAAGCGGGCTCGCCACCTCCTCCGGCACGGGGCGGCGGCCGGTCAGCCAGTCGAACAGGTCGACATCGGGGAGCTCGAGCACGGCCTCGAGCTCATCGAGTGCGGCCTCGTCCATCGCCGCGAGCTCGGACGCGACGAAGCCACCGACGAGAAGGTCGGTCTCATGCGTGCCGCGATGCCTCGCGCGGAACAGGAGGCGGCGGCGGCGAGCGTCCTGGGGGGTGCTGTCCATCTCGGGGCGGGTTCTGCCACAGCGGGGGCGCACGGCGGCTGCCCCCTTGTCGTGGCGTGATATATGGCCCCGGAGCGATCCTGTCAGCCCGTGAACCGTCCTTCCCTCCTCTTCCCCCTCTTCGCCGCCGCCGGCTCGCTGCCGGGGGTGGGGCCCAAGCGCGAGGCTTTGCTTGCCCGCGCGGCGGGCGGGGCGCGCGTGCTCGACCTCCTCTGGCATCTTCCCAGTGGCGTGATCGACCGCCGGGCAAGGCCGCGACTCGCCGAGGCAAGGCCAGGCACGGTGGTGACGGTGGAGGTCACGGTCGTCTCGCGCCGGGCGCCGCGCAGCCGTGCCGCGCCGTGGGTGATCGAGGTCGATGACGGCACGGGAAGCCTCGACATCCTGCTGTTCGGCCAGGGCGGGCACCGGGCCGAGCAGCTTCCCGAGGGCACGCGGCGGATCATCTCGGGCGAGCTGAAGCTCGACCGCTCACGCCTCGTCATGCCTCACCCCGATTTCATCCTCCCCCCCGAGCGGGAGGCCGAGCTGCCGCTGATCGAGCCGGTCTACGGGCTGACGGCGGGGCTCCGCGCCTGGGAGATGCGGCGGGCTGCGGAGGCCGCGCTCGCCCGCGCGCCCGACCTGCCCGAATGGGCCGATGCCGCGCTCGTCTCCCGCCAGCACTGGTCCACCTGGCAGGGCGCACTGATCGCGGCGCACGAGCCCGACGGGCCGGAGGCGATCGCCCCCTCCCACCCCGCGCGCACACGGCTCGCCTATGACGAGTTGCTCGCCCAGCAGGTGGCGCTCGCCCTCTCACGCCGCGCGCTTCGTGCCCAACCCGGCCGGGCGCTCGTGGGAGACGGGAGGCTCAGGGAGAAGGCGCTCGCCGCCTTCGGCCACCCGCCCACCCTTGCGCAATCGACAGCGCTCGCGGAGATCGACGCCGACCTCGCGGCGCCGAGGCGGATGCTCAGGCTGCTGCAGGGCGATGTCGGATCCGGCAAGACGCTGGTCGCGCTGATGGCGATGCTCCGCGCCGTCGAGGCAGGCGCCCAGGCCGCGCTGATGGCGCCGACGGAGATCCTCGCCCGCCAGCACCACGCCACCATCTCGCGCCTCTGCGAGGCGACCGGCGTGAAGGTCGCGCTGCTGACGGGCCGGGAGAAGGGCCGCGCGCGCGAGGCGGCGCTCGAAGGGCTCGCCTCCGGCGCCACGCCGATCGCCATCGGCACCCATGCCCTGTTCCAGGAGGGCGTGCGCTTCGCCGACCTCGCGCTCGCCGTCATCGACGAGCAGCACCGCTTCGGGGTGCACCAGCGCCTGATGCTCGCGGCCAAGGGCGAGGCGGTGGACGTGCTGGTGATGACCGCGACCCCCATCCCCCGCACCCTGCTGCTCACTGCCTGGGGCGACATGGAGGTGAGCAGGCTCGCCGGCCGCCCGCCCGGGCGCATCCCCGTGACGACCCTCGCCAAGCCGGCAGGCAAGCTCGAGGAGGTGGTGGACGCCATCGGGCGACGGCTGAAGGCGGGCGCGCGGGTCTACTGGATCTGCCCGCTCGTCTCCGAAAGCGAGGCGGCCGACCTTGCCGCGGCGGAGGCGCGCGCGCTCGACCTTGGCCGGCACTTCCCCGGCCGCGTGGCGCTTCTGCACGGGAAGATGAAGGGGCCGGAGAAGGACGCGGCGATGGCGGCCTTCGCGCGGGGCGAGAAATCGGTGCTGGTCGCCACCACGGTGGTCGAGGTCGGCGTCGACGTGCCGGAGGCCTCCGTCATCGTCATCGAGCGGGCCGAGCGTTTCGGCCTCGCCCAGCTTCACCAGCTTCGCGGCCGTGTCGGGCGTGGGCGGGAGGCCTCGTTCTGCCTGCTGGTCTACGACGAGGGGCTGACCGAGGTGGCGCGCCGCCGCATCGAAACGATGGTCGCGACCGAGGACGGGTTCCTGATCGCGGAGGAGGACCTGAAGCTGCGCGGCGGCGGCGAGGCGCTCGGCACGCGGCAATCGGGCCTGCCTTCGTTCCGCCTCGTCGAGCCCGCTCCGCACCAGCACCTTATCGGCATCGCGCGCGACGACGCGACGCTTCTTCTCGAGCGCGATCCCCAGCTCGTCGGCGCGCGTGGCCAGGCGGTGCGGCTGCTGCTTCACCTCTTCGAGGCAGAGGCGTCGATCCCCACCATTGCGTCGGGGTAGGGCGTCCGGCTGACGGGCAGGCCAGCCCGTGCTAGAGCGCGGCCCATGACGGTCACACGCTTCGCTCCCTCCCCCACCGGGTTCCTCCATATCGGCGGCGCCCGCACGGCGCTGTTCAACTGGCTGTTCGCCCGCGCGACGGAGGGCAGGTATCTCCTCCGCATCGAGGACACCGACACGACGCGCGAGGTTCCAGGCGCGGTCGAGCAGATCATCGAGAGCCTTGCCTGGCTCGGCATCCCGGCGGACGAGCCGCCCGTATCGCAGCGTGCCCGCGAGGCGCGGCATGCGGAGGTGGCCAGGGCCATGGTGGCGGCAGGCACCGCCTACTACGCCTACGAGACGCCGGAGGAGCTCCAGGCGATGCGCGAGCGCGCGACGGCAGAGGGCCGCCCACCGCGCTACGACGGCACCTGGCGCGACCGCGATCCGAAGGACGCTCCGCCCGGCGTGGCGGGCGCGATCCGCCTGAAGGCGCCGCGCGAGGGCGAGACGGTGGTCGACGATCTCGTGCAGGGCACCGTGCGCGTCGCGAATGCCGAGCTCGACGACATGATCATCCTGCGAAGCGACGGGCGCCCGACCTATCTCCACGCCGTGGTGGTGGACGACCACGACATGGGCGTGACCCACGTGATCCGCGGCGACGACCACCTGACGAACACCTTCCGGCAGGTGCAGGTGTACCGCGCGATGGGCTGGGAGACGCCGCGATTCGCCCACATCCCGCTGATCCACGGCGCGGACGGCGCGAAGCTCTCGAAGCGCCACGGGGCGGTGAGCGTTCTCGACTTCCGCGACCAGGGCTACCTGCCCGAGGCAGTGGCGAACTACCTGCTCCGCCTCGGCTGGGGCAAGGGCGACATCGAGGTGATCTCGATGGCCGAAGCCGCCGCGATCTTCGACCTCGCCGATATCGGCCGTGGCGCTGCGCGGTTCGACTATGACAAGCTCAAGCACCTGAACGGCGTGTGGATCCGCCGCGCGGACGATGCGAGGCTGACGAAGCTCGTCCTCGAACGCCTGGCCCGGCGCACCGAGGGTGCGGTCGGCGCCATCACGGCCGAGCGCGTCGCCCAGCTCATGCCCGCGATGAAGGAGCGCGCGCGCACGCTCGAGGAGCTGGCCGACGCCGCCTCGTTCCTGACGCGCACCGTTCCGCTTGCATTCGAGCCGAAGGCCGAGGCGCTCTTGACGCCGGAGGCGCGCATCGCGCTGCGCGGCCTCGCCGCCGCCTGGACGGGTCTCGCCTGGGATGCCGCCTCCCTGGAGGCCGCGACGCGGGTGCATGCGGAAGCGACGGGGGCGAAGCTCAAGGACCTCGCCATGCCGCTCCGCGCCGCGCTGACCGGCTCGACCGTGAGCCCCCCGGTGTTCGACGTCGCGGCCGCGCTCGGCGAGGCCGAGACGCGGTCGCGGATCGCTGCGGTGTCGGGCCAGGCCTGAGCCCGGCCCGGCTCAGGCCGGAACGGGCGCTCCTGCCGGTACGGCGACAGGCCTCAGCCCATCGCGGCCGTAGGCGGCAAGCAGGATGTCCACCATGCCGAACCCGCCCTTGTGCTTGCCGCCCTTGGGCTTCCACTCCTTCTCCCGCAGGATGGAGTGGTTGCTGCCTTCGATGACCCGGTGGAACGTCTCGGCGACGATCCGGCCGCCGATCGGGCCGAGCTTGCCGTTCCGCACCTCCGCCTCGCGCAGGATGTAGAACCAGAGCGGCGTCTCCGTCGTCGCCTCGCGCAGGAGATCGCCCGAGAGGTCGGTCAGGTCCACCCCCCCTGTCCCCTGGCCGAGGATCTGGTTGGAGGTTAGCATCGGCGTTGCGGCGCCGAGGTTCAGGAAGTGGTTCGCCACTTCCTGCGCGGTCGCGAGCCGCACCTGCCGGCCGCGCAGCAGGTTGCGGAAGGCGAGGTTGAAGAACAGCGGGTCGTCCGGCAGGTCGCCTCGCGCGCCGAAGGACCCGTGCGGCAGGTCCGCCAGCGGATCGGTCATCAGCGTGTCGATCCGATGCGCCATGTTCAGGAGCCCGCCGGGCGGCGGCGCGAGCGAGGCGTCGCCCGTGTCCTTGGCGAAGTCGAACAGCCGCGTGAAGTCGGCCACCCAGTTGCTCGGCAGGCGGTCAAAATCGCCGTCGATCGGATTGTTGATGTCGCTCGGCCGCGCATTCGGATCGGGCGGCGGCGGCGAGCCGGAGGCGAAGGGAGAGAGGTTGCCGCTGGTGCCCGAGAAGCGGAACAGGTTCTCGAGCGAGCCCGTCAGGAGCGGCCTGAGCGGTGCAGGAGCGGCCTGCGCGGCCTGGAGATTGAACACCGCGTTCCAGTCGTAGAAGGCGCGGATCATCGAGTGGCCGAGCCGGTAGGCCGCGACAGAGAACTCGATCGGCATCGTCGGCGGGTCCGACGGGTCGGCGCCCACCTCGAACACCTTGCGGCCATTCGTGAAGACGTCGTCGAGAACGGACTGCTCGACGATGCGGGGCAGGAAGTCGTGCACCACCATCCACTGGTAGTGCAGCACCGTCGCCTTTCGGACATCCTCGAAGCCGGCACCGGGCATCGCGTCGGCCATCGCGTTGTGGAAGCGCATGAAGGCGAGATGCACCTGCGCGACGGCGAGGTTCTCATCGTTGCGCCGGTCGGGAACGTCCGCCTGGCGGGTGGAGAGGGCGTCGGGGGCGCGGGCGCCGAGGCGAGGCAGGTCGAAGCCCGGCATGTCCTTGTCGGCCACCGGTGGCGGGCCCGACGCCTTGGTCGTGCCGAGCTTCAGGCGCACGCGGTCCGCTTCATAGAAATGCGCGCTGTCGGGATCGTCGGGTCCTCTGCCGTAGACGCTGTCGAGGTCGAGGGCGGGGCTTCGCTCCGACAGCGTGGGCAGGCCGGTCGGCGTGCCGCCCGTCAGCTTGCTCGGGTCCCGCGTCAGGTCGTGGTCGATGAACTGGCCGAGATAGGTGAAGCCGGCCGGTATCGCGCCATCGGGCTGCGTCTGCCGCGTCGTCATGCGCGGCGCGATGAGCCTCAGGAGTGCATCCTTCTCTGGTGGCGCGCCGCGCGTCACCATCTCGGAGAAGCGGAAGCCCCCCGCCTTCTCGGCATCCGTCACCTTGCGGGTCGTGTCGCCCCGGATCTCGTTGCGGTTGACCACGAGATAGACCGGCCTTGCATGGCGCTCGCCCATGGGCGTCCTCCGTTCGGTATTGTTTCGATGAAACAACACTACCCCGGATTGCGTGGCTTGGGTCGGGTGCTCGCGCGTGCGTGATCGCGCGCTGTGATCCAGCGCACTCGTTGCCACACGTGTACGAAGCGGTGCGCGAACCCTAGGCTGCCGTGCGGCGCCGCACCATGATCGTGCCGGTCCAGAGCATCACGACCTCGCCGGCCTGGTTCACCGCCTCGGTGCGCTGCTTGACGATGCCGCGATCCGGCTTCGACTGCGACGGGCGCGTCTCGAGCACGGTCACGCGCACCGAGAGCGTATCGCCCGGCCGCACGGGCTTGAGCCAACGAAGCTCGTCGAGGCCGGGGCTGCCGAGCCCGTGGCGGGAGACGGCAGTGTCGGCGAGCATGCGCATGGTCAGGCTCGCCGTGTGCCAGCCCGACGCGATCAGCCCGCCATAGGGTGTGGCCCTGCCGCCTTCCTCGCTGAGGTGGAAGCTCTGCGGGTCATAGTCGCGGGCGAAGGCGATGATCTCCTCGGCCGTGACGGTGCGTGACCCGAACGTCACGACATGGCCGACCGTGTAGTCCTCGAAGTAGCGCTCGCGCAGGTCCATCGCTTCAGTGTGCCGCTGCCACCCCGAGCGCGGCAAGGATGCGCGGCAAGGCGACCTCTGCCATGGCGTGGAGCTCCGCCGTGGTGCGGTTCTGCACCGGGTGCGCGACCACCACGGAGGCGCCGTCGAACCCGATGGCGCGGCACTGCGCCGCGAAGGGCTCGACGAAGGTCTCGGTGATCACGCTCACGCCCGGAATGCCGCGGCGGTCGAGGTCGTTCAGGTCATGCGTCGAGCATGAGGTGCAGGACCCGCAATCGGAGAGCGCGATCACCGCCGCACCGCAGGTGGTCGCGATCTCCTGCAGCGTCTCGACGGGCGCGGTGCGCGTGTTGGTCGGCTTACGGAAGCGGCGCGTCGCGATGCCGCGCTCGGCCAGCAGGGCCTCGAGGCGGTCGATGAACTCGTCGCCGCGCATCTTGCCGATGTCGAGCAGGGCGACCGTGACACCCAGAAGTGACGTGGGCGGCGGAACGCGCCGCCGAAGCGCGCCGGAGATCTCAGCCGTGGGGTCGCGCAGCGTCACGGTCATGCCTCGATCTCCCGCGTCACCGGCCGGCTCTCGGCGCGGAACCGCCCGCCTGTCCAGCCAGCGCAGATCGCCGAGTAGAGCCCCGCAGCCCCGCCGGCGCGGACCACGAGAAGCCCTTCCGGCCAGAACTTGTCGATCATCTCCGCCGCGCGGGCCGCTGGCATGCCTTCGCCCACGCCGCCGGCTCCGGCTACGACATCGCGCCCCGGCCGCCGAAGCGCCTCGCGCAGCGCCGCCTCCACCTCCGCCCGCCCCCAGCCCGCGTCGCGGAAGATCGCGTGGTGCTCCGGCGACAGGACGAGGATGGCGTTGAAGAACTCGCAGAGCTTCCAGTGCCCCACGGCAAGCAGCGAGAGCGCGAGCGAGCGCGCAAGCTCCTCCGCCGTTCGGCTCTTCCAGTCGATCACGCCCTGGATGCCCTCGCCCTGGAACAGCGTCACCGCACTTCGACCAGGTGCTACGCCGCGCGCCTGGGCGAGCGGCTGCCAGGTCGGATCGTCCTCGGCTTCCGCGAAGCAGAACCCCACCTTGTGCGGCCCGCCGAGCGTCGCCTGGTCGATCTGGCCGGGGATCGCGCCGCCGACATTGCGCACGATCAGGTTCAGCGCGCGGCCAATCGTTGCGTTTGCACGGTTACCGTGGCCGAGCGCGTTCGCCCCGCTGTTCATGCCGATGCGCCGTGCGATCGGCCCGTTGACCACGATCACCGGTGCGGAGAAGCAGGTGGAGCAGGTGAGCCCATGCAGCGTGAACACCGGGTCCAGCGCAGCCTCGAGCGCGGCGAGAAGCACCGGCATGTACTCGGGCCGGCAACCCGCCATGACGGCGTTGATCGCCACCTTCTCCACCGTGCACGGCGCGAGGTTGGGGGGGATCGTGCCGACGATCTCGTCCGGCCGCCGTTCAGTCCCGCCGAGCATGCGGAGGATTCGCGCATCGGTCGGCGGCACGACGGGAAGCCCGTCGCTCCAGCCACGGTCGTAGCAGGCCTCAGCGTCGTCGTCGTAGTCGCCGAGCGTCACGCCGCGCGAGGCGAGAACCGGGGGGCCGAACGTCGCGGCGAGGGCCTCGTGCACGAAGGGCTCGCGCGTCTTCGAGCCGCAGCCCGGCTGGACGAGGCGAAGCTCGGCGCCGAGCCCGGACTCGCCGGTCAGCGCCTCCCAGGCGGCACGGTTCCACCCCTCGACGCGCTTCCCGTCCTCGGACATCAGCGTCGGCACCGTCTCGATCCCCGCGCGGAATGAGTGTTCGAGCGCGGTGTCGTCGCGCGGATCGAGGGCTGCATAGAAGCCGGGATCGTCCTGGACATGCAGGGTCAGCGCGTGGCCGCGCGCGCGCAGCTCGGCCAGCACGGGGACGACGGCCTGGCACGTTTCGCAGTCGCGCTTGAGGAAGGCGGTGTAGCTGGGCATGCCTGATATGCTAGTATATCAGTATGGATGACGTCCAGCCCTCGGCACAGGGCCCGATGAAGGCGAGCCTCGCCGGAGCGATCCGCGAGCTCATCGCCTCCGGCACGCTCCGTCTCGGCGCGCGCATTTCCGACAAGGCGCTCGCGGGCGAGCTCGGCGTCAGCCGCACGCCGGTGCGCGAGGCAATCCTCGCGCTCGCCTCCGAAGGGCTCGTCACCATCCGACCGCAATCGGGAACCTTCGTGTTCCGGCCCGAGCCGGGGGAAATCGCCGCTCTCTGCGCCTTCCGCGGGGTGCTCGAGACCGGCGCGATCCGGCTCGCGCCAGACCCCGGGGCGCTCGCCGCGCGGCTCGCCGGGCTGTGCGACGGCGCGGCGCAGTCCCTCGAGGCGGGCGATCTCGAGGCCTGCGAAGAGAGAGACACGGCGTTCCACGCAGCGATCGTCTCGGCGGCGGCGAACCCCCATCTCGCGCAGGCGCACCGGGCGATCGCAGACAAGGTGCGGGCGCTTCGCCACACCCTTCCCGCCACGCGGCCCCGCGTGGCATCCGCCATCGCGGGCCACCGCGCGATCGCCGCCGCCCTCTCCGCGGGGAGGCCCGAGGAGGCTGCCGCGCTGCTCGCCGCCCATGTCGAAGGCGTGGCGCGGCTTCTCGGCGCGCGCCCGAACGTGAGCGGCCCCGGACGCCCCCGGCCCGGCCTCGCGCCTTGACCTGCGGGGTGGCGCATGGTCAACCGCCCCGCGTCCATCCGGCGCACCGATCGTCCCTGGCTTGATCGGACGCGTCGCCGTTTCTACATCGCGGCCGGTTTCGCTGCGTCACGGGGGAGAGCTGAGCCGCATGGCGGCGATGATCGAGGTCGACGGCCTGACCAAGCGATTCGGGCCCGTTGTTGCGGTCGACAACGTGTCGATGACCGTCGCGCGCGGCGAGGTGCTCGGCTTCCTCGGGCCGAACGGCGCGGGCAAGTCCACCACCATGAAGATGATCTCGGGGTTCCTAACCCCCACGTCCGGTACCGCGCGCCTCTGCGGCCATGACGTGCTCGACGAGCCGCTCGCCGTGAAGCGCCGCCTCGGCTACCTGCCAGAGGGCGCGCCAACCTACCCGGACATGACCGTCCTCGCCTTCCTCGACTGGGTGGCGTCCGTGCGCGGCTTCTCCGGTGCGGAAAAGCACGCGCGGGTCGAGCGTGCGATGCGGGCGACCAGCCTTGGCGATGTCGTCTACTACCCGATCGAGGCGCTCTCGAAGGGCTTCAAGCGCCGCGTCGGCCTCGCCCAGGCTCTCCTGCACGACCCCGAGGTGCTCGTTCTCGACGAGCCGACCGACGGGCTCGACCCAAACCAGAAGCACGAGGTGCGCGGGCTCATCACCGCGATGGCGGCAGAGAAGGCGATCGTGATCTCCACGCACATCCTCGAGGAGGTCGAGGCGATCTGCACCCGCGCGGTGGTGATCGCGCGCGGCCGCCTGGTGGCCGATGCCGCGCCGGGCGCGCTCGCCGCGCGCTCGCGCTGGCACAACGCCGTCACCGTCCGCGTCCTGCCGGAGCAGCGCGTCGCCGCAATCGCCGCGCTCGCGCAACTGCCGGACGTCCACTCAGTCGAGGCGGAGGAGGCGCCGAGCGATGGCCTGCTCGCGATCTCCGCGCTGCCGGCCTCCGGCGTGCCGCTCGAAGGTGCCGTGCGCACCGCTCTCTCCAACGCCGGCATCGCGCCGCGGGACCTGCGCATCGAGCGCGGACGCCTCGACGAGGTGTTCCGCGACATCACCACGGGCCGCCCTGCCCATCCAGAGACGAGCCAGGCAGCCTGACCATGAAGGTTCTTCTCGCGATCACGCGGCGCGAGCTCGCCGCCTACTTCGCCACCCCGGTGGCCTATGTCTTCATCGTCATCTTCCTGGTGATGCTCGGCGCGCTGACCTTCTCGGTCGGCTCCTTCTTCGAGCGCGGCCAGGCCGATCTCGCGCCCTTCTTCACCTTCCATCCCTGGCTGTACCTGCTTCTGATCCCCGCCATCACCATGCGGCTGTGGGCCGAGGAGCGGCGGACGGGAACCATCGAGCTGCTTCTGACGCTGCCGGTCGCGATGTGGCAGGCGGTGCTCGGCAAGTTCCTCGCGGCCTGGGCCTTCACGGCGATCGCGCTCGCGCTGACCTTCCCCTTCGTCGTCATCGTCAACATGCTCGGCACGCCCGACAACGGCGTGATCCTCGCGGGCTATGCCGGGTCGCTGCTGATCGCTGGCTGCTATCTCGCGGTCGGCGCCGCCGTCTCGGCGCTGACCAAGAACCAGGTGATCGCCTTCGTTCTGGCGACGGCAGCCTGCTTCGTCTTCACCGTCTTCGGCAGCCCCGTCGTTGCGGGGTTCGTGGCCGATGCGGTGCCCTCGGGCGTGCTCGAGGCGGCGCGGCGCATCAGCCTGATCGGCCGCTACGACAGCATCACCCGCGGCGTCATCGCCGTGCGCGACCTCGTGTTCTTCGTGACCTTCATCGGCTTCTGGCTCTACGCCAACGCGGTGATCGTCGAGCTCAAGAAGGTCGGCTGAGATGAGCGCGAGGAAGCCCCCTGCCCGCCGGCTGCTCGGCGCGTTCGGCCTGATCGCCGCGCTCGTTCTCGCCGTCGCCGTGAACGTCCTGGCCGACCGGTTCCTCGGCCGCTTCCGCATCGACCTGACGGAGCAGCGCCTCTACACGCTGTCGGACGGCACGATCTCCGTCCTGCGCGGGCTCGAGGAGCCGATCACGCTTCGCCTCTACTACTCGGAAAGGCTCGGTCGCGAGATCCCGGTCTATGCGAGCTTCGCCACCCGCGTGCGCGAGTTCCTCGCCGAGTACGCGGCCATCGCAGACGGCAGGATCCGCCTTGAGTTCTACGAGCCCGAGCCCTTCTCCGAGGTGGAGGACCGCGCGCTCGCCTACGGGCTGCAGGGCGTGCCGGTCGACCAGTCGGGGGAGCAGGTGTATTTCGGGCTCGCCGGCTCGAACCTGCTCGACGACGAGAGGACGATCCCGTTCTTCCAGCCCGAGCGCGAGCGCTTCCTCGAGGCAGATCTCACCCGCCTCGTCTACGAGCTCTCCAACCCGCGCCGGCCCGTCGTCGGGGTCATGACCGGGCTGCCGGTGAACGGCGAGATGCGCGGCATGGGCGGCCGCCCCACCCCGCCCTGGGTGGTGATGACGCAGATGCGTCAGTTCCTCCAGGTGAAGGAGGTGCCGCTCGACGTCGCCGAGGTCGATGCCGAGATCGGCGTGCTGATGGTCGCACATCCGCAGAATCTCAGCGAGCGCGCGCAGTACGCGATCGACCAGTTCGTGATGCGCGGCGGGCGGCTGATGCTGCTCGTCGATCCGCATTCCGAGGCGCAGGCCTTCCGCCCCGACCCGCGCGGACGGCCGCAGACCGACACGGCGTCGGACCTCAAGCGCCTGCTCGAGGCCTGGGGCATCTCCTACGACAAGGACCAGGTGGCCGGCGACCTGCGCGGCGCATTCCGCGTGCGCGCCGGCCCGCAGGACCGCGTGCAGGCGGTCGACTACGTGGCCTGGTTCGCGGCCTCCGGCCCCGGCCAGATCGCGCGCGGCGACGTGGTGACGGGAGAGCTGAACCAGATCGCCTTCGGCTCGACGGGTTTCCTCGCCCCCCGCGAGGGGGCTGCGATCAGCTTCGAGCCGCTCGTGACCACCAGCACCGAAGCCGCCCCGCTGCCCGCCGAGAAGGTGCGGGCGGACCCGAACCCGTCCGCCATCCTCGCGGAGTTCCGCCCGGGCGGCCGGGCGCTGACGCTGGCTGCCCGGGTGCGCGGCCAGCTCCCCTCCGCCTTCCCCGACGGCCCCCCCGCGCCGGCGGAGGGAGAGGAAGCGCCTGCGCGGACGCGGCCGCATCTCGCGCGGAGCGAGGGCAACGCCAACCTCGTCATCGTCGCCGACACCGACATTCTCGAGGATCGGTTCTGGGTTCGGGTGCAGGACTTCTTCGGCCAGCAGGTGGCGCAGCCGACCGCCGACAACGGCGCCTTCGTCATCAACACGCTCGACAACCTCGCAGGCTCCGACGCCCTGATCGGGCTGCGCAGCCGCGGCGAGAGCCAACGGCCCTTCGAGCTCGTCGACGGCATGCGCCGCCGCGCCGAAGCCGAGTACCGCACCCGCGAGCAGGCGCTGCAGACCAAGCTGCAGGAGACCGAGCGCAAGCTGCGCGAGCTTCGCCAGGGCGGGGCGACGCCGGCCGAGCGCGGCCGCGCCGAGGTCGTGCTGACGGCCGAGCAGCGCGCGGCCATCGAGGAGGCGCGGCGCGACATCGTCGAGACGAGGCAGGAGCTTCGCGCGGTGCAGCGCGACCTTCGCCGCGAGATCGAGGGGCTCGAACGCGTCGTGAAGCTCGCGGCGATCGTCGCGGTTCCGGTCGTCGTCGCGATCGTCGCGGTGCTTCTCGGCATCTGGCGCATCCGCCGCCGCGCCCGCCGCGCGGAGGAGCCGCACGCGGTGCGGGCATGACGGCGCGTGACGTGACGCGCGACGGAGGGAGGCGATGACCCGTCGGGGGATCCTGCTGCTCGGCATCGGCGCGGTGGCTGCCGCGGGTGCGGCCACGTTGGTCCTGACAACGGGCGAGCGGACGCGCACAGAGGCGGTGATCATCGGCCAGCCCGTGTTTCCCGGCATCGCCCAGAGGCTCGCCAATGCGCGGTCGATCGAGATCCGCCGCCATGACGGAACGCTCTCGCTCGCAGAGAAGGACGGCACTTGGGGGCTTGCCGACCGCGGCGGCTTCCCGGTTCGGCCCGAGCGTGTGCGGGAGCTGTTCGCGGGCCTCGCCGAGCTTCGCCTGGTCGAGGAGCGCACGGGCAACCCAGAGCTCTTCTCGCGCCTCGGCCTCGAGGACGTCAGCGTCGCGGGCGGAACGAGCCAGCTGCTGACGGTGAAGGACGGCCAGGGCCAGGCGATCGCCGAGGCGATCCTCGGCCGAAGGCGCATCCGCACCGCGGGCAACCTGCCCGAGGCGATCTACATCCGGCGCCCGGGCGAGAACCGGAGCTTCCTTGCCGAAGGGAGCCTGCGCGCCGATACAGACCCCCTGCTCTGGGTCGAGCGGGAGATCCTCGACATCCGCCGCCAGCGCGTCGCGACGGCGACGACGGCGCGTGCCGGCGCCGAGCCCCTTCGCGTCGAACGCCGCAGCCCCGATCTCGAGCAGGCGGAGATGGCGGGTGCACCGGAAGGCTTCCGCGCCGACCAGGCGAAGATCGACGACCTGCCGCGGGCGCTCGAATACCTCACTTTCAACGATGTCCGTCCGGCCGCATCTGTCGCCTCCGCCACGGCGCTGGGAGAGGCGCGCTTCACGACGTTCGACGGCATCACCGTTACCTTCCGCATCGTCGAGGCGGAGGAGAAGCGCTGGGCGCTGATCGCCGCCACCTGGTCCGAGCCAAGCCAGCGGCCCGACAACGCGCCGGCTGAGATCAAGCCAGCCGAGGAAGCCAGGGCGGAGGCCGAAGCACTCGCCGCACGCCACGCGCCGTGGGCCTACAACCTCGTGGACTGGAAGACCGACATCCTGCTGCTCCGGCCCGAGGACGTCGCGGCCGCGGCACCGCAGGACCCGTCCTGAGCGGCGCGTGTCCGGCCGCGAGTATCCGAGCCATCCGCGCATCGGCGTCGGCGTCGTCCTGTTCCGCGAGAATGCGGTCCTGCTGATCCGCCGCGGCACGCCGCCGCGGCTCGGCGAATGGTCGCTCCCCGGCGGGGGGCAGGAACTCGGCGAGACGGTGGAGGAAACCGCACGCCGGGAGATCCTCGAGGAGACCGGGCTCGCGATCGACGGCGCGCTCACCTTCGTCGAGGTGGTCGATGCCATCGTGCGCGACGAGGCGGGGCGTGTGCGCTTCCACTACACGCTGATCGACTTCGCCGGCCTCGCGCCCGACGGCGTCGCGGTCGCGGGCGGGGACTGCGCCGCGCTTGCCTGGGTGCCGCTCGCCACCCTCGATGAGCTCCCGCTCTGGGACCGGACGCGGGCGGTGATCGGCAAGGCCGCGTCGCTTCTCGGCCAGCGATCCCTGTAGCCTAGCGGCCTTCGCGCGCTGCCTAGCACGCGCCTTGCATGGCGCGCAGGACACGGCACCTGGATTTCACCGGCAATGGACGGCGGCATCCGAAACAGAATCAGAAGCGTCGCGCAGGAAAGCGAACAGCATCGGGCCGCACGGGCGGCGATGTTCTCGTCGGAACTGCTGCGGCGCATCGACGCGATCGCCCGCGCGGTCGAGGCAGCCCAGCTCCCCGACGCCGCGCAGGAAGCCAATGCGCTCGCCACCGGCGCGCTTGCCTTCGGCCTGTCAGCCCTTGGGGAGGACGCAACGCGTGTCGAGCGGATCGCCCGGCAGGGTGACCGGCTTGCCGTGCAGCAGGCATTTTGCGTTCTGCAATGCGGTGTGCATGAGGCGCTCGCCGAATTGCGAGCGCGCGCCTAGCCGAAAGAACGAGCGAACGGCTCAGCCCACCTGCGCGGGCTCGGTCTCCCAGGCGAGCCGCTTTCGATAGATCGTCGAGGGCGAGACGCCGAGGGCGGCCGCGGCCTGGGCGATGTTGCCGCCGCAGGCCTCGATCGCTGCCTCGATGGCCTCGCGCTCGATCTCCGCAAGTGGCCGGATGCCGCGCCCCGCCGAGGTGAGCGGTGCCGGCTTGCGCGCCGCGAGCGTCTCGGCCGGCGGGGCTGCCGCGAGAACCCGCCCGGGCAGCATCGCCGCGGTCAGCACCGGGCCGTCGTTCAGCACGACGGCCGTGCGGATCGCGTTCTCAAGCTCGCGCACGTTGCCTGGCCACGCATGGGCCAGCAGCGCTGCCTCAGCATCTGGCGACAAGCCCTTGAATCCTTTTCTTTCCTCTGCCGCGAAGCGTTCGAGAAATCGGTCGGCCAGCAACACGATGTCCTCGCCCCGCTCGCGCAGCGGCGGCAGTTCGATCGGGATCACGTGCAGCCGGTAGTAGAGATCCTCGCGGAACCGCCCGGCCTTCACCTCGGCAAGAGGGTCGCGGTTCGTGGCGCAGACGAAGCGCACGTCGCCCTGCTCGAGACGCGTCGAGCCGACGCGCTGGTAGGCGCCTGTCTGGATGAACCGCAGCAGCTTGCCCTGCAGCGCGAGGTCCATCTCGCAGATCTCGTCGAGGAAGAGGGTGCCGCCCTGCGCCTGGGCGGCCGCGCCGGCGCGGTCTGCTACCGCGCCGGTGAAGGCGCCGCGCACATGGCCGAACACCTCGCTCTCGATCAGCTCGCGGGGAATGGCGGCGCAATTAATGGCGACGAACGGCCCCTCCCGCCGGGGCGACACCGCATGCACCGCTTCGGCCGCGAGCTCCTTGCCTGTGCCCGATTCGCCGGTGATGAACACCGTCGCCCGGCTGGCCGCCGCGTTGTCGATAATCCGGTAGACCGCCTGCATCGCCGGGGCGGCGCCGATGAAGCCGCAATAGGAGGTGCGGTCGACGGCCTCCTTCAGCGTCGCGACCTCGCGGGCGAGCCTCGCCCGGTCGAGCGCGTTGCGCAGGGTGACGACCAGGCGCTCCTGCGGGAAGGGCTTGACCAGGAAGTCGGCCGCGCCGGCCTGCATCGCCGCCACCGCCGTGGCGACGGAGCCGTTGGCGGTGATGACGATCACAGGGGGCGGCGCGGCCCGGCCGCGGATTTCGCGGAGCAGGTCGAGCCCGTCTGCGTCGGGCAGGCGGAGGTCGAGCAGGACGGCATCGGCGCCGGACCGCTCGAGCGCGGAGCGGGCATCGGCCGCCGTCGCCGCATGGTCGAGCGACCAGGGTGCGTCGCGGAGGTAGGAGCGGTAGAGCTCTGCCAGCGCGCGCGTGTCCTCGACGAGCAGGACCCTCGCGCCGGCAGAAGCCGGCGCCGTCATGCCGCCCTCGCGCGCGGCCGAAGCCAGAGCAACAGGAGGCCGAGGGCCGCGAGTACCGGCCAGGCTGGCTGCTCGAGCAGAGGCTGGACCAGGTCGTCCCAGAGCCACGGCGCCACGTGGCGCTGGATACCGGCCTGCGTCATGTTCAGGCTCGGCGGATCGATCTCGAACCACAGCTGGCCGAGGGGGATGAAGGCATGGGCGCCGCTGGCGAGCGCCATCGCCTCGCGAGCCGCCGGCCAGACCGCAGCGATCAGCAACACCACGCCGAGCAGCCCGAGCAAAAGCCGAAAAAACAGTCTCATATCGACGTTATCTTACGTTACTTTCCAGCATTCACGCGAACAGGCGCTCGCGCTCAAGGCCACGATAGAGGTCGGCCACCTGCTCGCCATAGCCGTTCCAGATCATCGTCGGACGGCGCTCGCCCGTTCCGAGCATCCGCTCGGACGCCTGGCTCCAGCGCGGGTGCGGCACCTCGGGGTTCACGTTCGCCCAGAACCCGTACTCGGAGGGCTGCAGCTTCTCCCAGTATCCCACGGGGCGCTCCGCGACGAAGCTGATCCGCGTGATCGATTTGGGCTGCTTGAAGCCGTATTTCCAGGGAGTTATCGGGCGGATTGGCGAGCCCATCTGCGGCGGCAGGGGCTTGCCGTAGACGCCTGTCGCCAGGAAGGCGAGCTCGTTGCCGCATTCCTCGATGGTGAAGCTGTCGGTGTAGGGCCAGGGGTACCAGGTCTGCCGGAAGCCGGGCGCGATGGCGGGGTTCTGGAAGGTCTGGAACACCACGTACTTCGCGCCCGCCTGCGGCTCGGCCCAGCGGATGAGCGAGGCGAGCGGGAAGCCCGTCCAGGGTACGGCCATGGCCCAGGCCTCGACGCAGCGGAAGCGGTAGAGCCGCTCCTCGAGCGGGAACAGCTTGATCAGCGTGTCGATGTCCACCGTGCGCGGGTTGGGCACCAGCCCGTCGATCGTCACCGTCCAGGGCCGCGTCTCCAGGCGCTGCGCTGCCTGCCAGATGCCCTTGTGGCTGCCGAACTCGTAGAAGTTGTTGTAGGTCACGGCCTCGCGCGGCTCGGTCAGAGGCCGGTCGAGGGCGAAGCGGTCGTTCCGCGCGGCGGGGTAGAGCGGCTTGGTCGGGTCGTTGCCAGCCTGCGCGTCCCACCACCCCATCGGGTCGCGTCCCTGGGCGAAGGCGGCATAGCCGCCTGCCGCGGCGGCAATGCCGAGCCCGGCTGCGCCGCCGAGAATGGCGCGCCGGGACGGATTGGCCCGCCTCGCCTCACCGTGGGCGAGGACAGCCTGCTCGGGCGTCGCGTCGCTTTCGGGCAGGCGCCAGGACGGGCGGCGGTGGACGGGCATGGCTGGGCTCCTTCGTGAGGCTGTTCAGGTGTGTATGGAAGCCGGCCCCGAAAAGGTTAGCTCACAGTCGCGTCACGGGGCCGGCTTCTCCTCCGGCGGCTTCCCATCCGCCGGGGCGTCGCCCTCACTGCCGGCGGGCGGCGACGCCGTGGTGGGCTGGATCGGCAGCCAGCGATAGCCCTTCACGCGCAGGCAGAAGGCCGTCAGCTCGTACGCCCGCTGGGAGATCGCGAGGCCAGGCGATGCCCATCCCATGCCCCAGCCGGGCGCAACGTAGCCCCGGCGCCAGCCCCAGGGGTAGGCGACCCCGCCCCAGCCGTAGAGCATCACGCTCCTTTGGGCCTCTCGGTCAGCCTCGATGCGGCATTCGGTCATCTCCTCGGCGGAGGCGAGGGCGCCGGTCTCGGGGTTCTGCCAGGCATGCGGCACGGTTGCGCAGCCGGCGGCAAGGAGGGCGAGCATGAGGGCGGTTTTGCGCATGCCAGGATGATGGGCATGGCACCGTGTCGGCGCGAGGGCGATCCGCAGCAGGCCTGGCGTCGCGGCAGCCTGACGCCGCGACGCTGCCGCCTCAGGGTCCGGTTCTTCGCTTCAGGACGAGGTCCGCCGCCACGTAGAGGGCGATGGCCGCGCCGATCACGCTGATCGCGACGGTCGGGTCGGGGGAGAGGCCGAAATGGCGGGCGACGCCGGGCCACCCGTCCCAGAGCATCTTCAGCGAGACGTAGACGATGAGGATGAGCCCGGCCCAGCCGATCCAGCGGTGCTTGTCGAGAAGCCGCGCGATGTAGCTCGCCGCCACGCCCATCAGGACGACACTGAGCGCGAGCCCGAAGGCCATGATGTAGGGGTGGTCGCGCGATGCGGCGGCAACGGCAAGGACGTTGTCGAGGCTCATCGACACGTCGGCGATGGTGATCTGCCACATTGCCGCGGCGAAGGTCTTCGGTTTGGCGTCGAAGCCTTCCGCGGCATGCTCGCTGCTGGCCGCGTGGGCGCCGCGGAGCTCGCCAAACATCTTGTAGCAGACCCAGACGAGCAGCAGCCCGCCGGCGAAGACGAGCTCGGCGATGTCGAGGATGATGACGGTGATCAGCGCGAAGAAGATGCGCAGGATCGCCGCGGCGGCGATGCCGAGGATGATCGCGCGGCGGCGCTGTTCGGGCGGAAGGCCCGCCGCGGCCATGCCAACGACGACGGCGTTGTCTCCAGCGAGCGCGATGTCGATCAGGACCACCTGGGCGAGCGCCCAGAGCTGCGACGTGGAGAAAGCCAGTTCCATGGAAGCGCGCCTGTTGCCGCGAAAAGACCGGCGCCATACGCGGCGAGCGGCCGGTTCTTGTCAACCCTCGGAACTCGGCGCAGAGAAGCGGCGACATCACGAGGCCAGAGGACGAGGACCTGGATGATCCCACGCTACAGCCGCCCTGCCATGGCCGCGATCTGGTCGCCGGCGAACCGCTACCGCATCTGGTTCGAAATCGAGGCGCTTGTCGCGGAGCGCCAGGGCCAGATGGGGCAGATCCCGGCCGAGGCGGCGCGCGTCATCCGCGAGAAGGGCGCGCCGCGGATCGCGGCGATCTCGGAGGATGACATCGCGCGCATCGATGCGATCGAGGCAGAGGTGCGGCACGACGTGATCGCGTTCCTGACCTGGCTCGGCGAGGGGATCGGGCCGGAGGCGCGGTTCATGCACCAGGGGCTGACGAGCTCGGACGTGCTCGACACCACGCTCGCGGTGCAATTCACCGAGGCGCTCGACCTGATCGACCGGGGGCTGGCGCGCCTTCTCGAGGCGCTGAAGGCGCGCGCGCTCGAGCATCGCCACTCCGTCACGATCGGGCGAAGCCACGGCATCCACGCCGAGCCGACCTCATTCGGGCTGAAGCTCGCTGGCCACTGGGCCGAGTTCGCGCGCAATCGCGAGCGGCTTCGCCAGGCACGGCGGGAGATCGCGACCTGCGCGATCTCCGGTGCCGTCGGCACCTTCGCGCATGTCGACCCGTCCATCGAGGCCTTCGTCGCCGCCCGGCTCGGCCTTGCCGTCGAGCCGGTGTCGACGCAGGTGATCCCGCGCGACCGGCACGCGATGGTCTTTGCCGTTCTCGCCGTCATCGCCTCGTCGATCGAGCGGCTGGCCGTCGAGGTGCGGCACCTGCAGCGGTCGGAGGTGCGCGAGGCGGAGGAGTTCTTCCATCCCGGGCAGAAGGGCAGCTCGGCGATGCCGCACAAGCGCAACCCGGTGCTGTCGGAGAACCTGACGGGGCTCGCCCGCCTCGTCCGCGGCATGGTCGTGCCGGCGCTCGAGAACGTCGCGCTCTGGCACGAGCGGGACATCTCCCACTCATCGGTCGAGCGGGTGATCGCCCCGGATGCGACGATCGCGCTCGACTTCGCCCTGCAGCGGCTCGCGGGGATGATGGAGAAGCTCGTGATCTACCCGGAGCGCATGGCGGCGAATGTCGAGGCGCTCGGCGGGGTCGTGCATTCGGGTGAGGTGCTTCTCGCGCTCACCCAGGCGGGGATGACGCGCGAATCGGCCTATGCCGCCGTGCAGCGCAACGCGATGGCGACCTGGACCAGGCTCGGCACGGCGGAGGGGCGGAGCTTCCGCGAGAACCTGCTCGCCGACACGGAGGTCACGGCGCATCTCGACCCGGCTGCGATCGACCGGGCAATGGATCCGATGCTGCACCTCAGGCATGTCGACGCGGTGCTCGCCCGCGTCTTCGGCGACGCCGAGCCCCGGCCCGGCGATGTCGACGGAGGGTGACGCGCTTGGCGTGAGGCGCTCGGGGTGACGCGTCCGGCGGATCGCCGTGGCTCGTCACCCGGCAGGACCGTCTCTCAGCTCGAGCTGCCCTCGGCCGCCACCTGCTGCCGCGCCGTGACCAGCGCCTTGGCGTACTCCTCCTGCAACTCGGCCGTCGTCGCCGCGATGCCCGCGGCCGCGAGGTCGGAGGCGACCTTCTCGATCACGTCGTCATGGCCTGGCTTGCTGAAGTCGGCCGCCACCACCGTCTTGGCATAGGCCTCGGCATCGGCGCCGGACTTGCCGAGCCTGGAAGCAGCCCAGAGGCCGAACAGCCGGTTGCGCCGGGCCTGGGCGCGGAACTCCTGCTCCTGGTCGAGCTTGTACTTCGCCTCGAACCCCTTCTCACGGTCGGCGAAGGCATCGGTGCTCATCGTCATCTCCCCCACAAACACGGGCTTGGCGTGCTCGGCCCGGGTGTAGCAGAAGCACACGCCATGTGCACCGTGGTGATCAGCCACCGCCCCGATGCGGCCTGGCCCATCGCGATCGCGGCGAATCGCGACGAGATGCTCGACCGGCCGTGGGACCCTCCTGCCGCGCACTGGCCCGACCGGCCAGGCGTGGTCGGCGGCCGCGACAGGCTCGCGGGTGGAACCTGGATGGCGATGCGCGGCGGCACGGTCGCGGCCGTGCTGAACCGCCCGGGCTCGCTCGGGCCGGCGGAGGGCTTCCGCTCCCGCGGCGAGCTGCCGCTTCTGGCGCTCGGCCACGGCACGGCCGCGCGCGCCGCGGAGGCCATGGCGTCCCTGCCTGCGCGGGCCTGGCGGCCGTTCAACCTCGTGGTGGCGGACCGCGCCGGCGCCTGGCTGATCATCGGTGATGGCGACGGGACCCTCGCGGCCGCCCGGCTCGGCGAAGGGGTGAGCATGGTGACGTCCATAGGGTTGGACGAGGCCGGCACGCCCCGCGCGCGCCGCCACCTGCCGCGATTCCGCGCCCTTCCCCACCCGGCCCCCTCCACCGCCGACGCCTGGGCGGAGGCGCTTGGCGCGACCGATGCCGAGGCGGGGGCAGGACGGCGCGGCGGGCTGACCATCCCGCCGGACCTCGGCTACGGAACCGTCGCCGCGAGCCTCGTCTTCCTGCCGAGGGATGACACCCCGGCGGTCTGGCTGTTCGCCGCCGGCCCTGCCGGGGCGGCGCCGTTCCGGCCCGTGCCCCTTGCGCAGGAGGCGCGTTCGGCGCGAGCCTGACCCGATGACAAGGATCGCGCGGCGCGTTCTCGTTTTCTCTTTGCTCCTTGCCGGTGGCGCCCGCGCGCAGCCGCCCGACCGCGGCCCGGGGCAAGGCCAGGGCCAGGGACAAGGCCAGGGCCAGGGACGGAACTCCGGCCAGCGCCCGCCTTCCCAGGCACCAGCAGGCGCGGCGGAGCTCTCCCTCGTCTTCACGGCCACAGAGCAGGCGCGCATCACCGCCTGGCTGACCGCCAATGCCGGGGCGCTCCAGCCCTTGCCGCCGGGGATCGCGCGCAACCTTGCCCGCGGCAAGCCGCTGCCGCCAGGCATCGCGCGCCGCGCCGCGCCCCAGGGGCTGCTGTCGCAGCTCCTCCCGAGGCCTGGATACGAGGTTCTCGTGGTCGGCACCGCGGTCGTGCTTGCCCAATCGGGCAGCCTTCTCGTTCAGGACCTCGTGCGCGGCAGATAGCCGAGGACGACTGGACCACGCCCGGCGCGGGGCGGCCCTGCCGCAGCGCGGCGATGGCAGGGCTCCTGCCCCGTGCTATACCCCCGACCCTACGGGGACCCCGCGCTGACGGGGGAAGGAGTGTGTTTGCGATGGCCCGCCGAAGGCAGCTCTACGAAGGCAAGGCGAAGATCCTGTTCGAGGGGCCGGAACCCGGCACGCTCGTCCAGTACTTCAAGGACGACGCGACCGCCTTCAACGCCCAGAAGAAGGGTGTCATCACCGGCAAGGGCGTCCTGAACAACCGCATCAGCGAGTTCATCATGATGCGGCTCGCCGAGATCGGTGTGCCGACGCATTTCGTCCGCCGGTTGAACATGCGCGAGCAGCTGATCCGCGAGGTCGAGATCATCCCGCTCGAGGTCGTCGTGCGGAACGTCGCCGCAGGCTCGATGTCCACCCGCCTCGGCATCCCGGAAGGCACCGCCCTGCCGCGCTCGATCATCGAGTATTACTACAAGAACGACCAGCTCGGTGACCCCATGGTGGCCGAGGAGCACATCACCGCCTTCGGCTGGGCGTCGGTGCAGGACCTCGACGACATCATGGCGCTCGCGCTCAGGGTGAACGATTTCCTCACCGGCCTCTTTCTCGGCGTCGGCATCCGGCTCATCGACTTCAAGCTGGAGTTCGGCCGGCTCTGGGAGAACGAGGAGATGCGCATCGTGCTGGCCGACGAGATCTCGCCCGATTCGTGCCGGCTGTGGGACACCAAGACGAACGAGAAGCTGGACAAGGACCGGTTCCGGCGCGACCTCGGCAAGGTCGAGGAGGCCTACCAGGAGGTCGCCCGCCGTCTCGGCATCCTTCCCGAGGCCGGCACGCGCGACATGAAGGGCCCGGAGACCATGCAGTGAGCGGAACGCTCAAGGCCCGTGTGACAGTGATGCCCAAGTCCGGCGTGCTCGACCCCGAGGGCAAGGCGATCGCGCATGCGCTCGGCACGCTCGGCTTCGCCGGCGTCGAGGACGTGCGCGCGGGCAAGGTGATCGAGCTCGCGCTGGCCGAGACCGACCCCGCCAAGGCGAAGGCCGCCGCGGAGGAGATGGCGCGCAAGCTTCTGGCCAACAGCGTGATCGAGAGCTTCCGCGTCGAGATCGTCTGAGGCCCCGTCGATGGTGAAGGCCTCACTCCTCGTCTTCGTGGTGCTGACGGTGATCATCGCCTGGGCGCTGAAGCGGAGGCAGACGGCGCCGTCGCCGGCAGGGTTCGTCGCCAAGAAGCGGGCGGCCGTGCGGCTCTGGTTCGACGCCGCCGCCATCGCCGTCGTGGTTACGCTGGTGACGCTGATGGGCATGCACTGGCTAAGGCTTGGCACCTGGTGGAGCGGGTAGGATGGGCGCGCTGAAGGCAGGCATCGTCGTATTTCCGGGAACGAACCGCGAGCGCGACATGGCGATCGCGCTCGAGCGCGCCACGGGCCGCCGCCCCGCGATGCTCTGGCACCGCGACGCCGAACTCCCCGCCGGGCTCGACCTCGTGGTTCTGCCGGGCGGGTTCAGCCATGGCGACTACCTCCGCACCGGGGCGATGGCGGCGCATTCGCCGATCATGCGCGCCGTCGCTGCCCATGCGGGGCGCGGGGGCTTGACCCTCGGCGTGTGCAACGGGTTCCAGATCCTCTGCGAGGCGGGCCTGCTTCCGGGCGCGCTCCTGCGCAACGCCACGCTGCGCTTCCTTTCGATGGACTGCCTGATGCGCGTCGAGCGCACCGACACGGCCTTCACCGCGCATTACCAGCGCGGCCAGATCATCCGCGCGCCGATGGCGCATGGCGACGGCAACTACGTCGCTGACGAGGCGGTACTCGATCGGCTCGAGGGCGAGGGCCTGGTGGCGTTCCGCTACGTCAACGACAAGGGCGAGGCGGAGCCCGCGGCGGCGCTGAACGGGGCGGCGCGCTACATCGCTGGCATCTTCTCGGAAAACCGCCGCATCCTGGGCCTGATGCCCCACCCCGAGGACTTGGTGGACCCGCTGATGGGCGGCACCGACGGGCTGCCTCTGTTCGAGAGCCTGGCTTCGGCTGCCTAGCTCACCGTGTCGCCGATCACCTTCCAGGGATAGTCCGGCTCCACGTAGTCCTCCGCCTTCTGCCGCTTCGGCAGGACCACCTTCTCCCGCTTCGGCGACTTGTAGGGAATGTGGTTCAGGAGGTGGCGGATGATGTTCAGCCGTGCACGCCTCTTGTCGTCCGAATGCGCCACGTACCAGGGCGCCCAGGAACTGTCGCTCGCTGCGAACATCTCGTCGCGCGCGCGCGAGTACTCGTACCAGCGGCTGTAGCTCTTCAGGTCCATCGGCGAAAGCTTCCAGGTCTTGCGCCCGTCATTGATGCGCGCTTCGAGCCGCCGCGTCTGCTCCTCCATGCTCACCTCGAGCCAGTACTTCAGCAGGATGACGCCGCTGTCGACCACCGCCTTCTCGACCGCAGGCACCATCGCCAGGAACCTGGCCACCTGCTCATCGGTCGCGAATCCCATGACACGCTCGACGCCGGCGCGGTTGTACCAGGAGCGGTCGAAGATCACGATCTCACCCGCTGCCGGCAGATGCGGGATGTAGCGCTGCACGTACATCTGTGATTTCTCGCGCTCCGTCGGCGCGGGCAGCGCGACGACGCGGAACACGCGCGGGCTGACGCGCTCGGTGATCGCCTTGATGGTGCCGCCCTTGCCCGCCCCGTCAC
Source organism: Elioraea rosea (assembly GCF_007644105.1). GTDB lineage: Bacteria > Pseudomonadota > Alphaproteobacteria > Acetobacterales > Acetobacteraceae > Elioraea_A > Elioraea_A rosea. The sequence goes on along the minus strand of NZ_VFAC01000003.1, from coordinate 152,575 downwards.
GCCCCTCGAAGACGACGCAGATCTTCGCGCCCGTCGCCTTGGTCCATTCCTGCAGCTTCACGAGCTCGACGTGCAGCTCGCGCAGCGCGGCCTCGTAGGCCTTGCGCGAAAGCGTGCCGTCGGGCTTGAAGCGCTCGTCGCGCGCGGGCGACTCCGCCGACGCGGCGGCCTCGCCGCCGCCGTTCCTGGCCTTGTCCTTTTCCTTCCGATGCTTCTTTGCCATGCGTCCTGCTCCCCTCAGTCGTCGCCGGTCACGCCATGATCGTGCTCGGCTACTCCATGAACCATGACCTGGATCAAGAACGTGTCCTGCAGGCAGGCAATGCCCCCCGTGCGCGCCCCTGCAGACGACAGAAGATTCGTCCTGACACCGTACCGAGGCGTATGATACGACTTCGCTTCATTCCTCCAGGACTGGGCCACAATCGCGTCGTCATGAGAAGAGCAGGATGATCGGTCGGTTGGTGTCCGGGCTGGTCGTGCTGCTCGTCGCAGGCTGCGCTCAGCCCGGTGGCACGCCTGCGGTGCAGCCGACCAAAATCGCTCTGCCCGCGACCGTCGGGCCGGATGACCTGGGACTGGATGCGCCGGTCGTTCCCCTGGCCACGCCGATCATCGCGGGGACGACACTGATCAACGCGAAGATGCGATTCTGCGACGAATTCTCCTTCGAGGGGTGGTTGCACGCCCGTCAGCTTCTGATAATGGAGCGGAACTGCGGCGATCTCTCGTACGCGATGGTCGATGCCCAATGGCAGCGGATTACGGCGACTGTGACGGAAGGTCCATATCGCGGAGCCATGCTGTCAGCCGAATGGACCGGTTCGGGTGCCATCCGGAACCGCCGCTTCCAGGATCCTCTGGTTTTGCCGACAACATCGGATGAGCAAGGCGCGCTCAGGGGGTTCGAAGGCCGGCTTTCGAGTGTTCTGGACCGGACACGCGGGCTGCTGGCGCAGGGCGAAACGATGACGGAGAATTTTGCCCTGCGAGGTGTAGCAGGGACCGGCCAGATAATCGTTCCCGTGCAATGCAGGGTCGAGGGCATGTCGAAGATCGGCCCGAACGACGTCGTCGTCTGGAGATGCGCGGCCGACTTGACTGTAAACCGCCAACGCAATGAGTCGGGCCAACGAGCGCTCAACGTGCGCCAAAGCGCTACGTCTTGGACCGCAAGTGACCTCAGGAGCGGCGTGACGCGTCGCGCGGTTACGCTCGTCGAGGGGCAGGGAGCCATCTCACTGGCGACGGGCAGGCATGACCTGCCCGTCACGATCCGTGGGCTCAGCCGCTTCCGGGCCGACTGAACCTCCTGCCCGCTTGACGCGGCGCGCTGCCCGTGGCCCCTCACGCGGGAAGACACGGAGAGCGCCCGAGTGACCACCGACACCCTGCCCCACGAGACCCTGGCCCGCCCGCGCGCCGCCGAGCTCGCCGCCGAATTCGGCCTGAAGCCCGACGAATTCGAGCGCGTGCTCGCCATCCTCGGGCGGGAGCCGAGCCTCACCGAGCTCGGCATCTTCTCGGTCATGTGGTCGGAGCACTGCTCCTACAAATCCTCCCGCGTCTGGCTGCGCGAGCTGCCCACCAAGGCGCCCTGGGTGATCCACGGGCCGGGAGAGAACGCGGGCGTGATCGCGATCGGCGATGGGCTCGCAGCTATCTTCAAGATGGAGAGCCACAACCACCCCTCCTTCATCGAGCCCTACCAGGGTGCGGCGACCGGCGTGGGTGGCATCCTGCGCGACGTGTTCACCATGGGAGCGCGGCCGGTCGCCAACCTCAACGCGCTCCGCTTCGGCAGCCCGGAGAACGCGCGCACCCGGCGCATCCTCGATGGCGTGGTGCGCGGCATCGGCGGCTACGGCAACTGCGTCGGCGTGCCCACCGTGGGCGGCGAGGTGAACTTCCACCCGGCCTATGACGGCAACCCGCTCGTCAACGCCATGACCGTCGGCATCGCCCCGGCCGATCGGATCTTCCTCTCGGCCGCGGCAGGCGTCGGCAACCCCGTCGTCTATGTCGGGTCGAAGACGGGTCGCGACGGCATCCATGGCGCGACCATGGCGTCAGCCGAGTTCGCCGCCGACGAGGGGGACGAGAAGCGCCCCACCGTGCAGGTGGGTGACCCCTTCACCGAGAAGCTGCTGATCGAGGCCTGCCTCGAGCTGATGGCGACGGACGCGATCGTCGCGATCCAGGACATGGGCGCGGCCGGCCTCACCTCCTCCTCCGTCGAGATGGCCGGCAAGGGCGGCGTCGGCATCGTTCTCGACCTCGACCACGTGCCCCAGCGCGAGACCGGGATGACCGCCTACGAGATGATGCTCTCGGAAAGCCAGGAGAGGATGCTGATGATCCTCCGCCCCGGCGCCGAGGAGCAGGCGCGCGCGATCTTCGAGAAATGGGAGCTCGACTTCGCCGTGGTCGGGCACCTGACCGACACGGGGATGATCGAGGTGCGCCACAAGGGGAGGACGGAGGCGATCATCCCGCTTGCCCCGCTGTCCGACCAGGCTCCCCTCTACCGTCGCCCGACCGAGGAGACGCCGAGACAGTCCCTGCTCGATGCCGCGACCGTGCCCGACCCGGTGGGGCTCGGGGCGGCGCTCGAGACACTCATCGCCTCGCCCGACCTCGCCTCCCGCGCGTGGATCTGGGACCAGTACGACAGCACCGTTGGCGGGCAGACGGTGAAGCGCCCGGGCGGGGCGGATGCCGCGGTGGTGAAGCTCGAGGGGCTCAGGCGCGCGCTCGCCATCACGACGGACTGCACACCACGCTACTGTGTCGCCGACCCGGAGCAGGGTGGCGCGCAGGCGGTGGCAGAGGCCTGGCGGAACATCACGGCGGTGGGCGCGCGGCCCCTCGCCATCACCGACAACATGAACTTCGGCAACCCCGAGCGGCCGCGCATCATGGGGCAGTTCGCCGGATGCGTGCGCGGCATGGCCGAGGCCTGCCGCGCGCTCGACTTCCCGGTCGTCTCCGGAAACGTCAGCCTCTACAACGAGACGGACGGCCGCGCGATCCTGCCCACGCCCGCGATCGGCGGCGTCGGCGTCCTCGAGGATGCCGCGCAGGCCGTCGGCCTTGCGCTGGCGCCAGGTCTCGATCTCGTGCTCGTGGGAGAGACGCGCGGGCATCTCGGCCAGTCCCTCTGGCTGCGCGAGATCGCCGGCCGCGAGGAGGGTGCGCCGCCGCCGGTGGACCTCCAGGCCGAACGCCGGAACGGCGATTTCGTCCGCGCCGCGATCCTCTCTGGCGCCGTCACCGCCTGCCATGACGTCTCCGATGGCGGGCTGCTCGTCGCGGTGGCCGAGATGGCGATGGCCTCAGGCACCGGCGCGGTGCTGCTTGCCTCGCCCGAGCGTGTGCCGGCGCATGGCTGGTGGTTCGGCGAGGATCAGGCGCGCTACGTCGTGGCCGTCGCCGATGGCGCGGCCTTCCTCGCCCGCGCGGCCGCAGCGGGGGTTCCCGCCAGGCATCTCGGCCGTACGGGGGGGCAGGAATTGACCTTGGCCGGCGTGTTCTCCATATCCGTCGAGAGGCTCCGCGCGGCGAACGCCGCCTGGCTGCCCGGACTGATGAAGGCGTGAGACAGGAGCAGCCGGAACCCCAATGGCAATGTCGGCTGGCGAGATCGAGGCGCTGATCCGGGCCTCCCTGCCCGACGCGCAGGTGACGATCGAGGACCTGCGCGGGGACGGCGACCACTATGCCGCGACAGTGGTTTCCGCCGCGTTCAAGGGAAAGTCGCGCGTCCAGCAGCACCAGATGGTCTATGCCGCGCTGCAGGGGCGCATGGGCGGGGCGCTGCACGCGCTTGCGCTGCAGACCTCGCCGCCGCAAGACTGAACCAAGCGCCCCCGCGCCAACACCCACGTGAAGGACCAAGCGATGTCCAACCCCGTGTTCGAGCGAATCCAGGCCGACATCACCGAGAACCCGGTGGTGCTGTACATGAAGGGCACCGCGATGTTCCCGCAGTGCGGCTTCTCCGCCCGCGTCGTGCAGATCCTCATGCACATGGGCGTGAAGTTCAAAGGCGTGAACGTGCTGGAGGACCCCGGCATCCGCGACGGCATCAAGCAGTTCACCAATTGGCCGACGATCCCCCAGCTCTACGTGAAGGGCGAGTTCGTCGGCGGCTGCGACATCGTCACCGAGATGTTCCAGTCGGGCGAGCTCGAGACGCTGCTCACCGAGAAGGGCGTCGAGGTGAAGCCGGCCGTCAGCTGAAGGCGGCACGCTTGAGCGCTGCAACGGGGGCGCCCCCGCAAGGGGGCGCCCCTTTCGTTTCGGTGGTGATCCCCGCCTACAACGTCGCGCCCTTCATCGGCGACGCGCTTGCCTCGCTCGCCGCGCAGACGATGGGAGAGTGGGAAGCGATCGTCGTCGATGACGGCTCGCGCGACGGCACGGCGGATGCGGTCGCCGCGTTCGGCGACGCGCGTGTGCGGCTCGTGGCGCAGGAGAATGCGGGCGTCTCGGCCGCGCGGAACCGCGGCATGGAGGAAGCGCGCGGCGAGGCGCTCTGCTTCCTCGACGCCGATGACTGGCTCGCCCCCGAGGCGCTCGCCCGGATGCGCGCGGCGCTCGGCGAAGGCGACGTCGCCGCCTACGGCGCCTATGCCTTCGTCCCGGAGGACGCGCATCCGGGTGCGACCCCGCTCTGGGTCAAGGACGGGCCGTTTCCTTCGGGCGACATCGTCGAGCCGCTCCTGGTGATGAACCTGTTCCACAATGGCGGGCACATGCTGATCCGCGCCGAGGCGGCGCGACGCGCGGGCGGGTTCCTGCCCGGCGTGCGCTTCGGCGAGGACTGGGAGTACTGGCTTCGGCTCGCCACCCTCGGCCGCTTCGCGACCGTTCCCGGTGCGGAACCGCTGCTCTATGTGCGGCAGCGTTCCTCCGGCGCCTATCTCCGGATGGCGACCGACCCCGCGAGCTTTGAGCCGGCGATGGACGCGATCTTCGCCAACCCCACGCTCGTCGCACGCTTCGGGCCCGAGCGCCTGGCAGCGATCCGCCGCCGCACGGAAGCGGAGAATGCCTGGATCGTCGGGCGCGAGCTCGTCCGCCACGGCAAGGGCGCGCAGGGCCGCCGCTGGATGCGCGCCTCGCTCGCGGCGGCGCCGAGCCTGAAGCGCGCAGCGGTCCTTGCCGCCGCGTACCTCCAGCCTCTGCTTCCGCGGGCGTTCGTGCCGCAGCTCGGGCGCTACGGGCGGTAGAGATCCGCCCGCGTCGGCGGCAGGCCGCTCGGCCCGCGCGCGCGCTTCGTCGCCACCGTCTGGAAGATCAGCGCCGTGCCGCGCGTGAAGGCGAGCGACACGCCGGCGAGGTAGAGAAGCCAGAGCCGCACCCGCGCCTCGCCGACCTCCGCCACCGCCTCCTCGCGACGCGCGGCGAGCCGTTCGGTCCAGAGACGCGTTGTTCGCGCATAGTGCTCGCGCCAGCCCTCGACGTCGTGCACCTCGAATCCAGCCCGTTCCAGCGAGGCAACGGTGTTGCCGATATGGTCGAGCTCGCCTCCCGGGAACACATAGTCGACGATCGCCTGGTACTCGGGGTTCTTGCGGCGGAACAGCCGCTCGCTCCGCTTCGCGGGCCGCGTGATCGCATGGTGCAGGTAGACGCCCCGCGGGCGCAGCAGCGCGCGCACGCCGGCGAAATAGGCCGGCGCATTGGCGAGCCCCACATGCTCGAACATGCCGATCGACGAGATCTTGTCGAAGCCCTCGGCTCGGTCTGGAAGCAGCGCGCGCCAGTCCTTGAGTTCGACCGTCACGCGGTCCTCGAGGCCCATCGCCGCGATGCGCGCGCGCGCCCCCTCGAACTGCTTCTCCGACAGCGTCACCCCATGCGCGCGCACGCCATGCTTCGCCGCGGCGTGGCAGACGAGCCCACCCCAGCCGCAGCCGATGTCGAGAAGCCGCTCGCCCGGCGCGAGGCGAAGCTTGCGGCAGATCATCTCGAGCTTCGCTTCCTGGGCCTCCTCGAGCGATGCCTCCCAGCTCGGGAAATAGGCGCAGGAATATTGCATCCTCGGATCGAGGAAGAGGCCGTAGAAGGCGTTCGAGAGGTCGTAGTGGAAGCGCACGAGCGCCGCGTCGTCGCGTCCCTTCCCGGCATGCTGGCCCTTAGCGCCGCGATAGGCGTGGCTGCGCGCCGCGTCGCCGCGGAGCGTCAGGAAGGGAAGCGCGAGCGACAGGAGCCGCGCCTTCGGCAGCCGCTTCCACAGCCCCTTCGTGCGTGCCGTTCCGCGACGGTCGGCGATGTCGAGAAGCGTTCCGCCGACGACATCGAGATCGCCCGACGCGACGAGCTCCACAACCGTGCGGATGCGCGGGCGGCGCAGGAGGCGCGCGATGGCCAGCGGCGAGTTCAGCGCGATCGCCACGCTGCCATCCGCCTCCGGCCCGAGCGGAAGCATCTCGCCGTTCCAGAGCCTGAGCGAAAGAGCGCTCGGCGCATGCTCTGCCGCGAGCCGCGCGAGGCCGCGGGCTGCCTTGAGAAGGTGGGCGTCGCTCACCACGGCGCCCCGAAACACAACGCGCCGAGCAGGTTCCCCCGCCCGGCGCGCCGAGACATCGTCGTGTCGCCCCGCGTCAGCGCGAGTAGAACTCGACCACCTGGTTCGGCTCCATCTGCACCGGGTAGGGCACATCGGAGAGCTTCGGGGCGCGCAGGTAGCGGCCCTTCATCGCGCGGTGATCGACCTCGAGATACTCGGGAACGTCGCGCTCGGTCGTCTGCGAGGCGTCGAGCACGGCGGCGAGTTGCTTCGACTTCTCCTTCACCTCGATGACGTCACCGTCCTTCACGAGGTAGCTCGAGATGTTCACACGCTTGCCGTTCACCTGGATGTGGCCGTGGTTCACGAACTGCCGGGCGGCGAAGGGGGTGATGGCGAACTTCAGGCGGTACACCACCGTGTCGAGCCGGCGCTCGAGCAGCTCGATCAGGTTCTCGGAGGTGTCGCCCTTGCGGCGCACGGCCTCCTCGTAATAGCGGCGGAACTGCCGCTCGCCGATGTTGCCGTAGTAGCCCTTGAGCCGCTGCTTCGCCATGAGCTGCGTGCCGAAATCGGTCGGCTTCTTGCGGCGCTGGCCATGCTGGCCGGGGCCGTAGTCGCGCTTGTTGATCGGCGACTTCGGCCGGCCCCACAGGTTCATGCCGAGGCGGCGGTTGATCTTGTACTTGCTTTCGGCGCGCTTGGTCATGCGCGACCCCTTTCGTCGTCTCTTCTGTGGCGCTGCCCGTCGCAGCCCCTTCTGTCCCGGTAGGCCCCATGCCAAACGGCAAAGGGCGGGCGCGGGCCACCAAGGGCCCGTCCACGTTCCCGGGAGTGCGGCGGGGTATGGCAGCGGCCCCCCCTCTTGTCAAATCGGAGGCTTGTCAAATCCGGGCCGCCTGCCGGACCGCCCCCTTGCCTGGCGCCGCGGCGCGGCCTAATGCCCCGGCATGATCACGCGAAGCGACATCCTCGTCCTCGGCCTTACCGCCGGGGTCATCGGCTCGGTCACGGGCGGGATGATGCTCGGCATCGGCATGGGGCTCGTCATCCAGGGCGCCCATGTCGGCTGGCTGCTCATCCTGCCGGGCGCGCCGCTCGGCGGCGTCATCGGCTACCTGCTCGCGAAACGCCTCGCCCGGCAGCTTCCGGAGCGCTGAGGCGCAAGTCATCCCAGGGCGCGGGGCAGGGCCAGCACCACGTCGGGCATCAGCGCGAGCGCAAGCAGCACGCACGCCATCGCCCCAAGCAGCGCCGGCAGGTGCCGGAAGCTCTCGCGCATCGGGATCCCCGCCACGCGGCAGGCGGCCATCAGGTCGATCCCGAGCGGCGGCGTGTTCGCCCCGATGGCGAGGTTCAGCGCAAGCAGGAGCCCGAAATGCACCGGGTCGATGCCGTAGCGCGGCAGCGTTGAGGACAGGATCGGCGCGAGAAGCAGGATGACCGCGATCGTCTCCATGAACGTGCCGAGCACGAGAAGCAGCGCCATGGCGAGAAGGATCACCACCGTCGGGTCGCGCGTCAGGCCGAGCAGCCAGGCCGTCACCACCTGTGGCGCCCCCATCGCGCCGAGCACCCAGCCGAACAACGAGGCGGTGGCGATCACGTAGAGGATCACGCCCGAGGTTTCCGCCGCGCGGCGAAGCTCGGCCCAGAGCAGCGCCGGCGTCAACGCGCGGGTGGCGATCACTCCCACCACGAGCGCATAGAGGCAGGCGACGGCGCCGGCCTCCGTCGCGGTGAAGATGCCGCCGCGGATGCCGCCGACGATGATCGCCGGCGCGCCGAGCGCAAGCAGCCCGACCCAGGCCCCCTCCTCCTCGACGAGCCCCTCGGCCTCCGCCGTGCCGCCCCAGCCCTCGCGGCGCGCCTTCCAGACGGAGACGGCCATCAGCGCCAGCCCCGCGAGCACGCCAGGCACGAGGCCGGCGGTGAAGAGCTGCCCGATCGACGTGCCGGTCGCGACGCCATAGACGATCATGACGATCGAGGGCGGGATGATCGTTCCGAGCGAGCCGGCGCAGCCGAGAAGCGCTGCCGAGAAGCCCGGCGGATACCCGGACCGTCGCATCGCCGGCAGAACGAGCGAGCCGATCGCCACCACGTCGGCAACGCCCGACCCCGACAGCGCGCCGAACAGCATGCAGGCGACGACCGCGACGGCGGCGAGCGCCCCTCGCCTCTGCCCGACGAGGGACAGCGCGAGCGCGACGATGCGCCCCGTGAGCCCCGCCGCCCCCATCAGCCCGCCCGCGAGGACGAAGAGCGGGATGGCAAGAAGCGGGAAGCTGTCGAGGCCGGCAACCATCTGCTGCGCGACGACGGGAAGCGGCGCGATGTCGTGAACGAGGATCGCCGCCATCGCCGCGATGCCGAGCGCGGAGGCGACCGGGATGTCGAACACGAGTGCCGCGGCGAAGGTGCCGAACAGCGTCGCGAGCGCGCCGCCCATCACCGGAACCGGTCGATCAGCCGTGCCGCCGCGCCGAACGCGATCAGCCCCAGCCCCGCAGCGCCGGCCCAGTAGAACGACGAGGCGGGCAGTCCGAGCGCCGTGGTCGTGCCGCTTCCGGCGATGCCGATGAACGTCACCGTCGCCCACACCGAGAGGCAGGCGAAGACGATGACGGCGATGTCTGCGAAGGCGGCGCCGAGGCGCGCTGCCCTGCCCTCGCCAAGGATAAGCGGCATCAGCCCTGCGGAGAGATGGCCGCCCCGCGCCTCCGCCCCGCCCGCGCCGAGGAAAGCCGCCCAGACGAGTAGCAGCCGCGGCAGCTCCTCCGCCCAGACGGGCGTGCGGCCGAACCCGTAGCGCGCTGCCACTGTCCACAGCACGGCCGCGGTGAAGAGGGCGGTGAGGAGGGCGGCAAGTCCGATCGCGGCCGAACCGATCGCGGCCGCGAGCCGCGCCATGTCAGTTCCGGTAGCGCTCGAGCAGCGCCATCAGCTCCGGCCCATAGATGCGGCCGAACTCGTCCCACACCGGCTTCACAGCGGCCATGAACGGCGCCTGGTCGACCTCCGTCACGGTCATGCCCTTGGCCTTCAGCTGCTCGATCGCCGCCGTGTCCGCCGCCTGGCTGTCGGCACGCTGCTTGGCGCCCCAGGTGGCGGCGGCCGAACGCAGCACGGCCTGGTCCTCGGCCGTCAGCCGCTGGAAGGCCGTGCGGGAGATCGCGAGCGCGGCCGGGCCATAGACATGGCCGGTCAGGGCGAGCTGCTTCTGCACCTCGAAGAACGAGGCCGACCAGATGATCGAGAGGGGGTTCTCCTGCGCGTCGAACACGCCCTGCTGGAGCGCCGAGTAGAGCTCCCCGAAGGCGAGCGGCGCAGGCTCCGCGCCGAGCGCCTTGAACGTTTCGAGGCGCATGCGGTCGGGCGTCACGCGGATCTTGAGGCCGCGCAGGTCCGCCGGCGTGCGCACCACCCTATCGCGCGTCGTCACGTGCCTCAGCCCCGTCTCCCACCACCCGAGGATGACGATGTTCTTCGCCTCCATCAGCTTGGCGAGCGCGGCGCCGAGCTCGCCGTCATAGGCGCGGTAGGCGTGCTGGCGCGACGGCCAGGTGTAGGGCAGCTCGACGATGCCCATCTTGGGCTCCACCGTCTGGAACGAGCCCGCACCGATCAGGCCCATCTGCACCGAGCCGAGCTGTAGCCCCTCGATCACGCGCGTCTCGGCGCCGAGCTGGCCGCCGGGGAAGACCTGGATCTTCACCCGCCCGGCCGTCCTCTGCTCCACCTCCTGGGCGAAGCCTGCGGCGTTGACGTGCCAGGAATGGCTCTCGGCAAGCACATGGCCAAGGCGGAGCGGCGCCTGGGCGAGGGCCGGCGTGATGGATGGCGCGACGCCTGCCGCGCCGAGCACGGCAACGGCGAAGAGCGAGCGGCGAATGGACATGGTTCGGTCCCCCCGGAAGCGTGTCGAGCGAGAGACTAGGCCGGCACGCCCTGCCCGGCCAGAGCCTCAGCTCGCGGTGATGCCCGCGGTGCGGATCAGCTCCGCCTTGTACGCGTAGTCGGCGGCGATGAAGGCGGCGAACTCGGCCGGCGTTCCGGCATGCACGGTGTAGCCGTTCGGCGCGAGATGCCGCTCGGCCACGGCGGGGGCCTGCATGGCTGCTCCAATATCGGCCGCGATGCGCGTGCGCAGCGCCTCTGGCGTGCCGGCGGGTGCGAGCATGCCGAACCACGTGCGCGGGTCAATCTGCGCGAAGCCCGCTTCGGCGAGCGTCGGCACCTCGGGAAGCTGCGGCAGGCGCGACGGCCGGCCGACGGCGAGCGCACGCAACGTTCCGGCGGCGAGATGCTCGCGCGAGGAGGCGACGCCGGCGAGCGTCATCTGCACCTCGCCAGCGATGGTGGCGAGCACGGCAGGCGTCAGCCCGCGATAGGGAACCTGCACGAGCTCGATGCCGGTCGCGGCCATCAGCGCGCCGAAAAGCAGATGCGGCTGGCTCGCCGTGCCGTAGCTGCCGAAATTGAGCACGCCCGGCCGCGCCTTCGCCGCGGCAACGAGCCCCGCCATGTCGCGTGCATCCACGGACGGGTGGACGAGAACCATCTGGTGCACGTCGACCAGATGCGTCACGGGCGCGAGGTCCTTCAGCGGGTCGTGCGGCAGCCCGCGGATCACATGCGGGTTGGAGGTGATGGAGTTGTCCGCCGTGAGCAGGAGCGTGTGCCCGTCCGGCGCGGCCTTGGCGACGATGTCGGTTCCCGGAACGGTCGATCCGCCGGGCCGGTTGTCGATCACCACCGCCTGTCCCCAGCGCGGCGAAAGCTCGACCGCCAGCGCGCGGCCGAGCGCGTCGAGCCCGCCGCCGGGCGGGAACGGCACGACGATGCGCACCTGCCTGTCGGGCCAACTGGCCTGCGCGCGCACCGCGAGCGCGGGTGCGGCGAGCGCGGAAGCAAGGGCGAAGCGGCGTGTCAGCATCGTCGTCTCCGTCACAGTCCGAGATGGTCGGATACGAGGCGCAGCGTCATAGCCGGCGCCTCGAGCTCGGGAAGGTGGCCGATGCCGGCGGGGTTCACCACGCGGGCATGCGTGCCGATCGCGGCGGCGATCGCATCGCCGATGGCGGGCGGGTTCACGCCGTCCTTCTCGCCGGTGAGAACAAGCGTCGGCGCGGCGATTCGCGCGGCGGCGTCTGCGACGATGTCCACCGCGTCCGTCGCGCGCGCGGCCTGCATCAGCCCGTGCGGGTTGGTTGCCGAGAGCATCGTCTGCACGAGGTCCTGCACGACCGTTCCCGTTCCGGGGGCGACGAGGGCCTGCCAGCGCGTCCGCCCGAGCGCCACGCCGCCCTCGGCCACGCTTGCCGCTCGGCGCGCGAGCATCTCGCCCCGCTCGGCATCGCTTTTCCAGCGCTGGCCGCGCGAGGCGCCGATCAGCACGAGCTTCGCCACGCGCGCCGGGTGCCGCGCGGCGAGCATCGCCGCCGTCATCGCCCCGAAGCTCGAGCCCACCACATGCACAGTCCCCTCGATGCCGCGCGCATCGAGGAAGGCAGCCGCGGCATCGGCATAGTCCTCCGCCCGCGGCGCGTCGGCGGAGAACGGATCCGAGAGGAAATAGCCAGGCGCGTTGGGTGCAACGATGCGCGCATGCCGCGAGAGGCCGGCGAACAGGAAGCGGAAGCACACGCTCGAGGCGCCGATGCCGTGCAGGCAGAGCACCACCGGTCCCGCCTCGCCCGCCTCCATGTAGGACGCACGCGGGCCGGAGAGGCCGAGCCGCGCGGCATCGAGCTCGGCGAAGCGGAGATCGGGAAGCGGGAGAATGGACGTGCCGTCAGGATGCGTGCGCATCGGGATCCTTCTCGTCGAGCATCGCCTCGAGCATGTCGGGCTCCACGCGGCCGCGGATGCGGCGGCCGCGCGCGAGCTCGGTGACGATTCCGTGCAGCGTCCGCAGCTCCTGCTCCGTCACCTCGCCGCGCTGGAAGAGGGCGCGGATGTTGCGGATCATGCCGGGCCGCTTCTGCTGGTTGCGCAGGAAGCCGCAGGCATCGAGCTCCGAGACGAGGTGGCGGAAGAAGTTCTCGAGCTCGTCCTTCGACGCGACGCGCGTCTCGTTCGTCACGAGCCGCGCGGGCGGTGTGGGGTCGCCGGAGGTCCACCACTCATACGCCATCACCATCACGGCCTGGGCGAGGTTCATCGAGTTGAAGGCCGGGTTGAGCGGGATCTGCACGAGCGTGTCGGCATGCGCGAGATCGTCGGCCAGAAGCCCCGCGCGCTCAGGCCCAAACAGGATGCCGGTGCGCAGGCCCCGCGCGGCGGCGTCGCGCAGCGCCGAGGCGGCGCCGCGTGCCGTCATAGTCTCGACGATGACGTGGCGCGGGCGCGGGCAGGTTGCGAAGACGCGCTCGCGGTCGGCCACCGCATCGGCGAGCGTCTCGTGCAGCGTCGCGGCCTCGAGGATGCGATCCGCGCCCGAGGCCATGCGCCAGGCCTTCTCCAGCGGCCAGCCATCGCGCGGCGCGACGAGGCGCAGATGGAACAGCCCGCCATTGGCCATGGCACGCGCTGCGGCGCCGATGTTCTCGGCAAGCTGCGGGCGAACGAGGATGACGGCGGGCGTATTCTCGCCCACCGGCCCGATCTCCGCCCCGCCCTCTCGACCCGTCATGGGCCGAGGGGGTTAGGGCGGTATCAGCGGGAGGTCAACCGCCGAGGCGGCGGAGCATCTCGCGCATCTGGGCGATCTCGGCCTCCTGGGCCTTGACGATCTCCTCGGCGAGCTTCCTCACCTCCGGATCGCGGCCGTAGCGGAGAACGATGCGTGCCATGTCGATCGCGCCCTGGTGGTGCGGGATCATCCCGGCGATGAAGTCGCGATCGGCGTCGCCGCTGTAGGGGATGTCCATGTCGCGGTGCATCTTCTCGTTGGCCTCGCGATAGGCGCGGGTGGAGGCAGGCTCCTGCGCAGCAACCGGCGCAGCCGCATGGCCATGATGCCCGTGGCCGGCCTGGGCGAGGGTCATCCGGTGAGCGGGTCCGTGATCGGCCGAGGCAGCGCCTGCGGCAAGTACGAAGGCAGCGGCGAGTGCGGTGCGAGCGAGACTCATGCTGGGTCTTCTCCCTTTCATCCAGCGAGATGCGACAGTCCCTTGGCCAGCGAGTAGACGCCGGCGAGGGCGATGACGACGACGGAGATCCAGGGCAGCTTGCGAGCGAAGCCGCTGTCCCCGCCGATGCGCGAGAGCCCGAACGCGGCAGCGAGGCCGACGCCGACGAGCACGGCGGCGAGGCCGAGGCTGAACGCCGCGACGGTGAGGATGCCGATGGCCGCCGCGCCGGCCTGCATCGACAGGATCAGCACGGGCACCGCGGCCGGGCACGGCACGAGCCCGCCGGAGAAGCCGACGGCGATCACCTGGCGCGTCGTCGCGACCTGGCCGTCCTGCCAGACGACACGATGCGAATGCCCGTGGTGATGGTCGTGGTGATGGTCGTGGTGGTGGTCGTTGTGGTGGTCGTGGTGGTGGTCGTGGTCGTCGTGATCGTGGTGGTGCTCGCCGCCACGGCGCAGGCGCGAGCCCATCCAGGCCGCGACCGCGAGCACGGCGAGGCCGCCAGCCGCCTGCAGCCACGGGATCGCGCGTTCGGCGATCAGCATGTCGCCGAGCCAGATGCCGAGAAGGGCGAGCAGCCAGACGATCAGGGAGTGCGCGACGGCGGCGGAGAGGCCGAGCAGCGTCGCCTGCCCCGCCGTGCCGCGGGAGGCGACGATGAAGCCCGCCATCATCGTCTTGGCATGGCCCGGCTCGAGCGCGTGCAGCGCACCGAGCGCGAAGGCGACCGGAAGATAGGCGAGCGCCGCGCCCTGGCCCTGGGCAAGAAGCGCGGCGAAATCCATCGCGTCGGCCTTACAGGTACTTCGCGATCTCGCGAAACTCCGCGAGCGCGGCCTCGGCCTTGCCTTCCTCGACGGCACGGTCGAGGCAATGGTCGATATGGTCCTGGATCAGCGTGCGCTTGGCCGCGGTGATCGCCTTCTCGACGGCGGAGAGCTGCTGCGCGAGATCGAGGCAGGCTCGCCCGTCCTCGATCATCCCGATCACCGAGCGGAGATGGCCCTCGACGCGGCGGAGCCGCTTGACGACCTGGTCGTGCGAGGCATGGCGGATGCCCTTCGACATTCCGTCACCCTATCCCCCCGGAGGGGATATGTCGAGCCTCAGCCGCCTGCCGCGCCCTCGCGCATCAGGAGATAGGTGATGGCATCGCCGAGCGCGCCGAACGAGGCCTCGATGACGTTGCCCGAGACGCCCACGGTCGACCAGCGCGCGCCGGTGGCGTCCTCGCTCTCGATCATCACGCGGGTGACCGCCGCCGTCGCCTGGTCGGGCGCGAGGATGCGCACCTTGTAGTCGACGAGGCGGAGTGCCGCGACCTCGGGGTAGTGCGGCAGGAGCGCCTTCCTCAGCGCCGCGTCGAGCGCGTTCACCGGGCCGTTGCCCTCGGCGACGGTCAGGACGCGCTCGCCGCGCACGACGATCTTCAGCGTCGCCTCCGAGAGCGGCTCCTCCCCCTCGCCGCGCCGCTCGACCAGCGTTCGGAACGATTCGAGGTGGAAATACTCTGGCACGGTGCCGAGGACCTTGCGCGCGAGCAGCTCGAACGACGCCTCCGCCCCGTCATAGGCATAGCCCTGGAACTCGCGCGCCTTCACCTCGTCGAGGATGCGCTTGATCCGCCTGTCATCGGGGTCGATGTCGATGCCGACATCGCGCAGGCGGGAGAGGATGTTCGACCGCCCCGCCTGGTCCGACACGACGATGTGGCGGCGGTTGCCGACGCGGTCGGGCGAGATGTGCTCGTAGGTCGCCGGGTCGCGCTCGACCGCGCTGACATGCAGGCCGCCCTTGTGGGCGAAGGCGCTCTCGCCGACGAAGGCCGCCCCCCGTGCGGGCGCGCGGTTCAGCCTCTCGTCGAGCATGCGCGAGAGCTTGGTCAGCCCCCGAAGCCCGTCCTCGGTGATACCCGTCTCGTAGCCCATCTTCAGCATCAGGTTCGGGATGATGCTGATGAGGTTGGCGTTGCCGCAGCGTTCGCCGATGCCGTTGATCGTCCCCTGCACCTGGCGCACGCCGGCCCGCACGGCGGCAAGCGTGTTGGCCACGCCATTCTCGGTGTCGTTGTGGCCGTGGAAGCCGAGATGCTCGCCGGGGATGTGGCGTGCGACCTCGGCGACGATCGCCTCCACCTCGTCTGGCAGCGTTCCGCCATTAGTGTCGCACAGCACGATCCAGCGCGCCCCTGCCTCGTGCGCGGTGTTGATGGCCTTCAGCGCGTAGTCGCGATTGCGCTTGTAGCCGTCGAAGAAGTGCTCGGCGTCGAACATCGCCGTCTCGGCCCGCCGCGCCGCCTCGGCGACGCTGTCGGCGATCATCGCGAGGTTCTCCTCGAGCGACACGCCGAGCGCGATCTCCGCGTGATAGTCCCACGTCTTGCCGACCAGCGTGACGATCGGCGTGTTCGCTGCGAAGATCGCGGCGAGGCCCGGGTCGTTCGAGGCGCTTCGGCCGGCGCGCCGCGTCATGCCGAAGGCCGACAGCTTCGCGCGCTTCATCGCAGGCGGTGCGGCGAAGAACGCATCGTCGATCGGGTTCGCGCCGGGCCACCCGCCCTCCACCGTATCGACACCGAAGGCATCGAGGGCGCGGGCGATCGCCTGCTTGTCGGCAACGCCCCAATCGATGCCCTGCATCTGCTGCCCGTCGCGCAGCGTGCAGTCGTAGAGGTGGATCCGCGCCCCACTCACGACGCGCGCCTCCAGGTCGTGCCGTCCCTGGTGTCCTCGAGCACGATGCCTTTCGCGAGAAGCTCGGCGCGGATACGGTCGGCTTGCGCGAAGTCGCGCGCGCGGCGTGCGGCGAGGCGGGCCTCGATCGCCGCCTCGATCTCGGCCGCATCGCCGCCCGCGCCCTGCCGCCATGTTCTCGGATCGCTGCCGAGCATGCCGAGCACCGAGGCGGCGCGGCGAAGCGCTGTGACCGCCTCGCCCGGGATGAGATCACGCTTCCGGTCCATCCGCGCGAGCACGGCAGTCGCCGAACCGCCCGCGGCATCGATGTTGGCGAGGGTGCGGAGGTCGTGCAGGCGCGAGAGGGCGAGCGGCGTGTTCAGGTCATCGAGCAACGGCGCGAGCGCCCAGTCCACCAGCTCGGCTGCATCCTCGGTGTCCCGCTCGGGATTGCCGGCGGTAGCGAACAGCGGCGTATAGAAATCATCGAGCTCGGCCTTCGCCTCCGCAAGCCGCTCGCGCGAATAGTCGAGCGGCATGCGGTAATGCGTCTTGAGCAGGAGCAGCCGGAACGCCGCGCCAGCCCACGGCCCCTCGGCAAGGATGTCGGAGACGGTGAGGAAATTGCCCAAGGATTTCGACATCTTCTCGCCCGCCACGAGAAGCATGCCGTTGTGCATCCAGAGGCGCGCGAAGCCGCTTCCCGGGAAGGCGCAGAGCGACTGCGCGACCTCGTTCTCGTGGTGGGGAAAGATCAGGTCGAGCCCGCCGCCATGGATGTCGAAATCCGCGCCGAGCTCCTTCCAGCTCATCGCCGAGCACTCGATGTGCCAGCCGGGGCGGCCGCGCCCCCAGGGGCTCGGCCAGCCTGGCTGGTCGTCGGAGGACGGCTTCCACAGGACGAAATCCGACGGCGCCTTCTTGTACGGCGCGACCTCGACACGCGCGCCGGCCTCCATCTCCTCGACGGAACGATTCGACAGCGCACCGTATTTCGGGAAACTCGGCACGTCGAACAGCACGTGCCCGTCGGCCGCGTAGGCGTGGCCGTTGGCGATCAGCCGTTCGATCAGCGCGATCATCTCGGCGATCGTCTCGGTCGCGCGCGGCTCGATGTCGGGCGGCAGGGCACCGAGGGCCGCCATGTCCTCGTGGAACCAGCGCGTCGTCCGCTCGGTCACCGCCTCGATCGTTTCCCCGCCTTCGCGCGCGGCGTTGATGATCTTGTCCTCCACGTCCGTGATGTTCCGGACATAGGTCACGCGCGGATAGAGGCGGCGGAGAAGCCGCACCAGGACGTCGAACACCACGACCGGCCGCGCATTGCCGAGATGGGCGCGGTCATACACGGTCGGGCCGCACACGTAGAGGCGCACGTGATCGGGGTCGAGGGGCTGGAAGCGTTCCTTCCGCCGCGTGCCGGAGTTGTAGAGGGTGAGCTCGGTCATCGTTCCGTCCGGTGGGCCTTGGCCCGTATGGGTCACACGCGCGGTCTGGTCAAACCTTTGGTCTGATCAGATGGGGCAACGACACCGGATGGTCACGACACGCCTCCAGCGGCCTGGGTGAGCCTCAGATATGCCCGATCCCGGCCCATCAGGGGAAGGATATCCTTCAGTTCCGGCCCGTGCTCCTCGCCCGTCAGCGCAAGCCGCAGCGGGCGGAACAGGGCCTTGCCCTTCCGGCCGGTAGCCTCGGCGAGCGCCCCTGTCCAGGCCTTGAACGTGGCGCCGTCATAGGTGCCGGCGGGCAGTTGCGCTGCCGCCTCGGCGAGGAAGGCGCGCTCTCCCTCCTCCTCGATCGGCGGCGGCACGATCGCGCCGGCCACCACGTCCCACCAGTGGCGGGCTTCCGAGAGCATGTCGAGATTGCCGCGGATGGCGTGCCAGAACGTCTCCGTCGCGCCTTCGGGAAGCCGGGCGCGCACGGCCTCGAAGGGAAGCGCGTGCAGCACGCGGCGGTTCAGCGCGAGAAGCTGGGCGGGGTCGAACCGCGCCGCGCTCCGGCTGAAGGCGGCGAAGTCGAAACCGGCGACCAGCTCATCCCAGCCCGCGGGCGCGATGTCGGACGAGGTGCCGAGCCGGGCGAGATAGGCGAGCAGCGCGGCGGGCTCGATGCCGTCCCCCCTGAGCGCGCGGAGCGAGAGCGAGCCGATGCGCTTGGAGAGCGGCTCGCCATCGGCGCCGACGAGAAGCGGCAGGTGGGCGAAGCGCATCGCGTCGGGGTTGGTGCCGAGGGAGGCGATGATGTCGCGCTGCACGCCCGTGTTGGTGACGTGATCCTCGCCGCGGATCACGTGGGTGATGCCGTGGTCGATGTCGTCGACCACCGAGGCGAAGGTGTAGAGGGGCGTGCCGTCGGCGCGGATCAGCACGGGGTCCGACACCGCGCCGAGCTTCACCGCGCGTTGGCCGAGAACGAGATCGTCCCACTCGGCATGCCCGTCGGAGAGGCGGAACCGCCAGTGCGGCGGGCGGCTGGACGCGAGCGCCCTTGCGCGCTGCTCCTCGGTGAGCGCGAGGGCGGCACGGTCATAGATCGGCGCGAGGCCACGCTTCAGCCTCTGCTGCCGCTTGAAGGAAAGCTCCTCCTCGGTCTCCCAGCACGGGTAGAGGCGACCGGAGGCCTTCAGCGCCTCGGCGGCCATGGCGTAGCGGGCGAGCCGGTCGCGCTGGTGCAGCGGGCCTTCCTGCCAGGCGAGACCGAGCCAGCGGAGATCCTCCGCGATCGCCGCCTCGTATTCCGGGCGGCAGCGGGCCGTGTCGGTGTCGTCGAGGCGGAGGATGAACACCCCGCCGTGCCGCGCGGCGAACAGCGCGTTGGCCGCGGCGGCGCGGGCATTGCCGACGTGGAGATAGCCGGTGGGAGACGGCGCGAAGCGGACACGGGGGGTCATTCGCCCTCTCCGGGCTCGCCGCCCTCACCGTCCTCGTCGTCGTCCTCCTCGCCGTCGTCACGGCGCGGGTCGAGGCTGCGCCAGTCGCGCTCCTCGTCATCCGGGGCAACGGGATGGGCGGCGAAATGCGACAGCTCGGACGCGCTCTTCCAGCCCGCCTCGGCAGCATCGGCCACCTCTGCATCCTCGCCGAAGGCATGCCAGTCGGCAGCGACCTCCTCCGGCGTCGCGCCGGGAACGCGGCAGCGCTCGAGGCTGTCGCGGACGTAGCGGCGGGCGAAGGCGTTGGCGTGCATCAGCGAGGAGAAGCCCGGCACGTCCTCCACCGCCTCTGGCGCGGACGGATCATCGGCGGAGAGGTCGCGGATGCGCACCACCCAGCCGCCTTCGGGAGCGAAGATGCCGCCGATCACGACACGAGCCCCGTGAAGCCGTTGGTGATCGGGTAGCGCCGGTCGCGCCCGAAGGCGCGGCGGGTGATCTTCACCCCGGGCGGGGCCTGGCGGCGCTTGTACTCGGCGCGGTCGAGCATCCGCCACACGCGCAGCACCGTGGCACGGTCATGCCCGCGCGCGACCAGCGCCTCGACGCCCTCTTCGTCCTCGACGAGCCCTTCCAGGATCGAATCGAGCACGTCATAGGGCGGCAGCGTGTCCTGGTCGGTCTGGTTGGGCTTGAGCTCCGCCGAGGGCGGCTTGGTGATGATGCGCTCGGGCATCACCATGCCGCCGGGGCCGCGGCCATCGACGGGCCGGTGGCCGTTGCGCCAGCGCGACAGGGCGAACACGGTCGTCTTGTACACGTCCTTCAGGACCGAGAAGCCGCCGCACATGTCGCCATAGAGCGTGGCGTAGCCGACCGACATCTCGGACTTGTTCCCCGTCGTCAGCAGCATGTCGCCGAACTTGTTCGACATCGCCATCAGGATCAGCCCGCGCGCGCGCGACTGGATGTTCTCCTCGGTGATGTCGGGCGCGCGATTGGCGAAGACGGGCGCGAGCGCCTGGTGGAACGCCTCCATCGCGCCGGTGATCGGCACGGTGTCGTAGCGGATGCCGAGAAGCCGCGCCGCGTCGGCCGCGTCGTCGAGGCTCTCCTGGCTCGTGTAGGGCGAGGGAAGCATCACCGCCCTCACCCGATCCGCGCCGAGCGCATCGACCGCGACGGCGGCGGTGAGCGCTGAATCGATCCCCCCGGAGAGGCCGAGCACCACGCCGGGGAACCGGTTCTTGTTCACGTAGTCGGCGAGGCCGAGCATCATCGCGCGGTAGATGCTCTCCTCCCGCGTCTCCTCGGGCGGAAGCGGGTGCGGGGCGCAGACGAGATGGCTGCGGCTCCGCTTCCATTCGGTGACGGCAACGGCCTCGGAGAAGGAGGGCATGCGCAAGGCGGGCGCGCGATCGGCGTTCAGGATGAAGCTCGCGCCTTCGAACACGAGCTCGTCCTGCCCGCACACCTGGTTCAGGAACACGAAGGGAAGCCCCGTCTCGACGACGCGGGAGACGGCGAGGCTTTCGCGCACATGCTGCTTGCCCGCCTCGTAGGGGCTGCCGTTGATGGACAGGAGGATTTCTGCCCCCGTCTCGGTGAGCGTTTCGGAGACGGAGGGAAACCACCAGTCCTCGCAGATCATCAGCCCGAGGCGAAAGCCGCGGAACACCACGGGGCCGGGAGCCGGGCCAGGAACGAAATGGCGCTTGTCGTCGAACACGCCGTAGTTCGGCAGCTCGTGCTTGGCCCGCGCCGTGGCGATGCGGCCGCCCTCGAGAAGGAAGGCGGCGTTGTAGAGCCGCCCCTCCGTCAGCCAGGGGCCGCCGACGATCAGGCCCGGCCCGCCGTCGGCGGTGTCGGCGGCGAGCGCCTCGATCCTCTCGCGGCAGGCGTCGAGGAAGGCGCGCTTGAGGATCAGGTCCTCCGGCGGATAGCCGGCAATCGAGAGCTCGGGCGTGACGACGAGGTCCGCCCCCTTCGCTGCCGCCTCTGCCCGGGCGGCGCGGATGCGGGCTGCGTTCCTCTCCACCTCGCCTTCGTGCGGGTTGAGCTGCGCAAGGGCGATCCGGAGGGTCTCTGTCATGGCCGGAAGCTAGGTTCGGGGGGCAGGTGCGTCAACGCGGAGCGGCGGCGGGCCTGATCCGCGCCAGACCCCGTAGATCATGCCGCCCGACACGACGGCGACGCCCAGCATACCGGCGGGCCCGAGCGCCTCGCCGAGGATCGGCCAGGCGGCGACGGCGGCCAGCGCGGGCACGACGGCGGTGAAAAAGGCGAGCCGCGTCGGCCCGAGCGCCACCAGCGCACGCGTGTAGAGAAGCGAGGCGAGGACCATGGCGAGGGCGCCCTGGTAGAAGCCCTGGAAGGCGATCTCGCCCCAGCTCGCCTCCGGGAGCCGCGACGGCAGGGCAAGCAGCCAGACCGGCAGGTAGAGCGGCCCGCAGACGACGCCGACAGCCACGGTCGCCTGGATCGCGGTGATGCCCCAGCGGCGCACGAGAAGGGTGAACACGGCCCAGGACGTGGTGCCTGCGAGGAACAGGAGATCACCCCGCCAGGCCCCGGGGTGGTCCAGGAAATCGCCGCCCGCGAGAAGCACGATGCCGGCGAGCACGATGCCGAGCGAGAGCGCCTTCTCGGGCCCCACCCGCTCGCCGAGCCAGAGCCGCGCGACGAGCGCGGTGGCGAAGGGAAGCGCGCCAGGCAGGAGCACCGCCCCGTGCGAGGCAGGCGCCATCGTGAAGGCGACATAGGCGCAGAGCGGGAAGCCGAGCCCGGCGAAGGCGCCGAGCGCGAGCACGCGGTAGCCCGGGATGGCGCCGAGCGCGCCGCCCGCGGCGAAGGGCGCGAGCACGGCGAAGGCGACGGCGTGGCGAAGCGCGGCGAGATCCCACGGCGTCAGCACCCCCGTCGCGCCGGCGCGGCTGACGAGGATGAAGCCCGACCAGATGACCAGGACGAGGGAGGCGCAGGCAAAGCCGATGCGCTGCTCGCGCCCGTCGCTGGCGGCCACTCAGCGCGCCTCGCGCTTCAGCAGGAACTCGCGCCCGACCTTGACCCTCGGCACGCCGTCATAGGCGACGATGTCTGCCGTCGCGTAGGTCTCCGACCAGACCTCGGGCAGGTACGAGCCTGTGCCGACGACATCGAGCGGGGCAAGGCATTCGGCCATGATCCGGCACTTCGCCACCGAGAAACCCGAGGAGCCGACGATGCGCGCGCCGCCGAACCCCGCCTCGTCGAGTGCCTCGCGCATCCGCCACACCGCGGCGGCGGAGACGCCTGTGCCGACGAGCCAGCGCAGTTCCTCCTCCGAGCGGTAGCGGCGGATCGCCTCCGGCGCGTGCCGCTCGAGCACGGCGTAGGAGGCGGCCGGGTCGAGCGTCTCGAGGAAGCGGCCGCCATGGGTGTCGAGGCGGAAGGAGAGCCTTCCGGCCGCCGCCATATCGGGGAAGCGGCGGCAGACGGCGAGCGCGTCGGTGATCTCGGCGCCGAAATAGTCGACGAGCACGGTGAGCGGCTCGTCGGGGAAGGTCTCGACGAACATCTCTGCGGCGCCGAGCGTCGAGCCGGCATAGCCGATCAGGGCATGCGGCATCGTGCCGAGGCCACGGTCGCGGCCGAAGAACCGCGCCGTTGCGTGCGTGGCGTTGCCGATGAACCCCTTTGCCCCCCGCGCCTGCGCCGCGCGCGACCCGACCGAGGCGGCGTAGGCCATCAGCTCCGCCATCTCGGTCCCCGCGCAGTGCCGCGCATCCATCGCGAGGAAGGACACGCCGGGCAGGGCGAGGCACATTTCGCGCGCGTTCCAGGCAGCGACGCAGGGTGCGCCGAGCTTCTGCAGCAGGATCGTCTCGAGCTCGGCGAGCTGCGCGAAGCTGCCTGTGAGGTAGAGCAGCGGCTCGCCTGCGCCGACCTCGTCGCCCTCGGCGTAGAGCTCCTCAATGCGCACCTGCTCGCCGCGCACCGCGCGAAGCCAGTCGAGCGCGAGCCGTGCTGCCATCAGCACGGGGCGGCGGAGGAACACCGCGTAGGTGACGGTCGCGTCGCCGAAGCGTTCGACGATCGCGCGGGTGCGGCTGAAATAGACGTCGGTGCGCGCCGCGATCTCGCCGCCACGCGGCGCGGCACCGTCCGCCATGGGCTATTGCGCGGCGACCCGGCGACGATCCGCCGGCACGCGACGCTCCTTCAGCTCGGCAGCGATGAGGAAGGCGAGCTCGAGGCTCTGCTCCGCGTTCAGGCGCGGGTCGCAGAAGGTGTGGTAGCGCGACGAGAGCGAGGCCTCGGTGATGGCGCGCGAGCCGCCGAGGCACTCCGTCACGTCCTGGCCCGTCATTTCGACATGCACGCCGCCGGCCCATGTGCCCTCGGCCTGGTGCACGTCGAAGAACTGCCGCACCTCGGAGAGGATCGCGTCGAAGCTCCGCGTCTTGTAGTCGTTGGAGGCCTTCACCGTGTTGCCGTGCATCGGGTCGGTCAGCCACACGACCTTGCGGCCCTCGCGCTTGATGGCGCGGACGAGGCCGGGAAGCTTCGCCTCCACCTTGTCGGCGCCCATGCGCGCGATCAGCGTCAGCCGCCCGGCCTCGTTGCCGGGGTTCAGCGCGTCGCAGAGGCGGAGCAGGTCGTCGGCCTCGAGCGAGGGGCCGCATTTGAGGCCGAGCGGGTTCTTCACCCCGCGCAGGAACTCGACATGCGCGCCATCGGCCTGGCGCGTGCGGTCGCCGATCCAGAGCAGGTGGGCTGAGCAGGCGTACCAGTCGCCCGAGGTGCTGTCGACGCGCGTGAGCGCCTGCTCGTAGGGCAGAAGCAGCGCCTCATGGCTGATGTAGAAATCCGTCTCGCGGATCTGCGGCGTCGTCTCGCTCGTCATGCCGCAGGCGGCCATGAAGGCGAGCGTCTCGTCGAGGCGCGAGGCGAGGTCCTGGTAGCGCGCGGCCGCCGGGCTTCGCTCGACGAAGCCGAGGTTCCAGCGATGCACCTCGTGCAGGTCGGCGTAGCCGCCCTGGGCGAAGGCGCGAAGCAGGTTCAGCGTCGAGGCGGAGTGGAAGTAGCCCTGCTCCATCCGCTTCGGGTCGGGGATCCGCGCCTCGGCGGTGAATTCCGGCCCGTTGACGATGTCGCCACGGTAGGAGGGCAGCGTCACCCCGCCGACCGTCTCGTTGTCCGAGGAACGCGGCTTGGCGAACTGGCCCGCCATGCGGCCCATCTTCACCACCGGCACGGCCCCGCCATAGGTCAGCACCACGGCCATCTGCAGCAGCACGCGGAACGTGTCGCGGATGGTGTTGGCCGACATGTCGGAGAAGGCCTCGGCGCAATCACCGCCCTGGAGCACGAAGGCGTGCCCCTCGGCGGCGGCGGCAAGGGCCGCCTTCAGCCGGCGTGCCTCGCCTGCAAACACCAGCGGGGGAAATCGCCCGACCCGCTCCTCGACAGCGGCAAGGGCGGCGGCATCCGGATAGGCCGGAAGCTGCTTCACCGGCTTGCCCCTCCAGGAATCGGGGGTCCAGGGCGCGGTCATGGCGTGTGTTCCTCGAGTATCGTGGTTGCAGTGCAGCGCAAGTTATGCACAACCGGCGGCGCAGCGCTACTCCGCCGCCTTGGCGACAGAGCGGGGCCGCGCGGTGCGCATCGTGACGAACTCCTCCGCGGCGGAGGGGTGGATGCCGATCGTCCGGTCGAAATCCTGCTTGGTCGCGCCCATCACCACGGCGACCGCGAAGCCCTGCAGGATCTCGCCCGCATCCTCGCCGAGCATGTGCACGCCAAGCACGCGCTGCGACGCGCGGTCGACCACCAGCTTCATCAGCGTGCGGCGCTCGCGGCCGGTGATGGTATGCCTCAGCGGCTTGAAGCGACTCATATAGACATCGATCTCGCCACGCGCGGCGGCCTCGTCCTCCGTCAGACCCACCGTGCCGATGGGCGGGGCGGTGAACACGGCGGTCGGGATGTTCTCGAGGCTGATGGTGCGCGGGTTGTTGCCGAACAGCGTGTCTGCAAGCGCATGCCCCTGGCCTGTGGCGACGGGGGTGAGGTTCGCCTGGTCCGTCACGTCGCCGAGCGCGTAGATGTGCGGCACCGACGTCCGCCCGCCCTCGTCGACGAGCACGGCGCCGTTGTCGCGCAGCGCAACGCCCGCGGCCTCAAGCCCGAGACCTTCGGTGGCGGGCCGGCGGCCGATCGCTGCGAACACCGCATCGGCCTCGATCATCGCGTTATCGGTCAGGTGGACGAGGTAGCCTTCGCCCGCCTGTTCCACCTTTGTCACGTCGGTGTCGAAGCGGAGCTGGATGCCCGCGGCGCGCATCTCGCCGGCGAGTGCCTCGCGGATGTCGGGGTCGAAGCCGCGCAGGAACAGCCTGCCGCGATAGATCTGCGTCGTCTCGACGCCGAGGCCCGCGAGGATGCCTGCGAACTCGCATGCAATGTAGCCGCCGCCGATGACCACGGCGCTCTTCGGCTTCCTCTGCATGGAGAACAGTGCATCACTGATCAGACAGTGTTCCGCACCCGGAAAGGTCGGGTGGACGGCTTCGCCGCCCGCCGCGATCACGATGTGCTTCGCGGAGACGCGCTCGCCCGCGACCTCGACCGTGTGGGCGTCGATGAGCTTCGCGGAGGCATCGAAGATGCGCGCGCCGGCGCCGTCGAGCAGCTTGCGGTAGATGCCCGATAGCCGCTCCGTCTCGGCCGTGACCGCCTTCTGCAGCCCGCCCCAGTCATGGCCGCGCACGTCGATGTCCCAGCCGAAGCCTCGCGCATCCTCGGCCCAGGCGCCGTATTCGGCGGCCTGGACCATCAGCTTCTTCGGCACGCAGCCGACATTGACGCAGGTGCCGCCCCAGAAGCGCCGTTCCGCGACGGCAACCTTCGCGCCGTGGCCTGCCGAAATGCGGCCGCACCGGACCCCGGCGGAGCCACCGCCGATCACGAACAGATCGAAATCCATGAAGCTCCTCCAGGGCGCGGACCGTCAGGCGTGGCAGGTCAGGTCCCGATTCCTCCCAGGGCGATGTACTTCACCTCGAGATACTCCTCGAGGCCGTACTTCGAGCCCTCGCGACCGAGCCCGCTCTCCTTGAAGCCACCGAAGGGGGCAACCTCGGTAGAGATGATGCCCTCGTTCGCGCCGATGATGCCGTACTCGAGCGCCTCGGAGACGCGGAACACGCGGCCGACATCGCGGGTGTAGAAATAGGCCGCGAGGCCGAAGGGCGTGTCGTTGGCGAGCTCCACCGCCTCCTCCTCCGTGCGGAACCGGAACAGGGGTGCGACGGGCCCGAACGTCTCCTCGGAGAAGATCTTCGCCTCGCGCGGCACGTCGGCCAGCACCGTCGGCTGGAAGAAGTTGCCGCCGCGCTCGTGCCGCTTGCCGCCCGTCACGACCGTAGCGCCTTTCTGCAGCGCGTCGCCGATATGCTCCTCGACCTTCGCGACCGCATCGGCGTTGATCAGCGGGCCCTGGCCCACGCCGGGTTCCGTCCCGGGGCCGACCTTCATCGCAGAGGCGGCCTCCGCGAGCTTCTTCGAGAAGGCGTCGAAGATGCCGTCCTGCACCAGGATGCGGTTCGCGCAGACGCAGGTCTGGCCGGTGTTGCGGAACTTCGAGGCCATGGCGCCGGCGACTGCGGCATCGAGGTCGGCGTCGTCGAACACGATGAAGGGCGCGTTGCCGCCGAGCTCCATGGAGACCTTCTTCACGGTCTTCGCGCACTGCTCGAGCAGGATCTTGCCGACCTCCGTCGAGCCCGTGAAGGAGAGCTTCCGCACGGTCGGGTTCTCGGTGAGCTCAGCACCCGTCTCGGCGGAAGGCCCGGTGATGATGTTCATCACACCCGCCGGAAGCCCGGCACGCTCGGCCAGCACGCCGATGGCGAGCGCCGTGAACGGCGTCTGAGAGGCGGGGCGGACGATGCCGGTGCAGCCCACCGCGAGGCCCGGGCCCATCTTCCGCGTGATCATCGCCGCGGGGAAGTTCCAGGGCGTGATCGCCGCGAACACGCCGACGGGCTCCTTCATCACGAGGATGCGCCGGCCCTTGGCGTTGTGCGGGATCATGTCGCCGTAGGCGCGCTTGCCCTCCTCGGCGAACCATTCGATGAACGAGGCGGCGTAGACGACCTCGCCCTTGGCCTCGGCGAGCGGCTTGCCCTGCTCGGTCGTCATGATGAGCGCAAGGTCGTCTGCGTTGGCGAGCATCAGGTCGTAGAGCTTGCGCAGGATCGCGCTCCGCTCCTTGGCCAGCATCGCGCGCCAGGCGGGATAGGCAGCTGCGGCCGCCTCGATCGCTCGGCGGGTCTCGGCGCGGCCGAAGGCGGGCACCTCGCCGATCACCTCGCCGGTGGCGGGGTTGCGCACGGGGACGGTCTTGCCGTTGTCGGCACCGATCCACTTGCCGCCGACGAGGCAGGCCTGGCGGAACAGCGAGGGGTCCTTCAGCGGCAGGGGCGCGGCCGGGTTCAGCATGGGGTGGTCCTCCCGTTTCTCGGTGCTGGGGGGGACCATACACCCGTGATCGCGGGTGGTCGAACCGCTGGGGCTGCGGGCGTCGGCCGGGCGCCAGGTCAACTCCCCGAGACCGCGGGCTCTCGCCGATCCATTCGAGGCAGGCAAGGCCAGCGGGCGCTGTGCTGCCGTGGCCGGGGGCACCAGGCGGAGCCAAAGTGCCGTCGGAGCATCTGGTCCGATTGGAAATTGCTGGTGTTGACCAAGCGCAATGATCGGGGCGCCGTCCGGCTGCAGAGTGCTGTCTGCCATATCAGGTGCCAGCAAAGCGATGCATTCGCGACCGACTGTTCCCGTGTCTCCAGCGTTTCGCGATGAGGTCAAACGCGCAGAGCGCCTTGAGCGTCGCTATAGGCGGCGGCTCGGCATCGCGCTTTTTGCCGCTGGCGGCTTGGCTGGGTACCCGGTCTTGGCCCTCGTCGCCTGGCTGTTTGTGCCAACAGGAGGCAAGCCAAGCGCTTCGACCAGCCCCCTCGGAGGAATGATCATCTACGGTCTATTGGCAACCATCGCGTTAGTTGTCTGTGGAATACATGGAAAGCGTTCCGACCCAATCGGAGCGTCCACAACACCCCTTACAGTCGCGGTAGTTTTGGGATCGCTCTTCTTGGGGACCCAAGTGCTTTTCGGGCTGATGGCCGTCGCTGGGGACCCAGTGGGGTTCTGGCATTGGGCAGCGCCGCCGATTATGCAGCATCTCGATTCTATCGCAGTGATAGTAGCCGTTCCGGGGTGCATGTTGATCGCGAGCCTCGCGGCCCTGGCAATGGGTCGAAGGCGGATTGCATGGGCCATGCTCCTTCTGGCGCTGGGCATGACGCTGACCATCGCCAACGTCTTTCCGTTTGGCTACTTCATGCGGTTTGCGCGCTAGGTCCCATGGCCCTCAGAAATGTTGAGGGCATGCGCACGCCGAACGCGCAGTTGTGCGTTGCAGGTTCCGGGCGGACGCCGCCTAGCGCGGACCCAGCCTCTCAGTCGTGCGCGCGGGCCAGAGAGAGGCGGTTGAGGTGGGCGAACAGGAACGCGAGCGCCTCGTCGACCGTCGCCTCCCAGACGCGCATCGTGTGCCCGCCATCGACGAGGGCCTTCACCCAGTCGCAACAGGCCTGCACGGTCCTGACCCCGGCGAGCGCGGCCGACTGGACACCTCGAATAACCTGCCGGCTGGATGCTCCTGAGGCCGTTGAGGGCGGCCGCGGCAGCAGGAGGCTCAGACAGGCTCTGATCGATCAGCTTGGAAACCCATACATGTTCCAATAGATGTGACCAAACGTGGCGACAGGGAGGTCGTCACTCCACACACGCACCGTGACGATGCTGCCAGGATCAAGACGTTGCGCGTCCAGACGGGTCTCGATTCGTTGCATGGCGCCGATCTCTCCAAGCTCCAGCTTGCCGAGGAGCGTCGCCGGCGGAGAGAGACGATCTTTTTGGATGAGAGGCTCACCCAAGAATACTTCGCAGACGACATCTGTTGCTGCACTGATACTATTGTTGAACAATTCGATGATAATATCAGTGCTTCCCTGATTGTTCTGGCTGAACGAAATCGATCTCGAACGTGATTGAGCGCGAGCGTCTTGGGAGTCTGGTGAAACTCGTATCAGCCGAATGTCGGGATCACCAAACATTCGCCTTTTCTCATCAATCCGACTGTCCAACCGCCAGTTATCGCCAGTCAGGATAACATCCCACGCCACCATCAAACATCCCAACGTGGCATGATTATAAATGTAAGGAACAATCTTGAAACTATAGATATCATCTATCACCGACCCAGAAGTAATTGATAGGCTGAAGTGCTCATTCCTGGTTATATGGGTCGTTTCGACTCGATGGTCCAGATAGGTTTCCGTATGGGTGAGGTTCAGCCCGAACGATGCAGGAAGGAAGTCGAACAGCTCAGTCTGGATGGCAATGCTCGCACTGTTGGAGACTGAATTGAAAAGAGAGAAGTTCTTTCCGATTGTATCATTGTTCATTTTGCTGGCATCAAAAGTTTCTATTGTCCCGCCTTTCTCGTGTACGACCGAGATTCCACCACTTTCCTTGAACAGCTGGTTCTTCGCATCAAATCCCATTTTTTTCTTGTTGTTTGGCAAGAACTCGCAGTAAGACAGCAGCATACCGACTTCGGAGTTGGGCCGATAGCCATATTCCGGCAGGAAGCAGGGAACCAAACTCAGCCTCGGCGAACTGTCCCTTGGAAAGACCACAAGCACGTCAACGCTGACCGCGTCTTTCTCGGATGATCGCAGCACCGGATATCGCCAAACATCAAATCCTATCTCATGGACCATCATCCAGTCATGCTTGCTGCTATGCAATTGAAAATGAACGCTTTGTGTAACGGTCGTGTCCTTCAGGTCATCAAGACCATTGCTGTGAGAGTCATGGATCGCCTGTGACAGGCTGAAACCGCCCAATGAGGCGCTGAAATGCGTGTCATCCGACACCGTCCACATCTTGGAGGTGGATACGCTGTAGCCGGTGGTCTGATCCGAGGCCGTGTTGAAGCTGACGGTCGGCAGGTCGTCGCTGATCGCGGCGTCGAACGGCGGGGCCTGGATGATCGCCAGGATCTGTCTGGTGCTCTCCACCTGGGTGAGGGTGGGCGCCCCGAGGACCACGCTCTTCCCGGTCAGATCGGTCGGAAACGCGAAAAAGCGCAGGCTGCGGCTCCGGTTCGAATAGCCCGGATCCGAGGTGACGTCCCAATCGATTGTCGCCAGAGTTTGGCAGCCTTGGGCGAGGACCGGGACCCCGCCCGGGAGCACGATGTTGTAGGACCTGTTGTCCTTGGGCGGGGGCAGCTCGCATTCCGGGAAGCAGCCCGTGACAGGGTTGACTGGCACGAACCCCGACACGATCGGGATTGAATGCGACGCCGATTCGCGGGAATCGCGTGCCGCGCTGATGATCTGGACCGCCTTGTAATCGCCGAACACGCCAGCGGCGAGATAGAGGTAGCACTCGCCCCATCTGCCGCTTCCATGGGGTGCTTCCGGTGCGGTCGCGGCGACCACGGTCCGGCTCACGCAGGTGAGAGCGAAGGGCGAGCCCTTCGATTCGTCCAAGCTGAACGACATCAGCGCAACCGTGCTCTCCATCTTGCCGAAGAACGCCGGATAACCGACCACGAGCTGTTCGACCCCGGCCTGCTTGAGGTCGGCCGCCACCACCCTGAAGATCGGCGCTCCGGGGATCGCGAATCCGAACCCGACATCTGGATTGGCCCCGGCCAGCACGGCGATCCTGCCGTCGGCCCCGCAACCAACCACCGCGACCTGGCACGACCACGTGGCAGGCTGCTTGCCACCATGAACAACGACATACGGATTTACGCCATTCGCCCAGGCCAGGACGAGTTGCTGGTCCGCGACGCCTTTTCGCAGCCGCGCCACGGTGGCCGATACCTGCGCTCGTGCAGGCGGCCGTATGATCCTATGGTCTGGGCTTTCATGGTGCCATCGACCCTTGAAAACCGTCCCATGAGGGTCAACCGGGCCCGGCACCCCCCCCAATGTCAGCGTCGTGACCTGCTTCGGCTCCAGTTTCTCGTTGATCTTTGCCTGAGCATCGGGCGACAGGTCAGTCCAGGCGACCGCGTGGACTTTCAGGGAATGCGCGCGGAACGGGTTTTTCAGGTTCTCGTCGACCTCCTCCACCGTCGCCACCAGGAGGATCGACGCATCGCCGCTGCGAATCACCTCCGCTGCCACCGGCGAGCCGCACACCTGGTCGGGAAGCTTGACGAGGCTGATCTTCGCGCCAGCGTCCAAGTCCCAGAACTGCACGCCGAAGCCAGCGCCTGCGGCGACCAGAAGGGCCAATGAGCGCTTGTCCTTGGCGAGCGGGTCGTAGCCGATGGTCAGCACGGCGTCGCCGCTCATGTACCATGGCGTTGCCCGCCCCACGGTGTCTCCCGGTCGCTCCGGGACCGCCCCGGGGCCGGAGCTCGCACCTATGCTGAAAATCCTGACGAAGTCGGGGGGCACCAACCGCAAGTTGGTCGTCGTCAGCCCGGCAGCATCGTCATGGGCGATGACGTCCAGATCATCCTGCCTGACGATCACCACCTCCTGCTTGCCGGTTGCGAGGTTGGAGACCGCACGGACGGCTTGAATTCCGACGATCGGGGCAAGATCGACGGACTCGCTGGCCTTGGCGACGACATGCTCCCCGGACCCGGTGAAGGTCACTCTCTGGAGCACCGCGCGGTCTTGGCCCTTCGGCGCGCAAATCAGAGTGGTGTCGTGGATCGGATACAGGACCTGGCCAAGCTGCAGAGGTTCGGGCTTCACGGAGTGCCTCGTGATTCTGGCCGGGGTTTCACCGGACACGCGTTGCATTCAGGGTGGCAAGCAGCGCCGTCGACATCCGCAGACGCGGCTGTCGCGCGCATCGGCGCCAAAGCCATGGCAACCTCGGCGGAGCGCCTACACCCTCGCGAGCGCCCGCGGTCGACGCACCCGGGATGGACGCACCCGGGATCGACCCATGCGCCGGCAAGGGCTCCTCCTCCCGGGACGGTTCAAGCCTTTCACACGACCTCGAAGGGACGGAGGCAATAGTGAGCGTCGCCGTTCCCGTCGACCAAGCTGATCCTGTGGGTCCCCGCCGGCAACCCGTTGGGCACCCTGAACTGGATCTTTTTCTCGCTCTTCGTCGTGATATTGGCTGATCTGGTTCCAACTCGCAATGTGTTCCCAGCATCAAGATTGTCGCCATTGATGGTCACCAAATCACCCGAAGATGCGCGGCTGGGCGTAAGAGTCCTAAAGGAAATGACTACTGCGTTTTGCTTCTGATTGACTGTAAATTCCTGGCTTCCTTCGGCGGTGATGTATCCCGTGGGCACGGTGTGATCGCCGTCTTTCTTTCGCCCGCCCCTGATGGTTACGGTGAATGTACCACTTTTCGCGTCCTGGCCGATCCCGACGATGATCGTTCCTGCCTGCGGATCGACGCCGTCGACCATCAAAAGATGCCCCCCAAGATATACTTTTGTATTACTGTCATCTGCATAGTCAGGCATGCCCTCCATTGTCAGCGTCACAAGCTTGCCCGGCGTTGACTCAGTTGGATTGATGGCCGTTATTTCCATTGGGGTTTCCTTTCTCCCGTTTGACGATTGCGGTACTTCAGGCACTT
The DNA here is from genome assembly GCF_007644105.1 of Elioraea rosea. Taxonomy (GTDB): domain Bacteria; phylum Pseudomonadota; class Alphaproteobacteria; order Acetobacterales; family Acetobacteraceae; genus Elioraea_A; species Elioraea_A rosea. Next base: position 119,743 of record NZ_VFAC01000003.1, on the reverse strand, counting down.
GACGTGACGAGGGACTGACGCTGACAGGCGCCCGATCGATTGAACCCAATCGATCGGAACGTGCTCCAGCGCCCAGTGGGCGAGCGACAGCCAGATCAGTCGGCGCCCGAGCCACCTCGAATTCGGGCCTCGGGGAACACGACCCCGACTCGGCGCCAAAACTATACGACGGAGCGTGATTCGAAAGGAGAATGTTCCGGGTTGCGTTGTCGATCGGCACGCCGAGCCTGACCGAAGACCAGCGTCGGCCAGTCAGCCGGGACGGCGCGCACGTTTCGGTTTGACGTTCGAATTGGTCCCGGAGGCCGGCCACCCATGCTCCCGGGCGAAAGGCGATCCTTCGTCCGCGGCCGAGCCTCAGTCGTGGCGCTGGGCGAGCTGCTGGCGGGCGAGGTGGGCGAACAGGAAGGCGAGCGCCTCGTCGACGGTCGCCTCCCAGACGCGCATCGTGTGCCCGCCATCGACGACGCGGAACTCGATCTCGTCCGGCTGGTGCTCTGCCATCGTCTTGGACAGAAGCGCCGCCTCGAAGGCCGTCTCGAGGCGGTCATGGTCGCCGGCGGCGACGAACAACGGCACGCGAAGCGGCTGCGCCGCATAGGCGGGCAGGAGGGAGGGCCAGCACTCGGCCTTCCAGGCCTGCAGGCTGAAGCTGCCGTCGGGCCCGGCGAAGGCCCGGGCGCGGCGCGCGGCAGAGATGGGCGGCGGCACGTCGTGGTAGATGGCAGGCGCCCAAAGCGCCGCAGCCCCGAACAGGCCGGGGTGGCGCATGGCGATCCGCAGCGCGCCGAACGCACCGGCGGAATAGCCAGCGATCGCCCGCCCCTCCCGCGTGGTCATCACCGGGTACTTGGAGGCGACATCGGCCATCAGGTCACCGACAACCGCACTTTCCGCCGGGATGCCGGGACGATCGACCCACCAGGAATCGCGGCTTCCCGGCATCACGGCGATGAACCGCGGCAGGCGCCCGGCGAGGTAGCCATGCTCGGCCGCACGCCAGAGGCGGATCTGCCCCGCCCAGAACTGTTCGTCGGTGTTGGCGCCGTGCAGAAGCACGAGAAGCGGATAGGGGCCCTTCGCGCGGTCGTAGCCGGCCGGCAGGAACACGTTGTAGGGCAGCGCGCGCGCAGGGTCGGCCGAGGCGATCCGGTCAGGGAGCACGCGCCAATCGGTCGCGCGGGCCTTGCCGGCCGCAACGAGCCCCGCCCCCGCGAGAGCTCCACCGAGCAGCACACGCCGCGCGATCACGCTCGAAATATCCCCAGTCCGATCAGGCACGTCACGTTGCGATCGTCACTCCACCGTCACGCTCTTGGCGAGGTTGCGCGGCTGGTCCACGTCGGTCCCCTTCAGAACGGCCACATGATAAGCCAGCAATTGTGCCGGAATTGCGTAAAGAATCGGCGCAACGAAGGGATGCACGGACGGCAGGGCGATCGTGTGCGCGCACAGGCTCGCGAGCCGCTCGCAGCCGGCCTTGTCGGAGACGAGGATCACCCGCCCGCCGCGAGCATGAACCTCCTGCACGTTGGATGCGGTCTTCTCGAAGAGCGGTCCGGCGGGGGCCATGACGACCACCGGCACCGCCTCGTCGATCAGCGCGATCGGCCCGTGCTTCATCTCGCCCGCCGGGTAGCCTTCGGCGTGGATGTAGCTGATTTCCTTGAGCTTCAGCGCACCTTCCATGGCGATGGTCCAGGCCGTGCCGCGCCCCAGGTAGAGCACGTCCCGCGCCTCGGCGACTTCCTCCGCGACGCCGCGTACGATGTTGTCCGCCTCGAGCACCTCTGCCGCCATGGCAGGCACCTCGATCAGGGCGGAGGTGAGCTCCGCCTCCTGGCCCGGGGCGAGGGTACCGCGAGCCCGCCCCGCGGCGATCACAAGGCAGGCGAGCGCGGCGAGCTGGGTGGTGAAGGCCTTGGTCGAGGCGACGCCGATCTCCGGCCCGGCAAGCGTGTGCAGAACCCCGTTGCTCTCGCGCTCCATCGCACTCTCGCGCGCGTTCACCACCGAGAGGATCCGCTGGTTCTGCGTCTTCGCCCAGCGCAGCGCCGAGAGCGTGTCGATCGTCTCGCCCGACTGGGAGATGAAGAGCGCCATGGCGCCGGGGTCGAGCACAGGCTCGCGGTAGCGGAACTCGGAGGCGATCTCGGAGACGGCGGGAAGCCGAGCGACCTGCTCGAACCAGTCGCGCGCCACCTGGCCGGCATAGAGCGAGGTGCCGCAGGCGACGATGGAGACGCGGGGCACCTTGCCGAGGTCGAGGCCGAGCTCGGGAAGCGTGACGGCCCGCGTCGACGGGTCGATGTAGCTCTTCAGCGTATCCCCGATGACGGCCGGCTGCTCATGGATCTCCTTCTCCATGAAGTGCCGGTAGTTGCCCTTGCCGACCATGGCGCCAGAGACCGCCGTGCGGCGGATCACCCGCTCCACCTCGCGGTCATCGGCGTCGAACACCGTCGCGCCCTCGCCGGTGACGACCGCCCAGTCCCCCTCTTCGAGATATGCGATGCGCTCGGTCAGTGGCGCGAGCGCGAGGGCATCGGAGCCGACGAACATCTCCCCGTCGCCGTAGCCGATGGCGAGAGGCGAGCCGCGGCGTGCGGCCATGATCAGGTCATGCCGCCCGGCCACCAGAACGGCGAGCGCGAAGGCGCCGTGGATCCGCTTCAGCGTCGCCGCCATCGCCTCCTCGGGCGAGGCGCCGGAGGCCAGGTCGCGGTCGAGCAGGCGCGCGACCGTCTCGGTATCGGTCTCGCTCTCGAACTCGGAGCCGGACGCGACGAGCTCGGCCTTCAGCGCGGCGTGGTTCTCGATGATCCCGTTGTGCACAACGGCCACCCGCCCGGTCGCGATCGGGTGGGCGTTGACCTCGGAGGGTCGGCCATGCGTGGCCCACCGCGTGTGGCCGATGCCGGTCGTGCCCGGAAGCGGACGCTGGTCGATCAGCGCGGCGAGGCGGGCGATCTTGCCCTCCGCGCGGCGACGCTCGATGTGCCCATTCACCAGGGTTGCGATGCCGGCACTATCGTAGCCGCGGTACTCGAGCCGCTTCAGCGCATCGAGCAGAAGGGGTGCCGCCACCCCGCGCCCGACGATGCCGACAATGCCGCACATGCCTAACCCTCCTTGGCTGTCTTGCCGGCCAGTTTCCTGGCCTTGGCCGCCTCGCGGAAATCCCGCGCCCGGCCTGGCCTCTCCTCCTGCCGCGCACGGCCGAAGGCGAGAGCGTCGGACCCCACATCCGACGTGATGGTGGACCCTGCCGCGACGATCGCTCCGGCGCCGATGCTGACAGGCGCGACGAGCGCGGCGTTGGAGCCGATGAAGGCACCCGCGCCGATCACTGTCCGGTACTTGCCGTATCCATCATAGTTGCAGGTGATGGTTCCCGCGCCGATGTTCGCGCCGGGCCCGATCTCGGAATCGCCGAGATAGGATAGGTGGTTCGCCTTCGCACCGGGCCCGAGAACCGTGTTCTTGAGCTCGACGAAGTTGCCGACATGTGCCCCCTCGCCCACGGCGGCGCCGGGGCGCAGCCGCGCATAGGGGCCGATGGTCGCACCTGCCGCGACCGTTGCCTCCTCGAGATGGCTGAAGCTGTGGATGACCGCCCCTTCGGCGACGCGGACACCCGGGCCGAACACGACATGCGGGTGCACCGTGACATCGGGTGCGAGCACCGTGTCGGCGGCGAGGAACACCGTCTCGGGCGCGATCAGGGTCGCGCCGGCCTCCATCGCCGCAGCCCGCAGCCGCTTCTGCAGGGCGGCCTCTGCGGCGGCCAGCTCAGCGCGGGAGTTGATGCCGAGCACCTCGTCCGCCGGCGCCTCTGCCACCGCCACCCGCACGCCCTCGGCGCGGGCAAGCGCGACGATGTCCGTCAGGTAGTACTCGCCCTTGGCGTTGTCGTTGCCGACCGCGCGAAGCCAGCGAAGCATGTCGGGGGCAGGGGCGCAGAAAAGCCCCGCATTGCAGAGCGTGACCGCCCTCTCCTCAGCGCTCGCATCCCGCCATTCGACGATGCGTGCGACCGAGCCGTCCGCCTCGAGCACCACGCGGCCGTACTGCGCCGGGTCGTCCGGGGTGAACCCGAGCAGGGCGAGCCCCGCTCCTGCCTCGCGCCGCCGCGCCACCATGGTGGACAAGGTGCCGGAGGAGACGAGCGGCACGTCGCCATAGAGGATGATCGCCTCGCCATCCGTCGAGGCGAGCGCATCGGCAGCCATCAGCGCCGCATGGGCGGTTCCCAGGCGCTCGGCCTGCACGACCACCGCGTGCGGGGCGGCCGCCTTGCGCATCGGGTCGAACCCGAGCTCCGGCCCGGCGACCACGACAATGCGCCCGAACCCGGCTGCCTCGCAGGCATCGAGAAGGAGGCGGACCATCGGCCTGCCGCCGAGCCGGTGGAGGGGCTTCGGCACCTTGCTCTTGAGGCGGGTGCCAAGGCCTGCGGCGAGGATGATGGCGGTGGAGGACGACACGGTTCCGTTACCTCAGGACGCGGTTCTGCCCTTCCACGACGGCCCCTGTCAAAGCGCCCCGCGGTCACTCATTGTGTCGGGCAGCAATCTTCTGGAAGCAATCCTTGGCCAGCAACGTGGAGAAACGGTCAACGTGGACGGACGGTCAATGACACATGTCACACCCAACCGGCGGGCCGTGTGCCTCGACCTCGACGGCACGCTGATCGACAGCGCACCCGACCTCGCCTCGGCGCTGAACCGCCGCCTCGTCGCCGCCGGCCTGGCCCCGCACCCGGTCTCCGCGGTCAAGCGGATGATCGGCGACGGCGCGCGCATGCTGCTGACGCGGGGGTTCACCGCCGCCGGCCGGCCGCTCGACGAGGCGGGGCTGGCGCGCGAGCTCGAGGCGTTCATCGAGGACTACGAGCGCAACGCCCTGGTCGAGACCCGCCCCTTCCCCGGCGTGACCGAAACGCTCGATGCGCTGCGTGACGCCGGGTTCACGCTCGCGGTGGTCACGAACAAGCCGGAGAACGCCACCCACATCGTCCTCGATGCCCTCGGCATCGACGGGTACTTCGCCACCGTCGCGGGTGGCGACAGCTTCCCCGTCCGCAAGCCGCACCCCGGCCATCTCCTCGGCGCGCTCGAACGGATCGGCATCGGGCCGGACGCCGCGGTGATGGTGGGCGACCATCGCAACGACCTGCTTGCCGCGCGCGACGCGGGGGTCGCCTCGATCTACGCACGCTTCGGCTATGGCGAGGAGGACCATCGCGCCTTCGGCGCGGCAGGGGCCATCGCCTCCTTCACGGAGCTTCCGGGCGCCGTCGAGGCCGCCTTCGCCACCCCCGCCGCGACGTGATCGCCCCGGAGGCTTGAGCATGGCGGCAACTCGGCGCATCTGACGGCGATGCAGGAGACGACCGCCGCATGACGCCGACCGTCCGGGTGCAGACCGAGGCTTTCGACATCGCCGCCGAGACGGCGGCGCTCGCCGGCGGGCGCACCGATGTCGGCGGCATCGCGAGCTTCGTCGGCATCACCCGCGCCGATGACAGGCTTGCGCGGATGGTGCTCGAGCACTACCCGGGCATGACGGAGCGGGCGATCGCCGCGATCGCGCGCGACGCCGCAGCGCGCTGGCCGTTGACCGGCTGCACGGTGATCCACCGAGTCGGTCCCCTGACCCCCGGGGAACCGATCGTGCTCGTGCTCGCCGCCTCGGCACACCGCACCGCCGCGCTCGAGGCCTGCGCCTTCCTGATCGACTGGCTGAAGACCAAGGCGCCGTTCTGGAAGCGCGAGGAGTTCGCCTCGGGCGACAGCCGCTGGGTCGAGGCGCGGGCGAGCGACGACGCGGCTGCAGCGCGCTGGACGGCCGGATCTTGATCCCGCCCCGCCTGGTGGCCGCGGCGGCGATCGTCGCCGGGGCGCCGTTCCTCGTGTGGCCAGCCTTCGTCAACGGCTACCCGCTCCTCTTCAGCGACACGGGCGCCTTCCTCGCGCAGACCCTCGTTCCGCTGATGATCTGGGACAAGCCGTGGGTGTACGGGCCGCTCCTGCACCTGTTCCACTGGCGGCTGACCCTCTGGCTTCCGGTCGCGGCGCAGGCGCTTCTGCTTTCCCACCTCCTCTGGCTCACAGGCCGCGTGGTGTGGGGGCGGCGGCCGTTCGCGCATGTCGGCCTTTGCGCCGCAGCCGGGCTGCTGACCACCGCGCCCTACACGATCGGGCTGCTGATGCCGGACGTGTTCACCCCCGCTCTGGTGCTCTGCCTGTTCCTGCTCGGCTTCGGCGCCGACAGGCTCGGCCGCGGCGAGATGGTGTGGGCCTTCCTCGTCGCCACGCTCGGCATCGCCGCCCATCTCTCGCACCTGCCGGTCGCGGCCGCGCTCGTCGTCCTTGGCCTGCTGCTTCGGCGCACTCTGCGGCCGGTTGTACGCATGGCATCGCCTCTCGTCGCGGCCCTCCTCGTGCTCCTTGGGACGAACCTCGTGGGCCACGGCACGCTGTCGCTCTCCCCGCACGGCTCGACCTTCCTGCTCGCGAGGCTGCAGGACGACGGGCCAGCGGCGCGGACCATCGCCGCGCTATGCCCCGAGCGAGGCTGGTATCTCTGCGACTTCGTCGACCGCATGCCGATGGACAGCGACCTGTTCCTCTGGGAGCGCGACAGCCCGATGAACCGCGACACTGCGGGCAACGACCTGTTCCTTGGCGGGGTGCTGCTCTCGGCGGAGGCACGCGAGATCGTCTCCGAGACGATCCGGCGCGAGCCCGTCGCCGTCGCGCGCGCGATGATCGTCAACGCCTTGCGCCAACTTACGATCATGCGGGCGGGCGACACGCTTGGCTGGGACCATGTCGATGTCGCCGTGGGCACGCGTATCCGCCAGTACTTTCCCGAAGGTGAGGTCGCGCGCTTCGAGGCGTCGGGCCAGGCGCAGGGAACGCTGCTCGCCTCGCTCTCGCCGCTGCTTCCCTGGCATCCGTTGATCGTCGCGCTGTCCGTGCCGCTCGCTCTGTTCGGCGCCTGGCGGGCGCAGCGGCGCGGGCATGTCCGGTCCGTCGCGCTTGTGCTCATCGTGCTCGGCGGCGCGGCGGCCAATGCCTTCGCCTCCGGAGCCCTCTCCAAGCCGCATCACCGCTACCAGGCCCGCGTTGCTTGGCTCATCCCGGTCGCGGCGACGATGGTGTTCTTTCCGGCTCCCTCGCGCAGGCGGGTCGAGGAGCCTGCCGCGACGACCAGGGTGGCGGCCTGAGGCGAGCCGAAGTTCGCTACTGACGGAGCGTCTGGCGCGTCGGAAGCGGAAGGCGCCCGGGCGACGCCCGCGTCATGTGCACGTACACGGTGCCCCAGTTGCTTTCCGCCTCGATGCGGACCGGGATCATCGGCAGGCCGGGTCCGGGGCTCGCGAACCACGCCGTTCCGCCGCGCGGCTTCGAGGCCTCCTCGCGGTTCTGCTCCTTCCAGAAGCCGGCGATCTGCCTGCCCTCGAACCGGCAGCGCAGGGCCGGCCCTGCGAAGCTTCCCCAGCGATGGGCGGGCAGCGTCTCCATCCCTTCCGTCACCGCCTTGAAGTCGCTCCTGCGCCGGCCGTCGAACACCTCGGCCGAGCCGTCGCACCGGTTCGCGGTGGCGGCCTGGCGGACCAGCCCGGCAAGGGCGGTCAGCGCATCGACCGTGCCGCGCTGGAGCTCGGGCGGAACGGGGTCGCGCTCCTCCTGGTTGGCGGGTTCGAGGCGAAGGATTTCCGGGTTGGGACCCGTCCAGGCCATCGCGACCGCGCGCAGCCGATCGCGCCAGCGCCCCTCCATGCCGAACCGCTCCGGCGCGAGGCCGAGCGGCGTGGCGGCGGGGCGGATGCGCCCCTCGGCATAGGACGTCGTCTCGCCATCGATGAACACGGCCAGCATGCCTGTGGTGCGCATCGTGCCGACGACACGGTAGGCCTCCGCGCCGAGCTCGAGCGACGCATCGAGCGTCGCGACCGAGAAGCCGGACCAGTAGGCGGTGTAGCTCGCCTGCACCTCGGTTGGTGCCCGCGTCTCGGCGGCGGCACCGAAGGCGGCCACGGGAAGGGCGAGGGAGGCGATGAGGAGCGCGCGCATACGCTGCGATATGCCCCAACGACGTTCCGCATCAAGTGCAACCGTGCCGGCTCGCGCGACCGTGCCCGGTGCGTGCGTGCGACGCGAGCGCCGCCGGTAGCCCCGTATCACCGCATGTGTATGGTCAACAAAAAATAAACGCGCCTGTGTGTTCTGCGTCACGTCGATCACGTTTCGTTCTCATAGTATCATCCCACGCCATTCGACGGTCGCGCGTCAGGAAAGGGGACACAAGCGATGACATTTTTCGGTTCGGCGGCACTCTGGGGCAGTTGCGTCGCCATTGCTGTCGCTGGGGCGCAGGGTGCGAAGGCCGCCGCGGTCTCGAACGTGACGCAGGCCTTCGTCCGTTTCCATGTGTCGGAGGGCCTGTTCGCGCCGCCTTCGCCCACCCTCGCGGTGACCGATGTCATCTTCGCGACCACGCTCGGCACGGCCCGCGCTGGCGACGGCTCGGTCCGCCACGCCGAGAGCTTCTCGCGCTACGGCCAGGGCTTCCAGGCCGCCATCGCCGCGCAGGCAGAGATCGGCGCCTCGGGGGCGGCCACGGTCTCCTACACTGCCGAGATCACCGCCACCGTCACCAACCTCGCGGCGACCGGTACGGGGGCTGGCACTTTCTTCTACCTTCTCGACTTCAGCGCCTTCGACCGGCACGGCCTGCTGCCGATCAGTTCGGTCGGCGCGGTGGTCCTCGGCGCCATGGCCGACGACATGACGCGCGAGGAGGCACGGTTCGCGAGCAGTGTGACGTTCGACGGCGCGCTGATCGACCGAAAGGGCTGCGCGACGGGCGATGCCGGCGGCTTCCCGCTGCCGCCTTCCGGCGCCGAGTGCGGCCCAGACTCCCCGGATTTCAGCACGGTCGTCACGAGCTTCACGCTCGACGCAGGCGAGAGCCGGGACTTCTCCTGGACCCTGTCGGTGATGGCGGAGGCAGCGACCTTCGGCGTGACGCCCGAGGCCGTGCCCGTTCCGGCGCCTTCTCCCGCGCCGATCCTGGCCGCGGGGCTGCTCGGGCTGGCGCTGTCGCTGCGGCGGCGAGGCTCGCCTTGACAGGCAAGCCTCCGCACTCCTAAGACCCCGCACCTTGGATGGGCGCGTAGCTCAGCGGGAGAGCATCGCCTTCACACGGCGGGGGTCGTAGGTTCAATCCCTACCGCGCCCACCATCCTCGGTCCCGGAAGTGTTCAGTCGAACGAGGCGAAAAGCGGCGTCGAGAGATAGCGCTCGGCGAAGCTCGCGCAGATGACGACGACGCGCTTGCCGGCCATCGACGGCTCCTTCGCCACACGCAGCGCCGCAGCCACCGCTGCACCCGAGCTTATGCCGACAGGGATGCCGTCGGTGCGCGCGAGCCGCCGCGCGGTGGCGATCGCCTCAGCCTCCGCCACGCGCTCGATACGATCCAGCAGTTCGGGATCGAGGACGGAGGGCACGAACCCGGCCCCGATACCCTGGATGCCGTGCGGCGCGGCCCGCTCGCCCGACAGGACCGCGCTCTCGTCCGGCTCGACACCGATGACGCGAAGCCCGGGCCTGCGCGGCTTCAGTGCCCGCGCGATGCCGGTCAGCGTCCCGCCGGTGCCGACACCGCCGACGATCGCGTCCACCTCCCCTGCCGTGTCGACCCAGATCTCCTCCGCCGTCGTCGCCTCGTGGATTGCCGGGTTGGCGGGGTTGTCGAACTGCCGCGGCATCACCGCCCCAGGCGTGGCGGCGACGATCGCCTCGGCGCGGGCGATCGCGCCTGCCATGCCCTCGCGGGCCGGCGTCTCGACCACCTCCGCGCCCATGAGCCTCAACATCTTCCGCCGCGCCTCCGAGGCCCCCTCGGGCATCGTAACCACCAGGCGGTAGCCACGCGCGGCGGCGACGAAGGCAAGGGCGATGCCGGTATTGCCGCTTGTCGGCTCAACGAGCGTTCCCTGGCCGGGGCGGATCGTGCCCGCCTCCTCCGCGGCGCGGACCATCGCAAGCCCGATCCTGTCCTTCACAGAGCCGAGCGGGTTGAAGAACTCGAGCTTCAGCACGAGGTCGGCCGCGAGGCCCTCCGCGGCGGCAAGCCGCCCGGCGCGGACGAGCGGCGTGCGCCCGATCGTGTCGAGGATGGTGTCGTGGATCGTGCCCTGCAGCGTGGCAGGGAGCGGATCGTCGGCGAAGGAAGCGTCCATGGGAGGTGGAATACCACGAGACCGTGACGTAGTTTAGGCGGATGGCACATCGAGCGGAGGAAATCGGATGCTGGACGTGACGGGCCGCGAAGCCATCGCCGTCGCGGCGGTGGTCGACGTCGCCCTGCATGGCGGGGCGGACCCGGTTGGCGGCGCGATGGTGGCCGAGCGCCTCGGCCAGAACCCGCGCGGCCTCGAGCCGCTTCTGCAGGCGCTGAGCCGCGCCGGCATCCTCGCCTCGAGCCGCGGGCGACGCGGCGGCTACAAGCTCGCCCGCGCGCGGCGCGACATCACCGTCGGCGCCATCATCCGCGCGCTCGACGAGAGCGCACCTGCGGGGCCGGAGCTTCCGCCCATGGTCCGCGCGGTCGTCGCGCCCGCGTGGCGCGAGGCGGGGGCCAAGGCGCTCGCCACGCTCGACGGGATCACGGTCGAGCAGCTTGCCCGCAAGGCAGCCCAGGCGGGCCTCGCGCCAGAGCCGGACGTTCCGATCACCTATGCAATTTAGGCTTTTCTGAAAATCACGACCTCAGAGCGTTTTGAATTGCCGCTCTTCTCGGTCTATGCGTTGCTGGCCGGGCAACCATGAACGGGAGACCCGATCCCATGTCCATCCAGCTTGGCCAGATCGCACCCGACTTCACGCAGGAGACCAGCGAAGGTCGCATCTCCTTCCACGCCTGGCTCGGCGACAGCTGGGGCGTGCTGTTCAGCCACCCCAAGGACTTCACGCCCGTCTGCACGACCGAGCTCGCCGAGGCCGCGCGGCTGAAGCCGGAGTTCGACCGACGCGGCGTGAAGATCATCGGCCTGTCGGTCGATTCCACCGCCAACCACGGCGCCTGGGCCTCCGACATCGCCGAGACGCAGGGCCAGCGCCTGAACTTCCCCGTCATCGCGGACGCGGATCGTTCCGTGTCCAACCTCTACGGCATGATCCACCCCGAGGCCGATCCCTCCGTCACGGTGCGCACCGTGTTCGTCATCGACCCGCAGAAGAAGGTTCGGCTGACGCTCACCTATCCGCCAGCGACGGGCCGGAACTTCGAGGAGGTGCTGCGCGTGATCGACAGCCTGCAGCTGACCGACGCGCACAAGGTCGCCACCCCGGTGAACTGGCAGCCGGGCCAGGACGTCATCATCGTCCCGAGCGTCTCCGACGAGGAGGCGAAGCAGCGCTTCCCCGGCGGCTGGAAGGCGCTGAAGCCGTATCTCCGGATGGTGCCCGACCCGAAGGGCCCGAAGCAGGCCGCCGAGTAGCTACGCCTGAGCCGGCGACATTCAGCGCAGAGACCATTCGAGAATGCGCTGCCGTTAGTCAGATGGCGTGGTTTCCGAGAACCGGAGCGGAGCGTGCGTCAAGCCCGTGAGACCCGGAACCGCAGGAAGCCGAACCAAGGTGACCGCGGCAGTAGCGTGTTCGACTGGTCTCTCAGCTGCCGGCGATCAGCGCGACCGAGAAAAGCAGCCCGATGAAGATCGCCGCGCGGAGCAGGAGCGCGGCGAATTCGCGCGCCGGCGTCATCGCGCCACCGCCCGCGCCGGCACGGATGCGGAGGCGGCGAGCACCGCGGCGAGCGCAACGACAGGCCCGATCACGACCAGCGCGGGCGAGGCGATGCCTGCGCGCCGGACATCGAGCGTGCAGGCGCCGAGCGTCGTCGTCACGACGGACTGGTCTGGAAGGCTCGCGCGCGCGATCACGGCCACGGGGGTGGCCGGATCACGCCCGCCCGCGATCAGCCGGACCGCGATCGTATCGAGCGTCGAGACCGCCATGAACGCGACAAGCGTCGGCGCGCCGCGGGCGATCGCCTCCCAGTCGAGCCCTTCCGGAACCGATCCGCTCTCGTCATGGCCCGTCAGGAAGGTGACGGCGGAGGACAGCCCGCGATGCGTGACGGGAATGCCCGCAAGCGCCGGCGCGGCGATGCCGGCCGACACGCCTGGCACGATCTCGAACGGGATGCCGGCTTCCGCGAGCGCCATCGCCTCCTCCCCGCCTCTGCCGAACACGAAGGGGTCGCCGCCCTTTAACCGTACCACCCGCTTGCCCGCCCGCGCATGCGCCACGAGCAGCGCATTGATCCGCGCCTGCGGGAGCGTCGGCGCGGCCTTGCGCTTGCCGACGGCGACGATTTCCGCGCCCCGCCGCGCGTGGGCGAGCACGGCACGGCCGGCAAGCGTGTCGTGCAGGATAATGTCCGCCTGGGTCAGCGCCTGGGTGGCCCTGACAGTGAGGTGTGCGGGATCGCCCGGCCCTGCGCCGACGAGCCACACCGAACCGGGAACGAGCCGTTGCATGATTTGATGATGGCACGACTCATCTATGTGTGAAAATTCTTTTTGCGCTTTCAAATCGTGAATTCTATAAACGCCTGGCAGCGACGGAGGTCAGGCGTGGCGGGTCCATCGGGCGTCGAGCGGGTGAAAGCCGAAAGCCGCGGACTGCGCGGCGCCATCGCGTCGGAACTGGCAGACGACACTTCCCCCCAGGTCACGGAAGCCACCTACGGGCTTCTGAAGTTCCACGGCACCTACGAGCAGCATGACCGCGACACCGCGACGGCGCTGAAGCAGGCCGGGCGGGAGAAGGACTGGCAGTTCATGGTGCGGGTGCGCATCCCTGCCGGCAGGCTGACGGCGGCGCAGTACCTCGCGCTCGACCATCTCGCCGCGCGCCACGGCAACGGCACGCTGCGCGTCACCACGCGCCAGACCATCCAGTTCCACGGCATCGCCAAGCGGGACCTTCGCGACACGATCGCCTTCATCGACCACACGCTGCTGACCACCTTCGCCACCTGCGGCGATGTGGCGCGCAACGTCATGGCCACCCCTGCGCCGGTGAAGGATCGCGTACACGGCATGCTCGAAGAGAGCGCGCGGATGCTCTCGTCCGCTCTTCTTCCCCGCACCAGGGCGCACCACGCGATCTTCATCGCCGGCCAGGATGACGGGGCAGACGGCGAGGACGAGCCACTCTACGGGCCGACCTACCTGCCGCGGAAGTTCAAGATCGGCCTCGCGCACCCGGCCGACAACTCGATCGACGTGCTGGCGAACGATCTCGGCCTGGTGGCCGAGGTGGAGGGCGGCGCCATCTCCGGCTGGATCGTCTGCGTCGGCGGCGGGCACGGCATGACGCACAACAAGCCGCGGACCTATCCCCGCCTGGCGTCACCCGTGGGCCGGGTGGATCACGCAGACCTGCTTACTGCGGTCGAGGCCGTGGTGAAGCTCGCCCGCGATTTCGGCGACAGGACCGACCGCAAGCGCGCGCGCCTCAAGTACGTCGTCGACGACTTCGGCGCCGACTGGGTGAAGGACAGGCTCGCGGAACGGTTCGGCCGCAGGATGGACGACCCGCCACCCCTGCCCCGATTCACCATCCCGGACCATCTCGGCTGGCACGCCGAAGGCGACGGGCGCTGGTGGCTCGGCCTGCCCGTTCCCTCGGGCAGGATCGCCGACACCGAGGGCGCACGGCTGATGAGCGCGCTGCGCTCGGTCATCGCGCGGTTCGACCTCTCGCCCATCCTCACCCCGCAGCAGGACATCCTCCTCTCCGGCGTGCGGGAGGAGGAGAAGGCAACGGTCGAGGCCATGCTGCGCACCGCCGGCATTGCCTTCGCCGAGGACCGTTCCCCCCTCGCCCGCTGGGCGCTCGCCTGCCCCGCCTTGCCGACCTGCGGGCTGGCACTGACCGAGGCAGAGCGCGTGCGCGAACCGATGGTCGCCGCGCTCGAGGCCGTACTCCACCGCCACGGCCTGGAGGGCGAGCGCATCAGCGTCCGCATCACCGGCTGCCCGAACGGCTGCGCCCGGCCCTATGCGGGCGATATCGGCATCGTCGGCCGCATGCCCGGTTTCTACGCTCTGTACGTGGGGGGCGATTTCGAGGGAACGCGGCTCTCCTTCAAGCTCGCCGACAAGGTTGCGGAAGCGGGCATCGCCGCTGCGCTCGCCCCCCTCTTCGCCCGCTTTGCCGCCGAACGCGAGGCGGGTGAAGGCTTCGGCGATTTCTGCCACCGCCTCGGCCGCGACGCGTTGCTCGCCTCCGATCCCGCCAAGCTCGCGGCCGACTGAGATGGTCCGCGAAGCGCGCGCTCTCCTGCGATGTCGCCGCGTCTGACCGACGCTGCCGACACACGCCATCGCAGGAGAGATGACCATGACCGACACCACCCGCCGCACCGCACTTGCATCCGCGACCGCCGCCCTCGTGCTCGCCGCCACAGCGCGCCGCGCCGCGGCGCAGGGTACCTGGCCCGCACGGCCGATCCGCCTGATCGTTCCCGTCGCCCCGGGAGGCAGCCAGGACGTGGTCGCCCGCTACTGGGCGCGCGCCGTCGCTGACCGCATCGGCGGAACGATCACGGTCGAGAACGTTCCGGGCGGCGGTTCGACCATCGGCTACGCCGCGGCGGCACGCTCTGCAGGCGATGGCTACACACTTCTTGCCGGGGCAGACAGCCTCTCGATCGTCGGCACGCTCGCCCCGCGGCTCGGCTTCGACCCGCTCGGCTTCGCGCCGGTCCACCGCACGGTGCGCGTGCCGCAGATCCTCGTGGTCCGCGCCGACCATCCGTCGGCGGATCTCGGCGACTGGCTTTCCCGCGCCAGGGCGAAGGGAGCGAATGTCGGCACGCCGGGCACCGGCCAGCTCGCGCATCTCCTGACGGCGCAGCTCGCCGCCGAAAGCGGCGCGACGCTCACCCATGTCTCCTATCGCGGCGGGCCGCTCGCGCTGAACGATCTTCTCGCCGGGCATCTCGATGGGGTGATGATCAACATCGGCGCCGTCACCGGGCACGTGCGGGCCGGCAGGCTGCGCGGCCTCGCCGTCAGCCCGGGCACGCGAAGCGGCGCGCTGCCGGAGGTGCCGACGCTTGCCGAGAGCGGCTTCGCCGGGCTCACCGCGGTCGGCTGGCACGGCATCGTCGCCCCCGCCGGAACCGAGGCGGCGATCATCGCGCGGCTCAACGCGGCGAGCCGGGCGGCCGTGCAGGAGCCTGAGCTCGCCGGGCGCCTCGCGGCACTCGGCGTCGAGCCGACGGACGAGGGGCCGGAGGCGCTCGGGCTCGCGATCCGCGAGGACGCGGCGCGCTACGGCGAGATCATCCGCCGCTTCGACATCGTCGCGGAGGGCTGAGCGATGGCCGCCCTTCTCCCCCTCGCCTTCGACCTTGCTTCGGCCCGCGTCGGCATCGTCGGGCGCGGCCGCCAGGCGTTGAACCGGCTGCGGCTGGTGAGCGAGGCAGGTGTGGCCGACATCCAGCTCTGGTCCGACGCGCCATCTGCCGAGCTTGCATCGGCGACGCTGCGCCTTCGCCTCGGCCTGCCGAGCGAGAGCGAGATCGCCGGGCTGAAGCTCCTCTTCGTCGGCGACCTTGCCGAGGCCGAGGCCGAGCCGCTCGCCGCGACCGCGCGGCGCCTCGGCGTGATCGTCAACGTCGAGGACATTCCCCGCCTCTGCGACGTGCACGTTCCCGCCATCGTCCGCCGCGGCGACCTGACGCTTACCGTCTCGACCCGCGGCGCGGCACCCGGGCTCGCAGCCCGCATCCGGCGCGACCTTGAACGGCGCTACGGGCCCGAATGGGCGGAGCGGGTGGCCGAGATCGCCTCGCTCCGGGCCGAGCTTCGCAGGCAGGGCCACCCGCCCGATCGCGTCGCCGCGGCGATCGCCTCGACGGTCGCTTCCCGTGGCTGGCTTGGCGACCCGCCGGCCCATCGCTGGGGCGAGGAGCTCCGCTCGGCAGACGGTTCGGTTCCCGTCTGGCCGACCCTCTGCGCAGGCTAAGGGCCGGGCCGGCTGGGCACTGGACAGTGCGCCGGCCTGCGCGCCACGCTGGCGCATGGGCTTCGCGCACACGCTCGGCGGCACGCGCTTCGCGTTCGACACCCTTCGCGACCTTCTCGCGAAGGCAACCCCCTTCCGCTCGGGCGATGCGCTGGCCGGTGTCGCTGCCGGATCGGAAGCCGAACGCGTTGCCGCGCAGCACGCGCTTGCCGAGCTTCCGCTCACGCATTTCCTCGATGAGGCGGTTATCCCCTACGAGGAGGACGACGTCACCCGCCTGATCCTCGACGGGCATGACCGCGCCGCCTTCGCGCCCGTCTCGCACCTCACGGTCGGCGGCTTCCGAGACTGGCTCCTCGGCGAGGCGGACAGCGCGGCGCTCGCCGCCCTCGCGCCGGGGCTGACGCCGGAGATGGTCGCGGGCGTCGCCAAGATCATGCGCATCGCCGATCTCGTCTCCGTGGCCGCGAAGTGCCGCGTCACAACGCGGTTCCGCAACACGTTGGGCCTGCCCGGCACGCTCTCCGTGCGGCTCCAACCGAACGACCCGACGGACGATCCGCGCGGCGTGGCGGCGGCGGTGCTCGATGGGCTTCTGCTCGGCGCGGGCGATGCCGTGATCGGCGTCAACCCCGCGACGGACAGCGTGGCAAACACGATCCGCCTGCTTGAGCTGCTCGACATGGTGCGCGAGCGCTACGATATCCCGACGCAGTCCTGCGTGCTCGCGCACGTGACGACGACGATCTCCGCGATCGAGGCGGGCGCGCCGGTCGATCTCGTGTTCCAGTCGATCGGCGGGACGGAGGGGGTGAATGCGAGCTTCGGCGTCTCGCTCGCCCTGCTCGCCGATGCACGGGAGGCGGCGCTCTCGCTCAGGCGCGGCACGGTGGGCGACAACGTCATGTACTTCGAGACCGGCCAGGGCAGCGCACTCTCTGCCGAGGCGCATCACGGCGTCGACCAGCAGACGATCGAGGCGCGCGCCTATGCGGTGGCACGGCGCTACGAACCACTTCTCGTCAACTCCGTCGTCGGTTTCATCGGGCCGGAGTATCTCGCCAACGGCAAGCAGATCACCCGCGCGGGGCTCGAGGACCATTTCTGCGGCAAGCTTCTCGGCCTGCCGATGGGCGTGGATGTCTGCTATACGAACCACGCCGACGCCGACCAGGACGACATGGACGCGCTTCTGACGCTGCTCGGCGTCGCGGGCGTCACCTACGTGATGGGCGTGCCCGGGGCCGACGACGTGATGCTGAACTACCAGTCGACGAGCTTCCATGACGCGCTCGCCGTGCGCGCCGCGCTCGGCAAGCAGCCCGCGCCGGAATTCGCCGCCTGGCTCGACAGGATGGGGATCGGCGCCTCAGGGCTCGCCATTCCGCCCGCGCTCTCGCCCGCGCTGATCGGCCTTGGCTGAGCCGCCTTCCGCCTGGCGCGACCTGCGACGCTTCACCGCCGCGCGCGTCGGGCTCGGCCGGTCGGGCAACGGCCTGCCCACCCGGGTGCATCTCGCGTTCCAGGCAGCGCACGCGCTCGCACGCGACGCCGTGCATGCCCCGCTGGACACCGATGCCCTCGCGCGCGACCTCGCCGGGCTGGGCCTCGCCGTATCGTCGGTGCGCTCCCGCGCGCCAGACCGCGCCACCTATCTCCTCCGCCCCGATCTCGGCCGCGCCGGCAATGCGGACGACCTCGCCGCGCTACCGCGGGAGGGCGGCACAGCGCTGATGGTAGGCGACGGGCTTTCTGCAACCGCCGTGCAGCGCCACGCCGTGCCGCTTCTCGCATCAGCCCTGCCGCTTCTCGGCGAGGCCGCGCCGCGACGTGCCGTGATCGCGACGGGGGCGCGCGTCGCGCTCGGCGATGCCCTCGGCGAGGTGCTGGGGGCGGAGCTCGTGATCGTGCTGATCGGCGAGCGGCCGGGCCTGTCGGCTCCCGACAGCCTCGGCGCCTACATCACCTGGGCGCCACGCCCCGGCCGTACCGATGCCGAGAGGAACTGCATCAGCAACATCCGGCCCGGCGGGCTCGGCTTCGCGGAAGCGGCCGCGACGCTTGCCTGGCTCGTTGCCGAGATGCGGCGGCGGCGGCTCTCCGGCGTGGCGCTGAAGGACGAACGGCCGGCGGCACCCTCGCTGCCCGGCTGACAAATCCCCTTCCGCAAAGCCCGCGCTTCCGGCAACACTGCGCGCCCAAGCCCCGCCAGAGCCGGGGTGCATGCCAAAGTTGAGAGGGAGAGAAACGATGCTTCGACGCCGCACATTGCTCGCCGGCTCCACCGGCCTCCTCGCCGCGCCTGCGCTCGTCACCGGCGCTTCGGCGCAGGCGCAGTGGTCGCCCAACCGGCCGATCACGCTGGTGGTTCCCTGGGGAGCCGGCGGCGGCACGGATGCGACGGCGCGCTTCGTCGGCGCTGCGCTCGAGAAGGAGCTGAGCCAGCCGGTGAACGTCGTCAACCGCACCGGCGGGTCGGGCGTCGTCGGCCATTCCGCGATCGCGACCGCGCCGGCCGATGGCTACACGATCGGCATGATCACGGTCGAGATCGGGATGATGCACTGGCAGGGGCTCACCGAGCTCAAGGGCACGAGCTACACGCCACTCGCGCTGATGAACTCCGACCCGCCTGGCGTGCAGGTGAAGTCCGACAGCCCGCATCAGACCCTGAAGGCGCTCGCCGACGCGATCAAGGCGAACCCCGGCCGCATGACCGCCTCCGGAACCGGCCAGGGCGGCATCTGGCACCTCGCGCTCGCGGGCTGGCTGCAGGCGATGCAGCTCCCGCCGGACGCGGTTCGCTGGGTGCCCTCGAACGGCGCCGCTCCGGCGATGCAGGACCTCGCCGCCGGCGGCGTCGACATCGTCACCTGCTCGGTGCCGGAAGCGCGCGCGATGATCGAGGCGAACCGCGCCAAGAGCCTCGCCATCATGGCGCCGGAGCGGAACCCGCAATTCGCGAACGTGCCGACGCTGAAGGAAGAGCTCGGCATCGACTACACCCTCGCCGCCTGGCGGGGCATCGCGGGCCCGCGCAACCTGCCGCAGCCGGTCGTCGCGCGGTACGTTCCGCTGCTGCAGAAGATCTGGAACAGCGACGACTTCAAGACCTTCATGAACAGCCGCGGCTTCGGCATGACCTGGCGCGACCCCGCGGGCTTCGCCTCCTACATGGCCGAGGATGACGCGAAGATGGGCGTCGTCATGAAGGCCGTCGGCCTCGCCAAGTCGTGACGCTCCGCTTCTCGCCCGCGCGGGAGCGCCTCCCGTGCGGGTGAACGAGGCGGTGATCGGGGTCCTCCTGATCGTTCTCGCCGTCGCCGTGTTCCTGGCGACGGCGAGCTTTCCCCGCATCCCCGGCCAGCCCTACGGGCCCGACCTGTTTCCAAGGCTCGTCGGCGCTCTGCTCGGACTCGCGGGCGTGATGATGATCATCCGCGGCGTGGCGATGACGCCGCGCCGGCCCCTGGTCGAATTCCCGGAATGGGCGAGAAGCCACCGTGCCGCGGGCGCGATCGTTCTCGCGCTCGCTTCGGTGATCGCCTACATCCTCGTCTCCGACACGGTCGGCTTCGTGATCAGTGCGGCGGTGATGCTGCTCGTGCTGATGCTGTATCTCCGCGTCCGGCCCCATGTCGCGGTGATCGCCTCGGTCGCGACGACGCTGATGGTCGAATACGGCTTCGGCAGCCTGATGAGGATCCCGCTTCCGCGGGGCCTTCTCGTGGTGTTCGCCTGATGGGTGCCGTCGGCCAGGCCTTCGGCCTGATCCTCGATGTGAACGTGCTGCTGACGATCCTCGGCAGCGCGATCTTCGGCATCCTCGTCGGCGCCATCCCCGGGCTGACCGCGACGATGGCGACCGCGCTTCTCGTTCCGGTGACCTTCTTCATGCCGCCCGTGCCCGCGCTCGCCGCGATCGTGACGGCAACGGCGATGGCGATCTTCGCCGGCGACATTCCCTCGACGCTTCTGCGCATGCCGGGAACCCCAGCCTCGGCCGCCTATACCGATGAGGCCTTCGCGATGACGCGGAAGGGCCAGGCGGAGCTCGCGCTCGGCGTCAACGTCATCTACTCGGCCGTGGGCGGGCTGTTCGGCACGGTGGTGCTGATGGTCGCCGCCCCCGTCCTTGCCGACCTCGCTCTCGGCTTCTCGAGCTTCGAGTATTTCTGGCTCGCCTGCCTCGGCCTCACCTGTGGCGTGTTCATCGCCTCGCTCACCCCGCTCGCGGCGATGGTGTCGCTGCTGCTCGGCCTTCTGGTCGCGACCGTCGGGTTCGATGCCATCTCGGGCTACCCGCGCTTCACCTTCGGCGTGACCGACCTGATGTCGGGCGTGTCGTTCATTCCCGCGATGATCGGCCTGTTCGCTGTGAGCGAGGTGCTCCGCGGCATGGCAGACCCCGACAACGCCGCGACCATGCCGCAGCAGCGCATCGGCAACATCTTCAAGGGCCTCGGCGCGATCACCCGGCGCTACTGGCCGAACATCCTGCGCGGCAACGCCATCGGCACGGTCGTCGGCGCGCTGCCTGGCGCTGGGGCGGACATCGCCGCCTGGGTGGCCTACGCCGTCTCGAAGAAGTTCTCGAAGGAGCCGGAGAAGTTCGGCACCGGCCATGTGGAAGGGATCATCGACGCGACGAGCGCGAACAATTCCTCCCTCGGCGCGGCGTGGATTCCCGCGCTCGTCTTCGGGATCCCGGGTGATTCGATCACCGCAATCGTCATCGGCGTTCTTTACATGAAGGGGATGAACCCGGGCCCGACCGTGTTCATCCAGAACCCGCAGCTCATCTACGCGGTGTTCATGGCCTTCATCGTCGCCAACATCCTGATGGTGCCGCTGGGGCTCGCGGCGATCAGGGGGGCGACCTACATCCTGCGCGTGCCGCGGCGCGTGCTGCTGCCGATCATCCTGCTGTTCTGCATGGTGGGCAGCTTCGCCATCACCTCATCGGTGTACGGCATCATCATCATGCTCGCGGCCGGCGTCGTCGGCTGGATCATGGAGGAGAACGGCATCCCCGTCGCGCCGGCGATCCTCGGCCTCGTTCTCGGCGAGCTTCTCGAGCAGACCTTCATGACCTCGATGATCAAGGCGGAGGGCAACCTGCTCGCCTTCTTCGACCGGCCCCTCTCAGTCGTGCTCGGCGTGCTGACGATACTGGTGTGGCTGTTCGCGGGCCTGAACGCGATCCGCACGCTGATCCGCTCGCGGAAGGAGGCTGCGGCGGCAGGCTAGCGAACGATGCTCGCCCCTGCCGCAAGCGTCGCCCCGAAGCCCAGCACGAAGGCAAGCAGCATGAGGAGAGAGGGGATGCGGATGTTCGTTGCCATCGCGTCGGTCGTACCGGTTCCCTTGTCGAGCGCGTTGTGCGACCCCGTGATCGCAAGCATCGCCCACAGGCCGAAGAACACCGCGAGGCCGTAGAGCCCCCAGGCAAGCTGCAGCGCGACGGGAACGGAGAGTTCGGCCATTCCGGCCGGCTTGAACTCCTTGGCGAAGGTCACCGTCAGCGTCGCGATCGCGGTTGCGAGCGTGATCACCTGGCGGCAGGTCTCGTAGGCGCTCTTCAGCCCTTCGCGCGAGCTCGACGGCGACTTGGTTGGATCGGCCATGTCCGCCCTCAGCAGATTGGAAAGAGCGGGCAGAGCCTGCTGATCGCAGCACCCCAGGTGACCTCGCCGATCACCGGGCCGCGACTCTCGAGGTAGCCGCGTTCCTGGTGCGCCGCCTCGATCATCGCATCGATAAAGGTCGCGAGATTGCCCTCGGCGAGCCGGATCATGCCCTCCTCGGGAACGCGTTCCGCCTGGGCACGGTCGAGCACGAGCCTTGCCATCTGCTTGGCCTGCATGGGCAGCATCTGCTCAACGCCATCGCCGAACACGTAGCCACGGCTCGCGGCGTGGTGGGCGGCGAAATGCCAGAGGCGGGCTGCAACGACACGCGCGTCTGCCATCGCTTCTCTCCCGAATGCGGGCCAATCCTAGCGGAGCGGCACCCGGAACGCGAGCGAAACGAGGATCAGCGCGGCGTCGCGCCCTCCCCGAGGTCCCACCACAGCCCCGCCATCAGCGCGATGCCCTGGCGCAGCGTCGCGGGGATCGCGTGCTCGTCGGGCCCGTGCTGCTTGCAGCCGGAGTAGGAGTGCGGGATCCAGAGAAGCGGCACGTGGAGGTGGTCGACGAACACATCGCCTGGCAGGCCGCCGGAGCTGTTCGGGATCACCTGTGCGGGGCGGTTCATGATGCGCGCGATCGAGCCGGCGGCGAACGTCACCCAGGGGTTCGCGGGGTCAGTGCGGCTTGCCGGCATGCGGATGCCGGCACGCTCGATCCGCACCTCCGGAAAGCCCTGCGCATCGAGATGCTTCCGAAGCGCGGGCTCGAACACGGCGGCATCGGTATCGACCGTGTAGCGGATCTGGCAATGCGCACGGGCGTCGGGCGCGACGGCGTTCACCGGCCCGTCCGGCTTGCCCGAGACCATCGCGAGAACGATGAAGCTGTTCCAGCCGTAGATCTTCTCGGCAGGCGTCAGCCCCGGCTCGCCCCAGCCTTCGTCGATCGTCGCCGCCTCGCCGCCACCGCCGAGCGGGCAGCCCTCGAGCACCGACTTCACGGCCGCCGGCACGCCACCCGAGGGCGTCCAGCCAGGCACGAGGATCTTCCCGTTGCGGTCCATGATCGCCGCGAGCGCGTGGGCGAGGATGATCGCGGGGTCGCGCGTCAGCCCGCCCCAATGCCCGGAGTGCACGCCGCCCTGGCGGAGCGACACGACGAGGTCGAAATGGAACGTGCCGCGCGTTCCGGTGCAGATCGTCGGGATCTCCGGCGTCACGCGCGGCCCATCGGAGCCGATCAGCACGTCTGCCGCGAGCAGGTCCTTGTTCGCGGCGACGAATTCCTTCAACCCGGCCGAGCCACGCTCCTCGGCGGTCTCGATCACGAGCTTGAGGTTGAAGCCGAGGCGCCCGTTCCGCTCGGCCAGCACCGCCTCGAGCGCGGCGAGGTTCAGCGCATGCTGGCCCTTGTTGTCCGCGGTGCCCCGCCCGTACCAGCGCCCATCGCGCTCGGTGAGTTTCCAGGGGTCGAGCCCTTCGCTCCACTGCTCTGGGAGGCCGCGCACCGTGTCGCCATGGCCGTAGGTGATCACCGTCGGCAGGCCCTCTCCTTCGCTACGCAGGCCGACGAGGATCGGCCCCGCGCCAGCGACCGGGTTCTCATGAATCGACACCTCGAAGCCGAGGCGGACGAGCCAGTCCTTCAGCGCGCCGCCGAGATAGCGGTCGAGGTCCAGCCGGTGCGCCGCCTCCTGGCTCGTCGAGGGAATGGCCACGAGCCCGGCGAGCGTGTCGCGGAACGCGCCGCTGTCAAAATGCGCCGTTGCCCGTGCGATCGCTGCCTCGCGTGTGCCTGCCATCTCGTCCCTCCTTGCCGGTGGCGCGGACGCTGGCACCATCGTGCGCGAGCGTCTAGCCTCAGCCGCGCATGGCACGGCCCCTTCTCATCGGCAACGGCGCGGGGTTCTCGGGCGACAGGCTCGATGTCGCGCTTCCCGTGGTGCGCACGCTGATCGCGCGCGGCGGCCCCGCGGCGATGACGTTCGAGACGCTCGCCGAACGCACGCTGGCCCTCGGCGTTCTCGCGCGCCGCGGCAATGACGATGCCGGCTACGAACCCATGCTTCTTCCGCTGCTACGCCCCGTGCTTGGCCCCTGCCTCGGGCATGGCATTCCGATCATCGGCAATTTCGGTGCCGCCAACCCGCGCGGCGCGGCCGCAGCCATCGCTAGGCTTGCCTCCGAACTCGGCCTGCGCACGCCGCGCATCGCGGTGCTGGAGGGCGACGATGTGCGCGCGGTGCTCGATGAGCCCTCCGTGCTGTGGCCGGAAGGGCGGCCCACCGGCGAGATCGTCGCGGCCAATGCCTATCTCGGCGCCTTCCCGATCGCCGAGGCGCTGGCCGACGGCGCGGAGATCGTGGTGACGGGGCGCATCGCCGATCCTGCGCTGGCGCTCGGGCCGCTCATCCATCATTTCGGCTGGGCAGCGGGCGAGCATGACCGTCTCGCTTCCGGAACGCTCGCGGGACATCTTCTCGAATGCGGCGCGCAGGTGACGGGCGGCTACTTCGCCGACCCCGGCGTGAAGGACGTGCCGGGTACGGAACGCCTCGGCTTTCCCATCGCGGAGGTGACGGAGGATGGCGTGATCACCGTCACGAAGGCGGACGACACCGGCGGACTGGTGGACCGTCGCACGGTAACCGAGCAGATCCTCTACGAGATCCACGACCCGGCCGCCTATCTCACGCCCGACGTGACGCTCGACGTGACGGAGGTGCGCGTGGCCGAGCTCGGCAGCGACCAGGTGCGCGTCACCGGCGCGCGTGGGCGCCCCGCGCCGGACACGCTGAAGGCCACCGTCAGCCTCTCGGGTGGTTTCCTCGCAGAAGGCGAGATCAGCTACGCAGGGCCGAACGCCGGCGCGCGTGCGCGGCTCGCGTCGGACACGCTCCGCAAGCGCCTCGCGCCCGCCGGCAACAGCGTACGCTCCCGCATCGACATCCTCGGGCTGCAGGCCGTGTTCGACAGCGACGATGCGGCACGTGGCGCACGCGCGGTGGAGGATGGCGAGTTCCGCGTGCGCCTCGCCGCCGCCTCGCCCGATCGTGCCGCTGCGGAGGAAGCCGCGCGCGAGGTGCTGCATCTCTACTGCACAGGGCCTGCGGGCGGCGGCGGCGTTCGGGTCTCCGTCACCCCCCGCATCGCTACGACGAGCGCGCTGATCCCCCGCTCCCTCGTCACGCCGCGCGTGAGCCTCCTGCCATGAGCGAGGCCTTTACCGTTCCCCTGCACGCGATCGCCCATGCGCGCACCGGCGACAAGGGGAACAGGCTGAACTGCGCCGTGATCGCGCACGCGGCGGAGGCCTACCCCCTCCTCGCAGAGCAGGTGACGGAGGCGCGGGTCGCCGCGCTCTTCGCGCATCGCCGGCCGAGCCAGGTGGCGCGCTACCTCCTGCCGAACCTCTGGGCCATCAACCTCGTGATCGACGACGTTCTCGAAGGCGGGGTGAACGGCTCGCTCGGCCTCGACGGGCACGGCAAGACGCTCTCCTTCCTCGTCCTCACCCTGCCGGTCACCGTTCCGGGCGAGGTGCTCGCGCTCGTCCGGTCGGCCATTGGCGCGCGGGCGATCAGCGTCTAGCCTCCGGCCGTCCTGGAACAGGGAGTGGCCGCGTGCTGCAGATCCGTATCCCCTATCTGATCTTCCTCGGCGAGGCGCATGACCAGCTCGCCGGCAAGACGGGCGTCGGCGTCGCCGAATGGCGCCGCGAGCAGTGCGTCGGCCAGCTTCGCCTTCCCGGCTGCCAGGCCGATGCGGGCCTGCCCGACCTGACCTTGGAGCAGGCGGCCGAGAAAGGCGCCAAGACGCTGCTGATCGGCACCACCGTGCGTGGCGGGCGGATCAACGAGGCCTGGCAGCAGTTGATGGTGCGCGCGCTCGAGCTCGGGATGGATATCGCCTCGGGCCTGCATGACAGGGTGGGCGACCTCCCAGCGGTCCGCGAGGCGGCAGCGCTGTTCCACCGCACCATCCATGACGTGCGCACGCCGCAGGGCACCTTCCCGGTCGGCACCGGGCTGCACCGCGCGGGCAAGCGCGTGCTCACCGTCGGCACGGATTGCTCGATCGGCAAGATGTACACGGGGCTGGCGCTCGAGCGGGACATGAAGGCCGCCGGGATGAACGCGACCTTCCGCGCGACGGGCCAGACCGGCATCCTGATCGCCGGCTCCGGCATCCCGCTTGATGCCGTGGTGGCCGACTTCATCTCGGGCGCGGTGGAGATGCTGTGCCCCGCCAACGCGCCCGACCATTGGGACGTGGTGGAGGGCCAGGCCACTGTGCTGCATCCGTCCTATGCCGGCGTGACGGTCGGGCTCGTGATGGGTGCGCAGCCGGATGCGATGGTGATGGTGCATCACGCAACCCGGGCGACCATGCGAGGCCTCGGCGACAGGCCGGTTCCGGGCATCGCGGAGACGATTGCCGCGCACGAGGCCTGTGCCCGCGTCACCAACCCAGCCGCGAAGGTGATCGGCATCAGCCTCAACACCAAGGACATGGACGAGAAGGCCGCGATGGACGAGATCGCGCGCACGGCGGACCGTTTCGGCATGCCGACGATCGACCCGGCGCGGACGGGCTGCGGGCCGATCGTCGCCGTCCTGAAGGGGCTGTGAGGCGATGCCGCGCCTTCTCACCGTCCATGAGGAAGTGTTCCCGCTCCGCGGGACCTTCCGCATTAGTCGCGGTTCGCGTACCGAGGCGCGCGTTCTCGTGTGCGAGATCACCGAGGGCGAGGCGATCGGCCGAGGCGAATGCACGCCCTATTCCCGCTATGGCGAGACGGTCGACGACGTCGCCGCCGCCATCGCCGCGATCGGCCCCTCCATCGCGGGCGGGTTGGGGCGCGAGGGGCTGCAGCGGGCGATGCGTGCCGGTGCCGCCCGCAACGCGGTCGACTGCGCGCTGTGGGACCTCGAGGCGAAGCTCGCGGGCAAGCGTGTGTGGGAACTCGCGGGCCTGCCCGAGCCGAAACCGGTGACGACCGCCTACACGCTCTCTGTCGATGCGCCAGAGGCGATGGGCAAGTCGGCAGCAGAGGCGGCGGCGCGGCCGCTCCTGAAGCTGAAGCTCACCGGCGACGGCGAGGATGCCGCCCGCGTCGCGGCCGTGCGTGCCAACGCGCCGGAGGCGCGCATCATCGTCGATGCGAACGAGGCGTTGACGCTCGAGCAGGCGCGGGACATCGCGCCGGCGCTTGCCGAGGCGCGCGTGGAGATGCTCGAGCAGCCGCTGCACGCGGAGCAGGACGAGGCCCTGCGCGACGTCGCCTTCCCACTCCCGCTCGGCGCGGACGAGAGCTGCCACGACACCACCACGTTGAAGCGCCTGGTCGGTCTCTACCAGGTCGTCAACATCAAGCTCGACAAGACAGGCGGGCTGACCGAGGCGCTCCGGCTCCGCGAGGCGGCACAGGCCGCCGGGTTCAAGGTGATGGTCGGCTGCATGCTGGCGAGCTCGCTCTCGATGGCGCCGGCGCATCTTGTCGCCCAGGGGGCCGATTTCGTCGACATCGACGGGCCGCTGCTCATGGCACGCGACCGGTCGCCCGGCCTCCGCTACGATGGAAGCCTCGTCCACCCTCCCGAGCCCGACCTCTGGGGCTGAGCCAGGACCAACCACTCGGAGACGTCCCCGTGCCCGACACCACCGTGCCCCCGAAGCCGCGCGGGCGGCTGTTCTTCGCCAATCCTGGCCCGACCAACATTCCGGACAGCGTGCTCCGCGCGATCGATCGCCCCTCGGTCGACTTCATGGACGAGGCGTTCATCGCGCTGTTCGAGAACTGCGTCACGCGGCTCAAGAAGGTGCTGAACAGCTCGGGCCACGTGTTCATGTACGCCGCCTCCGGCCACGGCGCGTGGGAGGCGAGCCTGGTCAACCTGTTCTCTCCCGGCGACAGGCTGCTGATGCTCGAGAGCGGCTACTTCTCCGAGAGCTGGACCGAGATGGCGCGGAAGTTCGGCCTCGTGGTCGAGACCGTGCCGGCGGACTGGCGCCGCGGCGCGCAGGCCGACGCGGTGAAGGCCGCGCTCGCGGCCGATACGGGCCACGCGATCAAGGCCGTCTGCACCGTGCATAACGAGACCTCGACGGGCGTGACGTTGCCGGTGAAGGAGATCCGCGCCGCGCTCGACCAAACGCGCCATCCTGCGCTGCTTCTCTCCGACACGATCTCCTCCCTCGCCTCGCTTCCCTACGACATGGACGCCTGGGGCATCGACCTCACCGTCGGCGGCAGCCAGAAGGGGCTCATGCTGCCCACAGGCATGAGCTTCACCGTCGTCAGCGAGAAGGCGATGGCGGCGCACAAGGTGGCGAGGCTGCCGCGCCACTATCTCGACTGGTCGGTGATGCTCGGGCGGCGGCACAAGAGCTTCGTCGGCACCGTGCCGACGCAGATGTTCAACGGGCTTTCCGAATCCCTCCGCCTGCTCGAGGAGGAGGGCATGGAGGCCGTGTTCGCCCGCCACCGGCGGCTGGCCACTGCCGTGCGCGCCGCCGTCCGCGTCTGGTCCGCCAATGACGGGCCGCAGCTCTTCTGCACCGACCCCTCCCGCTATTCCGACAGCGTGACGGCCATCCTGATGCCCGAGGGCAAGGACGCGGAGGCAGTGCGCCGCGCCGCGCTCGGCCGCTACAACGTCTCGCTCGGCGGCGGCCTGGGCAAGCTCGGCGGCCGCGTGTTCCGCATCGGCCATCTGGGCGACCTGAACGAGCCGATGATCCTCGGCACGCTCGCGGCGGTGGAGATGAGCCTGCGCGATGCCGGCATCCCGCACGGCAAGGGCGGCGTGGCGGCAGCGATGGAGAGCCTCGCCTCCTGAGGCGGCTCAGCCCCCCTCGTCGAAGGCGCGGCCCCAGCCCCTGATCGCGCGCGGGTCACCGCCTGCGGCGACGATCGCTGCCCAGAGCGCGGTGGCGACCGTGTCGAGCACGGGCAGGCCGAGCTCGCGCTCGAGCAGGGGCGCGACCTTGCCGCCGCGCAGGTTCGTCGACACGATGGCGATGCAATCCACACCCTCTGCCGCGACCTCGCGCGCAAGCTCGGCCACGCGCTCGTCCGGCCATTCGGCGAAGGAGTAGTTTCCCGGGTCGTTCAGGTGCCGCTCGGCAACGATTGGCCAGCCCTCGCCGCGCAGCACCTCGAGCGTCGCCTCCTGCACGTCGTGCAGGAAAGGCGTGACCAGCCCGATGCGCCGCGCGCCGATGCGCCTGAGCAGCGCCTCGAGCCCGAGCATCGCCGTCGCGCCGGGAATGCCCGTCGCCTCCGCAAGCGTGGTGACGAGTGCGCGGTCTCCCCCAAGCCCGGTGTAGCAGGAGGAGGTGGCGTTCAGGCAGATCGCGTGCGGCTTCGCGTCGGCCAGGAGCGAGGCGGCGGCGAGAAGCGGCTCGGCGGTGAACTGCGCGAGCGCGGCGTCGGACCGGTCGAGCCGGGTGACGCGGAAGCGCGCGACATGGAGCGTGATGTGCGGCGTGCCGGCGAGCATCGCCTGGGTGTAGGGCTCTGCCACCGTGTTCGAGGACGGCACGAGCATGCCGATGCGGAGCGGGTCCATCGCCGGAGCGTTGCTGCAACGGGCCCGCCGCGCAAGCCCCCGCACTTCCTCCCCGGGGGCGCCCCGCGCAAAGTCGCCCCGTAGCGGCTGCGAGGCGCCACGGCTAGGCTGGCGCGCATCGGCTAGGGAGGGAGAAAGCATGTCCGACCATGACCTCGTGGTGCGCGGGGGAACGATCGTCACGGCATCGGATACGATGCGCGCCGACATCGGCGTTCGCGGGGGCCGCATCGTCGCCATCGCCGAGAGCCTCCCGGCCTCGGGCCGAAGCATCGAGGCCGAAGGGCTTCTGGTGATGCCTGGCGGCGTCGACACCCACTGCCACATCGAGCAGCTCGAGGCCAACGGCACGGTGCACGAGGACAGCTTCGCCACCGCCTCGGCCTCCGCCTTCGCCGGCGGCACGACCAGCGCGATCTGCTTCGCAAGCCAGTTCAAGGGACACCCGATCGGCCCGACGCTCGACGAATATCGCCGGCGCGCCCGCTCGGCGATGCTCGACTACTCCTTCCACCAGATCGTGACCGACCCGACGGACGCCGTGCTGAAGGAACTTCCCGGCATCGTCGCGTCCGGCATCCGCAGCTTCAAGATCTTCATGACCTACGACCCGCTTCACGTGGACGACCGCGAGGTGCTGCGCGTGCTCGCGGCCGCCAAGCGCCTCGGCGCGTTCGTCACCGTGCATTGCGAGAACTACGCGGCGATCGGGTTCATGACGGAGGCGCTGATCGCTGCCGGCCACACGGCGCCGAAGTATCACGCATGGTCGCGCCCCGCTGTGGTCGAGCGCGAGGCGACCTACCGCGCCATCGCGCTCGCCGAGCTCATCGACACGCCGATCCAGGTGTTCCACGTCTCCTCCGCCGAGGTGGCGGAGGAGATCGCCCGCGCCAAGGCACGCGGCCTCAAGGTATGGGGCGAGACCTGCCCGCAATACCTGGCGTTGACCGACGGGCACATGGACTGGCCCGGCTTCGAGGGCGCGAAGTTCATGTGCAGCCCCGCGCCCCGCGAGGCTGCGGAGCATGAGCGGATGTGGGGCATGATCCGTCGCGGCGTGCTCGACGTGATCAGCTCCGATCATTGCGGCTTCAGCTACGAGGGATCGAAGGGCAAGGGCCAGAACGGGCGCGACGTGCCGTTCCGCGACATCCCGAACGGCATCCCCGGCCTTGCCGCGCGCCTGCCGATCGTGTTCAGCGAAGGCGTCTCGAAGGGGCGGATCACGCCGAACGAGTTCGTCGCGCTCACCGCAACGAACCCTGCGAACCTCTTCGGCCTCTCCGGCAAGGGCCGCATCGCCATCGGCGCAGACGCGGATCTCGTGGTGTGGGATCCGAAGAAGCAGGTGACGCTGACGAACGCGCTGATGCAGCACGCGATCGACTACACGCCCTACGAAGGCATCGAGGTGACCGGCTGGCCGGTCGCGACGATCCGGCGCGGCGAGGTGGTGATGCAGGGCGGGACGGTGCAGGCCGAGCCCGGTTCCGGCCGGTTCCTCGCCCGCGGCCCCTATCCGCTCACCGCGCCGCGCGGCGTGGTGGCGAACGGGTTCGACCCGGCCGGCTGAATGGTGTCGCGCCATCGCGGGGGCCGCTTTTTCGCAACCCTTCGCGGCGCGGGCACGTTAGGCTCCGGCCATGGATGTCACATCGATCCTCGTGCTGGCCGGGTTCCTGGTCGCGTGCTTCGTCGTCGCGACCACGGCGGCGGTGTTCCGGCCGGATGCCTGGTACAGGGCGCTGCGCAAGCCGTCATGGAACCCGCCCGACTGGCTGTTCCCGCCTGCCTGGACCGTCCTCTACATCATGATCGCCGTGTCGGGCTGGCTGGTTTGGCGCGAGCGTGGCTTCAGCGGCGCGGCCCTGCCGTTCGTGGCCTATGTCGCGCAGCTTCTGCTCAACGGGCTCTGGTCACCGATCTTCTTCGGCGTGAAGCGGCTCGATCTCGCCTTTTACGAGCTCACCCTTCTCTGGGCATCGATCGTCGTCTGCATCATCCTGTTCGCGCCGATCAGCTCCACCGCCGCGCTGCTGCTGCTGCCCTACCTCGCCTGGGTGAGCTTCGCCGGCATGCTCAACTACACGATCTGGAAGCTGAACCCCGAGGCCGCTCCGGCGTGACGCTGGCCTGCCTCAGGCCCTGCGGGTGAGCCTGGCGAACACTGGCACGTAGCGGGCGCAGGAGGCTTCCCAGCTTCTCTCGCGCTCGACATAGGACCGGCCGGCTGCCGCGATCGCAGGCCAGGCCTCGCGCGCACCGAGCACCTCGACGACTGTGGCGGCAAGCGCGTCACGGTTGCCCGCGGGAAACAGGAAGCCCGTTTCACGGTCCGTCACGATCTCGCGGTGCCCTCCGACATCCGATGCGACGACGATGCGCCCGCTTGCCATCGCCTCGATCGGCTTCAGCGGGGTGACCAGGTCGGTCAGACGCATCTTCAGCCGCGGATAGACGAAGACGTCGACAAGGTCGTAGTAGCGGCCGACTTCGGAGAAGGGAACGCGGCCGGGCATGACGACATGGCCGGCAAGGTCGAGTTCGCCGATTCGGGCCTTCAGCGCCTCGGCTTCGTTGCCGCCGCCGACGAGAAGGAGCCGCACATCGGGCACGGCCGCGACGATCGCAGGCAGCGCCTCGACGAGAAGCGACAGCCCCTCGTAGCTGTAGAACGAGCCGATGAAGCCGAGCACCGCCTTGCCCTCGAGCCCGAACTCGGCGCGCAACGGGTTGAGGGGCAGCCGCTCCGTCGAGAAGCCCGACACGTCCACGGCGTTGGGGATGATCGTCACCTTCTCCGCGGGAATGCCGCGTGCGACGATGTCGTCGCGCGTGCCCTGGCACAGCGTGGTCACCGCATCGGCGCGGCGCAGCACATGCGTCTCCAGCCCGCGCGTGAGACGGTAGCGAAGATCGCCCTCCTTCAGCCGCCCGAGATCGGCCGCGGCATCCTCCCAGAAGGCGCGCACCTCGTAGACCACTGGGATGCCGACGCTCCTGCCGGCACGCGTGGCCGGCAGACCGTTCAGCGCAGGCGAGTGCGCGTGGATGATGTCGGGCCGTTCCGCCCGCGCAAGATCGAGGATCCGCGCCTCCGTGGCGCGCATCTCGGCGATGTAGTCGAGCACAGGCAGGCGCGAGAGCAGGCCCGACGGCGCGGGCGTTCGGTGGAACACGAGGCCCGCCGCCTCCTCCGCGCCGGTTCCCTTCTGCTGGCGCGGCGAGACGAGATGGACCGTCTCCCAGCCGAGCCTGCGCTGTTCGCGGATGATGCCGAGCGAGCGGGAGACATAACCCGACTGCAGGGGAGGGCCATGGTCGAGGACGTGCAGGACCTTCATCGGACGATCCGAGGGCTCACCAGGCGCCGCGCGTGTCGACGACGATCTTGTCCTTCACCACGTCATGGTCGACGGTGAGGAACGAGGCATGATCGACCAGGAGGACGAGGATGTTCGCCTTCTCGGTCGCCTGGTCGAAATCGGCGAGCGCGAGGCCAAGCTCGGCGAGGTCCTTCGGCAGAGCGTTGATGTGCGGCTCGACGACCAGGATCTCGCCGACCTTCTGGCGCGCAAGCTCGGCGACGATGTCGAGCGCGGGGCTCTCGCGGAGATCATCGACGTTGGCCTTGTAGGAGAGGCCGAGGCAGGCGATCACCGGCTCCTTCAGTTTCGCCGCGTGCGCGCGGACCTTCTCGACAACGAAATGAGGCTTCGCGTCGTTCACCTCGCGCGCGGTGCGGATCAGCCGGCTGTTCTCCCGGTCCGCTGCCACGATGAACCAGGGATCGACCGCGATGCAGTGCCCGCCAACGCCGGGACCTGGGTTGAGGATATTGACCCGCGGGTGCTGGTTGGCGAGCCGGATCAGCTCCCACACGTTGATGCGCAGCTTGTCGCAGATCAGGCTGAGCTCGTTGGCGAAGGCGATGTTGACGTCGCGGAACGCGTTCTCGGTGAGCTTCGCCATCTCCGCGGTGCGCGCATTCGTCAGGTGGATCTGGCCCTTGACGAAGATGCGGTAGAGCGCGGTGGCAGCCTGGGCGCATTTGCGGGTGAGCCCGCCGATGATGCGGTCGTTCTGCACAACCTCGCGCAGGATCTGTCCCGGCAGAACGCGCTCCGGGCAGTGGGCGATGCGGATGTCGGAGAGCTCACCCGCCTGGTGCGGGAAGGTGAGGTCCGCCCGGTGCGCGGCGAGCCACCGCGAAAGCTGCTCGGACGTGCCGATCGGCGAGGTCGATTCGAGGATGACGAGGTTGCCCTTCTCGAGCACCGGCGCGATCGCCTTCGCCGCCGCCTCGATATAGGAGAGGTCCGGTTCATGATCGCCCCGGAAGGGCGTGGGCACGGCGAGGATGAAGGCATCGGCCGGCTCGGGCGTCATCGTCGCGCGAAGCTTGCCTGCCTGCACCACCTTGCGGAGCAGGACGTCGAGCTCCGGCTCGACGATGTGCGGCTCCCCGCGATTGATGCTGTCGACCGCGCTCGGGTTGACGTCCACGCCGATGACATCGACGCCGTTGTCGGCGAAGACGGCCGAGGTGGGAAGGCCGATATAGCCCATGCCGATGACGCTGATGCGGCTGAAACGATTCACGTGCCCCGTCCCTCCAGGATCATGCGCGCAACGATACGCTCGGCGGCCTTGCCGTCGCCGAACGGATTGGCCGCCTTCGCCATCGCCTCGTAGGCGGCACGGTCATCGAGAAGCTCGGTCGCGGCGGCGACGAGCCCTGCCTCGTCGGTGCCGACGAGCCGCGCCGTGCCTGCAGCGATCGCCTCCGGCCGTTCGGTCGTGTCGCGGGTGACGAGAACGGGTTTGCCGAGGCCCGGCGCCTCCTCCTGGATGCCGCCCGAATCCGTCACGATCAGATCGGCCTGCCGCATCAGGTGAACGAAGGGGAGGTAGTCGAGCGGCGCGATCAGGTGCACGGCGGGGCTGTCGGCAAGCACGGCGCGGGCGGTTCGCTGCACCTCGGGGTTCAGGTGAACCGGGTAGACGATCTCGACATCGCCGCGACGGGAGAGCGTGGCGAGCGCGCGGCACACGCGCTCCAGCCCGCCCTCGAAGTTCTCGCGCCGGTGGCCGGTGACGAGAACGAGGCGCTTCGAGCGGTCGCGCCAGCCAAACAGCGCATCGAGCTCTCCGCGAAGCGCGTCATCCGTATCGAGCCGCGCGCACACCGCGTGCAGCGCATCGATCACCGTGTTGCCTGTGACAAGCACCCGCGAGGCCGGCACCCCCTCGCGCGCGAGATTGGCCGCCGCCGCCTCGGTGGGGGGGAAGTGCAGCGTCGCGATCTGGCCGGTGAGCCTGCGGTTCATCTCCTCGGGCCACGGCGAGTAGATGTTGCCCGTGCGCAGGCCGGCCTCGACATGGGCGACCTTCACGCGGCGATAGAAGGCGGTGAGCGAGGCGGCGAAGGCCGTGGTGGTGTCGCCCTGCACGATCACCCAGTCAGGCTTCTCGGCCTCGATCACCGCGCCGAGGCCCTCGAGCACCGCCATCGTCACATGCGTCAGGTCCTGTCCGGGCTTCATGATCGCCAGGTCATGGTCCGGCGTGAGGCGGAACACCGCGAGCACCTGGTCGAGCATCTGGCGGTGCTGGCCGGTGACGCACAGAACGTGCTGGACCGATGCCTCACGCTGGAAGGCGAGCACGACCGGGGCGAGCTTGATCGCCTCGGGCCGGGTTCCAAACACCGTCAAAACACGCAAAGACACCTCCGCGAGCCGCAAGGCACGTTCGGACCACCCTAGGGGAAGAGTGTTTCTGAGCCGGTAAGGGCAGTGTAGCGCGTTGATTAATGATGGAAGACGGCGCCTCTGCCTACCATCGCGTGCAGATCACAGCAGGGCCAGGTCGTCGCGGTGGATCATCTCCTCCCGGCCGTCGAAGCCGAGGATCGCGGCGATGTCGCGGCTGTGGCGGCCGGCGATGCGGCGGGCATCCTCGGCGGCGTAGTTGGCCAGCCCCCGGGCGAGCGCCGTTCCCTCTGCCACGACCTCCACGCAGTCGCCCCGCTCGAACGTGCCTTCCACGGCGCGGACGCCGGCGGGAAGGAGCGACCGCCCGGCCCGAAGCGCCTTCGCGGCCCCGGCATCGACGACGAGCCGGCCCGACGGGTTCAGCGCACCGGCGATCCAGCTCTTCCAGGCACTCCTCGGCGCAGCGGTGGCGGCGAACACCGTCCTCCGCGCCTCGCCCGCCATGGTCGCGGCAAGCGCATGCGCCGCGCCGCCATGGGCGATCACCATGCGGCAGCCCGCGCCGGTGGCGATCTTGGCGGCGGCGAGCTTCGTCACCATCCCGCCCGAGCTCATGCCGGGGATGGCATCGCCCGCCATCGCCTCGATCTCGGGCGTCAGCGCGGCGACCTCTGGGATGTGTGCGGCGGCCGGGTCGCGCCGCGGGTCGGCGGTGTAGAGCCCGTCGATATCCGAGAGCAGCACAAGAAGGTCGGCCGCGACCATCTCGGCCACGCGGGCCGCAAGCCGGTCATTGTCGCCGAAGCGGATCTCGGAGGTAGCGACCGTATCGTTCTCGTTGATCACCGGCACGGCACCCAGCCCAAGGAGCGTCTCGAGCGTCGCGCGGGCGTTGAGGTAGCGGCGGCGCTCCTCGCTGTCGTCGAGGGTGAGGAGGAGCTGCGCGGCCGGCAGGGCGTGCGGGCCGAGGGCCTCCTCCCAGGCCCGGGCGAGCGCGATCTGCCCGGCGGCGGCGGCGGCCTGCTTCTCCTCGAGCCGCATGCGCGCCTTGGGCGGCAGGGCAGGAAGCCGCACCCGCCCGAGCGCGATGGCGCCGGAGGAGACGACGATCACCTCCACCCCGGCCTTGCGCAGGGCGGCGATGTCATCGGCAAGCGCGGCGAGCCAGGCGGTGCGCGGCTGCCCGGCCGCCTCATCGACCAGCAGGGCCGATCCGACCTTCACCACCAGGCGGCGGGCGGAGAGTCGCGTCACGCCGCGTCCCTGCCCCGCGCTGCAGCGATGGCGAGCCAGAGTGCGCGGAGCACCTCCTGCTTGCCCTCCCCCGTCGCCCCCGAGAGCACGAGCACGGGCTTGCCGCAGGCACGCGACAGCGCCGCGCGGCGGGCCGAGAGCGCGCGCGGCTCGATCGCGTCGGCCTTGTTCAGCGCCACGATCTCGGGCTTCTCGGCGAGCCCGCCCCCATAGGCCTCGAGCTCGGCGCGGACGGTGCGATACGCCTCCGTCACGGCGGACTGCGTGCCGTCCACCAGGTGAAGCAGCACCGCGCAGCGCTCGACATGCCCGAGGAACCGGTCGCCCAGGCCCACGCCCTCATGCGCGCCCTCGATCAGCCCGGGAATGTCGGCGAGAACGAACTCCGAGGTCTCGCCGAGGCGAACGACGCCGAGCTGCGGGTTCAGCGTGGTGAAGGGATAGTCGGCGATCTTCGGCTTGGCGGCCGAGGTTGCGGCGAGGAAGGTCGACTTCCCGGCATTGGGCAGGCCGATCAGCCCGGCATCGGCGATCAGCTTGAGCCGCAGCCACACCCAGCGTTCCTCGCCCGGCGTGCCCGCGTCGGCCCTGCGGGGGGCACGGTTGGTCGAGCTCTTGTAGTGGGCGTTGCCGAACCCGCCGCGCCCGCCATGGCAAAGGACGATCCGCTGGCCCTCATGCGTGAGGTCGGCCAGCACGGTTTCCTTGTCCTCGGCGAGGACCTCGGTGCCGACGGGGACCTTGAGGATCAGGTCATCGCCGCCCGCGCCTGTCATGTCCTTGCCCGCGCCATCGCCGCCTCGGCCGGCCTTGAAGTGCTGGGCGTAGCGGTAGTCGATCAGCGTGTTGAGGTTGGCCACAGCCTCGACGATGACATCGCCGCCCTTGCCGCCATTGCCGCCCCAAGGCCCGCCGAACTCGATGAAGCGCTCGCGCCGGAAGGCCACGCAGCCATTGCCGCCATCGCCAGCCTTCATCCAGATCTTCGCTTGGTCGAGAAATTTCATGGGTGGTGACCGCCAACGAAAAAGGGGCCGAAACCGGCCCCTTTACGCACGCGTGTCAGGGCCGCGCGAGACTATTCCGCAGCGGCCGGCAGCGGGTCCACGTTCACGTGCACGCGGTCCTCGCCCTTGCGCTCGAACCGCACCTTGCCGTCCACCAGGGCGAACAGCGTGTGGTCACGGCCGACGCCGACGTTCACGCCAGGCTTCATCTTCGTTCCGCGCTGGCGGACGATGATGTTGCCCGCGATCGCCGTCTGCCCGCCGAACAGCTTCACGCCGAGGCGCTTGCCCGCGCTGTCGCGCCCGTTGCGGGACGAACCGCCTGCCTTCTTGTGTGCCATCGGTTCCTCCTCAGCCCTGGATGTCGCCGATCCGCAGCACCGTCAGGTGGCTGCGGAAACCACGGCGGCGACGGGAGTTCTTCCGGCGCCGCTTCTTGAACACGATCACCTTGTCGCCGCGCTTCTGCTCGAGCACGGTCGCGGCCACGGAGGCGCCGGCGATCGTCGGCGCGCCGAGCGTCACCGCCCCGTCACGCGCGAGCATCAGCACGTCGGTGAAGGTCACGGTCTGGCCGGCCTCGGCCTCGAGGCTGTCGACGGTCAGCACGGCGTTCGGAGTGACGCGATACTGCTTCCCGCCAGTGCGGATCACGGCGTACATCGGTGCGGTTCCTGCCAAACGCGGCCCGGACGGGGTGGCCAGCCGGGACGCAAACAAACCCTGCCGCGGGGCCAGGGGCCGGCCGCGGGAAGCGGCGAGATACGCTCCAGCGCCCGGGAAGTCAACGCCGTATGGCGCAGGCCTGGGGCCGGGCTATGGTGCCGGCGCATGGCTCGACGCACCACCCCCCGCCGATGACCGAACCGGCCCGATGACCGATCTGGCCGGGACGATCCGCGTCCGCTCCGCCCGGGCGCTCGCCGCCCACCTCGCCGCCGCCCCTTCGGTGACGTCGGGGCTTTATGCCTGGTGCGCGGCGCTTGGCATCGGCGCGGGGCCGATCCGCGTGCTCGCCCGCTCCGGCGGCGCGGCGCCGCCTGCCCTCGCCGCGATGCTCGGGGAAGAGGCCGCCAGCGCGGCCTTCCGCCGCGTCGTGCTCGGCCGAGGCAACATCGCGCTCGCCGAGGCCGACAACCTCTTCCTCCCCGCCCGCCTGCCCGCCGCCATGCGCGCCCGGCTTGAGCGCACGGACGAGCCGTTCGGCGCCGTCATCGCCCCCATCGCCCCGGTCCGGCGCACGGTCACCTGCGAGACCGACGAGGGGCCGATGGCTGGCGCCGTGCTCGTGCAGACAGCGCTTCTGCACGCGCCGGATGGCACGCTGATCGCGGCCGTGGCCGAGCGTTTTCTTCCCGTCCTGCTGCGGTAGCGCCGGAGCACCAAGCGGAGGCGCCTCGCTGCCGCAGCGGCATGCTCGCCCCGAGCCGATACGCGCACGCGCCGGACGCATCGGAATGCGATATAGGTCCGGAACGATGCAAAACCGACACTACCAGGACGTGTGTCGCCATTCTTTACACGACAGATCAGCGCATGCCCGCCGATGAGCCATCAGCGCCGCATTGCCGCCAATGGCATACCCATTGCTGCGTTTGATGGCGCCCGTCGCCCTGCATTCTGTTCGGTCGACGATGTGCAACCATCGATTGGGAGGGGGAAAAGTGAAGAACCCAATCAAGTTTGCCGCCGCGGTGGCGGTGGCCATGAGCCTTGCGACCGGCGCTTCCGCGGCGATCAGGACCGATATCGTGTTCGTTGTCGACGAGTCGGGGAGCATGGGCACAGAGCAGGTGAACCTGCGCAACAACATCGGCCTGTTTGCCTCCATCCTGTCGGCCGGCGGCGTCGATGCGACCTACGCGCTCGTCGGCTATGGCAACAGCGCCATCGCACCGCGGCTGATCACCGACTTCACCAACCCCAGCGCATTCGCAACAGCCGCGACAGGGCTGCAGACGAGTGGCACTGCCGAAGTCGGCTACAGTGCCATCACCTTCGCGCTGAACGGCATCTTCAACCAGTCGCCCACGCTGAGCTTCCGGCCCAACTCGCTGAAGAACATCGTGATCGTCAGCGACGACGGCTCCAACAACGAAGCCTGCATTTCGGGCCGGGCCTTTCTGTGCATCGGCGGCGCGCCAGATGCGGGCGGCACGGGCGCGACGCAGGCGAGCGTCGACGCGCTGCTGAAGGCGAACAACGCGCTCCTGAACGCGGTGATCAGTGGGTCGGCCGCAAACGGCGACTACGCCGGTCTGGCGACGGGCAATGGTGGGCAGGTCTTCAACCTTACCGGTCTCGGCGGCAGCGATCCGACGGCGACGCAGATCTTCGTCGACGCGTTCGCACGAGCGAAGCTGCAGGAGATCATCGACACCTGCGAGACGAACCCGAACCTGCCCGGGTGCAACCCTGGCGGCGGCGAGACCCCGGTTCCCGAGCCTGGCACGCTCGCCCTGCTCGGCGCCGGCCTCCTCGGCCTCGGCGTCGTGCGCCGGCGCAAGGCAGCCTGACTCGGCACCTGCCGGCCGCGGCAAGCGTCCGGCCGCCACCGCCGAAACGGAAGGGGAGGCTCGCGCCTCCCCTTCCTGCGTTCCGGCCTGGCCGCCCTGCTGTCAGTCGATGCGGGCGCCGGAAGCGCGCACCACCTCCGCCCAGCGCGGCACCTCGACATCGATGCGCTTCTTCAACTGCTCAGGGGGCCCGACCGTCGCGCGCGCGCCCATTTCGACGAACCGTGCCTGGAAGGCCGGGTCGGCCCCGATCTTCAGCATCGCGGCGGTGATCTTCTGCGCGATCGGCGCCGGAAGATCCTTCGGTCCGATCAGGCCGGACCAGGAGGTGACGTCGAAATCGGCGACGCCCTGCTCGATCAGCGTCGGCACGTCGGGAAGGCCAGGCCAGCGCTGCGCCGTCGAGACGCCGATGGGGCGGATCTGCCCGCCCTGGATCTGGCCGATGATGGTCGGCAGGTTGTCGAACATCATGTCGATGCGCCCGGCGATCAGGTCCTGCACGGCCGTCGCGCCCGTGCGGTACGGCACGTGGGTGAGCTCGATGCCGACGCGGCGCGCGAAGTATTCCGTCGAGAGATGCCCCGTCGTGCCGTTGCCTGGCGTGCCGAACGTCTTCTGCCCGGGCCGGGCCTTCGCCGCGGCGATGAAATCGGCGACCGTGCGGATCGGCGTCGAGGGGTTCACAACGAAGACGTTGGTGATCTCGTAGAGATCGGCCAGCAGTGTGAAATCGGTCTCCGGGTTGAAGGGAAGCTGGCGGTAGAGCGAGACATGCGTCGCGAGCGGGCCGATCGTGGAGATGCCAATCGTGTAGCCATCCGGCCGCGCCTTGGCGACCGCATCGACGCCCACGTTGCCCGCGGCGCCCGCCCGGTTTTCCACCACCACCGGCTGGCCGAGCTCGCCACCGAGGCGTTCGGCGATGACGCGCGAGAGCACGTCGGTCGACCCCCCGGGAGGGAAGGGCACGATGAAGCGCACCGGGCGGCTCGGCCAGGCGTCCTGCGCCGAGGCCGCGGCGGCGACCGGCAGCGACGCGGCGGCGGACAGAAGCGTTCGGCGTGAAATCGTCATGCGGTGTCCTCCCCTTCGGCGGGGCATGGTCCCCGCCCTGTGGCTGCAGGATGGCGGCACCCGCCGCCGCCCGCAACCGGCCGGGCTTGCATGCGGGCGCGTGGCTTTTCAAGCCGGATACGACTGCTAGCCTCGGTGCCGCGACACCAGGGGACGGACGGATGGCGACCTACGAGCTCTACGGCCTCGGCAGCGAGCGGATGCCGCCGAGCTATTCCTCCTACCGCTCGTATCGCTTCCCAACGACGGTCTCCGTGCCGGCGCGGTTCGGCGGCGGCGCCGCACCGCTCGCGGTGAAGGACCTGTTCGCCACGACGTTCGATGAGCTCGCGCGCTGCGCGGCGCGCAAGCGCTGCAACGCCCATTTCCGCCTGCTCGGCAAGGGGATGGGGCTTGCCGACATCATCGGCGGCTGGCGATTCTATTTCTTCGCCTTCGGGCCGGAGGGCGAGCAGGGAAGCTGGCCCGAGACGGACAAGGGCGTGACCTACGCGCAGGTCGTCGGCCAATACCCGAAGACGAGCTTCGCCGAGATCGGCGTGCACATCACGGCGCTGAGGAGTGCAGCGTTCCTGACGGCGACGCTGCTGCACGAGCTCGCCCACATCGCCGGCGCGCCTGGCGCGAGCGACGAGGACTACGCGACCCACGCTGCCGGGAAGCTCCCCGCCAAGGAGTTCGACCGGTTGCACCTGGCCGAGGAGGCGGTGCGGGCCTGCGGCATGCGCGAGCATTACAAGAAGGACGTGATCGGCGCGCTCGACGAGCTCAGGACGCTGCGAGGGGGCGACCCCCGGCGGATTGCCTGACGTGGGGGTAAGTCCTGTGGCGGCCGGCGTTGCACGGGCCCGCTGGCTCGTGTAGGACGCGGCCCGACCGGAGGGGTGCCAGAGTGGTCGATTGGGCCGGTCTCGAAAACCGGAGTACCGGCAACGGTACCGTGGGTTCGAATCCCACCCCCTCCGCCACGCAGGCTCAGGGCTGCCGGACTGGAGCCATCGGGCGGTCGTTTGAACCAGCCGGCAAGCGGTGACCTCATCCGCCCCGTCCACTCTCTGGCCACGTGCGAAGGGTCACCAAGACGGCAGATCGCGCCTCAATGCTGAGAGAACTCGTGCTCCATGAATGCCGGGTCGTAAGGCGGCCACCGCAACGTCGCGCCGACGGCGGACAGGTTTGTCCGAGCAAATCCGAGCCTCCCTCGGGCCATGCGGCAAGCGTGCCGTCAAGTCAGGACCGGCATCGCTCCGCCCCTCATGACCGACAGGAGTTCAGGGCGCAGCCCTCGTCCGGAACCATCCGGGTGCAGCTCCAGATGTCCCCACTCCGGCACGCCTGCCCGCCACAGCCCGTCGGGCAGCAGGGTCCGCATCGCCGCATCGTGGAAGTGGATGGCGTGGTCGGTCACGCGAATGGTGCGGTGTGGTTAGATCCGCAGCAGGGCGGCGACGTCGTGCGACGCTTCCTCGCGTGCACCGGCATGCCCAAGCGCGGCGATCGAGAAGATCCGGGAGAGCGGCAGGCCGGGCCCGCGGATCAACGCCGTTCGGGATGCCACCACGGCGTCGGCGAAGCGCCTCGTGAACAGAAGGACGCAAGTTCTGGCCGCGCTGATGAGCGGTGAGTCCATCGGCCTGG
The DNA here is from genome assembly GCF_007644105.1 of Elioraea rosea. GTDB lineage: Bacteria > Pseudomonadota > Alphaproteobacteria > Acetobacterales > Acetobacteraceae > Elioraea_A > Elioraea_A rosea. The sequence goes on along the minus strand of NZ_VFAC01000003.1, from coordinate 77,261 downwards.
CGATCCGCTCGTCCAGCGCGTCGAGATGCCGGCCCGCCAGCTCCGGATCGCCAGATACCAGCGCATGCTGGTCCATATGTTCTCTTGCGCGACCACCGGTCGGCATCGCGAAGGGTCAATCCGGGGCGGATAACGCCAACCAGTTATCCGTCGTTGCGTTTTACGGCCTGCCCTGAAGCTTGCCAACGTCCGAACCCATTCCTGCATTCACCCAAATGTGCAGAGATCATCGGCGGCACTTCGGGAGCGCTTCGGGACAGGGCATTCCAGGAGGTTGTCTGCTTCGTTTCATGCCCACAGCAGCAGCAACGCCCAACTCCGACCATCAAGATATGCTCCAGGGAGGATCGCGCGACGCTGACCTCATCGAAGTCGAGCCCGTGCGCGCTCAATCACGGGCCACAGTCGCTTCCGCGCTCCGGGCCGTCTGTTGCGCTGCCGCGGCTGCGCTCCTCTGCTTTGACGCGGGGTCTATTCCCGCACGCGCGGGACAGCAGGATGCGGCGATCACGCTGCTGGCGCTCGGAAATGGGGGCCACGGCGTGCTCAGCGTGCCAATGCCCGTCGACACGGCAGGGCTGCCGGCGGTGGTGGTTGTGCACGACATGCGCGGGCACAACTTTCGCGCCCTGCTCTATGTCGACAAGCTTCTGGCGCTCGGCATCACCGTGTTGGAGATCGAGCCGTTCCCGCAAGTGACCAACGGCGTCGCGGCCTTGCCGATCGTGGACGACCTCGATGCTGCCATGCTGGTGACAGAAGCGGCCGACGCGCTGGCCTTGGCCGGAGAGGTAGACCCGCGCGCCATCGGCGTGGTGGGCTTCGGCGCCGGCGCGCGTGCTGTTCTGCTGGTCAGCCGGCTGCAACGGCCGTACGCCATTGGCAGCGCGCGCCCTGCTCTATCCTGGGTGTGAGACACTGCGCCGGCCGTCCTTCGCGCGCCTCCTGCCAGATGCGCAGGGTGTGGCGCCGAGCAGGGAGGGTGGCGCGCCATCCCTGCCCGCTGCGGCGCCGGGTGGACACATGCTCCTGCGGCCACGATCCTGCCAAAACGCACGCAAGCTGCGCAGCGCTGGCGAGGACCCTCGCTGCCGCGGCCGAGGTACGGCACGTCGTGATGCCAGAGGATGTGGGCGGCGGCCGGCCGGTCGACGAGGAGGTGACGGGCGGGGCGGCGTTTGCGGTCGATACGGTCATTGCCTTCCTCGCCGACACGTTGCGCTCGGCGCCCATGAGTGCCGCCGCGCGGTGAGTATGTCGATCCATCCCGACGGGCCTGTGGGCGCACCGCGATAAATGGCCGCGTAACGGGACCGACGCCACCGGGTTGTTCGCTGCATTGCCGGTCCAGGATGGAGGCGCTCCGGACCATCGCCACGTCCGTGGGCGGTTCCGCGCGGATCGTGACGCCTTCGCCATCGCGACTGTTGTGTTCGCCGGCGGCGAACGTGCCGTCTCGAGCGCGCCGGGAACTGCCCCGAATCGCATGCCGTGGTGCGGCTCAGTATCGGATCGTCAGGACCGGGACGAAACTGAAGAGCATCAGCACCGTGAACCCGACGGCATAGTACGGCAGCAGCTCGATCGAAGCGCGCAGGATGGGCACACGCGCGATCGTCGTCGAGATGAACAGCGTCGTGCCCACGGGCGGCGTGTACAGCCCGATAGCGAGATTGAGCACCATGATGACGCCGAGCTGAACGAGGTCGAGCCCGATCGATTGCGCAAGCGGCACGAAGATCGGCCCGAGCAGAAGGATCGCCGCCGGCAAGTCGATGAACATCCCAGCCACGATCATGATCCCGTTCATTGCCAGCAGGATCAGCCAAGGCTCCTGCAACGTTGCGGTGGCCCATGTGGCGAAGGCCTGCGGCGCCTGCACGAAGGTCATGATCCAGCCGACGGCGGCGCTCGCCATGATCACGAGCATCACCACCCCTGTTGCCCGCCCCGCGTTGACCAGCGCGGAGAGAAACCGACCTACGGTCATGTCGCGATAGATGAGCCAGGCGACAGCGAGTGCGTAGAGAACCGCCATCACCGACACCTCCGTCGGCGTGGCGACGCCGAACCGAAGGCAGGCAAGGATGAGAATTGGCATCGCGATGGCCGGCATGGCGGCAAGCGCCAGCCTGCCAAGCTCACCCCGGGCGATCCTGCTGTGCGTCACAGGAAAGCCCCTGAGCCGCGCGGAGAGATTGCACACGAGCAGGAACCCGGCCGCGAGCATCAGCCCTGGCAATACGCCCGCAAGGAACAGCGCTCCCACCGAGACATTGCTCACGAGCGCATAGAGAATCATCGGGATGGAGGGCGGGATGAGAATCGCGATCGTCGCGGCCGCGGCATTGTTGGCCGCCGCGAAGCCGGCCGGATACCCCTCGCGCTTCTGCCAGGGAATCAGCACGGAGCCGAGCGCCGACGCATCGGACACTGCCGACCCCGAGACGCCGCCGAATACGACGGAGCCGACGACGGTCGTGCTCGCAAGCCCGCCTCTGTAGTGGCCGACCGTCGCGGAGGCGAAGCCGATCAACCCCTGCCCCAGCCGCCCCGTCATCATCAGCTCGCCCGCGAGGATGAAGAACGGCAAGGCAAGCAGCGGGAAGGACTGCGTCTGCGCGAACATCTGCTGCACGACGACAAGCAGCGGCAGCGCGCCGTCGGACCATAACGCCGCTCCCGAGGCGATCATCAGCGTGTGCGCCACCGGAACGGAGAGAACCAGCAACCCGAAGAAGACGACGGTTAGGACGAGGCTCATCGCACGCTCCTCACGGCCGAGCGCGCGCTCATGTCACACTGTCCTCCCGCGCTGCCTCAGGCGCCGCGCCCGGGCCGAGCAGCGTGACCCTGAGCGCGATGGTCGCCGCCGACACGGCGGTCAGCCCCGCGAGCATGGACATCGCCCAGTAGCCGTAGCTGCCGGGGATGCGCAGGATCGTGCTCTGCTGCAGCCTCGCGATCTCGGCCACCTCGAGCGCGAGCAGCGCGAGCCATGCATAGGCCGCGACGACCATGGCATTGACGATGACGATCAGCACCTGCCTGCCACGCTCCGGCAACTGGCGCGGCAGGATGTCGACCGCGATATGCGCGCCTGCCTGCGCGGCAAGCACCACACCGGCCGCAATGAACCAGGGGAAGATCTGCTCGGGGATCTCCTGCGCCCAGGCGAAGCCGCCCATGCCGAGGGCGTAGCGCGCGATCACGTTCGCCGCGAGCACCGCGAGCAGCACGAGCCCCGTCGCTGCGACGATGACGCGGCAGAGAAGGGCGACGGCGCGATCGATCGCCGCCGCCCCGCCGAGCAGGATGGCCTTCACCGCGCCCTTCCCGGCGCGCTGCCTCAGGCCGTGGCAGCCCGGCGCACCTCGCGCACGAATTCGCCGAAGGGACGCTTCTCCCACGCATCGAGAACGCCGGCCGTAGCGGTACGGAAAGCGTCCTGGTTGACCTCGTTCACCGCGACATTGGCGTTGCCCTTGAACTCGGCGAGGAGCGTCGTGTCGCTCTCGACCATGATGCGGCGGTTCATCGCCTCCGCTTCCTTCATCGCGTCGAGCATGGTGCGCCAGTCGGCATCGTTGAGCCGCCCGCGCGCAATGCGGCTGACGAGAACAGGCGTGCTCTCCCACTTGTGCGCGGAGAGCGAGATGTACTTGTTCACCTCGAAGAGCTTCGAGGAGTGGATGTTGGCGAGCGGGTTCTCCTGCCCATCGACGACGCCCTGCTGCAGCGCCACGTAGAGCTCGGAGAAGTTGATCTGTTGCGTGGCCGCGCCAAGTGCCTGGAATGTGTCGATCGTCGCCGGGTCCGCAGGCGTGCGGATCTTGAGGCCGCGCAGATCGTCCGGCGTGGTGATCGGCCGGCGGCTGTTGGTGATGTGGCGAATGCCGTTGTCCCAGTAGCTGACGAGAAGGAGGCCGAGCGGTTCGAACCGGCGGGCGAGGTTCTGCCCCACCGCACCGTCGACCAGGCGATAGGCCTGCGCGTTGGTCGCGAACAGGAAGGGAAGGCCGAGTGCTGCCATCTCCGGCACAAGCGACGAGGCAGGCCCCTGGCTGTTGACCGACATGTCCAGGGTGCCGGTGCGAAGCGCGGTCAGCATCGCAAGGTCATCGCCGAGCTGCGCAGCCCCTGCCACGCGGATCTCGATGCGGCCGTTGGTCCGCGTCTTAACGAGTTCCGCGAAATGATCGGCCGCGACCCAGCGAGGATTGCCGCGCGCTGCATTGTGGCCAAGCGTGAGACGTATTTGCCCCTGCCCGCGCGCGATGGAGGGAGCTGCGAGCAGCGCGCCGGCACCAAGCAGGGCGCCGCGTCGTGTGGCCTTCATCCAGTTGGTCATGATGTTCGTTCCTTCCCTATTATGGTTCCATTGTACGGGCGGCTTCCGCCCGCAGTGTCAGCCGCCCGTCCCGGCGCGGCATCGGTCGATCCGTTCCCCGATCAGAGCCACTCCCTGATGCGTCGCGCCACGGCCTCGGCCGAGATGCCGTAGCGGTCATGCAATGTCGGCAGCGCGCCGGCATCGAGGAACCTGTCGGGCAGCGCGATCTGCCGGAACCGGGGGGCCAGGCCCGCGCGCAGAAGCGTCGCCGCGACAGCCTCGCCCAGGCCGCCCACCTCACTGTGGTTCTCAGCCACGACCACGAGGCGCCCAGGACGCCCAGCCTCGGCCAGGATCGTCTCGGCATCGAGCGGCTTGATCGTCGGGCTGTGCAGCACCGCCGCCGAGACGCGGTCCTCAGCCAGCAGCTTCGCCGCCTCGAGCGCGCGCATCGTCATGATGCCGGAGGAGATGATGAGCACTTCGGCGCCGTCACGCAGCAGCGCGGCGCGGCCGAGGCGGAAGCGGTACCCGTATTCGTCGAGCACCAGCGGCACGTTGCCGCGCAGGAGCCGCATGTAGACGGGGCCCGGGTGCGCGGCGATCGCGGGCACGGCTTCGGCGATGTCGAGCGCATCGCACGGGTCGATGATCGTCATCCCCGGCATGCCGCGGAAGATGGCGAGATCATCCGTCGCCTGGTGGCTCGGCCCGTACCCCGTCGTCAGCCCTGGCAGGGCGCAGACGATCCGCACCGGCAAAGACTCCTCCGCGATGGCCATGCAGATGAAGTCATAGGCGCGGCGGGAGGCGAACACCGCATAAGTAGTGGCGAAGGGCATGAACCCCTCGCGCGCCATTCCGGCGGCCGCGCCCATCAGCAGCTGCTCCGCCATGCCCATCTGGTAGAAGCGGTCAGGAAAGCGGGCGGCGAAGACATGCAGGTCGGTGTACTTGGCGAGATCCGCCGTCATGCCGACGATGCGCGGGTCGGCCTCCGCGAGGCGGCAGAGCGCTTCGCCGAACGGCGCAGCCTCGGTCCTCTGCCCCTCGGACGCGAGGGAGGCGATCATGGCCGAGGTCGTGAGCCGTTTCCGGGCCGCGACGCTCATGCCCGCGCTCCTTCCACGATCGCGATGGCCTCGGCCCATTCATGCGGCTCGACGCGGAGGAAGTGACTCTTCTCCCGCGCCTCGAGGAACGGCACGCCGCGCGCCATCCGCGTGTCGCAGATGATCACCCGGGGGCCAGGCACTGTGGCCGCACGCGCAGCATCGAAGGCCGCGACGAGGCTCGGGATGTCGTTGCCGTCGACACGCTGCGCATGCCAGCCGAAGGCCCGCCACTTCTCCTCGAGCGGCTCGAAGCCGAGCACGGAGGAGGAACGGCCATCAGCCTGCATCTGGTTCACGTCGACGAGTGCGATGAGGTTGTCGAGCTTCCAATGGGTGGCCGACATCGCGGCCTCCCACGTCGCACCCTCGTTGAGTTCGCCATCGGACAGAAGCGTGTAGACGCTGGCGGCGGACCCCTTGCGCTTCAGGCCAAGCCCCATGCCTATGGCCACTGTCAGCCCCTGGCCGAGCGAGCCGCCCGTGATCTCCATCCCCGGCGTGCAGGCCGCCATGCCGGACATGGGCAGGCGGCTGTCATCCCCGCCATAGGTCTCGAGTTCGGAGAGAGGGATGATCCCCGCTTCTGCAAGCGCGGCATAGAGAGCGATCGCGTAGTGCCCGATCGACAGAAGGAACCGGTCACGCCCCTCCCAGGACGGCTCTTCCGCCCGGTACCTCATGGCGTGGAAATAGGCCACCGAGAGCACGTCGGCGATGCCGAGCGCCTGGGCGATATAGCCCTGCCCCTGCACCTCGCCCATCCTCAGCGCGTGCAGGCGGATGCGGCGCGCGCGCTCCGCGAGGCCGGGGGCGTTGGTGAGCCGGGCTTCCGCCATCAGTGGATCAGCATCCCACCATTGACGTCGATCACCGCACCGGTGACGTAGGCGGAGAGATCGGAGGCGAGGAAGAGATAGATCCGCGCCACGTCGATCGCATCGCCCAGCCGGTTCAGCGGAATGCCCTTCCTGATCTCGTCCTTCATCTCAGGCGTCAGCTTGCCTCCGGTGATGTCTGTCTGGATGAGGCCAGGGGTGACGCAGTTGACGCGGATGCCATCGGGGCCGAGCTCGCGCGCCATCGCCTTGGCAAGCCCGAGCACGCCCGCCTTCGCCGCGGAGTAGTGAGGCCCGCCGAAGATGCCGCCACCGCGCTGGGCGGAGACCGAGCTCATGCAGGCGATCGCCCCCTGCTTGCGCGCGCGCATGTGCGGGATGAAGGCCTGGCTGAGGTAGAGAACGCCGGAGAGGTTGACGTCGATCACCCGCTCCCAGTTCTCCGGGCCGATGTCCATGATCTTGAGAGGCTGGGTGATGCCGGCGTTGTTGATCAGGATATCGACATGGCCAAAGGCGGCGATGGCTGCCTCGGCGGCGGCCTTGCAGCTCGCGAGGTCGGACACGTCGCACCGGATGCCGACATGCTGCGGCCCGAGGGAGGCTGCGGCGGCCGTGGCGCCAGCTTCATCGATGTCGAAGATGGCAACGCGCGCGCCGTGCTCTGCAAAGAGCCGAGCGGTGGCAAGGCCGATGCCGCGTTCGCTCGCCGCGCCAGAGATCACCGCCGTCTTGTTGGCAAGCAGCACACCATCCTCCCTTCGTATTCTTGGGTGGGATGTTCCTGAGCAGCCGCCTCACCGGCAAGTGAGAAAAACCGGCCCTTCAGTGAGCCTGGTTCATCATTGCCTCGGTGCGGTCTCGTAGGCCGCGAGATCGAGGGGGAGTCCGAGCTCGCGCCCAAGCCAGTCGATGAAGAGCCGCAGCGCCGGCGCGTAGCGACGCGCGCGGGGAAAGACGAGCCAGTGCCCGACATAGGTCACGTCCGCCGCCACGCCGGCCAGGGGGCGCACGAGGCGGCCGGAGGCGAGCTCGCGTTCGGCGAAGCGGAGGGATTCCAGCGCCACGCCAAGTCCCTCGGCAGCGGCGGAGAGGGAGAGGAAGCTGCGGTCGAAGCGCGGGCCCGCACTCTCGGGGCCGACGAGGCCGTTAGCCGAGAACCAGTCGGGCCAGCGCACCTTCTTCACCGCACTTTCGATCAGCGTTTGGCCCAGCAGGTCACGCGGCGTGCGGATCGCGCCGGCGAGCGACGGCGCGCAGAGCGGCGTCACCGTCTCCCGACCGAGCGGCATGATGGCAAGCGCCTGGTAGGCCTGCGCGCCATAGTGCTCCGGCTGCGGCGCGCCGTAGACGATGTCGGCATCGAACTCGTCGCCGCGGAAGCGCGTGTAGTCCGCCCCCGCCGCGATCCTGACCTCGAGCCCGGCATTCTCCTCGAGAAGGCGCTTGAGCCGCGGCACCAGCCATTGCGCGGCGAAGCTCGGGGCGCAGTGAAGCCGCAAACGTTCCGGCCCCCGCGCGGCGATCGAGCCGATGCCGAGGCGCAGTTCGCCGAACCCGCGCTCGACGTGGCGCATCAACGTCTCGCCCTGGGGCGTGAGCCGAATGCCCCTCCCCTCCCGCACGAAAAGCGGGGCGGCAAGCAGGTCCTCGAGCCCGCGGATGGCGTGGCTCACCGCGCTCGGCGTCAGGCCGAGATCGGTCGCGGCGGCGCGGAAGGAGCCGGTGCGCGAGACGGCCTCGAAGGCGCGCAGGGCGGAGAGCGGCAAATGGAGCTTCATGGACGGATGATGAAACAGGTTCATCATCGGGCGCAAAATTCTCTCTTGCCGGTGACTTTGCCGCACGCGACGGATGGCAGGACGCAAGGGAGGGAAGCGCATGTCGAACGTCGATCCACGGCGCATGGCCGATGCGATCCGCATCCTCACCGTCGATGCGTGCGAGCGCGTGGGCGAGGGGCATTGGGGCACGCCGCTGGGCGCGGCCGAGATCGCCACCGCCCTCTTCACACGGCACCTGAAGTTCAACCCCGCCGATCCGACCTGGTTCGACCGTGACCGTTTCGTGCAATCGAACGGCCATGGCTCGATGCTGCTCTATTCGCTGCTCTATCTAACCGGCTACGCCCACATGCCGCTTTCCGCGCTCAAGACCTTCCGTGAGATCGGCTCGATCTGCCAGGGCCACCCGGAGCGCGAGCCGGAAGCCGGCATCGAGATCACCACCGGCATGCTCGGCCAGGGCATCGCCAACGCCACCGGCATGGCGGTGGCCGAGGCCTACCTCAACCACCTGCTCGGCCCCGGCATCGTCGATCATCGCACCTGGGCGCTTGTCGGGGATGGCTGCCTGCAGGAGGGCATCGCGCATGAGGTGATCTCGCTCGCGGGCCACCTCCGCTTGGGCAAGATGACCTGGCTTTGGGACGACAACCTGATCCAGGACGACGGCGCCGTCGGCCAGTCGATCAGCGAGGACATGGACGCGCGGTTCCGCGCAGCGGGCTGGCATGTCCAGCGGGTCGAGGGTCACGACATGGAGGCTGTCTCGGCCGCCATAGAGGCTGCGAAGTCTGACCCCCGCCCCTCGCTGATCGCCTGCCGGACCATGATCGGCCGCGGCGTGCCCGGGCTCGAGGGTACGCGCAGCGCGCATGCGGGCAAGCTCACGCGCGAGAACACGGAGGCCGCGCGCGCGCGGCTCGGCTGGGAAGGCGAGGCCTTCGCAATCCCTGAGGACATCCTCTCCGCCTGGCGCATGGCCGGACGCCGTGCGGAGGCAGCACACGCGGAATGGACCGCGCGCGTTGCCTCCCTTCCGGCCGAGAAGCGCGCGCTGGTCGACCGCGTCTCGAAGGGTGACCTGCCCGAAGGGTGGCGCGACACGCTGCAGAGCTACGCACGCGAAGCCGCGGGGCGGAGCGAGTTCGGCATCTTCTTCTCGGGAGAGATCGTCGATCGCCTCGCGGCCGCCATTCCCGAACTCCTTAGCGGCGCGCCCGACCTTGAGGCGGCGACGAAGCACAAGCGCTCGCTTTCCGCCTTCACGGCCGAGGACCGCGGGGGGCGCTACCTTCACTACGGCGTGCGCGAGCACGCGATGGGCGCGATGCTGAACGGGATGGTCGCGCATAGCGGCGTGGTGCCCGTTGGCGTCACCTATCTCGTCTTCGCCGATTACGAGCGGCCCACGTTCCGGCTCGCGGCGATGATGGGCCTGCCGACGGTGTTCGTGTTCAGCCACGACTCGATCGGCATCGGCCGCAACGGCCCGACGCACCAGCCTGTCGAGATCCTTGCAAGCCTCCGTGCGATCCCGAACATGCTCGTCTTCCGCCCCGCCGACGGCGTGGAGGCAGCCGAGGCATGGGAACTCGCCCTGGCGAACCGTTCCGGCCCCTCGTGTCTCGTCTTTCCGCGCCAGAAGCTCGGACCCGCACGCGATGCCGCGAGCACCGGCGAGAACCGGTCCGCCAGGGGTGCCTACGTGCTTGCCGAGGCGACCGGTGGGGAGCGGCGTGCGACGCTTCTGGCCACCGGCACGGAGGTCGCGATCGCACTTGCGGCGCGCGCGACGCTCGAAGCCGAGGGCGTGCCGACCGCTGTCGTCTCCATGCCGTGCTGGGCGCTCTTCGAGCAGCAGGATGACGCGTATCGCAACGATGTCCTTGGCGCCGGCACCGTTCGGGTGGCGGTGGAGGCTGCCGTCAGGCTCGGGTGGGACAGGTACATCGGCCCCGACGGCGGGTTCGTCGGCATGAGCGGCTTCGGAACCTCAGGGCCGGACGACGCTCTCTACGACCATTTCGGCATCACCGCAGAGGCTGTCGCCAGCGAAGTGCGCGAGCGGCTCTGACCTCTCCGCCACGCCCGAGCCGGCGGGGACGAAGCCCGCACGCGGGCAACCCCGGCCCACGGTCACTCCAGCGCGCCGCGGCCAGGGTCTACGCTTCTCCTCAGCCTGCGAGGCCACCCTGGCGTTCGACGAACCGTGCCACCTCCTCGACGCCCTCGCCGGCGCGGATGTTGCTGAACACGAACGGCCGCTCGCCGCGCATCTTCCGCGCGTCGCGGTCCATGACGGCGAGCGAGGCGCCGACATGTGGCGCAAGGTCGATCTTGTTGATGACGAGAAGGTCCGACCGCGTGATCCCGGGCCCCCCTTTGCGCGGAATCTTGTCTCCCGCCGAGACGTCGATCACGTAGATCGTGAGATCGGCGAGCTCCGGGCTGAAGGTCGCGGCCAGGTTGTCGCCGCCGCTCTCGATCAGGATCAGGTCGAGGGCGGGAAAGCGCTTCGTGAGCTCGGCGACGCCGGCGAGGTTGATCGAGGCATCCTCGCGAATGGCCGTGTGCGGGCAGCCGCCGGTCTCGATCCCAAGGATGCGCTCGGCCGGCAGGGAGCCCGCGCGTGTGAGAAACTCCGCATCCTCCTTGGTGTAGATGTCGTTGGTGATCGCGGCGATCTCGTAGGCCGTGCGGAAGCGCTTGCAGAGCGCATCCATCAGCGCCGTCTTGCCGGTGCCGACAGGACCACCGACGCCGACGCGAAGCGGGCCCGATGCGGAACGTCTCATGTTCGGAACAACCTCGTGTACTGGGTTTCGTGCGCCATCGAGGCGATATCGGCGCGGAAGCAGGCTCCCCCCGCATCCTCGATCGCTGCTTCGCCGGCAGAAGCCGTGAGGGCGGCGACGCTGCGCTCGAGCGCGGCGAGAACACGAAGCCCGTCGCTCTGACCGAGCGGAACGAGCCGCACGGCGGCGGAAACGACCATGCCGGCGAAGGCCTGGAGATGGGCCGTAAGAGCATTGTCGAGCGCGATGCCGGCGGCTCCGGCGGCAGCACCGAACGCGACGGCGTAGGTCAGCCTCTCGGGTGGCGGCAGCGCCTCGGCGATGGCTGGCCAGGCGGCTGCAAGCGCGCGAGCAAAGGCCGCTCCCTGTGCGAGTTGCTCGACCTGCCGCTCCAGGGAAGGTGCGAAGGCGGCCGAGAGCGATGCGATCGCCGCCAGCGCCTTTCCGTCGCGTGCCACCGCGGCCCGGTGCGCGTGCGCGAGGAACACAGCATCGCTCCACCCGCTGCCATGCTGGAGGAGATCCTCCATCCAGGCGAGAAGACTTGCCGCATCGCTTACCTCCCCCGCCTCGACCGACCATTCCAGGCCATGCGCGTGCGAGAAGGCACCAACGGGGAAGGCGGGAGAGCTCCAGAGCAGCAGCCGCCAGAGAGCAGCCGGCTCGAGCGTGCGATCAGGAGCCGAGGTCATGGTCTCCCGCGAGCGTCGTCGGCGCCCTTGGCGCCCCGCGTTCATCATCATCGTCATGATCGTGGTGGTGATGGTGGTGCCCGCCCGCATAGGCGCCGCCCTCCGGGTCGAACGGCGCATCAACAGCCGTCGCAGTGCCGCCGAGACCCTCGACCATCTGCGCGATCACATGATCGGCGCGGATTCGGATGCGATCGCCGAGAAGCTGCGTCGGCAGGTGACGATTGCCGAGATGCCAGGCAATGCGCACGAGCGCCGCCGCATCCGGCGCAGCGATCTCGAGAAGCGGCTCGGCTGCGGCGCGGACACGGATGCGGTGGCCGTTCTCGCAGAGGAGCGCATCGCCCTCGCGCAGGTGCCGTGCGCGCGCGAGATCAAGCAGTACCTGGACGCCAGACGACGTCGTGAGCCTGATGCGCCGCCGGTGCCGCCGGTCATGGTCGAGCACCACTTCGTCGTCGGACGCACCGCTCCAGCCCCCTGCGGAAATAACCTCCGTGGCGCGAAGCATCGTCAGTAGAGGAAGTAGCGCTGCGCCATGGGCAGCACGGTTGCGGGTTCGCAGGTGAGCAGCGCGCCATCCGCCCGAACCTCGTAGGTTTCCGGGTCCACCTCGATGAATGGGCAGGCATCGTTCAGCACCATGCTGCGCTTGCCGATGCCGCCGCGGGTGTTGCGCACCGGCTCGATCATGCGCGAGAGCCTGAGCGCCGCGGGCACGCCCGCGTCGATCGCCGCTGCCGAGAGGAAGGTGACGCAATGCGCACCGATGGCGGTGCCAAAGGCCGCGAACATCGGCCGGTCATGCACCGGCTGCGGCGTGGGGATCGAGGAATTCGGGTCGCCCATCGCAGCGCGGATGATCGAGCCGCCCTTGATCACGAGATCGGGCTTCACCGCGAAGAAGGCTGGGCTCCAGAGGCAGAGATCGGCGAGCTTGCCGACCTCGACCGAACCAACGACGTCGGCGATGCCCTGCGCGATGGCCGGGTTGATCGTCACCTTCGCGATGTAGCGGCGCACGCGGAGATTGTCGTTCTCGCCCGCCTCCCCCTCGAGCCGTCCGCGCTGGACCTTCATCTTGTGCGCGGTCTGGAAGGTGCGGATCAGCACCTCGCCTACACGGCCCATCGCCTGGCTGTCAGAGGAGATGATCGAGAACGCACCCATGTCGTGCAGGATGTCCTCTGCCGCGATCGTTTCGCGCCGTATCCGGCTCTCGGCGAAGGCGACATCCTCTGGGATGTTGCTGTCGAGGTGATGGCACACCATCAGCATGTCGAGATGCTCGTCGATGGTGTTGACCGTGAAGGGCCGCGTCGGGTTCGTGCTGGAGGGGATGACGTTGGCAAGACCCGCAACGCGGATGATGTCCGGCGCGTGGCCGCCGCCCGCGCCTTCCGTGTGGAAGGCGTGGATGGTGCGACCCTTGACCGCGGCGATCGTATCCTCGACGAAACCGCTCTCGTTCAGCGTGTCGGTGTGGATCATCACCTGGACGTCGAAGCGGTCAGCCACCTCGAGGCAGCAGTCGATCGCGGCCGGCGTGGTGCCCCAATCCTCGTGCAGCTTCATCGAGGAGGCGCCGGCGCGGATCATCTCCTCGAGCGCTGCGGGGCGCGAGGCATTGCCCTTGCCCGCGAGCGCGATGTTCACGGGCAGCCCCTCGACCGCCTGCAGCATGCGCGCGAGATGCCAAGGCCCAGGCGTGCAGGTGGTGGCCGCGGTACCTGTGGCAGGCCCGGTGCCGCCGCCGACCATGGTGGTGATGCCGGAGGCGATCGCATCCTCGACCTGCTGAGGGCAGATGAAGTGGATGTGGCAGTCGATGCCGCCGGCAGTGAGGATCTTGCCCTCGCCCGCGATCACTTCCGTTCCAGGGCCGACGATGATGGTCACGCCAGGCTGGACGTCGGGATTGCCGGCCTTGCCGATGGCAGCGATGCGCCCGTCCTTCAGCCCGACATCGGCCTTCACGATGCCCCAGTGATCGATGATCAGCGCGTTGGTGATCACCGTATCGATGGCGCCCTCGGCCCGGCTCGCCTGCGACTGCCCCATCCCATCGCGGATCACCTTCCCGCCGCCAAACTTCACCTCCTCTCCGTAGAGCGTGAAATCCTTCTCCACCTCGACGATCAGGTCGGTGTCGGCGAGGCGCACGCGGTCTCCCACCGTGGGACCGAACATGTCGGCATAGGCAGCGCGCGTGATGCGGGCCATGGCTCCTCTCCCCTCAGGCCTTCTCGAGCGGGCCCATCACCGCCTGGCGAAAGCCGGTGACGATCCTCGCGCCGCGGAAGGGTACGAGCGTGACCTCGCGGGTCTGCCCGGGCTCGAAGCGGACGGCGGTGCCAGAGGCGATATCGAGCCGCTTGCCGCGCGCCGCCTCCCGGTCGAACGCAAGAGCCGGGTTCGTTTCGGCAAAGTGGTAGTGGCTGCCGACCTGCACTGGCCGGTCGCCGGTATTGGCGACGACAAGAGTGGTACGCGGCACGCCGGCGTTGAGCTCAATCTCGCCTTCCGCGGGGAACACCTCGCCAGGGATCATCGGTCGACTCCTCAGCGGATCGGGCGGTGGACGGTGACGAGCTTGGTGCCGTCGGGGAAGGTCGCTTCCACCTGCACGTCGTGGATCATCTCCGCCACGCCCTCCATCACCTGAGCGCGGGTGATGACGCCGGCGCCTGCGGCCATCAGGTCAGCGACGCTTCGGCCATCGCGCGCCCCCTCGAGCACGAAGTCGGTGATCAGCGCGATCGCCTCCGGGTGGTTCAGCTTCACCCCACGCTCGAGGCGCCGGCGCGCCACCATGGCGGCAACGGCGATGAGCAGCTTGTCCTTCTCCCGCGGGGAAAGGTTCATGCACGGTTCCTCAGCATTGCCACACGCGCGGCAGCGGCCGATTCTGCCTCAGTGCCCCAAGCCCTGCCACAACCATCCGACGCAACGCCGCACCATCGGCGGCGACGATGCGCGACAGCAACAGACCATCGCGCAGGCTCGCCCCCGCCTCCACGCCTTCGCGAGCCTCCCGCGCGAAGGCTTCGCGCAGGCGGTCGCGGACGATCTCTCCGCCCTCCCCCGCCCAGATGATCGAAGCAATCGCTGCGCCACCGCGCGCCACCGCTGCACGGTCCAGGATCGCTGCGACCGAGCCTTCGAGCCTGATCCGGTCGGCGTGAACGAGGGTGCCCTCGCGGTGGATATCGATCCGGTCACGGAACTGCCCGTGCAGCATGCGCTCGCCCCGCGCCGTGCGGCCGAACACGACCGCCTCGACGAGGAGCATCGAGGCGCCTCGGCCAAGGGAGACGGACAGCGAGCGGTCGAGTCGTGCGCCATCGAACAGGATGGTCTCCTGCGGAAGCCATTCGGCAAGCGCGTCCGGGCCGATCTCGAGCGTCGCATCGACCCGAGCGGGACGATCATCGTCGCGGGCACGATAGACACGCTCTGCGGCGGCGGCGCTCACGGTCGCTTCGGCGCCCTCGCGCCAGGTGACGCTGGTGGAGAACCGATCGCCCGAGGCGATTCCGCCGGCGGTGTTGAGCACCACGGCGCCGGCAAGCGCGCCGCGCTCCGGGCGCGGCAGGCGCGCGCGCAGCGAGCCCTGCTGCTCGAAGCGTGCGATCTCCGTCAGTGCCCCGCGACGGGCGAACGACATGGCAAGGCGCCCCGATGCGCGCGGCAACGACAGGGAGAGAGCACTAGACCGTGAGACGCCGTCTGACATCGCCCTCGTCGAGCGTCAGAAGTGGACCCGAGAGCACGACCTCGCCCCTGTCCATGATGACGGCGGACCCGGCAAGCTCCTTCGCGAAGTCGAAATACTGCTCGACAAGGAGGATGGCCATCTCGCCGCGATCGCGCAACAGGGTGATGACGCGCGCGATATCCTTGATGATCGAGGGCTGGATGCCCTCCGTCGGCTCGTCGAGAACGAGCAGGCGCGGGCGCATCACCAGCGCGCGGGCGATGGCAAGCTGCTGCTGCTGACCGCCGGAGAGATCGCCGCCACGGCGGCCCAGCATCTGCTTCAGGACCGGGAACAGGTCGAAAATCTCGTCCGGCATGTGCCGCTTCCCGCGCGGCAGCACGGCGAAGCCCGTCTCGAGGTTCTCCTGCACCGTCAGAAGCGGGAAGATGTCACGCCCCTGCGGCACCGAGCTTATGCCGCGCCGCGCCCTTTCCCAGGGCGGCAGGGCGCCGATCTCCTCCCCCTCCCAGGTGATCGAGCCGGCAGCGATCCTGTGCTGCCCGACGATGGCGCGCAGGAGCGACGTCTTGCCCACGCCATTGCGGCCGAGGATGCAGGTGACCTCGCCGCGCGGGGCCGTGAGCGAGACGCGCCGCAGCGCCTGTGCCGCGCCATAGAAGAGGTCGATGCCTGAGACGATGAGCACCGGTCAGCGCCCGAGATAGACTTCGATGACGCGCGGGTTCGCGCTCACATGGTCGATCGACCCCTCGGCAAGCACACTTCCCTCGTGCAGGCACGTGACCTTCACGCCGAGGGCGCGGACGAAGGCAATGTCGTGCTCGACGACGAGGATGCTGTGCGAGCGGTTGATCTCGACGAGGAGTTGGGAGGTCTCCTCCGTCTCGGCATCTGTCATGCCCGCGACGGGCTCGTCCACGAGCAGGAGTTCGGGGTCCTGCGCGAGCAGCATGCCGATCTCCAGCCACTGCTTCTGCCCGTGCGAGAGCCCGCCCGCGAGGCGCTCGCGATGATTGGAGAGGTGCACGGTCTCGAGGATCTGATCGATCCGCTCCCGCTCGGGCAGGGTGGAGGCGAACCGGAAGGCGCGGCGCGCCCGCCGGTCACCCTCAAGTGCGAGCAGCACATTGTCCTCCACCGTCTGCGTCTCGAACACGGTGGGCTTCTGGAACTTGCGCCCGATGCCGAGCGCGGCGATGGCCGGCTCGTCGAGGCGGGTGAGATCGTGACCGTCGCCGAAGATGGCCTTGCCTGCGTCGGGGCGCGTCCTGCCGGTGATGACGTCCATCATCGTCGTCTTGCCCGCGCCGTTCGGGCCGATCACGGCGCGCATCTCCCCGGCTGTGAGGACAAGGGAGAGGGTGTTCAGCGCGCGGAACCCATCGAACGTCACCGTCACGCCGTCGAGATAGAGAAGGGTGTCTCCCTGCTGCGTCGTCATGCCGGACCCGCGATGGGTGCCGCGCCGACGGCCCGGCGACGCTCGGCCGTGACAATCCCGCCAACGATGCCGCGCGGAATGAGCAGCGTCACGAGAATGAAGAGGCCGCCGAGCGCGAAGAGCCAGATCTCGGGCAGCCGCGTCGTGAAGAACGTCTTGAGCAGGTTGACGGCGACCGCGCCAACGACCGCGCCGGCAAGCGTTCCCCGTCCGCCGACCGCGACCCAGATCACCGCCTCGATCGAATTCATCGGCGCGAACTCTGAAGGGTTGATGATGCCCACCTGGGGCACGTAGAGCGCGCCGGCGATGCCGGCCATGACGGCAGAGACGACAAGCGCGACGAGCTTGTAGGATTCGGGGCGGTAGCCGAGGAACCGCACCCGCGCCTCGGCGTCGCGCACCGCGAGCAGCACCTTGCCGAAGCGGCTCGCCACCATCAGCCGGCAAACGGCAAGGCCAAGCAGAACCGCAACGCCGCTTGCCCAGAGCAGGCCGACGCGCATCTCGTCGGTCCGGAGGCTGAAGCCGAGCAGCTCGCGGAAATCGGTCAGCCCGTTGTTGCCGCCGAAGCCCATGTCGTTGCGGAAGAAGGCAAGCATGGTGGCGAAGGTGAGCGCCTGGGTGATGATCGAGAGATAGACGCCGCTGACGCGCGCGCGGAAGGCAAGGAAGCCGAAGCCGAAGGCGAGCAGGCCGGGCACGAGCATCGCCATCAGCATCGCGAAGGCGAAGCTGTCGAACCCGTACCAGTACCAGGGCAGTTCCTTCCAGTTCAGGAACACCATGAAGTCCGGCAGCACTGCGTGGCCATAGACGCCGCGCGGCCCGATCAGCCGCATCAGGTGCATGCCCATCGCGTACCCGCCGAGGCCGAAGAACACGCCATGGCCGAGACTGAGGATTCCGCCATAGCCCCAGACGAGATCGATGCCGAGCGCAAGCAGGGCGTAGCAGAGATACTTGCCCGAGAGGCTCACCACATAGGTCGGCACGTGCAGCACCGAGCCTGGCGGGAAGGCGAGGTTGCCGATGCCGATGGCGAACGTGACCAGCGCGACGATGATCGCGACGGCGACGACGAGGCGATCGGAGAAAAGGGCCGTGCGCATCGCCTCAGCTCTCCACCGCGCGGCCTTTGAGCGGGAACAGTCCGCGCGGCTTGCGCTGAATGAAGAGGACAAGCAGCAGCAGCACGACGATCTTGCCGAGGACGGCACCGGCGATCGGCTCGAGGAGCTTGTTGACGATGCCGAGCGTCATCGCCGCGACAAGCGTTCCCCAGAGATTGCCCACCCCGCCGAACACCACCACCATGAAGCTGTCGATGATGTAGCTCTGCCCGAGGTTGGGACTTACGTTGTCGATCTGGCTCAGCGCCACGCCCGCAAGCCCCGCCACGCCCGAGCCGAGCGCGAAGGTCATGCAGTCGACCCAGGGCGTGCGGATGCCCATGCTCCCGGCCATGCGACGGTTCTGCGTCACCGCCCGCATCGCAAGCCCGAAGGCGGTGCGGCGCAGAACGAGCATCAGCCCGAACAGCACGATCATCGAGAACACGATGATCCAGAGCCTGTTCCAGGTGACCAGCACGCCGCCGAGCTCGAACGCCCCGCTCATCCAGGACGGATTGCCGACCTCGCGGTTGTTGGGGCCGAAGATCGTGCGCACCGCCTGCTGCAGAACCAGCGACAGGCCGAAGGTGGCCAGAAGCGTCTCGAGCGGACGGCCATAAAGGAAGCGGATGATCAGGCGCTCGACCAGCGCTCCGGCGAGTGCGGAGACGAGGAAGGCGAGCGGAACGGCGAAGGCGAGAGACCAGTCGAGCAGCCAGGGCGCGTTCCGTCGCATCGCTTCCTGCACGACGAACGTCGTGTAGGCGCCGAGCATCACCATCTCGCCATGGGCCATGTTGATCACGCCCATGGTTCCGAAGGTGACGGCAAGCCCGATCGCGGCGAGCAGCAGAACCGAGCCGAGGCTGATGCCGTAGTAGATGTCCTGGACGATGCGCAGCATCGCCTGGCGCCTGTCGATCGCCGCCACACCAGCCGCGGCAGCCTGCGCCACCGCCTCGCTCACGCCGGCGAGGCCGGCGAGGAGGTTCCTCGCCTCGAGATCGCCGCGCCTGGCAATGAGCGCGACCGCGGCGAGCTTCGCATCGTCCGCCATGGCGGAGCCGAGCACGGCTGCGGCGCGCGCGGCCTCCATTGCATGGCGGACGCGCGCCTCGGTCTCGCGGGCGAGCTGCGCGTCGAGAGCGGGGATGGCGTCGGGGTCGCGCGAACGGAACACGCGCTCCGCCGCCGCGAGCCTTACGCGCGGATCGGGGTTCGACAGCGAGAGTGCGCCGATCGTCGCATCGATCGCGCGGCGCACGCGATTGTTCACCCTGAGTGGCCGCAAGGCGGCAGGGGCAACGCCCTCGGCCACCTCGCCTGTCGCGGCATCGCGCATCCGACCCTGGGCATCGCGCCAGAACACGGCGCGGTCGGCCTGGCGGAACAGCAGCGTTCCGTCGCGCAGGGCCTCGACGATGCCGAGCGCGTTCGGCTCCCCGCTCAAGGCGAGGCGCTCGACGGCCCTGGCCAGTTCGTCGAAGTTCGTGGTCGCGAGAGCGCGGATCGCCTCGCCCTGCACGCCACCCTGTGCAGCGGCAGGCGCCGCGAGACCAAGCAGGATCGCGAGAGTCGCGACGATGCGCCGAACCGCCCGACCCGCCGTGCACAGGGAGGGGACGCCGGGGGAATGCCCCGCCGTCCCCCACCTCGCCACCATGCTCAGCCGCCGCCGCAGCGGCCGGCGCGCACGTTAAAGTTGCCGCAGCGCATCGGCGCGCGCCAATCGGCGATCAGGTCCTTGGAGCCCTCGAGATAGTCGGACCATTCGTCGCCGACCACCGTGCCGGGCGTCTGCCATACCGTACTGAACTGTCCATCGGCCTGAACCTCGCCAATCAACACCGGCTTGGTGATGTGGTGGTTCGGCATCATCGTCGAGATGCCACCTGTCAGGTTCGGCACGGCGACGCCGATCAGCGCGTCGATCACCGGGTCGGCCTCCGTCGTGCCGGCCTTCTTCACCG
Source organism: Elioraea rosea (assembly GCF_007644105.1). Taxonomy (GTDB): domain Bacteria; phylum Pseudomonadota; class Alphaproteobacteria; order Acetobacterales; family Acetobacteraceae; genus Elioraea_A; species Elioraea_A rosea. The sequence goes on along the minus strand of NZ_VFAC01000003.1, from coordinate 57,459 downwards.
CCTCGATCCACATGTTGAAGCCGATGACGTGCGCCTCCATCGGGTCGTTCGTCACCCGGCGCGGGTTCTTGATGAAGCCATGCCAGGTGGAGATGAACTCCTTGTTGATCGGGGTATCGACCGACATGAAGTAGTTCCAGGCCGCGAGATGGCCGACCAGCGGCGCGGTATCGATGCCCGCCAGCTCCTCCTCGCCGACCGAGAAGGCAACGACGGGAATGTCGGTCGCCTTGATGCCCTGGTTGGCGAGCTCCTTGTAGAAGGGAACGTTGGCGTCGCCGTTGATGGTCGAGACCACGGCCGTCTTCTTCCCGGCGGAGCCGAAGCGCTTCACCTGCGCGACGATGCTCTGCCAGTCGGCGTGGCCGAACGGGGTGTAGTTCACGAGGATGTCGTCGGCCGCGACGCCCTTCTGCTTCAGGTAGGCATCGAGGATCCGGTTCGTGGTGCGCGGATAGACATAGTCCGTGCCGAGCAGCGCCCAGCGCTGCACGTTCTCGTCCGTCATCAGGTAGTCGACGGCAGGAATGGCCTGCTGGTTCGGCGCCGCACCGGTGTAGAAGATGTTCTTGCTGCTCTCCTCGCCCTCGTACTGCACGGGATAGAAGAGGATGTTGTTCAGCTCCTCGAAGACGGGCAGCACCGACTTGCGGCTGACGGAGGTCCAGCAGCCGAACACGGCGGCCACGCGCTGAACGCTGATCAGCTCGCGCGCACGCTCGGCGAAGAGTGGCCAGTTCGAGGCGGGATCGACCACCACGGGCTCGATGCGCCGGCCGAGCACGCCGCCCTTCTTGTTCTGCTCCTCGACGAGCATGAGCATCACGTCTTTCAGCGTGGTCTCGCTGATGGCCATGGTGCCGGAGAGGGAATGCAGCACGCCGATCCGGATCGGACCTGCCTGCGCGCGGAGAATGGCGGGGCTTGCAAGGGTGCCCGCGGCTGCCATGGCCGCGCCGCCGGCAAGAAGGGAACGACGAGAAAGTCTCATGATGTGGTCTCTCCCTGGATGCGCGTTCCGGTACGCCATGCCGCGCCCTCCAGCCTGGGATGAGCCCCGAACCACCCCATGGCCGGACGTTCCGGGCACGACCCAGCGTCCGTTTCCGCAGCGCAGCAAACCGCATGCCAGCGTCTGACCGGCCTACTGGCTGTTGGCGCGATCGGCCTTCGCCCAAATCTTGCGCGAATGCTCCCGGTGATGCCGGATAATTCATCGCACGCGTAATGGCCGCCCATTTTCTAGGCGACCTTGTGGCGCCTGCCTGCGGTGCGGGTTCGCTCGGTGGGTTCCTGCCCTTGCGGCTGTCGGCCACTATCCAACGGACGGGGCGCCGAGCCCGCTCCGCGCGCCAGTCGTATGGGGAGGAGATCATTCGTGTCGAAGGCACTCCGTTTCGAGCCGGGCAACTACCGGTTCATCCCGTCGGTCTTCCAGTATTCCGCCGGGATCGCCGCCGAGGACGGTTTCGAGGTCGAGCGCGTGCGCCTGCACCGCCCGCTGCCGCTCACCGAGGCCTTCGCCTTCGTCGAGCGGCATCTCGCCTCGCTCGGCCGTCCATCAACCGCGTTCGCCGCGTGCGAGCTGCGATCACCCGCCCCCTTCACCGACCAGGGCTTCACTGCCTTCAACCGCCTCTACGTGGAGGCGCTCGAGCGCTGGGGCATCTACAGAGACGGCGTCAATCCGGTGGCTCGAACGAATGTCTGTCCGATCTACGACGTGCCGGACGAGCCCGTTGTGTTCGCCTTCTCCTACACGATCCCGGCGCGTGGCCCCGCGGACAGACCAAGCTTCGTCATCGCCGGCGGCGGCGAGGCGCCGGAGGGCGATGGGCCGTATCGCGACCGTACCGTACGGTACGGCGAGACACACCCCGAGGCACTGCGCGAGAAGGTCGACTTCGTCCTCGGCGAGATGGAGAGGCGGCTCGCGGCCCTCGGCCTCTCCTGGGCCGATGCGGTCAACCCGCAGGCCTACACAGTGTACGACATCGGACATCTGCTCGGACCCTGCTTCGGGTCACGCGGCGCGCTGCGGCCTGGCCTCGTCTGGCACTACGCGCGCCCTCCCGTCGTCGGGCTCGACTTCGAGATGGACGTCATGGGGCCGACGCGGACGATCGTGGCCTGACCGTGATCATGTCCCGTCCGCGCTGCCCCCCGCACCGGGTGGTGCCGTCGCGCTACGTGTCCAGCCGGACGTTCGCGGCACGCGCCACCTCGCGCCACTTCGAGATCTCGCTCGCGATGAAGCGCGCATACTCCTCCGGCGTGCCGGGGTCGGGGAAGCCGCCGAGCTGGACGATGCGATCGGCCGTCGCCTTGTCGCGCAGGATGGCCACCGCGTCGGCATTGATGCGGCGGATGATTGCCTCGGGCGTTCCGGCAGGTGCGACGATGCCGGACCAGCCGAGCGCCTCGAAGCCGGGCGAGACCGTCTCGGCGACCGTCGGAACGTCAGGAAGCTGCGGTGTCCGCGCACGCCCCGTGACGGCAAGCGGCCGGATGCGATTGGCCTGGATGTGCGGCAAGGCGGACGCCAGGCTGTCCACCATGATCTTGACGGTGCCGGCGATCAGGTCGGCCATCGCAGGCCCGCTGCCGCGATAGGCAACATGGGTCATCTCGAGGCCGAGCCGATGCGCGAGCATCGCGGCCGTCATGTGCTGCGCCGTGCCGGGCCCGGCCGAGGCATACTGCACATGGCCTGGCGCACGCCGCGCGAGCGCGACGAACTCGGCCATGGTCGCCGCCTCGAAATCCGGGTGCGCGACGAAGATGAGCGGCAGCGTGAAGATGTTCGTGACTGCGGCGAAGTCACGCTCCGCGTCGTAGGGCAGCCTCGCCATCACCGACGGATTGATGCCGAGCGTGCCAGACGTGCCTATGCCCAGCGTGTAGCCGTCCGCCGGCGCACGGGCGACGGCCTCCATGCCGATCGCCCCCGCACCGCCGGCGCGATTCTCGACGACGACGCGCTGCGGCCACTGCTTCGAGAGCTCATCGGCCATAAGCCTTGCGAAGATGTCGGCCGCCTGGCCGGGCGGGAAAGGAACGATCATCCTGACCGGCCGCGTCGGCCAGTCGCTCCCTTGGGCGCGTGCTGTCGCGATGGCTGGCAGGGCAAGCGTCGCGCCGAGCAGGCTGCGGCGGGTGGCGGTGTGTCGGGTCATTGTCGTTCCTCCCTCACGTCGTTTGTTCGTCACCATGACCAGTGCGGTGGCGGGTGGCCCGCCACAGGCATCGGCGTGCGCATGATGTGGCCGGCAAGCAGGCAGCCGAGCCAGGCTTCGCGCCTGCCGGGTCCTGCGAAGGCGAGCGACGACACGTTTGCCAGGGCGCTCGAGCCGGCCGTGGCGAGATCACGCGCTGCGAGGCGCCCCGCACGCCACGCGGCCTCGACGCGCGCGACATGCGCGGGGTCGCCGCCGTCGAGCATGCGCGTCACCGTTCCCGCCCGCGGGTCGATACGGAGAAGCCGGTTCGCGACGATGGCCGTCACCCAGACGTGGCCCTCGATGTCGAAGGCAAGGCCATCGGGAAACTCGCCTTCGCCGAACGCCACGAGACGCTCCTTCGGCCCGAGCGTGCCGTCGGCATGCAGGGGGATCCGGGCGAGATGGCGCGAGTAGGTTTCGTTGACGTACAGGGAGCGACCATCGGGCGAGGGCAGGCATTCGTTGGTATAGCCAAGGCCGTCGGCCACGATCCGCGCGCCGCGATCGTCCATCAGGACGATGAAGCCGCTCGCCGCGTCCGGCCGCCAGTCGCGCTGGCGCGGCGAGAGCCGGGTCGAGACAGTGATCCAGAGGTGGCCGGCGGCATCGCGCGTCGCGTAGTTGGTCGGCGGCAGGGCAACGCCATCGACCTCGCGGAGGACAGGCGACACGTCGCCCGTTCGCGTCAAGCGAAAGACACCGCCCTCCTCGGCGCCGAGATGGGCGATCAGGAAGCTGCCGTCACGGTCGAACGCGATTCCGTTCGGCTTCAGGCCGGAAGGAAGGTCGGCGGTGGTGCCCCGGATCAGCCGATGCGTGCCGTCGGCCGCATGTTCCGCCACCCCGCCCCGGAAATCGGCCGAGTAGACCGTGCCGTCACGTGCCACGAGCACGCATTCGGGACGCTCGAGCCCGCTTCCGTGGAAGGAGACGTCCTCGACCCGCAGCATCAGCGGAACCAACCGACAGGCGCCATGACGAAGCCAGGGAAATAGGTGACGACGCCAAGCACGATGCAGCAGAGCCCGAACATGGGCGCGAGTTCCCGCGTCGTTCCCCACATCCGTGCCTGGGCGATCTTCACCGCGACGAAAAGCGTGCCGCCGACCGGAGGCGTGAACAGTCCCATGGCGAGGTTGCAGGTCATGATCAGGCCGAGATGCACGGGATCGACGCCGAGGCCTCGCGCAACGGGCAGGAGCAGCGGCGCGGTCAGGACGAGCGCAGGAACCGGCTCGAGGAAGATGCCGAGAACGAGAAGGGCAAGGTTGACCGCGAGCAGGAACTCCCACTTGGAGAGGTTCCAGGCATTGAGCGTCGCAACCATGTTCATCGGCACGCCTTCCATCGTCATCACCCACGCGAAGGCAGTGGTTGCGCCGATGACAAGCATGACGGTGGCCGAGGTGACGAAGCTGTCGCGCAGGATCCGCGGAACGTCGACCCAGCCGAGCTCCCGATAGACGTAGCGCCCGATCAGCAGGGCGTAGAACACCGCGACGGCAGCCGCCTCGGTCGGCGTGAAGACGCCACCGAAGATGCCCCCGAGGATCACGCCGGGGAACAGCAGAGCCGGGATGCAGTCGCGGAACGAGGCGAGCAGCTCCGTCGCCGAGACGGGCCTGCCGCCCGGGTCCCACCCGCGGGCACGGCCGAGATACATGCACCAGAGGATCAGCACGCCACCGAACAGGAGGCCCGGGATGAAGCCTGCGAGAAACAGCTCCTTCACCGACACGCCACCCATGAAGGCGAAGATCACCATCGGGATCGACGGTGGAATGATGATGCCGATCGTGCCGGCGACCGCGACCAGTGCGGCCGCGAACTCGCGCGTGTAGCCCCGCTGCCGCATGCCCGGGATCATCACCGCCCCGATCGCTGCGCTGTCGGCGACGGCCGAGCCCGAGACACCCGCGAACAGCATCGAGGACGAGACGGTGACGACGCCGAGCCCGCCGCGCAGGAAGCCGAGCGCCTTGGAGGCGAAGTCGATCATCCTCCGCCCCACCCCGCCAGCCACCATGATCTCCCCGGCAACAATGAACATCGGCACGGCAAGAAGGTGGAACGGCTCGACGCCGCCGATGAAGGAGAGCAGCACGCCTTCGGTGACGTACCAGTTGGGCGAGAGATGGATATAGGCGAAGGTTGCGACGAGGAGCGCCCAGACGAGCGGCACGCCGAGCAGAGCGATGCCCATGAAGAACAGGAAGGTCGAGACGAAGAGCGTCACTGTGCCGCGTTCCCCGCCAGCACGCGGCGGACGATGAACAGAAGGCCGAGCACCGCGCTCACCGGCATGGCGGCATAGGCGAGCCCCATGGGGATGTACGTGACGGAGAGGGTCTGGCCCATCATCTGTTCGGCCAACGCCCAACCCCAGAGCAGGAGCACGATCAGCACGCCGGCGGCGATTGCATCGGCCAGCCAGTGGAGGGCCTGGCGCAGGCGCGCGCCTGCGGCATCGACGAGCTCGGTGATCGTCAGGTGCGCGCCAAGCTGGATAGCGCGCGCCCCGCCAAGGAAGGTGAGCCAGAGGAACACGAACTCGCCGACCTCGTTCACCCACGCCAGCGAGAGGTTGAACACGTAGCGTGCGATGACGTTGATCATGACGACCAGGGTGAGCCCGCCCCCGCCGATGATCAGGAACGCATCGAGCGCGCGCCCGGCCGTCACGCAGCACCGATCGAGCGCGCGCATCATGTCCCTCCTCAGGCCTGGCCGCGAAGCGCGTTCGCTTCCTGCAGGAACACGTCGACCGCTTCCTGGCCGTATTGCTGGCGCGCGCGGACGATCGCCCCCTGCGAGGCCTCGCGCCAGGGCGCGAGATCGGGGCGGTTCACCGTCGCGCCGGAAGCGGTCATCTGTTGCAGGAGCTTCTCGTCGTTCTCGGCCACCGTGCGGCGGTTGTGCTGGCCGCTCTCCCGGCCGGCCTGCATCAGCGCGTCGCGTGCCGGCGGCGGCAGCGAGTTCCAGGTACGCTCGGCGACGCAGAGCCAAAGCGGCGAATAGACATGGTTCGACAGCGTGATGTGCTTGGCCACCTCGTGGAAGCGCTGGCTCATGATGGTGTCGATCGGGTTCTCCTGACCGTCCACGGTGCCCTGCTGGATCGCGAGATACACCTCGGTCACCGGCATCACGACCGGGTTCCAGCCCTGGCTTTCCATGATCCAGCGGATCATGTCGACCGGCGCGATGCGGAGCTTCCGGCCGCGAGCCGCAGCGGGCGACGGAAGGGGGAACGTGGTCGAGAAGCTGCGGAAGCCTGCTTCCCAGTCGCCGATCACGCGCATGCCACGGCCGATCAGCGCCTGCTTCTGACCGGCGATGAACTGCGACCGGTCATAGAGCCGCCAGCCCTGTTCGTAGGTCTCGGCAAGGTAGGGAAGGGCGATGAGGTTCAGCGGGCGGGTATGCGTCGCGTAGGTGACGACGCCGGTGATCGCGAGGTCGATCGACCCGACGGCGACCTGCTCGAGGCTGCGCGCATCGTTGGCAAGCTGGCCGGAGTGGTAGACCTGCACGCGGAAGCGGCCGTCAGTCAGTTCGCCAACGCGGCGGGCGAAGAGGTTCGCGGCCTCCTGCCGTGCGCCGAGATCTGTGTCGGTATGGTTGAGCCTGAGGGTACGCGGCTGCTGGCCATGGGAGATGGCCGGCGCGGCGAGCGTTCCGAGACCGCCGAGCAGCATGGAGCGGCGGGTCGTTGCGATGCGTGTCATTTTCCTGGTTCCTCCCGTTTTCCTTGTCGGTTTCGCTAGACGGTCACGAAGCGGCCCTCCTCGGCCGAGCGGTAGATGGCTTCCTCGATCTCCATGTTGCGCAGCCAGGCGCGACCGGTGTTCGCGATGGGCGCTCCATCGCGCAGATGCGCGAGCGCGGCCTCGCATTGCCGGAACACGCAATCCCCGCCATAGCCGCGCGCCTCCCAGGCATAGGCATGCTCTGTTTCCTCGCCGCGATGGCGACGCAGGAACAGCCGACCGTACCCGTCGAGCCGGATCGTCCCGCCCGTGCCCTCGACGAGCAGGACGCCGTTGGTCATGCGCGGATCGTCGGAGGGGTGGTCGATCAGGCGGTTGCCATCGACGATGCCGCTGCGACGCGCGTTCGCGAAGGCGAACAGGATCGTCGCTGCATCCTCGCCCACGATCGCCGGGTTCAGCCTGCGCAGCCGTGCAAAGACGCCGGCGACTTCGCCGAAAAGGAAACGGAACACGTCGATCAGATGGATGATGGTCTCGTGCACGAGGAAGCGCGGCATCGCGCGGAAGTAGGGCTGGCGCGCCAGATAGGCGTCCTCGCCCTGCCCGTCGCCGGAGCGGAGCCGGAAGGAGATGTCCAGCGGCTCGCCGACCGCACCCGACTCGATCAGCCTCCCCGTCTCCTGGAACCACGGCATGAAGCGGAAGTTCTCGTGCACGAGAAGAGGCATGCGAGCCTGTTCGGCATGCTCGACGATGGCCAGTGCGGCATTCCAGTCAGGCGCGAGCGGCTTCTGGCAGATTGCCGGAATGCCGCGCGCGGCGCAGAGAGCGACAAGCTCCGCATGGGTGGCGGGCGGCGTCACGATGTCGAGCAGATCGGGCCTGACCGTGTCGAGCATCACCTCGGCGTCGGTGAAGGCGCGTGCGCCCGCGATGCCGGCGGCGGCCTGTTCCGCCTTCGCCCCGTCACGGTCGCAGACGGCGACGACCTGCACCGGCAGGCGCGCCCAGGCATCGCGGTGGAACGCGGCGAAGTATCCGCAGCCGGCCACCGCGACCTTCATGTCGGAATGTTCTCCGCAACCGCACGGGCGACCTCGACGGTGCCGGCGCCACCGAACTCCGCCGTGCGGAGGCCGTTGGCGAAGGCGGTGTCGACGGCCTGCTCGAGCTCCTGCGCGGCATCCGACCAGGCCTGCCCTGCCCCACGTGCGCCGAGCCAATCGAGCATCATCGCAGCGGACAGGATCATCGCGGTCGGGTTGGCGATGCCCTTGCCGGCGATGTCGGGGCCAGTGCCGTGGCTCGGCTGGAATACCGCATGCGTGTCGCCGATATCGGCCGACGGCGCGTAGCCCATGCCGCCGATCAGCCCCGCACCGAGGTCGGAGATGATGTCGCCGAACATGTTCTCCATCGGCAACACGTCGAAATCCCATGGCCGGCGGACGAGGTCGAGCGCCATCGCGTCGATGTAGTGCTCGCCGGACGGAACAGACGGGAACTCGGCGGCGACCTCGCGGAACACCTTCCGCATGAAGGCCATGGAGGTGAACACGTTGGCCTTGTCGACGAGCGTCACCTTCTGCGGGCGGCCGAGCCGCTCGGCCCGGCGTTCGGCGAGGCGGAAGGCGAAGCGCGAGAGGCGCGCGGTGGTGGCGCGCGTGATCACCATCGTGTCGCGCGCTTCCGTGTCGTCGATCACCTCGCCGCGGCCGCGCGCCCAGAATAGGCCCTCGGTGCTCTCGCGCAGCACCACGAGGTCGATCTCCTTCGCCCGCGGATGGGCGAGCGCGAGCGGCACCCCGGGAATGGCGCGGATTGGCCGCACGCCGGCATAGAGGCCGAGACGAAAGCGGAGGTCGAGCTGCGGGGCGATCTCGGTTCCGTCCGGATAGCGGATGCCGGGCCACCCCATGGCGCCGAGCAGGATCGCGTCGGAGGCTTCGGCCTTGCGGAACACCTCCTCGCTCATCGCCGTACCGGTCTCCCGGTACACGAAGGCGCCGGCCTGCAGCGTCTGCGTGCTGAGGCCGAGGCCGTGGCGGCGCACGAGCTTCTCGAGCACACCCATCGTCGCCTCGGTCACCTCGACGCCGATCCCGTCACCCGGCATCACCGCGACCTGGACGCTGTTCGTGGCTAGAGCCATGCAAGACCACTCCGTTCGATGAGAGACATCAGTTCGGTGCCGCCGCGCCGGCGGTGCAGCCGGTAGAGCTCGCGCGCGCTGTCGCCATCGCCGGCAGCAATCGCGACCATGATGGCGCGATGCTCTGCGGTGGACGCGGCAGGCAAGGGGCGGAGATTGAGCGTCAGCATCCGCGCGCGGTGGGCCTGGTCCCACACCTGCATCACCATCGCGGCGAGCCGGCGGTTGCCGCAGAGATCGACCAGGCCGCTGTGGAACGCTTCGTCGGCCTTCGCCCAGGCCGGGCGGTCCTCGTTCGCCAGTGCCGCTTCCATGGCTTCGCAGGCGCTGTGCAGTGGCGCGAGCTCGTCGGCGGGAAGGCCGCGGCGCGCGAGCAGCTCGGCGGCCTTGGGCTCGAGACTTTCGAGCACGTCGTAGATGTCCCGCATGTCGGCGAGCGACACGGGCAGCACGCGCATGCCGTGGCGCGGCGTGACCGCGACGAGCCCGTCGCGTTCGAGCCGCAGCATCGCCTCCCGGATGGGGGTGCGGGAGCATCCCAGTTCGAGGGCCAGCTCCGCCTCGAGCCGCTGCGTGCCAGGCGGCAGCGCGTTGTCGAGGATCATCTGCTTGAGCCGCTGGTGCGCGGCCTCGGCGGCCGTGGCTGGTCGCGCCCTGCGCGCGGCAGGAGCCCCTGCAACGACGCTCACGACAGCCGCTCGTGCGGGATTGGCGGGCTGGACCTTCGTTGGCCTGGGCACAGCGATGGGATCGACAGGGTGAGCCTCACGCGTCCGTTAACGTATGCATTGAAGTATGCGGGAAGCTCTGCGTCAAGGGGGGCGGATGGGTCCTCCACGGCAACGGGAACGATCGGCGTATTCGCATGCGCATCGGCTGCGAGCGTCAGGATTGACCTCTGTCGGCGACACTCCTCGGACCCGGCCCGGACACTTTCTGACCCGCAACTCCACCTGCGTGCTGATCCGGGACGGGTCGCAGGAAGCGGGTGACCCAATCGGTTAGCCAAACAAGAAGCTCAGTACAGTTTACACCTTACTGTAAGAACATGTGCCAATTCTATTGTGTACAAAATGGACTTCAGTTTTGGTGCATCGCGCTGACCTTCCTATTTACTTTGTTCACGCGCTCCGTCGAACTGCGATAGAAGGCGCTGTACTCACCCCATTCTCGCTCGAACGAGAACTGCCCAACCGCGCGCCGTGCGCGGTCACTCAGTTGCGCGCGTAACGACGGGCTCCTCAAGAACTGGACTACCGCACTCGCCAAATCCGCCGGACTGCACGCAGGCACAAGAATTCCTGCCGGTCGGCCATCGGGTCCGGCCAGAATGGCGGGGATGCCGCCGACGTTTGTGCAGACGGCTGGGCAGGCGCACGCCATTGCTTCGAGAAGCGCCAACGGCGCAGCCTCATCGAGCGAGGGCAGCATGAAGACACTCGCTGCACGAAGCAGGGCTGCGGGCTCCGCGACGTTGCCGACGAACCGTATGAACGGCATCGAAGCGGCTTTCCGCCGCATCTCGGCCTGCAACGGTCCTTCGCCTGCGAGAACGAAGACGGCATCCGGGCAGACAGCGTGTACCAGGCCTGCCGCCTCGATGACGTCCACATGACGCTTCACGGGGTCAAAGCGCGCGAGGTGCACAATGAGTGGTCGATCACGCGCAAGACCCAACCGGCCATGCCAACCTCCGTCGTCGCCATTGGGCGAAAACTCGTCAAGGTCGACGCCGTTCCGGATGATCTGGCAATGCGGGAGCCAGCCAGCCGTCACAAGCCGTGCGGCGAGATCGTCAGACACGGCCGTCAGGGCCGTTGCACGGGAGGCGGCCAGACGCGTCGAAATTTTCGCTGCCAACGTTCCGTGTGTCGGCCACGTGTGGAACGTTGCGATGAGCTTCGGCGCCCATGACTGGGCCAGGGCACACGCCATCGCCGCATAGCAGAGAGCCGTGTCGTTATAGGCATGAATCACGCCCACTCCGAAGCGATGGAAGCGCCGCACCAAGTACCCGACAAACCGAAAGTCCCAGCCCGGTCTCCGTGGGACGAAGCGGACAGGCACAGGGCCAGGATCGAGGTCGCTGCCGGGGGAGCGGTACGGCGTATCGAACAGCCATAGCTCGTGCCGGTCGCCGACGCGAATTCCGCGTCGCGCCAGGCGCAGGGCGGCGCGCTCCTTGCCTCCCACTTCAAGCCCGCTGAGAAGATGCACCACGGACGGCGACTCGGTCGGGCGATCCAGCATTTTCATCGCTCAGCCCGGCGCAGGCGTTTCGCCCAAGGCCCGCTCACCCGTTGCAAGGGCCGCGCGGGGCGGGCTCGCCGCATAGCGAATGCGGCTGGCAAGGTCCTTGCTGATTCGGCTGTCCCGCTCGCAATGACAGTTGGGACAGTTCAGGCGGAACGCATCGAGGGCAGCCTGGCGATGCGCCTCGGTGAACAGCATCTCCCGGAGAGGCCGCTCACGGATGTTCCCAAGCTTGAAGGTGACGTAGCAGAGCTGCACAGAACCATCAGCACCGACCCAGATCAGCGTTCGCGCATCGCAAGGCACGCGCATTCCTGGCCCTTTCAGAAGCCAGTCTGGAATCGAATGGATGCTTGCAAGACTTTCTCTCACGCGGGTCGGATGCGACCGCTTCAGATCACTCAATGCAGAGGCGAAGGCGCGCAGCGCTGATTGGTCCGCCGCCGTGAACTTCAGTCCGCCCTCGGTTCCGTCGGTGAAATATGGCAGGGAGTAGTGCAGCAGGTCCGTATGGAACGACATGTCGAACCGCTCGGCGAACTCCCATCCCGCACGCAGCGCAGCAAGCGAGACGCTTGGCCGCATCACCAGATAGTTCAGCTGGAGCGAGAGCTCGCTCCCGTAGCGGCTCCTGACGTAGCGAAGGGCATCCTCGAGGCGCGCGAAGCGGTCTGATCGTCCCGAATAGCGGTCATAGGCTTCATCGGCCCCATAGTAACCTAGTGTGATGTTGCGAAGGCCGGCGTCGTAAAGAGCATCGATCTTCTGCCGCAGCAACAGGCCGTTGGTCGTGATGTATGTGCCCAACCCGAGATCAACCGCGTGACGCACCATTGCTGGCAAGTCGCGGTGGAGCAGAGGTTCGCCGCCATAGAGCCTCACCAGCTCGATCCCGGCGCTCCGCGCGTCGGTCAGCAATCCCTTGACCTCATCCAGGCTGAGCTGCTCGCCGACCATGAAGTCGCGCCCATAGCGACAGCCGATGCAGCGCAGGTTGCAGTGTGCGGTGATCGCAACCGTGAGCCGACGCGGTCTTGGCTGAAGCACGCTCGGCACTGCCCGGGCAATCGTGTGCTCGATCAGCCCTGCCGCGCGCTCCGCCTGGACAAGAACGCGCTTCGCTCCCGGGCTCGATCGGGCTGCCGTCCTCACGGCCCGACGAACTGCGTCAGTCGCCATCCGTAGTTTCGCACGCGCACCGTTGGCGTCGCATTCCCCTCCCATCGCTCAGCGCTCCTCGCCTGCGAGCGGCACGGCGTAGCGTCGCTGGGAGGCCGCGTCCTTCTGGATCCGGCTCTCGACGAGGCAGGTGCAGTTCGGGCAGTTGAGCTGAAACCCGTCGCGGGCGGCACGGTGATGCTCACGCGAGAACAGGATATCCCGAAGCCGCTGCCTGTTGACGTTCCCGAGCGGCAGCGCCGTATCGCAGAGCTGCACCGTCCCGTCCGCCCCGATCCACAGAAGCTCGTACGCATTGCACGGGACACGCATCGCCGGCCCGTTGATGAGCCAATCCGGGATCGAGCGGATGAAGGCTTCCGAGTGAACGAACCGGGCCGGAGCTCCACGTTTCAGTCTCAGCATTTCGCACGCAACTTCCGCTGCCGCGTCGCGGTGATCGGACGTGAGAAGGAGTTGATCCTCGGCGCCGCCGGTGAAGAACGGGATGGACCCCGAGGCCAGATCGACGTGGAAGAACATCCCGTATCGCTCCGCGAAGGCCCATGCGGCACGGAGCGCTTCGACGGTGCATGTGGGTCGGAGGAGGACGAAGTTGAGCTGGAGTTGGAACCGGTCTCCGTAGAGCCGTCTTACGGTTTCCACGCTCTGCTCGAGGCGCCGGAAGTGCCCGGGCCGTTGCGTGTATGCCTCGTAGGCGTCACCGACACCGTAGAAGCCGATCGTTGCGAGGCGCAGGCCCGCCTCATACAGGGGGCCGATCTTCGGGCCGAGATGCGTCCCATTTGTCGTGACATAGGATCGCAGACCAAGTTCGGATGCGTACCGGATCATGCCTGGAAGGTCGGGGTGCAAGAGCGGCTCGCCCCCGTAGAACCGGACTGTCTCCATGCCGCCGGCCTTCGCGTCGGAGAGGACGTGCATCACGGTGGAGAGCGACAGGCGATCGCCGGGCATGAAATCGCGGCCGTATCGGCAACCGACGCAGCGAAGGTTGCAGTTGGCTGTGATCGCGAGGGTCAACTGTCGAGGGCGCGCTCTAATTGTGGCGGGAACCCATCGACCAACCGTATGGTGCGCCCTCGCGCCGCTCAAATACACGCTTTTGGCGAAAGAACGGAGCTTCGGTCGCTCTTCAACAAGAGCACGCAAGGCCAGTTGCAACTTCGAGTTTAACATTCCCCCCATCTCCAATAAATCCTGCATACGAAAACTTCTTCGTTACAAAATGCTCGCATAGACAATTACTTGAGTCCAGACGATCAATACGCTCGCCATGGTTGAACGTTTTTCTGTTTTCTCTCGTACCTGATCATGGTCTGCGAGCGAGGCGAATGCGCCGCAATATGGTTAGCGCGCTCGTACGTCATTCACGGACGCAGCAGACCACAGCGAAACCGGCGCATGTTGCCCACCTCTTGTTGAACCGGTAGCCGTCCAGCACCTGGCCGTCCCACCACCGAACCCGAAGGCGGCATGTCCCTCTTCCCCTCGCCGGCGCCATGACGGATTGCGCGCCGCTCCCCCGCATGCACGATGCAGGGATGAGCAAGGCCTTCGTCCGCGAGCCTGACGAGGACACGCCTGACCGCCTGCCCGAGCTCCCTGTTCCGCCGCCGCCGAACCCGGTGACGGCGGAGGGGCACCGGCAGATCGTCGACACGCTCGCGGAGATCGATGCCACCCTCGCCGCCGGGGCCGGTGCAGCAGAGCGCACGGAGATCGCGCGGCTGCAGCGCGAGCGGCGCTACTGGGCCGCGCGGCTCGCCGCCGCACAGGTAACGCCACCGCCGGAGGATGCGGAGGAAATCGGCTTCGGTTCGGAGGTGACTGTGCTCTGGCCGGGGCGCGGCGAGGTCACGCTGCGCATCGTCGGGGAGGACGAGGCCGATCCCGCGCGCGGCCTGATCGGCTGGCGCGCCCCCGTCGCCGTGGCGCTGATCGGCAATGGCACAGGCGATGCTGTGGAGGTTCCGCTGACCGGCGTGACGCTGCGCCTCGTCGTGCTCTCGGTATGGAACGGTCAGCCTGGAGAGGCGAACACCCGCGCATAGGCGTCAACCATCAGGTGCTCGTTATACTCCCGCTCGGCCTTGGCGCGGTTGGCGGAGCCGGCATCGCGGCGAAGCGTGTCGTCGAGCAGAAGCCGCGTCATCGCTCCGGCGAGCGCAGCCGTGTCGCGCGGCACCACAGTGGGCGCATTTTCGGGTGCAAGCATCAGCCGCACATCGCCGACATCCGTCGCAGCGACCGGCAGGCCGGCCGCCATCGCCTCGAGCACCGAGAGCGGCATCTGTTCGGTATCGGAGGACAGGGCGAACAGGTCGAACCCGGAGAACAGCGATGCGGGCTCCGGCTGGTGGCCATGGAACAGCACATCGTCAACGAGGCCGAGCTCGCGCGCGAGCGCCTCGAGCGCGGCGCGCTCGGGCCCGTCGCCCACGATGGCGAGCCTTGCTGGGCGAAGCGCGCGCACCGAGGCAAAGGCGCGCACGAGCCGTGCGAGGTTCTTCTCGGGCCTCAGCGCCGCAACCGTGCCGATCACCGGCACCGGCGGAAGCACCGCCCGGTCGCGCGGGGTGAAGCGCGAGAGGTCGATGCCATTCGGGATGTAGCGAAGCCGAGCGGGCGGCAGGCGCCAGATGTCGCGCGCGATCGCCTTGAGCCGGCGCGAGGGAAGCACCACCGTCGCGCGGCGCAGCAACAGCCGCCGCATCCAGACGCGGCGGGGGATCTGCCGGTCCCGCTCCTCGGGGCCGAACCCGTCCTCCACATGCACCTGGCGCACGAGCGGCAAGGCATTGGCCATCGCCCACTCGATCGTGCCCCAATTGTAGGTGACGAGCAGATCGGGCTTCAGCGTCTTCAGCGCGCCTCGGAACCGGAACGCGTTCGCAAGCATCTCGCCCTTGCGGAAGGCGATCTCGGGGAAGGTCACGTCGGCCTCGGGCGGCAGGCGCTCGCGGCAACCGAGCCGCCCGTCCATAACGATCACGGCATGCCGCCAGGAGGCGCCGAGGCCGGCGACGAGCTGGGCGAAGCGAACCTGCGGCCCCCCCACCGCGAAGGTGGAGAACACCGAGAGCATCAGAGGTGCGGGGCTCATCGCCCGTGCACGTCGACCGCCTCGCGGATGAAGACGGCACGGTCAGATACCGGCTGCCAGCCGAGGTCGCGCTTGGCATCCGCGCAGTCGATCCGAGCGGCGAGGCCACGGGAGAGGAAATCGCGCTTCGGCGGCATCGGAGCACGCCTTCCGCCCGCGCGCTTGATCACCCACTTGCCGATGTCCTCGAGCCAGAGCTGTGTCGGCCATTGCGGATGGAAGCGGATTGGCCGGCCGGTCGCCCGCGCGAGCTCGGCAACGAACTCGCGCGCAGACAACCTCACATCTCCGACGAGGTTGTAGCAGCGCCCCTCGATTCCCGGCGTGCGGGCCGCGGCGAGTATCGCGTCGGCCACGTCGCGCACCAGCACGAACGGAAGCGGGTTGTCGCCGCGGCTCCAGCCGATGACGTGCTGCTCGTTGTTGAAGAAGCCAAGGCCAGAATGGAACGGCGGCGTACCGGCACCGACCACCAGGCCGGGCCGGAGGATGACGAGCGGCAGCTTCTCCGACGCATGCATCGCGAGAAGCGCGCGATCCGCCTCGGCCTTGGCACGAGCATAGTCGCCGCGCTGTTCGGCCATCGCGTCTGGCGGCGTCGCGCCCGTCACGGCCCCGTCCTGCGGGCCGAGATAGAGCGACGCGATTGAGCCGACATGAACGAGCCGCTCGACGCCCCGGACGAGGCAGAGCCGCGCGACCATCGTCGCGCTGTCGACCATCGCCGCGCGCACCGCCTCGTAGGTTGCCCCGCCTCCGCCATGCGCGAGGTTGACGACGATGCGCGCCGGGCCGATCGCGCGCGCAACGTCCTCCTCCTTGCGCACATCGCCGCGGATCAGCGCAACGGACGGGTGGTCGAAGATCGCGGGCAGGTTGCGCATCGTGCGGGCAAGGACGGCGACGCGATAGCCGGCCTCGACCAGCACGCGCACGGTCTCCGCGCCGATGAACCCGGTGCCGCCAAGCACGGCGATTTCCCAGGTGTCGGGCGAAGGCGGGCGCGCCGGGCGCGGCTCCGTCGCGCCGAACGTCGCCTCGGCAAGCCGTTCGCACACCGAAACCAGGCTCGCGCCGAACGCGGCATCTGCCTCGAACCGCCTGCCCCCGTCGAGCGCTGCGTGGAAGGCGGCGATGCTTCCCTTCATGCTCAGGAAGAACGCGTCCGACCGTCCCTTCAGCTTCACCATCGAGAGCGCGTAGTCGGCCATGTTGCGCAAGCCTGCGCCGGCGAGCGACAACCCCGTCGAGGCCGAGGAGAGCGCGTTGTCCACCGCGCCGAGATAGCGCGTGCGGCCATGGCGGTAGCAGCGATTGGCCAGCATGTCGGCGACGAGGACGCCGTCATCGCCCAGCACCGTGATCTGCCAGAACGGGAACTCCTGCCCGACGGCGAAACGAAGCGTCGCCGGAAGCCTAGCGCAGCCGAGCGTCGCGGTCAGGCTCGGGCGGAGCGAAAGCCCCGGCGCGAGGGGAAGGGCGGGTTCGGCGATCGCGGCGATCTCGCGGATCTCGCCCGCGAGTGCTGCGATCTGCGACAGGGGATGCACGGCCTGCTCGAGCAGGATGTTGACGGGACGGTCTAACATCCAGTGCCCGAACTGCCGCGCGGCAAGCTGGCGCAGCGGCACGTTGTAGAGGCAGTCGACATGGCTCGGACGCCCGATCTCGCCACGCTCGAGGCGCGCGCGGAGCGAGGCGAAGGCCGGGTGGAAGAGGAAGTTCTGGTTGACCCCGAGCATCGCACCCGAGCCTGAAGCGGCCTCGGCGAGCGCGGCGCATTCGGCGCTCGAGACCGCGAGCGGCTTCTCGAGCAGCACCGCCTTGCCGGCCTCGAGGATCGGACTGGCGATCGGCTCGTGCAGGTCTGGCGGCACGAGCACATGGGCGGCATCGAACGCGTTGGCGGCGAGTGCTGCTTCGGCGGAAGGGAAGGTCGCCGCGCCGCCGCAGGCCTGAGCCAGCCGCTCCGCGACCGCGGCGGCGGGGTCGACGATGGCGGTGATGCGCACGCCGGCAAGCCCGCGCAGCGCCTCGGCATGGGCTTGCGCGATGTTACCGGCGCCGATGAGAGCGACACGTCGCAACGTCAGGGGCTCCAGCTCAAAGGGTCGAGGTCCGGACAGTCGGGCCCCATGAGCGGGGGCCGCGGCAGCATATGGCCTTGGAGATGTGACGCAATCGTTAGCCGCCTCGCGCAGCGGCGTCGGCGAGCGCGGCCGTGAAGCCCTCGAGGAACTCCTCGGCTACGCCGGAAAGGCCGCGCTGGGCGGGATAGACGGCGGAGATCGCGAACATCACCGCCGGCTCGAAGGGAATGGCGACGAGGCCTGTTCCCTCATATTCAAGCGCCGTGAACCCATCGACGAGCCCGACGGCGGCACCGGAGCAGACGATGGCGCAGAGGATCTCCGACAGGGGCGTCTCGATCCTCTGCCGCCTCTGGATGCGCCTGTCGGCGAACAGCCTGTCGATCTCGTCGCGGGCCGATGCGCCGGGGCTCAGCGAGACGAAATCCTCGTCATGGAAATCCTCCGCGACGATCCGCCTCCGGCGGGCGAGGCGGTGCCGCTCCGGCACGACGGCCATCATGCGCGACTGCGGGAGTGACCGCGTCGCGACGGCCGGGTGCTGCATCCTGCCCATGGCGAAGCCGAGGTCGCACTGCCCGGAGGAGACCCAGTCGATCACGTGATGGGACAGCAGCCCGTAGATCGCGAGGTCGAGCTTCGGGCGGTCCTTCATGAAGCGGCCCGCGAAGCGGGGCAGGAACCCGTTCGCCAGCGCCGGCATCACGGCCAGCCTCAGCACGCCCGCACGGCGCGTGCGCAGCTCCGAGGCGGCATGGGCGATGCGGTCGAGCCCGACATAGGACCGTTCCACCTCCGAGTAGAGCACCAGCGCCTCGGAGGTCGGCACCAGCCGCGTGCCGCGGCGGGTGAACAGCGTCAACCCGAGCCGGGCCTGGAAATCCTGCAGGAGCCGGCTCACCGCGGGCTGGCTCACCTTCATGGCCTCGGCCGCACGCACGGTGCTGCCGCCGAGCATCACGGCGCGGAACGCCTCGATCTGGCGCGGGTTCAGGTGCATCGACGCATCTATAACACCAGGACATTGATGGGGCCAAAATAAGCATTTGACGCATGGAACACAC
Organism: Elioraea rosea; assembly: GCF_007644105.1. Classification (GTDB taxonomy): domain Bacteria; phylum Pseudomonadota; class Alphaproteobacteria; order Acetobacterales; family Acetobacteraceae; genus Elioraea_A; species Elioraea_A rosea. Next base: position 38,681 of record NZ_VFAC01000003.1, on the reverse strand, counting down.
CCACTCGATGCTGCCTCTGCAACAAAGCGGGGCACGGCGCAGTCCGGCGCCGACAAGGAAGAGGGAGACCTGACCATGCAGACGACACTGCGCGGGCTCGCGCTCGCCGGGACGCTCGCCATTGCCGCTATCCCGGCAGAGGCGCAACAGACCTTCTACGTCGCAGGCTATGGCGGCAGCTTCGAGCAGACGATCCGCAAGGAGGTGCTGCCCGCCTTCCAGCAGCGCCACAACCTGCGCATCGAGTACGTTGCCGGCAACAGCACCGACACGCTCGCCAAGCTCCAGGCCCAGCGCGGCAACCAGCAGATCGACGTCGCCTTCATGGATGACGGCCCGATGTTCATGGGCATCCAGCTCGGCTTCTGCGCGCCGATCACCGGCCTTCCGGAGGCCGACATCGTTCCGGCTGCACGCTTCCCCGGCGATCGCGCGGTGGGCGTCGGCATCGTTGGCACGGGGCTGATGTACAGCATCGACTACTTCAAGGAGAAAGGCTGGGCTCCGCCGACCTCCTGGAACGACCTGACCGACCCGAAATTCCGCAAGCTCATCGTCATCCCGCCGATCAACAACACCTACGGCCTGCACACGCTCGTGATGTTCGCGCGCATGGCCGGCGGGGGCGAGCGGCAGATCGAGCCAGGGTTCGCCGCGATGAAGGACAAGGTGAACCCGAACGTGCTCGTCTACGAGCCCTCGCCAGGCAAGATGACGGAACTGTTCCAGTCGGGCCAGGCGGTGCTCGGCGTTTGGGGTACGGGCCGCGTCGCCTCCTTCGCCGCGACCGGCTTCAATGTCGGCTTCGTCTATCCGAAGGAGGGCACCCCGACGCTCCTCGCCGCGATCTGCCCGATCGCCAAGCAGAACCCCTCGCCCATCGCGCAGGAATTCGTCCGCGCCATGGTCGCGCCCGAGCTTCAGGCGCTGCTTGCGCGCGAGTACGGCTACGGCCCGGTGAACCGCCACGCGCCGGTCGACCCCACGGCGATGCCGATGGCCCCCGTGGGCGAGCGGGCCCAGCAGCTCATCAATGTCGATTGGGACGTGATCAACCAGAACCGCGATGCCTGGACGCGGCGCTGGAACCGCGAGGTAGAACGCTGAGCTGAAAGCGGGGGCGGCGGCGTCGGTGCCGCTGCTCCCACCCCTTTTCCCCGCACGGACATGACCTCCCTCGTTCTCGAAGGCCTGACCAAGCGGTTCGGCGCCCATCTGGCGGTGGACGGGCTCGACCTCTCCGTCGCACAGGGTGAATTCGTCTCGCTTCTCGGCCCCTCCGGCTGCGGCAAGACGACGACGCTGCAGATGATCGCTGGCTTCGTCGACCCGACCGCGGGGCGCATCCTGCTCGGCGGAACCGATATCTCCTCCGTGGCACCAAGCCGGCGTGGCCTCGGGATCGTGTTCCAGTCCTACGCGCTCTTTCCGCACATGACGGCGGCGGAGAACGTCGCCTTCGGCCTCGAGATGCGGAAGGTGGGAAAGGCCGAGCGCGAGAAGCGCGTGCGCGAGACGCTCGCCCTCGTCGGCCTCTCCGGCTTCGAGGAGCGGTTCCCCCGGCGGATGTCTGGCGGGCAGCAGCAGCGTGTCGCGCTTGCCCGCGCGCTCGTCATCGAGCCCTCCGTCCTCCTGCTCGACGAGCCGCTCTCCAACCTCGACGCGAAGCTGCGCGAGGAGATGCAGATCGAGCTCAGGCTCATCCAGCGCCGCCTCGGCACCACGACGCTTCTCGTCACGCATGACCAGGGCGAGGCGATGGCACTGTCGGACCGCATCGTCGTGATGAATGCCGGCCGCGCGGAGCAGATTGCCCCGCCGCACGAGGCCTATGAGCGGCCCGCGACGGCCTTCGTCGCCTCCTTCCTCGGCAAGACCAACCGCCTCGAAGGAACGGTGCGCGACGGCACGATCACGATCGGCGGCGTTGCCTTTCCCGCCCCGCCTGTTCCCTCCGGCCCGGCCGTCGCCATCGTGCGGCCCGAGCGCATCGCGCTCGCCTCGCCCGGAGCGGGGCTCGCGGGGCGCATCGCCACGCGCGTCTTCCAGGGCAGCCACTGGATGCTGCATGTCGAGACAGCCATCGGCCCGGTGCTCGTCATCCGCCAGAATGCGGGCGATGCCGTGCCGGCGGAGGGCGAGGCGGTCGGCCTCGTCTGGCAATCGGCCGACATGGCGATCCGCCAGGTGGCCGCGGCATGATCTCGCGCGCCACAGCGCCGTGGCTTCTCGCTGGGCCGGCGCTGCTCCTCTTCGTCGGCGTCGTGCTGATCCCGATCGCGATGACGGTGCTTCTCTCGTTCCATCGCTGGGGGCAGTTCACCGGCATCGAGCCGGTGTTCATCCTCGACAACTGGAAGGAGGTGTTCGCCGATCCGTACTTCGCCGAGATGTTCCTGCGTACCTTCCGCATCGCGGTCGCGGTGACGCTGATCTCGGCACTGATCGGCACGCCGGAGGCCTATGTGCTTCACAGGATGAAGAGCCCCTGGAAAGGCATCTGCCTGCTCATCGTGCTGGGCCCGCTGCTCATCTCGGTCGTCGCCCGCACGCTTGGTTGGGCGCTGCTGTTCGGCGGCGAGACGGCCATCGTCAATCAGGCGCTGCTGCGCCTCGGCGTGATCTCCGAGCCGCTGCGCTTCATGTTCACCGAGACCGGCGTGATCATCGCGCTCACCCACGTACTCGTGCCCTTCATGGTGCTCTCGGTCTGGGCGGCGCTGCAGAGGATCGACCCGCGGGTCGACGATGCCGCCGTCTCGCTCGGCGCCTCCCGAGCAACGGTGCTCGGGCGCATCGTTCTGCCACAGGCGGTTCCCGGCATCCTCGGCGGGGCGATCATCGTCTTCGCGCTCGCTGCCTCCGCCTTCGCGACGCCCGCGATCATCGGCGGGCGTCGCCTCAAGGTGGCCTCCACCCTCGCCTACGACGAGTTCCTGAACACGCTGAACTGGCCGCTCGGCGCCGTCGTGGCGGTGCTGCTTCTCGCCGCGCTAGCCCTCGTCATCATCGGCGCCAACCGGATCGTCGAGCGCCGCTTCGCGCAGGTGTTCGAATGAGGCGGAACGGCTGGCTCGCGCTCGCCTTCAACGCGCTGTTCCTCGCATTCATCCTCGCGCCGATCCTCGTCGTCTGCTTCGTCGCGTTCACGCCGGAGGGGTTCCTCTCCTTCCCGACGCACACCTGGTCGCTCCGCTGGTTCCGCGCGATCGCCAACTATCCCGAGTTCATCGACGCGTTCTTCGCTAGCATCTGGCTCGGCCTGCTTTCCTCGGCCATCGCCGTTTCCCTCTCCGTTCCCGCAGCGCTCGCCATCGCGCGCTACCGCTTCCCGGGGCGGGAGCCAATCACCGCGCTGTTCCTGTCGCCGCTGATGATCCCGCATGTCGTGCTCGGCATCGCGTTCCTGCGCTTCTTCACGACGATCGGAATCGGTGGAACCTTCACCGGGCTCGTCATCTCGCACATCGTCGTGGTGCTCCCCTTCGCGCTCCGGCTCGTGCTCGCCTCGGCAGCGGGGATGGACCGGTCGATCGAGAACGCGGCGATCTCGCTCGGCGCCTCTTCCGGCACCGTGTTCCGCCGCGTCACCCTGCCCTTGATCATGCCGGGCGTGGCAAGCGGCTGGGCGCTCGCCTTCATCCAGAGCTTCGACGAGGTGACGATGACGGTGTTCATCGCAGCACCGGGAACGACCACGCTTCCGGTGCGGATGTTCCTCTACATCCAGGACAACATCGACCCGCTGGTGACGTCCGTCTCGGCCTGCGTCATCGGGCTCACCGTCGCCTTCCTCGTCCTGCTCGACAGACTCTATGGCATCGAGCGCCTGCTCGCGGGGCGGGCGGCGCAGGGAGAGGAAACATGAGCACGGCACAGGCGTCCGACGCCGTCGTCATCGGCGGCGGGCTTGTCGGCGCCGCGATCGCGTATGGGCTCGTTCGCAAGGGGCTCGAGGTCGTTCTGCTCGACGAAGGCGACGTGGCCTATCGCGCGAGCCGGGGCAACTTCGCGCTCGTCTGGGTGCAGGGCAAGGGCGACGGCCAGCCCGCCTATACGCGCTGGACGCGCGCCTCTGCCTCGGAATGGCCCGGCCTCCGCGACATGCTTGCGGAGGCGACCGGAATCGATACGCATCTGCAGCAGCCTGGCGGGATGCATCTGCTCTTCAGCGATACGGAAGTCGCCCAGCGCCTCGCCCTGCTCGAGCGCATGAAGCTCGCCGCCGGCAACCACGGCTACGAGTACCGGCTCGTCGAGGGGCAGGAGCTGCGCGACATGCTTCCGGGCGTCGGCCCGAAGGTGATCGCTGCGACCTACACGCCGTATGACGGGCACGTGAACTCGCTTAAGCTTCTGCATGCGCTGCATCGCGGCTTCGTTGCCGCGGGCGGGCGCTACGTCCCGAACACGACGGTGACGGGCGCGTCCGCCGCGCCGGGCGACTTCCGGATCGACACGGCCGAGGCGCGCTACGCGACGCTTCGCGTGGTGCTCGCGGCGGGGCTCGGAAACCGCGAGCTCGCGCCGCACTTCGGGCTCCAGGCCCCGGTCGTTCCGAACAAGGGGCAGGTCCTGGTCACGGAGCGCACGAAGCACCTCCTGCCGATGCCGACCGTCTGCGTGCGGCAGACCGACGAGGGCACCGTGATGCTGGGCGACAGCAAGGAGGACAAGGGGTTCGACCTGAGCCAGACGCCGGACGTGATGGCAACGATCGCCCGCCGCTCGATCGACAGCTTCCCCTGGATCGGCCAGCTCAACATCGTGCGCGCGTGGTCCGCGCTGCGCGTGATGTCCGCCGATGGCTTCCCGATCTACGAGCAGTCGCGGCGCTTTCCCGGCGCCTTCGTCGCCAACTGCCACTCGGGTGTGACCCTCGCCGCCGCGCACGCCCTGCTTCTCGCCCCGATGATCGTCGCCGGAGATCTCGACCCCATGCTCGCCCCCTTCACCGCCGACCGTTTCGATGTTCCGGCTGCGGCCTGAGGCGCGCGCCGCCGTGCGCGTGACGGTGGATGGGCGGGACGTGTCGGTGCCGGAAGGCGCATCGGCAGCGGCCGCCGTGCTTCTCGCAGGAGCCGATGCGATCCGACAGACGCCCGTCACCGGTGCGCCGCGCCTGCCCTACTGCATGATGGGCGTGTGTTTCGACTGCCTCGCCGAGATCGACGGCGTGCCGAACCGCCAGGCCTGCATGGTTCCAGTGCGCGAGGGCATGGTGATCGCGTGCCAGCGCGGCGCGCGCGTGATCGACCCGGAGGCAGCATGAGCGGCATGGTCGATGTGGTCATCGTCGGCGCGGGCCCGGCCGGCATCGCCGCCGCACTCGAGGCGAGCGCGCAGGGTCTCTCGGTCACGCTGATCGACGAGCAGCCCGCCCCGGGCGGGCAGATCTGGCGCGGGGTAGAGCAGGCGCAGGGTGCCGGCACGCTGGGCCAGGACTATGTCGCGGGCGCCGATCGCGCCCGGGCGCTGCGCGCCTCCGGCATCGACTACCGGCCGGCCACGACGCTGTGGCATCTCGACGAGGCCGGCGTCGCCTCGGTTCTCTCGTCGGGGCACTCCGACCAGATCGAGGCGCGGCGCGTCATCCTCGCCACCGGCGCTATGGAACGCCCCGTTCCGATCCCGGGATGGACGCTGCCCGGCGTGATGACGGCGGGAGCCGCGCAGATCCTGCTCAAGACTGCCGCCGCGGTGCCGCAGGGGCCCGTGGTGCTCGCTGGCCAGGGACCGCTTCTCTGGCTGATCGCGCAGCAGCTCGTCGCCGCAGGCGCACCGCCCACGCTGATCCTCGAGACGCGACGCGCGAGCCCCGTCGCCACCGCACTCGGTCATCTGTCCGGGCTCTGGCGCGGGCGGGAGTGGGTCGCGAAGGGGCTCACGATGATGCGGGCGGTCCAGTCCGCCGGCGTGAGGGTGGTCACCGGCGCCAGCGGGCTTCGTGCCGAGGGGAAGGATCGTCTCGAGCGCGTCACATGGTCAGGCGGCGCGCAGCACGCGGCGACGCTGCTCCTGCATGAGGGCGTGATCCCGAACGTGCAGGTGAGCCTCGCCCTCGGCCTCGCGCATGAGTGGGATACCGCGCAGCTCTGCTGGCGGCCGCGGCTCGATGCCTTTGGCGCGACGTCGGAGACACGCATCGCCATCGCAGGCGACGGCGCGGGCATAGGCGGCTGGCAGGCGGCGGAGGCGCGCGGCCGGCTGGCCGCGCTCGATGCCGCGCATCGCCTCGGCCGCCTCGATGCCGCACAGTGCGATGCGCTTGCCGCACCCTGGCAGGCGGAGCTTGGCCGTGCGCTCGCCATCCGCCCCTTCCTCGATGCGCTGTATCGCCCGGCGAAGGAGGTGCTCCTTCCGCCCGATGCTGAAACGATCGTTTGCCGTTGCGAGGAGGTGTCCGCCCGCCGCGTGCGCGAGGCTGCACGGCTCGGCGCCACCGGCCCGAATCAGGCGAAGGCCTATCTACGCTGCGGCATGGGCCCCTGCCAGGGGCGGCTCTGCGGCCCGACGGTCGCGGCGCTGATCGCCGATGAGCGCGGCGTCCCTGTCCAGACCGTCGGCACCTATCGGCCGCGTGCGCCGTACAAGCCCATCACGGTCGCGGAACTCGCCGATGGCTGAGCGAATCGTCATCGTCGGCGGCGGACCGGCAGGCCAGGCTGCGGCGGCGCTGCTTCCCGAGGCTCGGCTCATCGCGCGGCCGGACGAAACCGCCTGGCATGGCGAGCCCGGAACGGTCTGGCTTCTGCGCGACGGCGCGGTCGAGCCGCTCGGCTTCGATACGCTCGTCATCGCCGCACCCGTGCCACGTCTCGCCATCGCGTTCGGCTGCGCGATGCGCGGCTGGCAGCCTGTGGTGGACGAGGCGGGGCGCACGAGCGTTCCCGGCATCCACGCTGCTGGGGCGATCATCGGAGCGGTGACGGCGGAGGAGGCCGCGCGCCATGGCCGGATTATCGCGCAGTCAATCCTCGGCTTGGCGCCGGAAGGCACGATCCTCTCGGCCGATTTGCCGGAGGACGAGGAGGAGAGGCGCAGCCTAAGCCACGGCTTCACGCCGCGCGAAGCGGCGGTGGCGCGGCTCGGCGAGCACGGCGACACGACCGACCTATTTGGCCCACGCCTCGGCGAGCCGATCCTGCTCTTCCCCGCCTCGCCCGTTCCGCTCGCAGCGCTTGCAGCGCGCACCACCACGCCGCCGGCGCAGCGCGCACGGCAATACGATGCGTTCATGCAACGGGAGCAGGAATGAGCGGCTGGGGCGCGATCGTCATCGGGGGCGGGCTGCACGGGCTGTCCGCCGCGCTCCAGCTCGGCAGGCGCGGAGCGAAGGTCCTGCTTCTTGAGGCCGATCGCGTCGGCGCGCATGCCTCCGGTGCCTCGGCGGCAGGCGTGCGCACGCTCGGACGCGACCCGGCGGAGATCCCGATCGCCGTCGCAGCCCTCGAGATGTGGCGCGGCATCGCTGGCCTCGTCGGTGAGGATTGCGGCTTCGTCCAGAGCGGGCAGGTGAAGGTTGCCGAGACGGAGGCCGAGCTCGCCCAGCTCGGAGAGCGTGTTGCCAAGGTGCGCGCGCTCGGCTGGGAGCATGAGGAGGTGATCGACCGCGCCGAGCTCCGGCGCGTGCTTCCTGCCGTCGCCCCCCATTGCGTCGGCGGCATGATCGTGCGGACCGACGGCTTCGCCATCGCCTACCGTACCGTTCTTGCCTTCCGCCGCGCGGCGGAGGCGGCCGGCGTCGTCGTGCGCGAGCATTCCCCCGTGCGCGGGCTCGAGCGATCGGGCGGAACCTGGCGCGTGCGGCTTGACGGAGGGGTGACGGAGGGGGCGCCCATCGTCGTCAACGCGGCCGGGGCCTGGGGGCCGCGCGTGGCGATGTTGGCGGGCGAGCGCATACCCATCGGCTACTCCGCCTTCATGATGCTGCTCACCTCACCGCTCCCACCCTTCGTCACCCCTGTCGTGGGCGCGACGGGACGGCCACTCTCCTTCAAGCAGCTCGCCTCGGGCCACGTGATGATCGGCGGCGGGCACAAGGGGACAGGCGACCTCGAGACCGGAACGTACCGTCTCGACATCGACAGGGCGGCGTACTCGGCCCGCACCGCGCTCGAGCTGTTCCCGGCGCTCGAGGGAAGCGAGATCGTGCATGCCTGGTGCGGCATCGAGGGCGTCGGCGAGGACGACCTGCCCATCATCGGGCTCGGACGTTCGGAAGGCCTCGTGCACGCATTCGGGTTCTCCGGCCACGGCTTCGCCATCGCGCCAGCGGTCGGCGAGATGGTGGCGCAGCTGGCGCTCTACGGGCAGAGCAACCTGCCCGTCGCGCCGTTCAATCCATTCCGCTTCAGCTGAGCGGCGGCCGGGGAGCTCAGTCCCCGGCCTGCGCCTTCACCGTCTCGAGCGACAGCGGAACGGGCAGGTAGCGCACGAAGTCCTTCGGCACGACCTGCCAGATATGCGCGCGCTCGCGCGGCCAGTCGTTCAGAAGCATCGCCGCGAAGCGGGAGTTCGTCTCCGCGACATGGCGCATCACGAGGTCGCGCAGGAGCGTCTCCCAGTGCGGGTGGGCGAGGCGCTGCCACAGAACGTGCTCGGGGTTGATCCGCACAGGCAGCAGCTCGCCCGGGTCGTAGACGAAGGCCTGGCCGCCCGTCATGCCCGCAGCGAAATTGTCGCCGACCGCTCCGAGGATCACCGCGACGCCGCCCGTCATGTACTCGCAGCCGTTCGAGCCGCAACCCTCGACGACTGCCGTGGCGCCCGAGTTGCGCACGGCGAAGCGCTCGCCGGCCTGGCCGGCCGCGAAGAGATAGCCCGCCGTCGCGCCGTAGAGCACGGTGTTACCGATGATCGTGTTCTCGTTCGACCGGAGCGTCGAGGACGGCGCCTGGCGCACGACGATGGTCCCGCCGGAGAGTCCCTTGCCAACGTAGTCGTTCGCGTCGCCGAACACTTCGAGCTTAAGCCCCTGCACGGCGAAGGCGCCGAGGCTCTGCCCCGCCGAGCCGCGCAGCCGCACCGTGACATGTCCGGGCGCAAGCCCCTTCATGCCGAACTGCCGCACGATCTTCGACGACATCTTCGTCCCGATCGTCCGGTAGGTGGAGCGGATGTTGTACTGGAGCTGCATCTTCTCGCCGTCGCGGAAGAGCGGTGCGGCGTCGGCGATCATCTGCGCATCGAGCGTCTCGGGAACCTCGTTCCGGCCCTCGAGCGTGCAGAACCGCGCATAGGGCCCCGGGTCGGCCTGCGCGAGGATGGGGTTCAGGTCGAGATCGTCGAGGTGTGCGCCGCCGCGGCTGACCTGCTGCAGGAGGTCCGTCCGCCCGATCACGTCCTCCAGCTTGCGCATGCCGAGGCCCCCGAGGATCTCGCGCACCTCCTCGGCGATGAAGCTGAAGAGGTTGATCACCTTCTCCGGGCTGCCGTCGAACTTCGCGCGCAGCGCCTCGTCCTGCGTGCACACGCCGACGGGGCAGGTGTTCGAGTGGCACTGCCGGACCATGATGCAGCCCATGGCGACGAGGCTCGCGGTGCCGATGCCGAACTCCTCGGCGCCCAGCATCGCCGCCATCACCACGTCGCGGCCGGTCTTGATTCCGCCGTCGGTGCGGAGCCGTACGCGATGGCGCAGCCGGTTCAGCATCAGCACCTGGTGCGCCTCGGAGAGGCCCATCTCCCAGGGAAGCCCCGCGTACTTGATCGACGTCTGCGGGCTCGCGCCGGTGCCGCCGACATGGCCCGAGATGAGGATCGTGTCGGCCTTCGCCTTGGCGACGCCCGCCGCGATCGTTCCGATGCCTGAGCGCGCGACCAGCTTCACGCACACCGCCGCCTCGGGGTTGATCTGCTTGAGGTCGTAGATGAGCTGCGCGAGGTCCTCGATCGAGTAGATGTCGTGGTGCGGCGGCGGGCTGATCAGCGCGATGCCTGGTGTCGAGTGCCTGAGCCTCGCGATGATCTCGGAGACCTTGAACCCCGGCAGCTGGCCGCCCTCGCCGGGCTTCGCGCCCTGGGCCATCTTGATCTCGATCTCGCGGCAATTGTTCAGGTATTCGGCCGTCACCCCGAACCGGCCGGAGGCGATCTGCTTGATCGCGCTGTTGGCGTTGTCTCCGTTCGAGCGCGGCCGCGCGCGCGCGGCATCCTCGCCACCTTCGCCGCTGTCGGACTTCGCGCCGATGCGGTTCATCGCGATCGACAGCGTCTCGTGCGCTTCCGGCGAGAGCGCGCCGAAGCTGATGCCCGGAGAGACGAGCCGCTTGCGGATCTCCGTGACGCTCTCGACCTCCTCGACGGGGATGGGCTTCCGCCCCTCCATCTTGAAGTCGAGAAGGTCGCGCAGCGCGATCGGCGGCAGCTTCCGCACCGCCTCGGAATAGCGGAGATAGGTCTGGTAGCTGTCCGTCGCGACCGCGGTCTGAAGCATGTGGATCAGCGAGCCGCCGAAGGCATGCGCCTCGCCCGCACGGCGGAGCTTGTAGAGCCCGCCCACCGGCAGAGTCACGGCGTCCGCGTTCCAGGCCCGCGCATGCAGCGCGAGCACCTTCCGCGCGATGCCCGAAAGCCCGATGCCCGAAATGCGGCTCTGCATGCCCGGGAAGAACTCGGCGACCAGCGCGCGGGAGAGGCCGATCGCCTCGAAGTTGTACCCGCCGCGATACGACGAGAGCACCCCGATGCCCATCTTCGACATGATCTTGAGCAGGCCCTTATCGAGGGCCTTGCGGTAGCGCTGAACGGCCGTCTTCAGCGCCATGTCGCCGAACAGGCCGCGGCGATGGCGGTCGGCGATGCATTCCTGGGCGAGCCAGGGGTTCACCGTGGTCGCGCCGACGCCGATGAGCACCGCGACGTAGTGGACATCCACCGCCTCCGCGCAGCGCACGTTGAGCGAGGTGAAGGTGCGCAAGCTCTGCTTCACGAGATGCGTATGCACTCCGCCCGTGGCGAGGATCATCGGGATGGCGCAGCGCTCTGCCGAGACGCGCTCATCGGTCAGGATGACGTGCGCCGCACCTGCGCGGATGCCCTCCTCCGCCTCGCGTCGGATGCGCTCGATTGCGCGCCGCAGCCCCGCCTCGCCCTCGGCGACGGGGAAGGTGGCATCCACCTCGACGGCGCCCGTGCCCATGTGCGCGCGCATCGCCTCGAACTCTGCGGTGGTGAGCACGGGGCTCTCGAGCTGAAGCAGGTCGCACTGCCCCTGCTCCTGGTCGAGCACGTTCCCGAGGTTGCCGAGCCTGGTCTTCAGCGTCATCACGCGGGTTTCGCGCAAGCTGTCGATCGGCGGGTTCGTCACCTGGCTGAACGCTTGCCGGAAATAGTGCGACAGCGGACGATACTGGTCGGACAGGACCGCGAGCGGCGTGTCATCTCCCATCGAGCCGACGGCCTCGTTCGCCTCCTCCACCATCGGGTGGAGGATCATCTCGAGCTCCTCGAGGGTCAGCCCGGCACCGAGCTGGCGGCGACGGAGCGCCTCGCCGGTGAGCTGCGCAGCCTCGGCGCTGTCGGTGCGGATGAGCGCATCGAGATGCAGGGTGCGCCGCGTCCATGCGCCGAAATCCTCGCGCGCGGCGAGCATGTCCTTCAGCTCGCGGTCGGAATAGAACTTCGGCGCATCGAGATCGACGGCGATGCACTGGCCGGGGCCGACGCGCCCCTTGGCGACGATCTCGTCCTCGCGGAGCTTGACCATCCCCGTCTCGCTGCCGACGACCAGAAGCCCATCGGCCGTGATCGTGTAGCGCATCGGCCGAAGCCCGTTGCGGTCCATGCCCGCGACCACCCACCGGCCATCCGTGCCGCAGATCGCCGCCGGACCGTCCCACGGCTCCATCACGGCGTTGCAGTAGAGGAACAGCGCGCGGTGCTCCTCGGGCATCGTCGCGTTGTTGCCGACGCTCTCGGGAATCATCAGCGCCTTGGTCATCGGCGCGTCGCGGCCCGCCCGCACCAGAACCTCGAACACGTTGTCGAGGGTGGCGGTGTCGGATCCGCCGGACTGGATCACCGGCTTGATGTCGTCCATGTACGCATCGAGCAGAGGCGAGGCGAGCCGCGTCTCGTGGCTCTTCATCCAGTTCACGTTGCCGGTGATCGTGTTGATCTCGCCGTTGTGCGCGATCATCCGGAACGGCTGCGCGAGCCTCCAGGTGGGGAAGGTGTTGGTCGAGTAGCGCTGGTGATAGATCGCGAAGCGCGAGGCGAAGCGCTCGTCGACGAGGTCGGGATAGAACTGCGTCAGGCTCTCGGCGAGGAACATCCCCTTGTAGATGATCGAGCGGCACGAGAGGCTGCAGATGTAGAGATCGGCCACCTGTGCGGCGATGGCGGCCTTCTCGATTCGGCGGCGGATCACGTAGAGATCGCGCTCCACCGTCGCGTCGTCGCGGTTCTCCGGATCGTAGAGCATGATCTGCTCGATCTCGGGCCGCGTGGCGTTGGCCTTCTCGCCGATCACCGCGACGTCGATCGGCACCTGGCGCCAGCCATAGATGCCGTAGCTGAAGGCGAGGATCTCCGTCTCGATGATCTGGCGGCAGCGCTCCTGCGCGCCGAGGTCGGTCTTCGGCAGGAACACCTGGCCGACCGCGATGCGGCCGGGCCGCACCGTGTCGCCGCCGCGCGTCACCGCCTCGGCGAAGAAGTCGCGCGGGATCTCGATGTGGATGCCCGCGCCGTCGCCTGTCTTGCCGTCGGCATCGACCGCGCCGCGGTGCCAGACGCTCTTCAGCGCGTCGATGCCGGCCTGGACGACGCGGCGCGAGGGCTTGCCGTCGAGCGCGACGACGACGCCGACGCCGCAGGCATCGTGCTCGGTGAGGTCGATCTCGGCCGCGCGCAGGGTCGCGGCATTCGCATCGTGGGCAGCAACGAAATCTGCGCCGCTCTCGCTCCGTCCGGGGATCATTCCGTCCATCGCCATCACTCCCCTGCTCACTCTGCCGCCACGGCGACGGAGGAGGCTGCCTTGTCCTGGATGAACCGATGCATCGAAGCGGCCGCATCCCGGCCGTCCTTGATCGCCCACACGACGAGCGAGGCGCCGCGCACGATGTCGCCCGCCGCGAATACGCCCGGGATCGCCGTCATCATCGCGCGGTCGACCTTCAGCGTGCCCCAGCGCGTCACCGCGAGCGCGTCGTCGCCGAACATGCGCGGCATGTCCTCCGGGTCGAAGCCGAGCGCCTTGATCACGAGATCGGCCTCGAGGGTGAAGCCGCTTCCGGCGATCGGCTCGACCTGCTGGCGGCCGGTCGCATCCGGAAGGCCAAGATGCATCCGCACCGCGCGCACGCCGCTCACCCTGCGGTCGCCGAGGAACGCCTCAGGTGCGGCGAGCCATTCGAAGCGCACGCCCTCCTCCTCGGCATGCTTCACCTCGCGCATCGAGCCAGGCATGTTCGCCTTGTCACGGCGGTAGAGGCAGGTGACGGAGGCTGCGCCCTGGCGGACCGCCGTGCGCACGCAGTCCATCGCCGTGTCGCCGCCGCCGATCACGACGACCTTGCTGCCCTCTGCGTTCAGCGTGCCGTCATCGAAGCCGGGAACCTCGTCACCAAGCCCCCGGCGGTTCGAGGCGGTGAGGTAGTCGAGCGCGGGCACGATGCCGGAAAGCCCCGATCCGGGGCCGCCGAGCTCGCGCGCCTTGTAGACGCCGGTCGCGATCAGCACCGCGTCGTGGCGGTTGCGCAGCTCGGCAAGGGAGATGTCGCGGCCGACCGCACAGTCCATGTGGAAGCGGATGCCGGCGGAGCGGAACAGCTCCCACCGGCGCAGCACCACCGGCTTCTCGAGCTTGAAGTTCGGGATGCCGTAGATCATCAGTCCCCCGGGGCGGTCATACCGGTCGTAGATGTCGACGGCGTAGCCCTGGCGGCGAAGCTGCTCGGCGGCGGCGAGCCCGGCCGCGCCGGCGCCGACGATGCCGACACTGAAGGGGATCTCGCGCGCGGGTTTGGGCGGGCGCACCCAGCCTTTCTCGAAGGCGGTGTCGGTGATGTACTTCTCGACCGCGCCGATCGTGACGCTCTCGAAGCCCTTCTCGATGACGCAGTTGCCCTCGCAGAGGCGGTCCTGCGGGCAGATCCGGCCGCAGATCTCCGGGAAGGTGTTGGTTGCGGAGGAAACCTCGTAGGCCTCCTCGAGCCGCCCTTCGGCGGTGAGCTTCAGCCAGTCGGGGATGTTGTTCCCGAGCGGGCAGTGAACCTGGCAGAAGGGAACGCCGCACTGGCTGCAGCGGCTTGCCTGCTCCGCCGCGCGCTCGGCCGAGAACTGGCGGTAGATCTCATCCCAGTCCCCTGCCCGCTCTGCCGCCGTGCGCTTGTCCGGCGTGCGCTGCGGGGTCGCGACGAATTTCAGCATCCGTTCGGCCATGCGTCTGCTCCCGTAAGGGCATGCGGCCGGGAGTGCTCCGATCGCACGGGCGCTCCCTTGTCCTTCAGCGCCGGGCGCGGCTTTAACATTAGGTCAGCGGCGCTGACGAGGTGAAAAACACCTAATACGACCGCATCGGCCGCAAATTCCGCTGATTGGCGACGACTGGGTACGAAGGGCGCCTCTCGGCCAGAGCTTACCCCGCACTGTCAACGATGGTAGGTCCGATCTGGCCCTTTCTGCCTATGCCCGCCGCGCCGCTGGCCGGAAGCGTTCCAGATAGGCCGGAACGATCGCCTCCACCGCCTTCGGCGCGATGCCAAGATCGGCAAGCGTCAGAGCACCTTGAGCGACGACGTTGTCACGTTGCAGCAGAAGGAGCTGGTCACGCGTCAGCGGCGGGGTGGGGAGCAACTCGAGGAAGCGGGCCTGGATAGCGCCGACCGAGAACGGAAGGTCGAGCAGCAGGCGCTTGCGCCTGGTCTCGGCGAGGATGAATTCCATCAATTGGCGGTAGGTGTACACGCGCGGCCCGCCGAGCTCGTAGGTCCTGCCCGCTGCGTCCGGCCGGTCAACCGCGGCCATCACCGCATCGGCCACGTCCCCGACATAGACGGGCTGGAACCGCGTCCTTCCCCCACCATAGAGGGGCAGGGCGGGCAGAAGCCGAGCCAGCGCACCGAAGCGGTTGAAGAACCCGTCCTCCGGCCCGAACACGATGGAGGGACGAAGCACCACTGCCGCGGGGAAGGCGGCGCGCAGGGCGGCCTCGCCCTCTGCCTTGGTGCGGCCATAGACGCTCTCGCTCGCCGCATCCGCCCCGATGGCGGAGAGGTGCACGACATGCGCGGCCCCCGCCTCGGCTGCGGCCTGGCCGACGATGCCTGGTCCCTTGCCCTGCACCTCGGCGAAGCGCGACCCCGCGCCCTCGAACAGGATGCCGACGCAGTTCACCACGACCGATGCGCCCGAAACCGCTGCGGCGACGAGGCGCGCATCGGTCACCGATGCGCGGACGGGAATGATCTGCCCCGGCACGCCCATCGGCTTGAGCTCGGCCGCCCGCTCGGGGTCACGGCCGGCGACGCGGACGAGGAAACCACGCTCTGCGAGCCGCTTGACGACGTAGCGCCCGATGAACCCCGCCCCGCCGAACACCGCGGCGACGCCGCCGGCCCCGCTCATGCCCGAACCCTGGGCCAAACCCGCCATGGACCATTCCCTCCACGAAACCGCTTGCGCACACCGACTGGTCACAATGTGGCCGAGGGGGCGGGTTGCTCAAGCATCGCAGATGCGCAGGGGCGGCGTTGACGCGTCCTGCGCCGGGCGGTAATCCTCCCGGCCTCCCACCGGAATGCCCAGGTGGCGGAATTGGTAGACGCGCAGGTTTCAGGTACCTGTGGCCGAAAGGTCGTGGAAGTTCGAGTCTTCTCCTGGGCACCAGGGTTCATCGCATCGTTGGTCAGTGGCGCACCGTCAGGCGCTCGCTTCGGCGTGCCCAAGAGCCCGGCCGGCGCGCGCAGCTGCGCAGGCGGCCTGTCATCGAACTCGATCGAGGCTTGGGTCAGCCATAGCCCTGTCAGGTCGAGCGGGTTGGCGTCGGCGGCGGTTCACCGCGTCGGCGCCGCGCCCCGGACGCGGAGTTGGCGGGGGCGGCGATCCCCGCTACAAGCCCGGCCGATGACGACCCTCTTCGCTCACGGAACGACCATCCACCTCCATCGCCACGACCTGCCCGACGGGCTTTCGCTCGGGGCCGTCGTCGCGGTCGACAGCGAGACCATGGGGCTCGACCCGCGGCGCGACAGGCTGTGCCTGGTGCAGCTCTCCGCCGGCGACGGCGAGGCGCATCTCGTGCACCTCATCCCCGAGAGCCTCGGCGGCAGGGGCTATGACTGCCCCAACCTCAAGGCGCTGCTCGGCGATGCCGCGACCGTGAAGCTGTTCCACTTCGCCCGGTTCGACGTCGCGGTGTTCCACCATTTCCTTGGCGTCGAGACGCGGCCGGTCTGGTGCACCAAGATCGCCGCCAAGCTGGTCCGCACCTTCACCGACCGGCATGGGCTGAAGGACCTCTGCAAGGACCTTCTTGGCGTCGAAGTGTCCAAGCAGCAGCAGTCGAGCGACTGGGGGGCACCGGAACTGACGCCGGAGCAGCTCGCCTATGCCGCGTCGGACGTGCTCCACCTGCACGCCCTGAAGGCAAGGCTCGAGGGTCTTCTCGCGCGCGAAGGGCGGTCGGCCCTCGCCGAGGCGTGCTTCGCCTTCCTGCCCGCTCGCGCCGCGCTCGACCTGCTCGGCTACGAGGAGCCTGACATCTTCCACCACTGAGGGCCCCGCAGACTCGCTCCGGCGCGTTCACGGCCCGTCAACCCATGCCGGTGCACGTTTCCGTGCCATGGCACATCTTTTGCCTGTCAAGCACGACGTGTCGTTGACCCGGCCTCGGGGCAAGCCCTACATGCTTGTCCAGGGATCGGATGACCGACGCATGACACTCCACCTCGCCGGCTCTGCCGCGCCTGAGGCCGCAACCAGCACGCACGACGATCGCACAGGCGGGGGAGACCTCGCCGCAGGCCGCGCCGTGCTCGAGACGGAGGCCGGCGCCCTCGTCGCGCTCGCCGCGCGGCTCGACGGCGCCTTCGTCCGCGCGCTCGACCTGCTCGCTGCCGCCACGGGGCGCGTCGTCGTCACAGGCATGGGCAAGTCGGGCCACGTCGCCCGCAAGATCGCCGCCACCCTGGCATCGACCGGCACGCCCGCCCTCTTCGTCCATCCGGCCGAGGCGAGCCACGGCGATCTCGGCATGATCACCGCCTCGGATGCGGTGCTCGCCCTCTCCAACAGCGGCGAGACGCCGGAACTCGCCGACCTGATCGACTATGCGCGACGCTTCGCCATCCCCCTCGTCGGCGTGACCGGCCGGGCGGGAAGCGCGCTCGCCGAGCATGCCGATGTCGCGCTGATCCTCGCCGAGGCGCCGGAGGCGTGCCCGATGGGCCTCGCGCCGACCACCTCGACGACGCAGATGCTCGCGCTCGGCGATGCGCTCGCGGTCGCGCTGCTCGCGCGCAAGGGCTTCACGGCGGCCGATTTCCGGCTGTTCCACCCGGGCGGCAGGCTCGGGCGGCGGCTCCTTCGCGTGCGCGACCTGATGCATGCCGGGGCGGAAGTGCCGCTCGCGCCGGAGGAGACGCCGATGCACCAGGCGATCCTGCGGATGACGGCAGGCCGCTTCGGCTGCCTTGGCCTCGTCGGCGAGGATGGCCGGCTTTCCGGCATCATCACCGACGGCGACCTCCGCCGCGCCATGGCGCCCGACCTGCTCGGCCGCAATGCCGCCTCGGTCATGACACCACGCCCGCGCACGATCTCGCCCGACGCCCTCGCTGCGGAGGCCATGCGGTTGATGAACGAGGCACGCATCACGGCACTGTTCGTGACCGAGGGGGAGACGCCCGTCGGCATCGTCCACGTGCACGACCTGTTGCGCGCCGGGGTGGCCTGAGCGGATGGCGGCATGATGGCCGAGCCGGGCAGGATCAGGCGCGTGAGCGAGATCGACGGCAGCATCGCGGAACCGACGGCCTCGGCGCGGCTCGGGTTCGGCGCGCGGCGCCGGCGCGCGCCCGACCAGGCAGCGCTCGCCCGCCGTCGCGTCGCCGTCTCGGTGCTCAAGCGCGCCCTGCCGCTGCTCGCCTTCGCCGCGCTCGCCCTCGTCGCGCTCTGGCCGCAGATCGCGGGGCTGGAGGAAGGCATCCGCGTCTCCTACCGCAAGCCGACATTGTCCACGCAGACGGGTGCTGCCAGCGTGCTCGCCCCCCGGTTCCAGGGCACAGACGAGCGCGGCAGGCCGTACACGCTGTCGGCCGACAGCGCCGTGCAGCCCGCAGGCTCCGAGCTGGTCGAGCTCACCCAGCCGCGCGGCGACCTCACCCTCGAGGACGGCGCCTGGGTGATGCTCCAGTCCGATGACGGGCGGTTCAACCGGGGCGAGCGGCTGCTCGACCTCTCCGGCAATGTCGCGGTGTTCCACGACAGCGGCTACGAAGTGCGAACGGACAGCGCCCGGGTCGATTTGCGCGCTGGCCGTGCCGAGGGCGACCAGCCCGTCGCCGCGCAGGGCCCCGCCGGAACGCTCGACGCGCTCGGCTTCACGATCAGCGAGCGCGGCGATGTCGTAGTGTTCGGCGGTCCCGCGCGGATGGTGCTGAGCTCGCCCTCCGGCGCGCCGACGCCGCCCGAGCGAGGCCAGCCGTGATGCTGCCCCGGCGCGCGGCCCTCGCCCTTGCTCTGACGGCCTCCGCCACGTTCGCCTGCAGCGCCGTGGCGCAGGAGCTTGCGCTGACCGGCGAAGGCCCGATCGAGATCCTCGCGGACGGGGCGATCGAGTGGCGGCGCAACGAACAGGTGGTTATCGCGTCCGGAAACGCGCGCGCCATCCGCGGCGCGACGACCGTCTATGCCGACAGGCTGCTCGCCCGCTACCGCTCGCGCGGCGGTTCGGCACGCCCCGCCGCCCCCTCGCCCGATGCGTCCGCGCAGGCCGCGTTCGGCGGCGGCGGGGGAGAGATCTTCCGCCTCGAGGCAGACGGTTCGGTGCGCATCATCACCGGCCAAGACCGCGCCGAGGCGGACCGTGCTGTCTATGACCTCGATCGCCGCGTGCTCGTGATGACGGGGCGTGCGCTGAAGCTGACCAACGGCACCGACACCGTCACCGCCCGCGACGCGCTCGAATACTGGGTCGACCGGCGCATGGCGGTGGCGCGCGGCGGCGCGACCGTGACCTCTCCCGGCCGGGCGCTCGATGCGGACACCCTCGTCGCCTATTTCCGCGAAGCGCCCGCCGAAGGTGCCGCACCTCGCCCCGCTCCGGCAACGCAGGCGGCCTCCTCCGCGCCGCCCGCGCTCGCGCCAGGCTCCGGGCGGCTCGACCGCGTCGAGGCGTTCGGCGACGTGCGCATCCGCACCGCGACAGAGTTCGTGCGCGGCGACCGCGGCATCTATACGCCCGATACGGGCATCGCCCGCATCGCCGGCAATGTCGGCATCACGCGCGGGCAGAACCAGCTTGTGGGCGAGGTCGCTGAAGTGAACCTGCAGACAGGCGTCTCCCGCCTGCTTCCAGGCCAGGGCGGCCGCGTCGCGGGGCTTCTCGTGCCGGAGGAGAGGGCGCGGCCGGACCAGCCGGGCATCACCCCGGCCCCGGTTCCGGGCCCGAGCCTCCTGCCGCCGCGGCGGACCGCGCCATGACGCCCCCTCCGGGACCGCGCCTGGAGAAGCCGAAGCCGGAGGCCCCGAAGGGTGAGCCGCGCCGTCCGCTCGAGGTCGTCGCCGGCGGCGGCGGGCTGGTCGCGACGGGCCTGGGCAAGCGCTACCGCAAGCGCCCGGTGGTGCGGAACGTGTCGCTCTCCGTGCAGCGGGGCGAGGCGGTCGGCCTGCTCGGGCCGAACGGCGCGGGGAAGACCACGTGCTTCTACCTGATCGTCGGCCTCGTCGCGCCGGACAGCGGCACAATCACGCTCGACGGCGCAGACATCACGACGCTGCCGATGTATCGGCGTGCGAGGCTCGGCCTCGGCTACCTTCCGCAGGAGGCCTCGATCTTCCGCGGCCTGACGGTCGAGCAGAACATCCGCGCAACGCTGGAGGTGGTGGAGCCGGACGCGTCGGCGCGCGACGCGCTGCTCGACGAGCTGCTCGCCGAGTTCTCGATCTCGCATCTGCGCCGCACCCCGGCCATCGCGCTTTCGGGCGGCGAGCGGCGGCGCGTCGAGATCGCGCGCGCGCTCGCCACGCACCCGAACTTCGTCCTGCTCGACGAGCCGCTCGCCGGCATCGACCCGATCGCCGTGGGCGAGATCCGCGACCTCGTCGCGCACCTGAAGGACCGCGGCATCGGCGTCCTGATCACCGACCACAACGTGCGCGAGACGCTCGAGATCATCGACCGCGCCTACATCCTCCATGACGGCCAGGTGCTGATGGAGGGAAGCCCGCACGACATCGTCGCGCATGAGGGCGTCCGGCGCGTCTATCTCGGCGACCGGTTCAGCCTCTAGGCCCGGGAGCAGGCGCGATGGCGATCGGTCCGCGTCTCGATCTGCGCCTCGGCCAGGCGCTCGTGATGACGCCGCAGCTGCGGCAGGCCATCAAGCTTCTGCAGTATTCGAACATCGAGGTGGCCTCCTTTCTCGAGGCCGAGCTCGAGAAGAACCCGATGCTCGAGCGCGACGAGACCGGGCCCGACGGCACGGCGCAGCAGCAGCCCGCCGAGGCGGCAGCGGCTGAACCGACGCTCGCCGACACCGGCCCGAGCCTCGCCTCGGACGGCGAGGCGCCGCTCGATGCCGATTTCGTCAATGTCTATGACACGGGCGGCAGCGCCGATGGCGCAGGGGCGGAGGCCGGCGCGGGCGGGCTCGACGGAACCCGCATCGGCAGCGGGGGCCGAAGCGATTTCGAGGGAGACGAGCGCGGCATCGAGGACCATGCGGTCGAGCGCGTCTCGCTGCGCGAGCACATGGCCGAGCAGCTCCGCCTCTCGATGGGCGATGCGACGGATAGGCTGATCGGCGCCTGCCTGATCGCAATGCTCGACCCGGCCGGCCGCATCGCCGGCGATCTCGGCCAGCTCGCCGCCAATCTCGGCTGCGGCCTCGAGCGCGTCGAGGTCGTGCGCGCGCGGATGATGCGCTTCGACCCGCCCGGCGTGTTCGCGCGCGACCTTCGCGAATGCCTCGCCGTGCAGCTTGCCGAGAAGAACCGGTTCGACCCCGCGATGGCCGCACTGATCGACAATCTCGAGCTGCTCGCGCGGCGCGACATGAAGCGGCTGATGGAGATCTGCGGCGTCGATGCCGAGGACATGGCCGACATGGTGGCCGAGCTCCGGCGGCTCGACCCCAAGCCCGGCGCCGCGTTCGAGGCCGAGGCCGCGACCACGGTGGTGCCCGACGTGCTGATGCGGCGCGCACCCGATGGCGGATGGATCGTCGAGCTGAACCCCGAGACGCTGCCCCGCGTTCTCGCCAACGGCACGTTCCATGCGCGCATCTCGGCGGGCGCGCGCACCAAGGAGGAGAAATCCTTCATCGCCGAGCACTGGGCGAACGCGACCTGGCTCGTCAAGAGCCTGCAGCAGCGCGCGAGCACGATCCTCAAGGTGGCCGGCGAGATCGTCCGCCAGCAGGACGGGTTCTTCCGTCATGGCGTGTCGCACCTGCGGCCGCTGATCCTGCGCGACATCGCCGAGGCGGTGCAGATGCACGAGAGCACGGTCAGCCGCGTGACGGCCAACAAGTACATCGCGACGCCGCGCGGCACGCTGGAACTGAAGTTCTTCTTCACGACGGCGATCGCCGGCACGGGCGGGGAGAGCCATTCCGCGGAAGCGGTGCGGCATCGCATCCGCGACATGATCGCAGGCGAAGATCCGGAGAACGTGCTCTCGGACGATCAGATCGTTGCGGCGCTGAAGCGCGAGGGAGTGGACATCGCACGCCGCACGGTGGCCAAATACAGGGAGAGCCTCCGCATCCCCTCCTCCGTCCAGCGGCGGCGGGAGAAGGCGATACCGGCCTAATCGACCCGACCGGCCGGCATTGCCCGGCAAGGCGCCCCGCAGAAGGGCGGTACGAGGACTGACACGAGGGACGTCGAAGGCCAGACGAGTAGGACATGGCCACCATGACTGAGGGTGGAAGGACAACGCCAATGCACATCACCGTCTCGGGCAAGCAGGTCGACGTGGGTGACGCGCTGCGCACCTATGTTGCCGAGCAGCTGGGGATCATCAGCGGCAAGTACTTCGACCATGCGCTGGAGGCGCAGGTCGTCTTCTCGAAGGCCCGCTCCTTCTTCATGTGCGACATCCAGATGCACGCCGGACGCAACATCATCATGCGCGGCGAGGGCGAGGCGCAGGATGCGCATGCGGCGTTCGACGCCGCGGCCGAGCATGTCGGCAAGCGGTTGCGCCGCTACCGCCGCAAGGTGAACGATCACGCGCGCGACGCAGCCCATCGCGAACGCCCCATGGCGGCGACGCAATACGTGCTGAGCCAGGAGCGGCCGGTTGACGAGGGCGAGCCCGAGGCCGAGGGCATGAACGGCATCCACGGCGTCGTCGTCGCCGAGATGCCGGCCGAGATCGAGACGCTGACGGTCGGCGAGGCGGTGATGCGGCTCGACCTCGCGCACGTGCCGGTGCTGATGTTCCGCGAGCGGAAGAGTGGCTCGCTCAGCGTCGTCTACCGCCGCGACGACGGGCATATCGGCTGGATCGATCCGTCGGCAGCGAAGGTCGAGTAGGGGCGAGGCCGTCGCAGCGCCAGGTCCGCGCTGCGATCTCCACCTGCGCGTCGTCGTGCGGGCGTTCTCATGGCTGTCCATCCGGGGCGCCCGCTTGAAGGGTGAGGTGTGGCAATCACAACCTCCACCCTCAGCGACACCCTCCATGGCGACGGGTTGCCGGGCGGACTGCAGAGATGATCCCGTTGCTGCGCGACAGGGTCGCTACAGAACCAGATCCGACGCGGTCAGCACGAGCGTTCCCGTCAGATAAATGCGCAGGTCAGTGACCCCGTCGCCGAAATCGATGCCGACCAGGGTGTCACCTGCCCATTGCGCGAAGCGCACGCTGCCGACGCCGCGGCCCAGATAGGCGCCGGTGCCCACGAAGGCGAAACCCTGGTCGCCGGGAGCCGATCCACCATCCAGGAGCGACAGGTCGATGCGATCGCCGTCGGCCTGACTGAAGTCGGTGACACGGTCGGCCAAGCCATCATTGGGCCCCTGAACCACGAAGGAATCGGCGCCCCCTCCGCCGGTCATGGTGTCGTTGCCCTCCCAGCCCTCCAGCCGGTTTGCGCCCGAACTGCCGATCAGCCGGTCAGCGAAGCGCGTGCCGCGCATGTCCTCGATGCTGCTCAATCGGTCGCCCGCGGCGTCCCCACCCGAAGCGGTGCCGGCCGCCAGGTTCACCGTCACCCCGGCGGCGCTGCCCCACCAGCTGGCCAGGTCCCTGCCGGCCCCACCGTAGAGGCGATCGGCGCCTGCCCCGCCGTTCATGACGTCGTCTCCGGCGCCGCCCATCAGCACGTCGTCGCCCGCTTCCCCTCGAAGCACGTCACGACCCGCGTTGCCGGCGATGACGTCGCCGCCGTCGCCGCCTTCCAGCGTATCGTCGCCGTCCATGCCGGCAATGCGGTCCGCGCCGCCCTGGCCGCGCACCGTGTCGTTGCCGGCGCCGCTGAACACCACATCATTGCCGGCACCGGCATTGATCGTGTCCGCCTGATCGGCGGAGTTGTAGCGAGGTGCCAGGCGGAAGATCCCGCCATCGAAGTCGACGCCGTACAGGTTGCCTTCCGCGTCCTCGCCGAATGACGCGACATTGTCGAGGACCTCGGTCTTGAGCGTGCGTTGCCATGCGCCGCTGGCATCCGACAAGGACCAGATGCGGCCGCTGATGAAGTCGCCGAACACGAAGGCCCCGTGCAGCCCCTCGCTGCCGCCCCCACGATGCACATATCCGCCAGTTACGGATCGGTCGCCGCCGGCATGGCCGTAGTCGAAGATCGGGAAGGTGAGGCCTGCGCTGCTGCCGCCGGCAAAGGGCAGGCTGCCTTCGTAGAGATTCCAGCCGTAGTTGGCACCCCTTGCGCCGAGGTTGATCTCCTCGCGCGCGCCCTGCCCGACATCTGCGATCCAGAGTTCGCCCGTCGCGCGGTCGAACGAATCGCGCCACGGATTCCGGAAACCCGTCGCGAAGATCTCGTCGAGGCCCGCGACATTGACGAACGGGTTGCCTGCCGGAATCGCGTAGTTGCGGTTGGCATCGGCCGGGAACGCATCGCCGTTGATGTCGATGCGCAGCATCTTGCCGAGCAGGGAACCGATGTTCTGGGCATTGCCGGACGGATCGCCCGTACCCCCGCCATCGCCGGTGGCGATGTAGAGCAGCCCGTCCGGCCCGAAGCCCATCCAGCCGCCCTTGTGATTGGTCAGGCTGGAAGGTTGATCGATCGTCATCACCGGCCGGGCGCTGGCGGGGTCGAGCCTGTTGGGATTGCTGGCGCTCGCCCGGTATTCGCGGATCTCGGAATCGCCGGCGGGATTGACCAGGTAGACATAGGCCCTGCCATTGCCGGCGTATTGCGGATGGAGCGCCAGTCCAAGCAAGCCCTGCTCACCGGCGGTCGCGATCTGGCCCGAAACGTCAAGGAAGGCGGTGCCGGCACGGGTGTTCGTCGCGGTGTCGACGATCTCGATCTGCCCGCCTTTCTCGACCACGAACAGGCGCGTCGGATCGTCTGGAGCGGAGGTCAGGAACAGCGGCTGCGAGAGCCCGGAGACGATCGGGACGACGTCGATCGGCGACGCCGACCGGCCGCCTGCATCCGGATCGAAACCGTAGATGAGATCCGCCCCCGACGTCCCCGTCTGCGCGTTGGCGCTGTCGTTGCCGATGATCGTCGCCATGGCCGTTTCCTCCCCGCTGCGCTTCTCCTACCCATGCTGGAAGCCGCGAGGCGCGCCGCACTCGCGGCATGCATGCTCTGCGCGAGGACACCGCGGCGCCTGCGCACCGATCGGGACAGTCATTGTTCTCCGACAGCGTGACGAAACCCTAGGCCCGCCCTGGTGCCTGTCAACCAGTGCCCCTCAGGGAGATGGGGTGATGCCGTCCTGCGCCTCGATCAGCGCGCGGGCCATGTCGGGCTCGTCGATCGAATGGTTCGCGTCGTTGACGACGACGAGCCGCGACCCCGGCCAGGCGCGGTGCAGGTCCCACGCGCTCCGCATCGGCGTCACCACATCGTAGCGGCCCTGGACGATCACCGCAGGGATGTGCGCGATCGCGCCCAGCCCGGCGAGCAGCGACGCTTCCGGCACGAAGAAGCGGTTGACGCAGTAGTGCACGAAGAGGCGCGCGATGGGCAGGGATTGCGCCGCGGCGGCGAGCCCCGCGACATACGCCTCGCGCCCGCGGAACTGCACCGTCCAGGCGCTCCAGGTCCTGAGCGCGAGCGCGGCAGGAAGATGCGTCGCGGGATCGTCGTCCATCAGGCGGCGGTGGAAGGCCTCCATCGGGCTCGTCCGCTCCTCTGGCGGCAGCACCGCCATCAACGCCTCCCACCGGTCGGGGAAGAGTTCGCGCGTGCCCGTCCACCACCACGCGACCTCGCTTTCGCGGCCGAGGAAGATGCCGCGCAGAAGCAGGGCGCGCACGCGCGCGGGATGCGCCTCGGCATAGGCGAGCGCAAGGAAGCTGCCCCATGACCCGCCAGCGATCACCCAGGCCTCGACACCCAGGCGCAGACTGATCGTTTCGATATCGGCTACAAGGTGCTGCGTGGTGTTGTTCGCCGCTTCCGCATGCGGCATCGAGCGGCCCGAGCCGCGCTGGTCGAACAGCACGATCCGGTAGCGTTCCGGATCGTAGTAGCGGCGGTTGTGCGGGCGGAACCCGTTCCCGGGGCCGCCATGCAGGTAGAGAAGCGGCACGCCGCCCGGGTTGCCGCACTCCTCGACATGGAGGGTGTGGCCATCGCCGACCTCGACGCGGTGTCGGGCGAAGGGTTCGATCGCAGGGAAGAGGACGTCGTCCAGGGTCATGCGCGCAGGCTACTGCCTCGGCGCGGAGCCGCAAGCGCCGCTTCCGCCGGACGGGCCGGGAACGCCGGTCAGTGCACGGAGAGCGGCACCATCTCGTGCTGCACGACGGCGGCAGCAGCCTGCTCTGCATCCGGCGCGAGCCCGATCTGCGTGCCATCGGCGCTAAAGATCGCGATGGCGGGCGCGCCATCGACCAGCACCGAGCGCAGATAGGCGATGCCGCCGACCCCGAGCTGGGCGAGTTGTTCCCGCGTCGGCGTGGGGATGTGCCGGTCGCGCTTGTGGGTGTTTGCCTTCATCGGTTCTTCTCCATGGGCGCCCTCTCGGCGCGCCCGTTCATGTGGCCGTGCCGCCATGGCCCCGGCCTGCCCAAGGCCTCAGCGCCCCGCCCCGTTGCCGCCGTTCGGCGTCTCGCCGATGCGGATGGTGCGCACCCGCGCCTCGGCCTGGGGGCGATGCAGGTCGATGTGCAGGAGCCCCTTGTCGAGCCAAGCGCCCTTCACCTCGATGCCCTCGGCGAGCACGAAGGGTCGCTGGAACTGCCGCGCCGCGATGCCGCGGTGCAGGAACACCCGGCCTTCGCTGTCGTCCGTCTGCTTGCCCCGCACGACGAGCTGGTTGTCCTCGAGCGTGATTGAGAGCTCATCCATCGTGAACCCGGCAACGGCCAGGGTGATGCGGAGCGAATCCGAGCCGGTCTGCTCGATGTTGTAGGGCGGGTAGCCCTCGGCACTGACCTTCGCCATGCGCTCGCGCGCCTGCTCGAGATGGTCGAAGCCGAGGAAGAGCGGGCTCCCGAACAGCGTCATCCGTGTCATGCAAGCCTCCTCCAGCGAGCGGGGCATTCGCGCGGGGCCCGATCAGGCACCCCGGCTCATTGGAAGGTGGGCAATCCGATCGCCTGGCGCAAGTGAGCCCCTCTCCGGCCCGGGGGCTGCCACGCCGCGCCGGCATTGCCCGCGCTCACGCCCGGCATTACCTAGGCGCGGTGACCGATATCTTCGCCCCCGACGCGCTCCTGCGCATCCTGATCGCGCCCGACCCGGTCCTGCGGCGCACCGCCCGCCCCGTGGGCGATGGCGACGCCGACCAGGTGCGCGCGCTCATACCGCGCATGCTTGCCTCGATGTACCACGCGCCGGGCATCGGGCTTGCCGCGCCGCAGGTCGGCGTCTCGCTCCGCCTCGCGGTGATCGACCTGCAGCGCGACGAGCAGCGCGAGCCGATCATCCTGATCAACCCCGAGATCGTCGCCCGCAGCAGCGAGACCGAGCCGCACGAGGAGGGCTGCCTCTCCCTCCCCGGCCAGTATGCCGACGTTGTCCGCCCCCGGGCGGTGACGGTGCGCTATCTCGACGAGGCCGGCGCGCGGCAGGAAGTGGCGGCTGAGGGGCTTCTCGCCCGCTGCCTGCAGCACGAGGTCGACCATCTCGATGGCGTCCTGTTCGTCGACCATCTCTCCGCGCTCAAGCGCAACATCCTTCTCCGCAGGCTCGCCAAGGCGCAGCGCGCGAAGGAAGGCTAACGCCCATGCGGCTCGCCTTCATGGGCAGCCCCGACTTCGCCGTCCCTGCCCTTCGCGCGCTGGCAAAAGCGGGGCATGAGATCGCCGCCGTCTACTGCCAGCCGCCGAAGCCAGCCCATCGCGGCCAGGCGCTGACACGCTGCCCGGTGCATGTCGCGGCCGAGGAGATGGGGCTCGCCGTGCGTACCCCCGCCCGGCTCCGCAAGGCGGAGGAGGAGCACGCCGCCTTCGCAGCGCTCGGGCTCGATGCCGCGATCGTTGCCGCCTACGGGCTGATCCTGCCCAAGGCGATGCTCGATGCGCCGCGCCGCGGCTGCCTCAACATCCACGCCTCGCTGCTGCCGCGCTGGCGGGGTGCAGCGCCGATCCAGGCCGCCATCCTCACGGGCGACGCCGAAAGCGGCGTGACCATCATGCGCATGGAGGAGGGCCTCGATACGGGGCCGATGCTGCTGAAGGAGGCAGTGCCGGTCACGGACGCGACGACCGCGCCGGTGCTGCACGACGCGCTGAGCGCGATCGGCGCGCGGCTGATCCTGCGCGCGCTCGACGAGGATCCGCCCCCCGTGCCGCAGCCCGAGGAGGGCGTCACCTACGCGCCGAAGCTCGGGCCGGCGGACAGGCCGCTCGATTTCGGCCTCGACGCGATCAATCTCGCGCGCCGGGTTCGTGCGCTGAACCCCTGGCCGGGAACGGTCGCCGCCCATCGCGGCACGGTTCTGAAGCTGCTCGCCGCCGTGCCCGATCCAACACGCACCGACGCCGCGCCAGGAACGATCCTCTCGGGCGGGTACGTCGCCTGCGGCGGCGGCACGGTGCTCCGCCTCCTGAAGCTCCAGCGCCCCGGCAAGGCGGCGCAGGAGATCGATGCCTTCCTGCGCGGCTATGCGCTGCCGGAGGGCGAACGGCTCGAGACACCCTGATGCCGCGCTACGTTCTCCGCCTCGAGTACGACGGCGCGCCCTTCGTCGGCTGGCAGCGCCAGGCGGAGGGGCTTTCGGTGCAGCAGGTGGTGGAGGAGGCCGCGGCGCGTCTCGTGGCCGGCGCCGCGGTCGAGGCCGCCGCTGCGGGCCGCACCGATTCGGGCGTGCACGCGTCCGGCCAGGTGGCGCAGATCGAGCTTCCCCGCGTGATCGACGGCGAGACGCTGCGGGATGCGCTGAATTTCCACGTCAAGCCGCACCCGGTGGCCATCCTCGCCGCTGCCCGCGCGCCGGAGGGGTTCCATGTGCGGTTCAGCGCGATCGGCCGCGCCTACCGCTACCGTATTCTCGACCGGCGCGCGCCGCCCGCGCTCGAGCGTGGCCGGGTCTGGCATGTTCCCCGCCCGCTCGATGCCGAGGCGATGCACCGCGCCGCGCAGGCGCTCGTCGGGCGGCACGACTTCTCCTCCTTCCGCGCGGCCGCCTGCCAGGCCTCCGGGCCGGTCCGCACGCTCGACAGGCTCGACATCGGCCGCGTCGGCCAGGAGATCGTGGTCGAGACCGCGGCGCGGAGCTTCCTGCACCACCAGGTCCGCAACATGGTCGGCTCGCTCCGCCGTGTGGGAGACGGAAGCTGGACGGAGGCAGACATCGCCCGCGTCCTCGACGCCGCAGACCGCCGCCAGGGCGGGCAGACCGCGCCGCCCGAGGGGCTGACGCTGACCGAGGTGCGCTACCCGGACGGGCTCTGCCCGGTCTGACGCAGCTTTTTTACGACCTCGGAAATATATCGACCCCGCATGCAGTGGGCCCTCACGACGTGCTAGGGTCCTGATCACCGATGAGTAGAAAAGAGGCGAGAAGCCCCCATGGCCAGCATCACGGACACCGCGCGTGCCTTCTTCGACATCGTGGAGACCGGCCAGGGCTGGAGCGCCGCATCGGCCCACTGCACGCCCGATGCAAGCTTCGCCTCGCAGGCAGAGCCGCTGGCGGAGATCAAGACCGTGCAGGCCTATGCGGAGTGGATGCGCGCACTGCTCGGGTTCATCCCGGACGGCCGCTACGAACTGCGTTCGTTTGCCACGGATGACGAACGCGCCACCGTCTCTGCCTACGCCGTGTTCTCCGGCACCCATAGCGGCGAAGGCGGCCCATGCCCGGCAACGGGCAAGGGGACCGAGACCGACTACGTCTACGTGATGCAGTTCGCGAACGGAAAGATCCGGCACATGACGAAGATCTGGAACGCTGGCTGGGCGATGCGCGAACTCGGCTGGACCTGACGCTTGCCGGCGGCAGCGGGAGGACGACGGCGAAGGTACAGTCAGCCGGCCCCGATGGTGAGGGCGAGGCCATCGATGAAGAGGCCGAGCATCACGCCGGCTCCGACGACGAACCCCGCCCGCGCGCCGGGCACGTCGAGCGCGGTCTTCGCCACGAACCACGCCACCCACACGGCATAGGCGAGCGCTGCGAGGCCGAGCAGCACGCCGACGGCGGCAGGAACGCCGGGAAGCGCGCCGATCGCTGCGGCCGCCATGGCAGCCAGGACCTGCGGCACGGTGGACCAGTTCCAAGCCGCGACGAAGGCCGGGAAGTTCCGCCGCCTGCCCATCTGCTCCATCACGCCCCACATCAGCAGCGGGAAGGCGAACCAGTCGATCACGTAGCCGACCGCCTGGGCCGCGAAGGCGCGAAGGCCGAGGCCGCCCTCCTGCCCGACGAGAAGGTGCAGCGCGAGAAAGGCTGGGGCGCAGATCCACATCGCCGCGAAGCTCGCCCACGCGCCTTCCGGCGAGGTGTCGACCACCGCCATCCCGTCCTCGCGGCCGCGCGCGAGCATGAAGCCGCCCCAGACGCCCGCCGCGATCCGCCGCAAGCGCGGCGAGGGGGCGGGGTTCGTCATCCGCAGAAAGCGTCGATCACGCCGCGATAGACATGCGCGAGGTCGCCAAGCTCTGCCACCGGCACCCGCTCGTCGACCTTGTGCATCGTGGTGCCGACGAGGCCGAACTCGGCGACGGGGCAGTAGCGGGCGACGAAGCGGGCATCGGAAGTGCCGCCGCCTGTGTCGAGCTTCGGACGTATCCCGGTCGTCGCCTCGATGGCAGCGCTGAGCGTCTCCACCGCCTCGCCAGGCTCGGTCAGGAACGCCTCGCCGGAGCAGGAGATGTCGAGCGCGTGCCGCGGCGCATGCCGGGCGGCCTGCTCGTGCAGCCAGGCGGAGAGGCTTGCCTCGGTATGGCGGTCATTGAAGCGGATGTTCCAGGTCGCCGAGGCCCGGCCTGGGATCACGTTGCTCGCAGGGTTGCCGACATCGATGGTCGTGACCTGGAGGGAGGACGGCTCGAACCACTCCGTTCCCCGGTCGAGCTCATGCGTGGTCAGCGCGGCGAGAAGTGCGACGAGACGATGCGTGGGGTTGTCCGCCCGCTGCGGATAGGCGGCATGCCCCTGCGTTCCCTCGACCGTGATGCGCCCGGTCAGGCTGCCCCGCCGGCCGATCTTCACCGTATCGCCGAGGCGGGACACGGAGGTCGGCTCGCCCACGAGGCAGAAGCCGGGGATCTCCTGCCGCTCCTCCATCCACTCGAGCACCTTCACGGTTCCGTCGACCGCCTCCCCCTCCTCGTCGCCTGTGATGAGGAAGGAGAGCGCGGCGGGCGGAGCACCGCCATGGTGGTCGAGCCAGCCCGCGACCGCGGCGACGAAGGCGGCGATGTTGCCCTTCATGTCCACCGCGCCGCGACCGTAGAGAATGCCGTCGCGCAGTTCGGCCCCGAAGGGATCCGCACTCCACCCGCCATTGCCCGGCGGCACCACGTCGGTGTGGCCGGCGAAGCAGAGCGCCGGCCGGCCGGGCCCGATCCGCGCGTAGAGGTTGCGCACCTGGCCGAAGGTGACGTCGGTACAGGTGAAGCCGAGACCGCCGAGCACCTCGGCGAGCAGCGTCTGCGCCCCGCCATCCTCCGGCGTGACGGAGGGGCAGCGGACCAGCGCGGCCGTCAGCGCGGCCGGGTCGCGCGCCAGCCAGGCGCGGTTGCCGGCCGGCCTTGCGGCATCAGTCACGCAGCAACTCGTTGATCGAGGTCTTGGCACGGGTCTTCTCGTCGACGCGCTTGACGATCACCGCGCAGTAGAGCGAGGGGCCGGCCGAGCCATCGGGCAGCGGGCGGCCGGGAAGCGAGCCGGGCACCACCACCGAGTAGGCAGGCACGCGGCCCATGAACACCTCGCCTGTCGCGCGGTCGATGATCTTCGTGCTCGCGCCGAGGAACACGCCCATGGACAGCACCGAGCCGCGCTCGACGATCACCCCCTCCGCGACCTCGGAGCGGGCGCCGACGAAGCAGTCGTCCTCGATGATCACGGGGGCGGCCTGCAGCGGCTCGAGCACCCCGCCGATTCCGGCCCCGCCCGAGATGTGGCAGTTCCTGCCGATCTGCGCGCACGAGCCGACCGTCGCCCAGGTGTCGATCATCGTGCCGCTGTCGACATAGGCGCCGACGTTCACAAACGAAGGCATGAGCACGACGTTCGGCGCGATATAGGCGGACCGGCGCACGACCGAGCCCGGAACGGCACGGAAGCCCGCCTCGCGGAAGCGGTTCTCGCCCCAGCCCTCGAACTTCAGGGGAACCTTGTCGTAGGCGCCGGCGGCGGTGTCCATCGGCGCGCTGTCGGTCAGCCGGAAGGAGAGAAGCACCGCCTTCTTCAGCCACTCGTTCACCACCCAGCCATTCGGCCCGGGCTCGGCGACGCGCGCCTTGCCGCCGTCGAGCATGTCGAGCGCAGCCATGACGGAGTCGCGCGCCGCCCCCGATGTCGCGGGGCCGAGCGATGCCCGGTTCTCCCAAAGCGCCTCGATCTCGTTCCTCATCGCCGCCGAACCGTCCGTCACGCGCCCCTCCGCAAGGTTTTCCCGGCCCCAGGCCGGGTCCCGGCCCCCCGTCCGGGCGAGGCCGGACGCTGGCGAGACAGGGCGGCCCTGTCAACGCCCGGGCGCCGCGACGCGACGCGATTTCGCCGCCGCGATAACCCATGGTTTACGCGAAGGGCGCAACTCTATGCCGGCAACCAGGGGCATCCCGCCGACATGGACACCGGAATTCAGCAGGCCTCCCTCGACGCGGTCTTGCGCGATGCGCTGCTGGACAGCCGCCAGCGCTGGCGCGACCTCGTCGAGATGGCTGCCGACCTCGTGTGGGAGACCGACGCGGAGGGCCGCTTCACCTTCGTCGGGCCCGACCCGGCGCTCGGGTGGTCCGCCGGCGCGCTGCTCGGCGCCCCGGCCGAGGCACTGCTCGCCGATGACGGGCACGGCATCGCCCCCTTCTCGCCCTTCCGCGTGCAGCGCCAACGCCGCGGCGTGCGCAGCTGGGTACGCCGGGCCGACGGCTCGCTCGCCTGCATGGCCTTCGCCGGCGTGCCGCTGATCGGGCCGGACGGGCACATCATCGGCGCCCGCGGCGTCGCCCGCGACGTGACGGAGGAGGAGGAAAGGAACGCCTCGCTCGCCGCCTCGCTCCGCCGCGAGGCGCTGACGGATGCGATCCTCCAGGAAGCGCGTTCCGAGGTGCTTGCAGACGGCATGCTCACCGGTGCGGCGCGCGCGCTGCTTCCGGCGATCGGCGCGACCGGCGTCGCGGTGCTGCGGCGGGCGGGCAAGGAGTTCACCCCGCTCGTGAAGCTCGGCGACACGCTTCCGGGGCTGCTCGCGCTTGCCGCCGCCGTCGCCGCCATTCCCGGCGACGAGCCGCACAGCCTCGAGTCGCCGGACGGGCACTCCGTGATCGCCGCGCCCGCGCTTCAGCCGGGCCATGGCGACGGGCTCCTGATGCTCTGGCGCGCTCCGGGCGGGCGGGCCTGGGACGACGAGGAGCACGCGCTCGTCCGCGCAGCGGCCGGGGTGATCGGCATCATGCTCGCCCACCAGGCGCTTCAGGCGGAGATGTTCCGCCAGGCGCGCACCGACCCCCTGACGGGGCTGATGAACCGCCGCGCCTTCCTGGAGGAACTCTCCCGCCGGCTCGACCGGCTTGACCGCGAGCGTCAGCCCGGCGCGCTGCTCTACATCGACCTCGACAACTTCAAGCCCGTGAACGACCGCCTCGGCCACGAGCAGGGCGACGCCGCGCTGAGGGCTGCGGCGCAGATGCTTCGCGGCGCAGTGCGTCCGACCGACCTCGTCGCCCGCATCGGCGGAGACGAGTTCGCGCTCTGGCTCGACGGGGCGGACCTCCGTATCGCCACCATGCGCGCGGAACGGCTGCTCGCCGACGCACCGCTCTCCCTCGCGCATGTCTCGGCCGATCCCGACACGCCGATCTCGTTCTCGATCGGCATCGCCGTCCGCGACGGCGCGAGCGGCGAGGATCTGAGCCACATGATCGTGCGCGCCGATTCGGCGATGTATGCGGCCAAGCGCGCTGGCAAGTCGGCGTGGAGCCTGGCACCGGCATGACAGGGTTCAAGCCGCACGCGATGCGTGCCCCGGAATACGAGGACGCCAAGCGCGTCGCCCGGTCGGGCGACACGGGCGAGCGCACGGCTCTGGCGCGCCAGAGCGGCATGGCGCCGGAGATCCTGTACTACCTCGCCGCCGACAAGGCCGCGCCGGTGCGCATCGCCGTCGCCTCGAACGACGCGACGCCGCCGCAGGCCAACGCGATGCTCGCGGCCGACCCGGACGCTGCCGTGCGCGTCGCGCTCGCACGCAAGATCGCCGCCCTCTCACCGCAGCTCGACCAGGAGGAGCAGGATCGCCTCTCGCGCCTGACCTGGGAGACGCTCGCGCGGCTCGTCAACGACACCGCCGTCGAGGTGCGCGCGGCGATCGCCGATGTCGTGCAGGCGATGCCGGATGCGCCGCGCGCGCTGATCACGCGGCTTGCGCGCGACACCGAACTTCCCGTCGCGGGGCCGGTGCTGCAGTTCTCCCCGCTGCTCGGCAGCGAGGACCTGCTCGCCCTCGTGGCCGACCCGCCGGCGCCCTGCACGGTGTCGGCCATCGCACGGCGGCCGCACCTGAACGCGCAGGTGTCGGACGCGATCGCCGCCTCGGCGAGCTCCTCGGCCATCACGCAGCTTCTCGCCAACACATCCGCGCAGATCCGCGAGACGACGCTCGATGCGCTGATCGCCCGCTCTGCCGACCATACCGAGTGGCACGAGCCTCTGGTGCAGCGGCCGAAGCTCACCGCCAATGCCGCGCGCAGGCTCGCCGGCATCGTCGCGGAGCATCTCGTCATGCTGCTCTCGGAACGACCCGATATCGATCCGGCCACCGCCGCGTTCCTGAAGAGCCAAGTGGTGAAGCAGGTCTCCTGGAAGGGCCAGCAGACGAACCATCCCTCCGACGACCCCGCTCCGGGCAAGGCGCTCGGCGAGGCGGCGGCGATCGAGACGGCGGGGGAGCTGAACGAGGACAGGCTGCTGATGTCGGCAGCGCTCGGCGAGGCGCGGCTCGTCTCCGCCATGCTCGCACGCGGCGCGGAGGTTCCGCTCGCCGTGGTCGAGCGTGCCGCGGCGCTGAGGAGTGCCAAGGGCCTCGTCGCGCTCTGCTGGAAGGCGGGGTTCAGCATGCGTTCGGCCGTGGTGGTCCAGGCCCTGCTCGGGCGGCTTCCGCCGGCCGCGGCGATCACCTCCGTTCCCGGCCAGGCCTGGCCGCTGTCGGAGGAGGAGATGCGCTGGCAGATCGCCTTCCTCGGCCGCCCCCAGGGCCCCGGCAAGCCGACCGCCGGCGCCGGCCTCGCCACCCTCGCGTCAGGCTGAACGCTCAGGGTTCTCGCGCAGCGAGCAAGCGCGCGAACGGCGCGCCGCGCCCTATGGCGCGAGCCAAGCCGCCGGAGGCGGCGCCCGGCGCCTGAGGGCCCAGAAAGTCCTGATCAGGCCTTGACTGATCAGGGCCTGATCAGCGTGCCGGCGCCGTGCTCCGTGAAGAGCTCGAGCAGGATGGCATGCGGGATGCGGCCGTCGAGGATCACCGCCCCCTCCGCGCCCGCGCGCACGGCCTGCACGCAATGCTCGACCTTCGGGATCATGCCGCCCGAGACCGTTCCGTCGGCGATAAGCGCCTCGGCCTCAGCGCAGGTGAGCTCGGGGATCAGCTTCTTGTCGCGGTCGAGCACGCCTGGAACGTCCGTCAGCATCAGGAGGCGCTTTGCGCCGAGCGCACCGGCGATCGCGCCGGCCACCGTGTCGGCGTTGATGTTGTAGGTGCGCCCCTCCGGCCCGATGCCGACGGGCGCGATCACCGGCACGATCTCGGCGCCGCGCAGCGCCGTCAGCACTCGCGTGTCGACGAACTCCGGCTCGCCGACATATCCGAGGTCGAGCACGCGCTCGATGTTCGAGCCGGGATCCTTCTTCGTGCGTAACAGCTTGCGCGCGCGGATCAGCCCGCCATCCTTGCCCGAGATGCCGACGGCGGTGACGCCCGCGGTGGTGATCAGGTTCGCGACCTGCTTGTTCACCGTGCCGGCGAGAACCATCTCGACGACCTCGACCATCTTCTCGTCGGTCACGCGCAGGCCGTCGACGAAGTTCGACTTGATCTGCAGCCGCTCGAGCATGGCGTTGATCTGCGGCCCGCCGCCATGGACGACGACCGGGTAGAGCCCCGAGAGCTGCAGCCAGGCGACGTCGCGGCCGAAGGTGACGGCAAGGTCCTCCTCGCCCATCGCGTGGCCGCCATACTTGATGACGACCGTCGCCTCGTCGTAGCGCAGCAGGAAGGGCAGTGCCTCGGAGAGGATCCGCGCGCGTTCCTCGCCGCTCTTCGTCGCCTCAGCCATGCCCGGACCCTCCTCGTTTCGGCGCGCGTCTTGCAGCCCTTGCCGGCGCCGGTCAAGCGGCGCCGGTGCGTGTCACCCTTTCGTAACGCGGTCCCGCCCCCCTCACCGACGCTTACGCGCAGAGCGCGGCGATCTCGGCGCGGAGCTCGGCGATGCCCGTGCCGGTCTCGGAGGAGGTCGCGAGAACCGAAGGCAGCGCGGCGGTGTGCGCACGCGCGGTCGCGCCCGCCTTCTCCGCCATCGCCGCGAGCGCGGGTGGCTTCAGCTTGTCTGCCTTGGTCAGGACGATCTGGAACGCGCAGGCCGCCTTGTCGAGCAGCGTCATCGCCTCGGCATCGGCCGGCTTGAAGCCGACGCGCGCGTCGATGAGCAGCATCACCCGACGCAGGGTGGCGCGGCCGCGAAGGTAGTCGAACATCGCGCCCTGCCAGGCCTCCTTCACCGACTTCGCCGCCTCCGCGTAGCCGTAGCCGGGCATGTCGACGAGCGTGAGCCTGCCGCCAAGGTCGAAGAAATTGAGCTGCTTCGTCCGCCCCGGCGTGGAGGAGACGCGCGCGAGCGCCCGCCTTCCGGTCAGCGCGTTCAGCAGGCTCGACTTGCCGACGTTGGACCGCCCGGCGAAGGCGACCTCCGGGCCACGCTGGGGCGGCAACTGGTCGAGCGTCTGGGCGGCGTGGAAGAACTCGCAGGGGCCCGCGAACAGCTTCCGCGCCGCCTCGAGCGCGGCCTCGTCGAAGGCGGCCCCGTCAAATTCCGGTGCGGCGCTCAGGTCTTCGCCGCAGCGGGTTGCTGCGCCACCCGCTTCATCATGAACCATTGCTGCGCGATCGAGAGCAGGTTGTTCCAGGTCCAGTAGATCACGAGGCCGGCCGGGAAGGTGCCGAGCATGAAGGTGAAGATGATCGGCATGAACTGGAACACCTTCGCCTGAACCGGGTCGGGCGGGGCGGGGTTCAGCTTCTGCTGGAAGTACATCGTCGCACCCATCATCAGCGGCCAGATGCCGAGATGCAGGAACGGGCCGATGACAGGCAGGATCGTCGGATCCCACGGAATGAGGCCGAACAGGGTGAAGATGTTCGTCGGGTCGGGCGCCGAGAGGTCGCGGATCCAGCCGAAGAACGGCGCGTGCCGCATCTCGATGGTGACGAACAGCACCTTGTAGAGAGCGAAGAAGACAGGAATCTGGATGATGATGGGCAGGCAGCCGGAGACAGGGTTGACCTTCTCCCGCTTGTACAGCGCCATCATCTCCTGCTGCATCTTCTGCGGGTCTTCCTTGTACTTCTCCTTCAGCTCCTGCATCTGCGGGGCAAGAAGCTTCATCTTGCCCATAGACTTGTAGCTCTTGTTGGCGAGCGGGAAGAACAGCAGCTTCAGGAAGAACGTGAAGATCAGGATCGCGACGCCATAGTTGCCCGTCATCTCGTGCAGGAAGTGAAGCGCAGAGAAGAAGGGCCGCGTCAGGAAGTAGAACCAGCCCCAGTCGATCGCCTTGTCGAGGCCCTCGACGCCAAGCTGCGCCGAGTAGCGGTCAAGCAGCGAGACCTGCTTGGCGCCGGCGAAGAAGTGGTTGCGCGCGCTGTCGGCAAGGCCCGAGCGCACCTGCTTCGGCTCGCCGAGGAAGTCGATCTGGAACCGGTTCTGCCCCTCCTCGGGTAGGACGCGGAAGGCGAACTCGGTCTGGCGCGTCTGGTCGGGCAGGAGCGCGCTCAGCCAGTACTTGTCGGTGAAGCCGCCCCAGCCGCCACGGCCCTCGTGGCGGAAGGAGATGCCGCTGTTCTTCTGCGCCTCGTCGCGCGCCGTCGAGTAGGTCTGCTCGGTCAGCCGCCCGCCGAACACGCCGACGAGGCCTTCGTGCAGGATGTAGTTGCCCGCCGTCACCGGGGTGTGCTCGCGCCGGATGCGCCCCCACGGGCGGAGCGTGACGGATTCGTCGCGGCTCGAGGTGACGCGCTGCTCGACGGTGAACAGGAAATTGTCGTCGACACGCACGATGAGCTCGAACAGCAGCCCATCACCGTTGTCCCACGACAGCGTCACCGGCCGGCCTGCCGTCAGCGCTGTCGAGGAGGTCTGCCACTGTGTGTTGACGTCGGGGACGCGCACACTTGCGTCGGGAGAGGTCCAGCCGAACTGCACGAAATGTGGAGTGGGCGTGTCACGGCCGAACAGGATGCGCACACGCGGGCTGTCGGGCTCCACCGTCTCGCGGAAGTTGCGCAGCTCGACATAGTCGAACCGCGCGCCGGTGAGGTTGATCGAGCCGACGATGCCAGGGCTGTCGATGCGCACGCGCAGATCGGGCGTGGTCTGCGCGGGCGACCGTGCACCCGCCTCGCCCGGCGCAGCGCCGGGCGCCTGGGCGGCGACCTCGGCGGCGCGCCGCGCGGCAGACTCCGCCTCGGCCTG
>NZ_VFAC01000029.1 GCF_007644105.1 Elioraea rosea | reverse complement strand
CGCGGCCTCTCCACCGAGGGGTGCCGCCCGGGCGAGGCGCGGGTGGCGCGCGAGAAGGCCGCGGTGATCGCCGCGGCGGCGTTCGGGCCCGAGGCCCTGGCGCAGGACCGGTAGGCATGCGGGCGTCGCGGCGCCTGCCGCGCCGCGCACCCATCCAGCGGACCGGTCTCTAGCCGTCGAGCGCGCCGCGCACGCGCGAGAGAAGCTCCGCGCGGCGATAGGGCTTGCCGAGAATCTCGAACTCGCCCGCCAGCGCGCCGTCACGCTCGATCACCTCGGCGGCGAAGCCCGTGGCGAGAAGCACGCGAAGCTTCGGGAAGCGCTTGCGGGCGGCGCGCGCAAGCATCACGCCGTTCATCGCGCCGGGCATGATCAGGTCGGAGAACAGCAGGTCGATCGTCGCCCCGCCCTCGAGCATGGCGAGCGCGGCGTCGCCATTGGGTGCCGCGATCACCCGGTAGCCGTGCTCGACGAGGATCGCGGTCGCGAGCGCGGCGATGTCTGGCTGATCCTCGACCACGAGAACCGTCTCCGAGCCCCGCAGGTCGCGGTCACGCGCCGGGGAAGCCGCGGGCGGGAGCACCTGGTCCTGCCCCGCGGCAGGAAAATGGAGCGCCACGGTCGTCCCGACCCCCTCCTGCGAGGCGATGTCGAGCCCGCCGTTGCACTGGCGCATGAACCCATATGCCATCGACAATCCGAGGCCCGTTCCGCGCCCCGCCTCCTTGGTTGTGAAGAACGGATCGAGCGCGCGTCGCAACACGGATTGCGACATGCCCAGTCCGGTATCGGCGATGCTGAGCACCGCATAGTCCCCCGCGAGGAGGTCAGGCGGGGCGGAAGCCAGGCCGGGCACAAGGGTCCGGTTCTCGGTTCCGATCGTGAGCGTGCCGCCATCGGGCATCGCGTCGCGCGCGTTCACGAGCAGGTTCAGGATTGCCATCTCCGCCTGCACGGGGTGGACCCGCACCTCCCAGAGGCCTGGCGCGAGGCGCGTCTCGACCGTGACGGCGGGGCCGAGCACCTTCGCCGCCATCGGCAGAAGCGTCTCCACCAGCGCGTTGAGGCTGACAGCGCGGCCCTCGAGGCGCTGCTTGCGCGCGAACCCCAGAAGCTGGCGGGTGAGCGTGGTTCCGCGCCCCGTCGCTGCCGCGATCGTCTCGAGCGCGCCGATGATCTCGCGGTCGCCATGCACCTCGAGCCGCTCCTTCAGCGTGTCGAGATAGCCGTCGATGACCTGCAGGAGGTTGTTGAAGTCATGGGCGATGGCGCCGGTGAAATGGCCGAGCGCCTCCATCTTCTGCGCGTGGCGCAGCGCCTCCTCCGCGTCGTGCCGGCGGGAGACGTCGAGCTGGCTCGAGAAGAAGTAGCGGAGCCTGCCGGTGCGGTCGACGAGCGGCGAGATGAAGAGCGCATTCCAGAAGGCCGTGCCGTCCTTGCGGTAGTTCAGGATCTCGGCAGAGACGACGCGGCGCTCGGACACGGCGGCGCGCAGGCGCGCGATGGCCTCGGGCGCCGTCTCAACGCCCTGGAGGAAGCGGCAGTTGCGGCCGAGAACCTCCGGCCGGGAATAGCCGGTGAGGTCGAGGAAGGCCTGATTCGCGAAGATGATCGGGTTGTCCTCGGCCCAGGGATCGGTCAAGCCATGGGCATGCGGGTCACGGAGACGGCCTCGAAGAACAGTTCCTCGTCGAACTCCACGAGGCCGATGCGGTCGGGGGCATCAGGGGAGGGAAGGTGATTCTCAGGGTCGGCCAAGGACACGGCAAAATCCCATAGCGAGAGGTTTCGACGCCGGGACCCCCGGAACCCTGCCGTCTGATCGTAGGTAGAAAGTCCTACGTATAGGTAACCAACGCAGGTCGCTGCGTCAAGCGCGATGCGCGCCATGGTTGTACTAAGGACGGGGTTCCGGACTCAGTCCCGCAGGGCGCCGTGCTGGCGGAGAAAGCCCAGAAGGGGCAGCAAAGGCAGGCCCAGTATGGCCGCATGCTCGCCTTCGATCGAGGAAAACAGTCTTACCCCCAGCCCTTCCGCCTGATAGGCGCCGACGGAACCGAGCACGGCCTCGCCGGCGGCCTCGAGGTAGGCGGCGATGGTCGCCTCGGCGAGCGGCCGCATGCCGAGACGCGGGGAGGCGACATGGCGCCACAGCACAACGCCCCCGCGCATGCAGAGCACGGCGGTGACGAGGCGGTGGGTCCGTCCTGCGAGCGCGGCGAGCTGGGCCGCCGCCGCCGCCCTGCTCTCGGGCTTGTCGAACCACTGCCCCTCGCAGACGAGGATCTGGTCCGCCCCGATCACAACGGCAGACGGCAGGCGGTCGCTGATGCGGCGCGCCTTGAGCTCGGCGAGAAGCAGCGCGGCGTCCTCGGGCGACAGCCCATCCACCTTCGCCGCCTCCTTTATGCTCGTCTCGTCGACGCCGGGTGCGGCCGTCTCGAACGCGACCCCGGCGGAGCGGAGCAAGCCCGCCCGCGTCGCGCTCGTGGAGGCGAGAACCAGGGGAATGTCGGGGTTCTGGAGAAGGCCCGTCACGGCGCGGGGAGTCCTGCTCCGCTCACAGCGCGGGGACTCTTGGTCCGCTCACGGCGCGGGGCCGGCCGGCTTCGCGGTACGTTGCCGCACGTGCCAGGCCTCCAT
Organism: Elioraea rosea; assembly: GCF_007644105.1. Classification (GTDB taxonomy): domain Bacteria; phylum Pseudomonadota; class Alphaproteobacteria; order Acetobacterales; family Acetobacteraceae; genus Elioraea_A; species Elioraea_A rosea. The sequence goes on along the minus strand of NZ_VFAC01000029.1, from coordinate 49,902 downwards.
GAGCTGGATCACCGTCGTCGCCGTCTCCTCGATCGAGCGGCGCGTGACATCCACCACCGGCCAGCCGCGCGCCGCGCAGAGACGGCGCGCGGCGAGCAGCTCGGCCTTCACGAGCTCGGGGTCGATATAGGCGGTCTCCGACGTCGCCACGCCTTCGCCGCCGATCACCTTCAGCCGATGGCGGCGGATCTCGATCAGCGCGTTGACCTCGATGGTCAGCCCCACCACGGGTACGGGCGGCGCGTCGAGGAGCCGCGGCGGCTCGATGCCCGGAACGAGCGGGATGTTGGCCGCCTTCACGCCGCGATTGGCGAGGTAGAAGCAGGTCGGCGTCTTCGAGCTCCGCGACACGCCGACGAGGATCACGTCCGCCTCCGTGATGCCTGCCTCGCCCTGCCCGTCGTCATGGGCGAGAACGAAATGCATCGCATCGATGCGGCGGAAATAGTCGGCATCCATCACGTATTGGCGGCCAGGTTTTCCTGCCACGCGCGCCCCGACATACTCGGTGAGCATGTCGAGCGCGGGGTCGAGCACGGACACCTGCGGCACGCCGAGGCGCGAGCAGAACGCCTCGAGCTCCCCGCGCAGCGAGCGGTCCGTCAACGTGAACAGGACCGGGCCGGGCTCCTGCTCGATGCCGGCGAGAACGCGGTCGAGCTGGAAGCGGCTGCGGATCAGCGGCCAGCGATGCTGCACGGCGAGCAGCCCCTCGAACTGCGAGAGGCACGCGCGGGCGAGCGAGTTCAGCGTCTCGCCGGTCGCATCGGAGACGAGGTGGAGATCGAGCCTGTCGCGCATCGCCGCCAAGGAAGCCCAACGGCGCGGCAGCGGCAAGGGGCTGTGGAAGGCTGTGGATATCGGGGGAAAACCCAGGCGCTGAGGCCGCTGTGCCGAAACCGGCCCCGGGCGGCGGCGTTACGGCCACCCTCGCCGGACCGGCGGATGATTTCCCCGCGTCCCACACCCGCTTGTGGACAATGCCGGCGGAGGCCATGGCGCCAGATGCTTGCCGCCCGTCCTTCGCGTGGAGAAGCCGGGGCAAAGCGCGGGGTGAACCGTGATCCCCTCGATCCACACCCCCTACAACCGCCTTCACCTTTTCTTTTGAATCTCTTCAAGGGAAAGTGGCGCGTGGACAAAGGCGGGGCAGGATGGACGGCACGACACGGATGACGGGTACACGAACGAAGCCGTTCCTCGATGCGCTGAACGGCGTGGCGGTCCGCCCCGCGCCGCTCTGGCTGATGCGCCAGGCCGGGCGGTACCTTCCAGAGTATCGCGCGCTGCGGGCGACGGCGCCGGATTTCCTCGGCTTCTGCCTGAACCCCGAGCTCGCCGCCGAGGCGACGCTGCAGCCCATACGCCGCTACCGCCCCGATGCGGCGATCCTTTTCGCCGACATCCTCGTGCTTCCCTACGCGCTCGGCCATGGCGTGCGCTTCGAGGCGGGCGAAGGCCCCGTGCTCGAGAAGCTCACCACCGCGGCGCAGGTCGCCAGCCTCGATCTCTCCCGCGCGGCCGAGGTGGCCGCGCCGGTGAACGAGACGGTCCGCCGCGTGCGCGCGGGCCTGCCCGAGGATGTCGCGCTGATCGGCTTCGCAGGCAGCCCCTTCACGGTCGCCGCCTACATGGTGGAGGGCCGCGGCTCGCGCGACTTCGCCGCAGCGAAGCGGCTCATGTACGGCGAGCCTGCCGTGTTCGATGCGCTGATGGATCGTCTCGTCGAGGCGACGATCGCCTATCTCTCCGCGCAGGCCGAGGCAGGCGCGGAGGCGCTCATGCTGTTCGACAGCTGGGCGGGCGTGCTCTCGCCGATGATGTTCGACCGGCACGTCATCGTGCCGACGGCGCGGATCGCCGCGGCCCTGAAGGCGAAGCACCCGGAGGTTCGGCTGATCGGCTTCCCACGCCAGGCAGGGGGTAGCCTGATCGCCTACGCGGAGGGGGCCGGCGTGCATGGCGTCGGGCTCGACACCGCCGTGCCTCCCGCCTGGGCGGCGATGGCGTTGCCGCATTCGGTGACGCTGCAGGGCAATCTCGACCCGCTTGCCGTCGTCGCGGGCGGCGAGGCGCTGCGCGAGGAGACCGAGGCGGTGCTCGAGGCGATGGGCAACCGGCCGTGGATCTTCAATCTCGGCCACGGCGTCGTGCCCGAGACGCCGCCGGAGCATGTCGCAGAGCTGGTCGCGCTCGTGCGCGGGCGGCGATGACGCCCGTCGAACCGCGCGTCCTTTCCGGAACCTCGAAGCTCGCCGGCATCATCGGCTGGCCGGTGAAGCAGTCGCGCTCGCCGCGGCTGCACGGGTTCTGGCTCGCCCGGCATGGCATCGACGGCGCCTATGTTCCGCTTCCCGTCGCGCCCGAGAATCTCGCCACCGCCGTCCGCGCGTTGCGCGATCTCGGCTTCCGCGGCGGCAACGTCACGATCCCGCACAAGGAGAGCGTGGTGTCGGTGTGCGACAGGCTCGAGCCGCCCGCCCGCCGGGCAGGCGCGGTCAACACGCTGGTCTTCGAGGACGACGGGACGATCGTCGGCACGAACACCGACGGTCTCGGCTTCGTCTCCGGCCTGGCACAGGCGGTTCCGGACTATGCGCCCGCGGACGGCCCCGCCGTGCTTCTCGGCGCGGGCGGCGGGGCGCGCGCCGTGGCCGCGGCGCTCCTCGATGCCGGCTGCCCGGAAGTGATCCTCTACAACCGCACGAAGGCGCGCGCCGAGGCGCTTGCCGCCGCCCTCGGCAAGGGGGCCACGGTCGGCGAGTGCGGCAGCAACGAGGGGCTTGCCCGCGCGGCGCTGGTCGTGAATACGACGAGCCTCGGCATGAGCGGCCAGCCGCCACTCGAGCTGCCGCTCGAGGCGTTGCCGCCGAGCGCCGTCGTCGCCGACATCGTCTATGTGCCGCGAACCACCCGCCTGCTCGCTGCGGCCGCCGCGCGCGGGCACCGCACCATGGGCGGCCTCGCGATGCTCCTGCACCAAGCCAAGCTCGGCTTCAGGAGCTGGTTCGGCGTCGAGCCGGTGGTGGACGAGGCGCTCGAACGCTTCGTCGCGGGTGACATTCCCGAACGCTGAGCGAGATGCGCGTGATCGGGCTGACGGGTGGCATCGGCATGGGGAAATCGACCGCCGCGAAGGTGTTCCGCCGCGCCGGAATCCCGGTGCATGACGCCGATGCCGCCGTCCACCGCCTGTATGCGCGCGGCGGCGAGGCCGTTCCCGCCATCGCGGCGCTCGTGCCCGAGGCGGTGAAGCACGGCGCGGTGGACCGCGCGGTTCTCGGGGCCGCCGTTCTCGGCAAGCCCGACCTTCTCGCACGGCTCGAGCGCGCGGTGCATCCTCTGGTGCGACGCGCGGAGCAGCGTTTCCTCGCCCGCTGCCGCCGTGCCGGGGCGCGCGCGGCCGTGCTCGACATCCCGCTTCTCTTCGAAACAGGGGGCGAGAGCCGCGTCGATGCCGTGGTCGTCGTTTCCGCGCCGGCTTCGGTGCAGCGTGCGCGGGTGCTTCGCAGGCAGGGCATGACGGAAGCGCGGCTTGCCGCGATCCTTGCCCGCCAGATGCCGGATGCGGAGAAGCGCCGCCGCGCCGACCTCGTGGTGCCGACCGGCCTCTCCCGACACCACGCGCAGGCCGTGCTTCGCCGCGCGCTGCCGTCGCTGATCGGGGAGCGGTGATGCGCGAGATCCTTCTCGACACCGAGACGACGGGGCTCGAGACCGCACTCGGCCACCGCATCATCGAGGTGTGCTGCATCGAGCTGCGCAACCACATGCCGACGGGGCGGCACTTCCACGCGTTCGTCGATCCCGGCCGCGACATCGACCCCGATGCGGAACGGGTGCACGGCATCAGCCGCGCGAGCCTGATCGGCAAGCCCGTCTTCGCCGACATCGCCGATGCGCTTCTCGCCTTCCTCGGCGACGACCCGATCGTCGCGCACAACGCCCCGTTCGATTTCGGCTTCCTCGATGCCGAGTTCGCGCGCCTCTCGCTTCCCCCGCTCAGCCGCGCGCGGATGGTGGACACGGTGGCGATCGCGCGGAAGAAGTATCCGGGCCTCCCCGCGAGCCTCGATGCGCTCTGCCGCCGCTTCGACATCGACCTGAGCCAGCGCACCACCCACAACGCGCTGCTCGATTGCCGTCTTCTCGCCCAGGTCTATGTCGAGCTTCTGGGCGGGCGGCAGCCCGGGCTCGGCCTGGTGGCGAGCCGCTCCTCCCGCGCCGCCGGCCTTGCCGCGCCTGTCGCGCGCACCCAGCGCCTCGTCGTGGTCACCGAGGCGGAGCTGGAGGCGCATGCCGCCTTCCTTGCCCGTTACGTGAAGGACCCGTTCTGGTCTAGCATCGACCATTCGAACGGGGAGCCGGCGGCGAACGCCGGGTAGATCATGCCATCCACACCGGTCCGTGTTGTCCGCCGCTGGGTTCTCGCCCTCGCCCTGCTTCTGCTCGCCTCGCCCGCCCTGGCCCAGACCGGCGCGGTCGAGGACAGCGACGAGCTTCCGCCCGCGACGGGCGAGGAGCTTCTTGCCATCGTCAACGAGCCCTGGACGGGCGACCTCGCCGGCATCCGCGAGCGCGGGCTTCTGCGCGTCATCACCACCTACAACCGGACCAACTTCTTCATCGAGAACGGCCAGGGGCGCGGCCTCGAGTACGAGGCGATGACCCGCTTCGGCGCCTGGTTCGCCGACCGGCGAACCCCTGATGCGGCTCGGGGCGGGCCGGCCCTTGCCATCAAGATCGTCTACGTTCCGGTGCCGAGGGAGGAGCTGATCCCCGCGCTTCTTGCCGGGCGGGGCGACGTGATCGCGGCAGGCATGACCGTCACGGAGGAACGTGCGCGCCGGGTCCTGTTCACCGAACCCTATATCCGCCGGGTGGACGAGGTGCTCGTGCGCCACAGGAATGCCCCGGCGCTCGAGACCATCGACGATCTCTCGGGCAAGACGCTGCTGCTGACACGCGGCACGAGCTATGTCCCGAATGCCCGCGCGCTGTCGGAGCGTCTGGTCGCTGCAGGCCGCGCGCCGATCCGCATCGTCGAGGCCCCGCCCTATCTCGAGACGGAGGATGTGCTCGAGCTCGTCAACGCCGACGCGGCCCACTACACGGTGGCGGACGACCACCTCGCCGAGGTGTGGGACGAGCTGCTGCCCGACCTCGTGGTGCAGCACGGCGTGCATCTCGTCTCGGGCGGGACGATCGCCTGGGCGGTGCACCCGGAAGCCAAGGCGCTGAAGGCCGCCCTCGATGCCTTCGGGCGCATCCTTCTCGCCGACCGGGCGACGGCGATGACGATCTATCGCCGCTATTTCGAGAACGTGAAGTTCATCCAGAACCCGTGGGACGAGACGGCGCGCGGCCGGGTGCGGCAGCTCGCACCGCATTTCCGCACTGCTTCCGAGCGGGTCGGCTTCGAGTGGCTGCTGATGGTGGCGCAGGGGTTCCAGGAGAGCCGCCTTGACCCGGCCGCGCGGAGCGCTGTCGGAGCCCGCGGGGTGATGCAGTTGATGCCGGCGACCGCGCGCGAGGTGGGCGTCCGCAACATCGACGACGCCGGGGACAACATCCATGGCGGCGTGCGCTACATGGAGCGGATTCGCAGCACCTATTTCGACGACGCCGCCATCCCCCCCGAGGTGCAGATCCAGTTCGCGCTCGCCGCCTACAATGCCGGACCGAACCGGATCAACCGGCTTCGGCAGGAGGCGGCGAAGGAGGGGCTCGACCCGAACCAGTGGTTCGGCCATGTCGAGCGCGTCGTGCAGCGGCGCGTCGGGTCCGAGCCTGTGCGCTACGTCGCAAACATCTTCGCCATCTACGCGACCTACGCGATGGCGGCCGACCTTCTGGCGGACAGGGCGGAAGAGTTGCGCGCCTTCCGCGAGGCGCTCGACGCGCAGTAGATCCGACCACGCCTTCCGGCGTGGTCGGATCGATGCTGCAGCCGGTCAGTGGCGGTGGTGGGTATCGCCGCCCGGGCGGGGGCGTGCGCCCGGCACACTCCGCCAGAGGCCGGTATTGCCGAGCAGCATGAAGGCGATGCCGCCGACCATGGTGAAGCCGAACAAGAGGGCAAGCATCTCTACGGTGGACATGGGGTTGCTCTCCTTTCCGTTGGGGGCTCTGCAGCTCTAGCGTCGGGCGCCGAGATAGGCGCCGCCCGTCGCCGCGGCGAGGCCGAGCAGCATCGTCGCGAAGGCCCAGAAGGCGAGGATGGCGGCCGAGGATGCCGCGGCATCGGCGGTGCGGCGCGCAGTTTCCTCCGCCTCGCGTGCGGCGGCCGTGAGCCGCTGCTCGGCCTGCTCGAGCCGCTGGCGTGCTTCGTCGGGCGTGATGCCAGCGGTCGCTGCGATCAGCTGTTCCATCCTGGCGCGGTCCTCGGCGTTCCACTCGCCATCGGTCACGCGGCGCGCTGCGAGATCGGCCATCTCCGCGGTGAGCTCTTCCCGCGACGCGGTGGCAGGATCGGCAGGTGCCGCGAGGCGGCGCTGGAGCGCATCGGCAATCCCCTGGCCGCCGCCCTGGGAAGCCACGGTCGCACCGCCGACAACCGCGGTCGTCGCCGCGCCGGCAGCCACGGTGGTCGCCGCGCCGGTCACGCCACGGATGGCTGCGACCGTGCCGCCGGAGAGGGCGGATCCGACGAGGAAGATCGCGATGAGGAAGCTCAGGGCCCAGACGCCGAGGCCGTGCAGAAGCGCGTCCTTCCGGCTCCAGGTGCCTGCGAGGCGCGCGGCGACGATGCCGCCGACGAGCAGGACGAACGCACCCGAGAGGGCCATCCATACTGCGGCGCCTACGGTGAAGGTCGCTGCATCCGGCGTGTCGCGCGAGACGGTATCGACGGTCGAGGCGCCGATGGCGGCGCCGAGGGTGTTGAGCATGGTACCGAGCACGATGGCCACGATCGCGCCGGCGAAGATGGCACCCCAGCTTACGGTCGGGGCGGCAGCAACCGCGACGACGCGTGTGTCTGGTCCATCGATCGCGGGAGCATATGGGTCATCGATGCGCGCGGAGGGAGAGGCGTTCATGGCACGGGTCCTTTGCACGCAGCCTCCGTGAGGAGGCGGATAGCAGAAGAACCGGTGGCAGGGGTGGAAGTTGCACGCGTGGCCCTAAGCGCCAGCGGCAGTTGATATCACCACAGGCGCGCGAGGCCGAAGTCCGCGCGGGTGCTGGTCAGGGTTCCGGAGGCGGGGGGAGCTTCGCGAGATAGAGCTCGACCCGCGCGAGCATCTGGTCGGCGAGGTCCCTGCCGGTTTCGTCGAGCCGGGCTTCGAGGCTCGAGCGCCGCTCCCGCATGTCCCTGACGATGTGCCTGAGCCTGGCTCCGCAGATCTGGTTCCTCTCGCACATCACCGGCAGGATCGCCTCGATGACGATCTCCATGGCGGCAAGTCGGGAGTTCAGGTCATGCGTGTCCAGCTCACGTGTTTGGCGGAGTTGTGCTTGGTCCATCACGGTCCTCCCGAACACATGCGCGAGAACCGTAGCATCCTCTCCCGGATGAGATGCACGCTGCGAAAAATCATCAACTCGTGAGCAGCGAGCGGCCGCGGCGGGAGGGTTCACCCGCCGCGGCCAAACCAAATCGACTTCAGAATCAACGGCGCATTGCGCTCCGCTGATCCTTGCCCTCGGCCAGCGCCGACGGCATCACTTCTGCTTGCGTGACCTCGGTAAGCTTGCCGTCGGCCGCCTTCTCCTCGGCGAGCGTGGTCTCGAGGAGCTTCGCCGCCTTCGAGGAGCCGAGCGCCTTGGCGAGCGCCGCCGAGGTGCCGTAGGCGGCGATCTCGTAGTGCTCGATCCTCTGCATGCCAGCGACGATCACGAGGTCGAGCACGGGGCCCTTCTTGTGATCGCCCATCTCCTCGACCGCTTCCTCGACGAGCCCGCGCATGGCGAGGCACACCTTGCGCCCTGGCTTCGCCTCGAGCGTGCCGAGCGCCTCCTCGACGCGCTCGATCTGGCCCATGGTTTCCTCGATATGCGCCTCGATCGCGTCCTTGAGCTTCGGCGAGGTCGCCTTGGTCACCGTCCGCTGCATGCAGCGGAGCGCCTGCTTCTCCGCGCTGTAGGCGTCCTTCAACTGCTCGACGAGCAGTTCCTGCAGTTCTGCCTGCATGATGGCCTTCCTCTTTTTCTGGGTTGCACTACCGACGTCAACGCGGCGCATCGGCAAAGTTGCGTCGGCCCTGCGAAGCGTGACGTGCGGCACGCGCATCCGCCGGCGGGCGCCGCTAGGCTCTCCCCGCCCGGCTCCGCGGAGCAGGCCTCGCATCTCTCCGCGGCGGCTGGGCTGCGAGAACGGGAGGGAAGCATGGCGACCAATCCCTGGACGAAGTTCAGCGCGAGCCCCTGGGCCCTGATGGTCGGCTCGGGCTCGCTCGGCGACGACATGGAGGTGTATCGCGGCCGTGCGGGCACCTCGAAGGAGGGCCGCACGGTGCGCGACTTCAATCGCCCGCACGCGGTGTGCCGGCTGAAGATCCTGATGGACCATCTCGTCCGCACGAGCCCGCGCCTCCTTCAACGCAACAGGCTCGGCCTCGAGCTGATCGACAACGGGCCCGACCACGAGATCTTCCTCAGGAGCTCGGGCGACAACATCGACATCACGCGCGACTTCTATTTCGGGTCGGCAACCGCCAACAAGGTCGGCACGTTCCAGCACACCAATGGCCTGGCGGTCGACGGGATCGTCGGCCGCGGCACGATGGAGAGGCTGTGGGAGCTCGGCCGCTCGAACAGGCGCATCCGCTACGGCGAATGGCAGATCCGGACGCTGATGTTCGAGGCGCTGTGGGACAAGTCGAAGTACGACCGGGCTGACCTCGCCATGTCGGGCGGGTAACGGGGCGCTCTGGCGGCCCTCGCGCGGGCTTTCGTCCTCGGCCGGGAAGGGGTTTGTGGATTGCCCCTCGCGCGGGTTTTGGTCCGTTGCCGGGAAGCAGGGTGGGTCGCGCCTCGCGCGGGCTTTCGCCCGCTGCCGGGGCGTGGTAGCGCCTCGCGCAACGCTTCAGGATCACGGCGAAGGACAGATCAGATGACCGATACGCGCGCCAACGGCTCCGGCCTGACAGACGGCCAGGGCGGCAGCGACGCCGCCGCTCCGCCCCCCGGCATGGCGATCAACATCCAGTACGTGAAGGACCTCTCCTTCGAGGTTCCCGGCGCGCCAGACATCTACGTGCAGGTGCGCCAGGCCCCCCAGGTCCAGGTGAACCTCGACGTGAACGCACGCCGGGTCGCAGACGGCGCCTTCGAGGTGGTGCTGTCGATCCGCGCCGAGGCGAAGGTCGAGGACAAGACCTGCTTCATCGTCGAACTCGACTACGCAGGCGTGTTCACGCTGACCTCGATCCCGCAGGACATGCTCGAGCCGGTGCTTCTGGTCGAGGCGCCGCGGCTCCTGTTCCCCTTCGCGCGCTCGATCGTCTCCGACGTGACGCGCGAGAGCGGCTTCCCCGCCGTGCTTCTTCAGCCGATCGACTTCCTCGCGCTGTGGCAGAGCCGCCGCGGCCAGGCCAACGCCGCCGACATCACCCCCCCGCCGGCCGCGAACGCATAAGGGCGCCCACGCCCGCTGCAATCTCGAACCTGCCCGGGCGCTCTCCACGGCGGGTCGCAACCGTCGGGCGGCTGCTCAGGCGCCCAGGCGCGCCAGCACCGTTGCGATATGCGCCCGCATCGCCTCCTCGGCAGCGGCGCCGTCGCGCGCGGTGATGGCGGCGACGAGCGCGCGGTGCTCGGCGAAGGAGTGGTGGTCGCGCGGCGGGGCCTCGGTGCCGGCGCGCGGGCGCGCCCAGGTCACTGCCCGGCGCACGGCGGCGGCCTGGTCGAACAGGTGCAGCAGAAGCGGGTTGCCCGCTGCCTCGGCAATGCCCCGGTGCAGCGCGGCGTCCTGGCTCTCGTAGTGCCGCCAGGTGGGTGCGGCCTCGCAGGCGGTGGCGATCGCGGCCAGCGCGTCGAGCTGCGACCTCCCGGCATTCAGCGCCGCGAGCCGGGCCAGCGGCGGCTCGAGCACTAGCCGCGCCTGCATCACCGCCACGGGGCCGACCCGGGCTGCCACCGCCGCCACATCGCCGATCGCGCCGATCGGCCGGGCGCCGAGGAACGTCCCCTTCCCCACATGCCGCCAGAGCTGACCCTCCGCCTCCAGGGCCGCGAGCGCCTTGCGCAGCCCCGCCCGGGAGGTGCCGAGCTTGTCGGCCAGCACGCGCTCGGGCGGCAGGCGGCCGTCGGGCGGCAGGGGCGCGGTGGCGAGATAGGCCTGGAGCAGGGTGAGGATGGTCGCGTTCCCGCCCGACGCCGTACCATTGGCCTGATTGGTCAACCAATCCGTCATTTCGAACATATAGCCCGTACCCGCAGATATCGGAAGTCCACTTGACCTCTCTCAGCTTGGCGCACTAGAACCAATCGGAAGATTGGTCGCGAAGAGCCGATCGCAGACAGGGAGCGTCGCGTTCGGGAACGGTCCCGCAACCGCGCTCGAGGAGAGGTCCATGGTGTCACGCCGTTCGCTCGTCCTTGGCGCGCTTGCCGCACCCCTTGCCGCGCGCGCGGAGGCGCAGGAGCAGTGGCCCGCCCGCCCCGTGGGCGTGATCCTGCCGCTCCAGGCCGGCTCGGCCTCCGATGCCGCGGCGCGCATCGTCCTCGAGGCGATGGAGGGCGAGCTCGGCCAGCGTTTCGTGGTCGAGAACGTGCTCGGCGCGGCCGGGCAGATCGGCGCCGAGCGTGCGGCCCGGGCGCGGCCGGACGGCTACACCCTCGCTGCGCTGAACAACTCCATCCTCACCATACTTCCGGTGATCCGCCAGGGCCGCGTCGGCTTCGACACCTTCGCCGACTTCATCCCCATCGCCGGCTTCGCGACCATCCCGACCTATCTCGGCGTGCACCCTTCCGTCCCGGCGACGAACGTGCAGGAGCTCATCGCCTGGGCGCGCAGCAGGGGCGGCGAGGTCAACTACGCCTCCGGCGGCGCGGGCTCGCCGCAGCACCTTGCCACCGAGATGTTCATGGCGATGGCCGGCGTGCGCATGACGCATGTTCCCTATCGCGGCGCCACCCAGGCGGCGGCCGACCTTGCCGCCGGCCACGTGCAGGTGATGTTCATCGCCCACACCCTCGCGCTCCCGTTCCTCGACGGCAACAAGGTGCGGCTCATCGCCTTCGCGGGCCCCCGCCGGTCGAAGGCCATGCCGGACATCCCGACGGTCGCCGAGCAGGGCGTTGCGGGGTATGACTACTCGTCCTGGATCGCGCTGTTCGCGCCGAAGGGTACGCCCGAGGCGGTGGTGTCGCGCGCTCGCGCCGCCGCGACCAAGGCGCTGGCGACCCCGGGCATCGAGGAGCGGCTCGCGAAGGCGGGCAACGAGATCTGGCCGCTCGACGCGGATGCGCTCGCGGCCACGATGCGGGCAGACCATGCCCGCTGGGTCGAGGTGGTCAGGACCGCCGACATCAAGGCGGACTGAGACGCGTTCGTAGATGAAAAGGAACGATACGATGCCGAACTACGTCATCCCCCCCGCGCCGCAAGCCGCGATCCCGGTCGCGCCGGCAGCGGGCGAGAGCCCGCGCGAGGCGCAACTCTTTCCCGTCCGCCGCATCTGGTGCGTCGGCCGCAACTACGCCGACCATGCGCGCGAGATGGGGCATGACCCGAACCGCGAGCCGCCCTTCTTCTTCGCCAAGCCCGCCGACACGCTGGTGCCGTCGGGCTCGACCATCGCCTATCCGCCGATGACGAAGGACCTGCACCACGAGATCGAGCTCGTCGTCGCGATCGGCAAGGGCGGGGCGAACATCGCCGAGGACAAGGCGCTCGAGCATGTGTGGGGATACGCCGTCGGCCTCGACATGACGCGGCGCGACCTGCAGGGCGAGGCGAAGAAGCTCCAGCGCCCCTGGGAGATGGGCAAGGGCTTCGACCAGTCCTGCCCGATGGGCGCACTCGTTCCGGCCGCGCGCATCGGCCATCCCGCGAAGGGCACGATCGGGCTGAAGGTGAACGGCCAGGTGCGCCAGCAGGGCGACCTCGCGCAGCAGATCTGGAACGTGCAGGAAACGATCGCCTACCTCTCGCGGCTCGTGGCACTCGCGCCGGGCGACATCATCATGACCGGCACGCCCGCGGGCGTCGCCGCCGTCGGCCCGGGCGACGTGCTCGAGGGCTGGGTGGACGGGATCGGCGAGGTGAAGGTCACCTACGCTCCCGCAGTCAGCGTGGCGAAGGCGGCAGAGTGATGCCAGCGGCGGGAGACGTTCCGGAGGCGATGCAGTCGTCTCCCGCCGCGCCCATCACGGGCCGCCAGTTTCACAACCAGCCAGAGGACAGCCACATCCACGGCTTCCTCGTGCGGCTGTGGGACGGCGTGCGCCGCGACACCGACGGCATGCTCGCCGTCACCGTCCATGCCCGCTGCGGCGACATCCCGGGGTCGGACACCGAGGCGCTGCGGATGGTCCAGGACGGGCGGCTCGAGTTCCACACGCTGATGGGCGGCATCCTCGGCAACGCCGTGAAGGCGACCGAGATGCAGGGCCTTCCCTTCGCTTTCCGCGACCACGCGCATGTCTTCGAGGCGATGGACGGTCCGTTCGGCCGCTACCTCGCCGAGGAATGCGCGCGCGCCGGCATCCTGATGCTTCCCGAGGCGACGTTCGAGAACGGGTTCCGCCATTTCGGCGCCTCGCTCGCGCCGATCCGCACCGCGGCAGACCTGCGCGGGCTGACCGTGCGCGTGCCGGATGGCGAGCTGTTCCGCGACTTCGTCCGCGCCCTCGGCGGCGAGCCGGTGACGGTGAACATCCGCGAGCTCCATTCCGCGCTCGCGTCCGGCCGCGCGAGCGTGCAGGAGAACGCGCTCGTCGTCATGCTGGTGAACCGCCTCTACGAGGTGAGCCGCTTCCTCTCGCTCACCGGGCACATGTGGTCGGGGTTCAACCTGATCGGGCACCTGCCGTTCTGGCAGAGCCTGCCGCCGACGATCCAGGCAGTGGTGCGCAGGCACGCGCGTGCCGCGGCGGAGGCCCAGCGTGCGCATACCGAGGCGATGGCCGAGCGCATGGTGTCGGAGCTGTCGGCGCGCGGGATGATCGTCAACACGGCGGACGCGGACACGTTCCGCGAGGCACTGGCGCGCGACGGGTTCTACGCCCGCTGGCGTGCGCGGTTCGGCGAGGAAGCGTGGGGCGCGCTGGAAGCAGCCGTCGGCCCGCTCGGGTAGGTTTGCCCCTCAGGTTCCGGGCGCCGGCTCCGCAGGCTTGGGGTGATTCTTGCCCTCAGGCGCCGGGCGCCTGCTCCGCAGGCTTGGGGTGATTCTTGCCCTCAGGCGCCGGGCGCCTGCTCCGCAGGCTTGGCTGGCCGCACGAGCCTCACATCTTCAGCCAGGGCACCGCCTCGGGGCCTGGCGCGGTCGGGTCGCAGCGGCGCCATTCGCAGTTCTGCACGCGCTCGCCGGTCATGCAGAGGATGAACCCCCAGTGCGTGACGACCAGCGTGTCCGACCAGTCGGGCAGCGCCGCCATCTCTGCGCGGAACGCTGCGGCGCGCGCCTCCGTCTCTGCCTCGCTCTCCTCGAGCGTCGGCCACCACTGCTCGTCGATGTGCGAGAAATCGAGGTCGGGCCACGCGCGGGCGAGGGCGGAGGTCGGCGTGCCGATGTCGCAATGGAAGGCGCAGCGCTCGCGCACGATCGGGTTGACGACGACCGGAAGCGAAAGCCGTCCGGCGACGATCGCCGCCGTCTGCAACGCGCGGGTGAAGGGCGAGCAGATGATCCGCGCGATGCGTTCGCCAGCGAGCGCCTCCGCAGCAGCCTCCGCCTGCTCGCGCCCGAGCGGGGTTAGCTTCGGATCGGCGATGCCGGGATCGACGCGGGTGACGGAGAAGGCGGCGTTGAATTCGGACTGGCCGTGGCGGAGGAGGATCATGCAGCCCGAGGTAGCGAAGCCCTGGAAACCCGGCAAGGGGGCGCGTGGCAGGGTCACGCCGGCGAAAGCCGCCTCCGGTTCCGCTTGTGCGGGTCCCGCCCCTCCCCTATCTCTTGCATATGGCAGGCGGCTTCCCCGTTGATCTGATCCTGTTCGCGATGGTCGCGGCATTCCTGGTGCTGCGCCTGCGCGGCATCCTCGGCCGTCGCACGGGCTATGAGCGCCCGCCCGCGCCGCTCGACCAGGGCACGGGCGAGGCCCAGCGAACGATCGACACCACGGCGGAGGACGCGGCCGACCAGCGCGCCCTGCCCGGCCCCGCCCGCGCGCTTCCCGCGCCGGCGAGCCCGGCCGGCCAGGCGCTCGCCCGCATCCGGCAGGTCGACCCCTCCTTCGACGCCGCCGCCTTCCTCGATGGCGCGGAGGGTGCCTTCCGCATGATCGTCACCTCCTTCGCGGCGGGTGACCGGGATACGCTGAAGGGCCTGCTGAGCCCCGAGGTCTACGCCGATTTCGAGGCCGCCATCACCGCCCGCGAGCAGGCGGGCGAGAGCCAGCGCACCGAGGTTGCGTCGTTCCGAGAAAGCACGATCGTCGAAGCGGACCTGCGCGGCACCTTCGCGACGATCGGCGTCCGCTTCGTGACCGACCAGATCAACATCACCACCGGCCAGGGCGGCATCCTCGTCGCCGGCTCCGAGGCGGTGGTGGAGACGATCGACATCTGGTCCTTCGCACGCGACCTCAACGCGGCCGATCCGACCTGGCTGCTCGTCGGAACGCGCTCGGAATAGGAATGCCGGGCTTCGAGGACCAGAGGGCGTGACGGGCGCAAGCCCGGTCCTCGCGGGGGCGACATCACGAGAACATTCAGGGGGGCAACCGATGCGGCCAGAACGGCGGCGCACCATCGCGCGCGGGGCAATGGGCCCTGCCGCACGTCTCGGAGCGCTGCTTGGCGCGATCCTGGTTGCAGGCTGCGTCGCCGTTCCCGTGCCGCAGCCGGCCGCCCCGCCTGATCGCCTGTCGATTGCCCCGTCGTCCTTCCAGGTGCTGCCCGGTTGGGGCGAGGAGCGGCACGCAGAGATCATCCCCGCCTTCGCCGAGACGTGCCGCCGTCTTGCCGCCATGCCGCCTGACCGGCCGCTCGGCGGCGCCGATGTCGCCGCTCCGCGCGCCGGGCGGGTGTCCGACTGGATGCCGCTCTGCAACGAGGCAGCCGGGCTTCCGCCTGGCGACAATGCCGCGGCACGCCGCTTCTTCGAGACGCGCTTCCGCCCCTGGCTCGCGACCAATGTCGGCCCCGCCCAGTCCGAGCCCTTCGGCCTCTTCACCGGCTACTACGAGCCGGAGGTGTCGGGCAGCCGCAGGCGCCGCGCCGGCGCTGTGCCGCTGCATGCGCGCCCGAACGACCTGATCCAGGTCGAGCTCGGCGAGTTCCTCGAGGAGCTGCGCGGCCGGCGGACCGCGGGCCGCGTCGAGCAGGGGCGCCTCGTTCCCTACGCCTCGCGGGCGGAGATCGTGCGCGGCGCGCTCGATGGCCGCAGGCTCGAGATGATGTGGGTCGACGACCCCGTGGATGCCTTCTTCCTGCAGGTGCAGGGCAGCGGCCGCGTGCGCCTCGCCGAGGGGGGCGTCGCGCGCGTCGGCTATGCCGCGCAGAACGGCCACGCCTACGTGCCGATCGGCCGCATCCTGGTCGAGCGTGGGGTGATGACGCAGGAGCAGGTGTCGATGCAGTCGATCCGCGCCTGGCTTGCGGCGAACCCCGCCGAGGCCCAGGCGCTGATGGACCAGAACCCCTCCTACGTGTTCTTCCGCGAGATCCGCGGCCTGAACCCGGACGAAGGCCCGCCCGGCGCATTCGGCGTGCCGCTGACGCCGGAGCGGTCGATCGCGGTTGATCGCAGCTTCATTCCGCTCGGCATCCCCGTGTTCGTCGACATCACCCACCCGCTGACGAACGCGCCCTATCGACGCGTGCTGATGGCGCAGGACATCGGCGGCGCCATCCGCGGCCCGGTGCGGGGCGACGTGTTCTGGGGCTGGGGCGACCAGGCGGGCGAGCCGGCGGGGCGGATGCGCTCGCGCGGCGCGTGGTGGCTGCTCCTGCCGGCGTCGCTGTCGAACTAGCTTTTCGCGCGCACCCGCACCCGCCGCCGCGGCGTGGCAGCGTTCAGCGCCTCGAGCATCGTGCGCACCGTCTCGTCCGGCAGGCGGGCGATGTCGCGCGCGAGGCGGTTGGCGAGTTCCGTCCGCGCCGCGTCGAGCCCCGCGGTGTCGACGACGATGCGGGGGTGCGAGATCCGCGCGAGCCGCGAAAGCTCCTCGGCATCGTCCCAGATGAGGCCGAACAGGTCGCAGATCTGGTGGATCAGCCCGGCCGTCGGCCTGCCACGGCGGCCGTGCTCGAGCGCGGAGAGATAGGCGGCGGAGACCTGCAGCGCGTCTGCCATCGCGGCCTGGGTCATGCCGCGCGAGGCGCGGAGCGCGCGGAGGCGCTGGCCGAAGGGGGTCATGGACGGGTGGGGGACCACAGCGCGGCCCCCCACACCCCCCGGCATGAGGGTCGCCCTCCTGCTGGTCGGGCGACGGCCCGCGGGCGTTCCCGGCCTCTACTTCTTGCGCCTGAGCAGCACATGCACCGCCCCCGTGTTCGCGCTGTGCGGATGCGCGAGCGCGAGGATCATGCCACGCAGCCCTGGCGCGTTGAGCCAGTGCGGCAGCTCCCGCCGCAGGACCCCGCCCGTCTCGCCCGAGCCCTTGCCCGTGACGATCGCGACGCAGCGCCGCCCCTCGGCCCAGCTCGCGGCGATGAAGCCCGTCACTGCCCGGTGCGCCTCCTCCGCCCGCCGCCCGTGCAGGTCGAGCGTGCGCTCCGGCACCAGCCGGCCGCGACGCAGCTGATCCCATCGCTTTCGGTCGAGCCCGCCAGGCGCGATGCCGACAGCGAGCTCCGCCATCGGCGCGGCACGCGGTGGCGAAGCGGCCGGTGCCGGAACGCTCGCCGGAGACGCGGCAGGCTCGGGCTCCGGCATGCGCGGCTCGGGCAACGCTTCGGGGCGCAGCGGCACGATGCCGCTCGCGGCGACGAAGCCCCGCCAGAGCGAGGCCTCGTCCTCCGTCAGCGTGCGTCGGCGCCTCGCGGGAGGAACGCGCCCGCGCGGCGGGCGCGCGGCCTTCACGCCGCCTCGTCCTTCAGAAGGATCACATGAACCCTGCGCGGGCCGTGCCGCGGAGCGGCAAGAGGCATGATGACGGCCTGCGCGGGGTTCATGGCTGTTCATCCTTGAGCAGGATGACATGAACCCTGCGCGGGCCGTGCGCGCCGAGCTCGATCGTCTGCTCGATGTCCGCCGTGCGGCTCGGGCCGGTCACCAGCATGACGTTGCGCGGCATGAAGCGCGTGCCGGTCGGCCCGTCCCACACGCTCCCCTGCTCGCGGCGCAGCAGGTCCCACACCTCCTCGTACGCGCCGACGATCCGGCTCTGGCGCAGGACGACGATCTGCGTCTCCGGCATGATGTTGAGCGTCGTCGGATGATGCGGCCCGGAGGGGAAGAACATCGTTCCCGTCTCGGCGACGGCGGCGAAGCAGGGCGTGACGGAGACCGTGTCCTGCGCCTCGGCCCGGCCGACGGCGACGGAGAGAAGCGGGCGCTCCCCCCAGGGCAGCGCGGCGATGGACGGGTCGGGCGCGATACGAACCACGGGCGGAATGTTCTGCGAAGCGAGATAGTCTGCCACGAGGCCGGGGATCTCCGCCTCCGAGGCGGCCTCGGCGACCGTCCCGTGCTCCTTGACGATGTTCGCCTTCCAGAGTGCCAGCTGCTCTGCGCGGGGAATGCGCGAGCGGGCGGGAATGAGGTTTCGCGGGTGCGATTTCAGCCGCTCCGTCAGCCCCGAGGCGACGCTCTCCGGCAGAGGCCCGCGCTTCAGGCCCCGCCGGATGCGGCCGAGCATGCGGCTCCGCGCATCGGTCTCGGCGCCTGCCATCAGACGAGCCCCTGCTTCTTCAGCCGCGCGTATCGGGCCTGGAAGGTTTCGCCTTCGGGGGTGGGCATGTCGCGCCCGTCCGTCCAGCCTCCCGCAAGCGGCAGGGCGCCGAGCCGCCCGCGCTTGCGCCCCGCAATCCCGAGCACGCCTGCGCCGAGCCGCGCTGCGAGCCTGTAGGCCCAGGGGCGCTTGGCGAACCAGGCCCACGCGCCGAGGCCGAAGCGCGCCGCGGATGGAGAGAGGTGCCGCTCGAACTCCCGCTCGCGCCAGTGGCGCATCATCTTCGGAAGCGGGATCTTCATCGGGCACACGCTCTCGCAGCGCCCGCAGAAGGTGGATGCGTTCGGCAGGTGACCGGCCTTGTCCACCCCGATCAGAGACGGCGTGAGAACCGAGCCCATCGGCCCTGGATACACCCAGCCATAGGCGTGCCCGCCCACCGCGCCGTACACGGGGCAGTGGTTCATGCACGCAGCGCAGCGGATGCAGCGGAGCATCTCCTGGAATTCTGTTCCGATCATGCTCGTACGCCCGTTGTCGAGCAGGATCACGTGGTACTCGCCCGGCCCGTCGAGGTCGCCGGCGCGGCGCGGGCCGGTGGAGAAGGTCGTGTAGGTCGAGAAGTCCTGGCCGGTGGCGGAGCGGGCGAGCAGCCGCAGGATCGTGCAGGCATCCTCGAGCGTCGGCACCACCTTCTCGACCGAGGCGAGCACGATGTGCACCTTCGGCAGCGTCTGCGTCAGGTCTCCGTTGCCCTCGTTCGTGACGATGACGGAACTGCCCGTCTCGGCGATCAGCATGTTCGCGCCGGTGATGCCGACATCCGCCGCGAGGAAGCGCGAGCGGAGCACCGACCGCGCCTCGTCGATCAGCGTCTTGCGCTCGGCGAAGGCGCGGTCTGCCGGCAGCGCGGTGTGCTTCTCGCGGAACGCCTCGATCCAGTCCTCGCGGTTGAGGTGGATGGCCGGTGCGATGATGTGGCTCGGCGGCTCCTTGCGGAGCTGGATGATGTACTCGCCGAGATCGGTCTCGATCGGCGCGATCCCCGCTGTCTCGAGATGCTCGTTGATGCCGAGCTCCTCGCCGATCATCGACTTGCCCTTGGTGACCGTGCGCGCGCCCACGGCGCGGCAGATCTCGACGACGGCGCGTCGCGCATCGTCGGCCGTCTCGCACCAGTGCACCGTGCCGCCATTCGCCTCGACCGCCTTCGCGTAGGTGTCGAGGTAGAAGTCGAGATGCGCGAGGACGTGGTTCTTGAGGTCGCGCCCCTCTTCGCGCAGTGCCTCGAACTCCGGCAGCGCGGCGACGGCGCGGGCGCGCTTCTCGACGAATCCCGTGCGCGCATTCGACAGCGCGCGCTGCAGGTTCGCGTCTGCCAGCGCATGCCGGGCATTCTGCTTGAAGGCCGGCGAGGTGATGTGCATCGGGCTCAGCCCCCTTTCCCGGCGCCGATCGGCGGAACCTGGTCGGTCACGCCCGCGAGCACTTCCGCCACGTGCCGCACCCGCACCTCATGGCCGAGGCGGGAGAGCCGGCCGGACATGTTCAGGAGGCAGCCGAGGTCGCCGGCGAGAAGCGTATCGGCGCCGCTCCTGCGGATGTTCTCCACCTTGTCCGACACCATGCGCACGGAAATGTCGGGGTACTTCACGCAGAAGGTGCCGCCGAAGCCGCAGCACACCTCCGCATCCTCCATCTCGGCGAGCGTGAGCCCCGCGACCGTCGCGAGCAGGGCGCGTGGCTGCGCCTTCACGCCGAGCTCGCGCAGGCCCGAGCAGCTGTCGTGATAGGTCACGGTGCCCTGGTAGCTCGCTTCCACGCCGGCCATGCCCATCACGTCCACGAGGAAGCTGACGAGCTCGAAGGTCTTCGCACCCACCCGCTCGGCCCGGGCCTTCCACTCGGGGTCGGAGGCGAGCAGCACGGCATACTGGTCGTGGATCATTCCCCCGCAGGAGCCTGAGGGAACAGCGACGTAGTCGTACGGCTCGAGAAGCGCGATGACCGAGCGCGCGATGTCGGCCGCGTCCGCCTTGTCGCCGCTGTTGTAGGCGGGCTGGCCGCAGCAGGTCTGGTTCGGCGGAACCTCGACCGTGCAGCCGGCCTGCTTCAGCAGCTTGATCGCGGCGAACCCCACCGTCGGCCGGTAGAGATCGACGAGGCAGGTCACGAACAGCGCAACGCGCGGCTTTGTCTCGGGCATGGCGGGCAATGTAGCGGCGGCCCCATCTTTTTGAACCAGGGCTTTTTGGAGCCCGGCGCGACGCCCGCCGCGCCGCCCACCGCCGGGTCACGGAGCCGCGAGCCCTCCAGGCGGGACCTTGCGGACAAATGTCTTAGAATGCTAGGAATATTCTCACACACGGACGGTTCCGCCTGGCCGTGCGCCTGGCGCGGACCTCGAACAGGGACCCGGAACAGCCTCCATGCCCGCCTGGCCGCTCCCGTCGCTCCCGTCGTTCCGCTTGCCCGCCCTGGCGCGCTGGCTGCCCGCGGCGCTGCGCCCGGCCGGCATGCTCGCCGCCCTTGCCATCGCCGGCACGCTCGCCCTCGCCGCGCTCGCGCTGCGCGGGCATGTGGTCGACGCCGCGAGGCGCGACCTCGAGGCCCAGGTCGCGCTCGCCGCCGAGGCGGTGTCCTACCGGCTCTCGGCACAGTTCCAGACCGACCTCGCCGAGCGCGACTACGCCTCCGCCCTGCCGCGGGTCGAATTCGGGCCTGGCGGGGCGCTTGCTCTGCTGGCAGAGGACGGCACGCCGCATCGCCTGCCACCCTCAGCTTGGGCTTGCCGGCGTCGAAAGCTTCGGCGTCACGCTCGAGAACGGAAACGGGGGCGTGGTCGTGCTCGGGCCGGGGCGCGTGCTGCCGCCCCGCCTGCTCGCCTGGCGGCACCTGCCGGAGCACCGGGTGATCGTGATCGCCTCGCGCGACGAGGCGGTGGTGCTCCAGCCCTGGCGGCGGGGGGTGAACGCGGTTGCCGCGGCGCTGGTCGCCGTGCTCGGCATTGCCGCCGCCTACAGCATGGCGGCGGCCTCGGCCCGGGCGCGGGCGCGGGCGGCCGATGCCGCGCTCACGCTCTCCGAGGCCCGTGCCGCGCTGGTGGCCGATGCGCTCGACGTCGCGATCTGGTTCCGCAACACGCCGACCGGCATCACCCGCTTCTTCGGCGACAGCGTCACCCGCATCACCGGCCATGACAGGCAGTTCCTCGAAAGCCGCCGCGGCACCTGGACCGACGTGGTGCAGCACCCGGCCGACAGGCCAGCGCTGCGCGCCGCCCGGGCCGCGGCCGACGCGGCCGATGCGCGCGGCGAGCCGGCGTCTGACCGCTCGGCCACCTTCCGCATCGTCCGCCCCGACGGCACGGTGCGCTGGCTGCATTCGCGCACCCGGCGCCTCGGCGACGGCTCCTCCGTCGGCGTCCTGCATGACGTGACCGAGCTGACCCACGCGCAGTCCGCGCTCGCCCGCCGCGAGGCGGAGCTCGGCGAGGTGCTGCGCCTCGCCGGCATCGGCACGCTTCGCCTCCCGCCCGGCCGGCACGTGGTCGAACCCTCGGCAGAGCTCGCCGCCGGCTGGGGTCTCGCGGAGGGTGGCGCCTTGCTCTCCCTCGAGGAGTTCGCGGCGATGATCACGCCAGAGACGCGGGCCGCGGCGATGGAGGCCTTCGCCGCCGTCCGCCGCACCGGGGGCAGCGCCGATGTCGAGTTCGCGGTGCGCCTTCCCAACGGTTCCGTACGGCTGATCTGGTCGCGCGCACGCTGCGAGACCGACCCCGATGGCGAGCGCGGCGCCGTCGTCGTCGTCTGCCAGGATATCACTGAGCGCCGCGCGGCGCAGACGGCGCTCGCCCAGGCGCAGAGGATGAGCGCGCTCGGCCATC
The DNA here is from genome assembly GCF_007644105.1 of Elioraea rosea. Taxonomy (GTDB): domain Bacteria; phylum Pseudomonadota; class Alphaproteobacteria; order Acetobacterales; family Acetobacteraceae; genus Elioraea_A; species Elioraea_A rosea. The sequence continues at coordinate 28,067 of NZ_VFAC01000029.1, read as the reverse complement.
TCACGGGCGGGGTCGCGCACGATCTCAACAACCTGCTCACCGTGGTGCTGCTGAACCTCGAAGGCGTCATGGAGGAGCTTCCGCCCGGATCGCTCGCCCTTGCCGCCACCGCCCAGGCGGTGCGCGCGGCCGAGACCGCTGCGCGGCTGACTGCCCAGCTCCTCGCCTTCGCGGGCCGCCAGCCGCTCCGGCCAGAGAGCCTAGACCCCTCCGCCGTGCTCGCCGAGCTCGTGCCGATGTTCGGCCGCGCGCTCGGCCCGCGCATCGCGGTCGCCGTGAACGTCGCCCTTGGCACACCCAGCGTCTACGCCGACCCGACGCAGCTTCGCACCGCGCTGCTCAATCTCGCCGCCAACGCACGCGACGCGATGGACGGCACGGGGCGGCTCGTCATCACCGTCGGGCCGGACAGCGAGGGCAACGTCGCGTTCGCTGTGACGGACGAGGGAAGCGGCATGAGCGAGGACGTGGCCGCACGCGCCTTCGAGCCGTTCTTCACGACCAAGCCCGCCGGCCAGGGAAGCGGGCTCGGCCTGAGCCAGGCCTACGGCTTCGTCGCCCAGTCGCGCGGCACGATCGGGATCGAGAGCACGCCTGGCTTCGGCACGACCGTCCGCTTCGTGCTGCCCTCCGCCCCTGGCGATGGTCGGCCGCGCCGCGACGTGGAAGAAGCGGCCCACGCCGCGCTGGTGGCATGAGTGGGCGCCCGCAGGGCGGGACGGCTGCGGCCAAGGAGCCGGACACGGCTTTTTGCGTGCAAATCTACGACCCATTTCTCGGCGCGCGCGCAAACCGTGTGCTCAATCGCGCTTTTCGTGTAGGGTTCTCGAAACCCCCAGGCATGGCGGAGGGCAAGCCTCTGCCGGCCGGGCACGAAGCCGGTGAACCATGTTGGCCCGTACGGTGCTGGTGATGGACGACAATGCCGAGGCGGCCTCGGCCCTCGCCCGCGTCGCCTCTGCGGCCGGGTGCGAAGCCACCGTGCTCACCGACAGCCGCGATTTCGCGAAGGTTTTCGGTGCCCTGCGCCCGGGCGCGGTGATCCTCGACGTGATGATGCCCGACCAGGACGGCATCGAGCTTGTGCGCGAGATCGCCACGATCGACCCTGTCACGCCCGTGCTCCTCGTCACCGGCCATGGCGAGGTCTGGGCCCGCATGGCCCGTGACATCGGCGCCCTCGCCGGGCTCCGGAATGTCGAGATGGCGACGAAGCCGGTCACCCGCGCGGCGATCACGGCCTTCCTCGAAGCGGCGTTCGATGGCGCAGAACACTGCCGCGAATAGACCCGACCCGCCGTACCGGACGCCCAGGCTGCCGCTGAGGCGGCGCTGGCGGTGGCAGTCCGTCGCCCTCGTCTCCGCCCTCGTCGCCGTCACCCTCGCCCTGCCGCTCTGGGCGGGCGACAAGCTTCGCACCCGCATCCTCACCGAAGCGGAACGCGAGATCGCCACCCAGGCCGACATCGTGGCCGCGGCGACGGAGCGTCGGCTTCAGGCGCTCCGCTTCGCCCTCTACGGGCTGCCGAGCTGGATCGACGGCCCCCTCCTCGCCTCTGCCGCGGTCGATGACGACGTGCACGAGGCGCTCAAGCGGCTCAACCTCGCGGGCGGCGAAGGCGTCGGCTTCATCGCGATCGCCCCAGATGGCCGGCTTGCCGCGAACGCGCGCAGCCTCACCCCCCCGGCGGGCGCGGCGCTCAATCACGCCGGGCGGATCAACGTCAGCAGCCTCGGACTCGTCTCCCCCTCGGGCCTCGCCTTCGCCGCGCCGCATGCCGGCCAGGCCGACTATGTCCGCGGCCGGCCTGTCATCGCCGTGTCGCGGGCACTGCCCGGCGGAGGATGGGTGCAGGCGATCGTGCAGCTCGATGTCGGCGCGGGCCTGCTCCCGCCGCACGATCTCGGCAATGGCAGTTCCGTGTGGCTGACGCGCGACGACGGCCAGGCGATCGCCCAGTGGCCCCCGCCCGTGCGGCTCCCCATGCCGCGCGTCGACCTCGCCTCGCCCCAGCTCGCTGCAGACATCGCCGCCCTAGAGCACGGCCTCGACCCGACGGGCGAAGGCGGAATGATCGAGACGATCTCGGCGCGGCGGGAGCTGCGCGAATTCGGCCTCGTCCTCCTCGTTCAGCGCGACCGCAGCGCGGTTCTGGCCCCCTGGCGCACGGGCATGGCGACGATGCTCGCCGGACTTAGCATCGCGCTGATCGCCGCAGCGCTCGCGGCCTGGCGCGCCGCACGGATCTCGACCGAGCTCTCCCTCTCGGAGGATCGGGGCCAGCTCATCGCCGACGCGCTCGGCCTCCTGATGTGGAGCCGGCCGGAGCGCGCCGCGGCCTCGACCTATCACGGCAACATGGCCGAGCCGCTGACCGGCTACCCCACGAAGGAGCTGACTTCCGCGCCTGGGCAGTGGCGCGAGAAGGTCGTCCACCCCGACGACCGGCCGCGCGTCGCGCGCGAACTGGCGGAAGCCGACCTTTCCGTCCCACTTCATCAGAACTACCGCATCGTCCGTGCGGACGGAGAGGTGCGCTGGGTCGAGCAGCTCGTGCGGGCAGCGCCGGGCGGCGGCGTGGTGGGCGTGACCTACGACATCACCGAGCGGAAGCAGACGCAGGAGCGCCTCGCGCAGAGCGAGGCCGAGCTTGCCGAAGCGATGCGCATCGCCGGGCTCGGCCGCTGGCGCATCGATCTCGCGACCAACGACGTCACGTACTCGGCCGACGTGCTCGAGCAGATGGGCTTGCCGGGCGGGGCCGATTGCGGGCCGATCTCGATGGAAAATGCCTTCGAGATGATCGATCCCGAGGACAAGGCGGCCGTTGTGGCCATGCTCGCGCGGGTTCGCTACACCGGCGAGACGGTCGAGTTCGAATACAGGCTCCGCCGCCCGGATGGCGCGGTGCGCTATCGCTGGGCGCGCGCAGCACCCGAGCTCTCGGGCAATGACAAGGTCACCGCCATCGTCGGCGTCTGCCAGGACATCACCGAGCGACGCGAGGCGGCGATGCAGCTCGCCAGCGCCACCCGCCTCGCCGCGCTGGGCCAGCTCACCGGCGGTATCGCGCATGACGTGAACAACATGCTCACCGTCGTTTCCCTCAACCTGGACCTCCTGGCCGACGAGGTGGTTCCCGGCACGCCCGCCTCCGAGGCGCTCGAGGCGGCGCGGCGCGCAGCCGCCGGCGGCTCGGAGCTGACGACGCAGCTGCTCGCCTTCGCGAGGCGCCAGCCGCTGCGGCCGACGGCGGTCGACGTTGCGGCCCTGTTCGACGAGCTCCGCCCGATGATGACGCGCACGCTTGGCCGCGGCGTGAAGGCAGAGCTCACCGCCGTGCCTGGCACGCCGCCCGTGCTCGCCGACGGCGGGCAGCTCCGCTCCGCCCTGCTCAACCTCGCGATCAACGCCCGCGACGCGATGCCCGAGGGCGGCGCGATCCGCATCACCGCAGGGCTGGACGAGGACGAGGGGTACGTGGCCTTCGCCGTGGCCGACGAAGGCTCGGGCATGACGCCGGAGGTGATCGCCCGCGCCTTCGAGCCGTTCTTCACCACCAAGCCGGCGGGCAAGGGAACCGGGCTCGGCCTCGCGCAGGTCTACGGGTTCGTGACGCAATCGCAAGGCAGGGTGTCGATCGACAGCGAGGCCGGCGAGGGAACGGTCGTGCGCTTCTCGCTTCCCGTCGCCGAACGGAGGGAGCGCGCGAAGGGAGCAGTGAAGGCCGCGCAGCCGCTTGCCGGTGCGCGCGTGCTCGTCGTCGAGGACGAGGCGCAGCTCCGCACGGCGGTGGTGTCGATGTGCCGCTCTGCCGGGCTGACCGTCGCCGAGGCGGACAGCGCTGCGACCGCGCTTGCCGTGCTCGATGGCGGGTTCCAGCCCGACCTGCTGTTCACCGACATCAATCTCGGCCCCGGCCCGGATGGCGTGATGCTGGCGACGCTGGTGCGCCGGCGCATCGCCGGTGTGAAGGTGCTGTTCGCCACCGGCTACACGGCAGAGGCCGAGGTGCCGGAAGGCGCGCCGCTCATCCGCAAGCCCTACGCGCGGGAGGCCCTGCTCGAGAACCTCGCGCGCGTGCTCGCCGCCGCCGAGACGGTCGGGGCCTGAGCGCTACTCGGCGGGTGCCGGGCGCGGCGCGGCGGAGGTGGTGAGCTTCGGAAACGCGGTCGCGAAGGCCGCCGTCAGCGCTCCCGTCGCGGCAAGCACCCACAGCACGGCCTGCATGTCGCCCGTCTCGGCATGCAGGATGCCGACGAGCGGCGCCGCTGCGGCCGCGCCGATGAAGCCGACGAAGAAGCGCACCGCATAGGCCTTGGAGCGCAGCGCCGGCGGCACGGTGCGGGCAAGCATCGCGTCGTTCACCGTCACCTGTCCGAACACCGAGGCGATCAGGAGCCCGGCGAACGGCACGGTCATCCACGCCTTGGCGCCGATCACGGCGAGGATCAGCGGAAGCTGTAGCGCGGCGAGCCCGAGGAACAGCGCGCGCAGGCTGACGCGATCGGCCAGCCGGCCGACGGAGAACTGCGTGACCGCGCCGCAGATAGAGACGCCGAAGGCGACGAGCCCGATCAGCCCGAGCGCTCCCGCCTCGCCCGCGAGGCGCTCGTCGAGAAGCTTGGGCAGCAGGATGGTGACGGCGTTGAACATCAGCCCGTTCGTCACCGCGATCAGCGTGAGCACGATGAAGGCACAGATCGCGACCGAGCGCGGGATGTCGGGGAACACGGCCTGGGGCCGCTTCGTCGCGCTTGCGTCGCCCTTCGGGCCGAACACGTAGAACAGCCCGATCGCTGCACAGACGAGGCCGGGTGCGATGAACGCGATGCGCCAGCCGAACCAGGCGGTGAGGAAGGCGGTGAGAAGCGGGGCGAGCGAGACGCCGAGATTGCCGAACACCCCGTTCAGCCCGATCGCGCGGCCGACCCTCTCGCCCGCCGCCTCGACAAGCATGGCCGTGCCGACGGGGTGGTAGATCGCGAAGAAGGCGCCGGCGAGGGCGAGCGCCACGGCGAAGGTGATTGGGGTGACGGCAAGCCCGCAGGCGACCAGCGCAAGCCCGCCGCCGATGTAGTTCGCCGCAAGCATCTGCGCCTGGCCGTACCGGTCCGCCAGCCAGCCGACGGGAAGCGAGCCGAAGCCGTAGATCGCGAACATCGCCGTGCCGAGCGCGACGATCATGCCGTAGTCGAGCCCGCCGAGATCGCCCGCCATGCCGAGCACGGCGGTGGGCAGGATGAGCAGCGCGTAGTGGGTGAGCGTGTGCAGCGCGTTGACGAAGGCGATGGTGCGCGTGGCCGGATGCATGGGCGTTTCCTCGTGAGCCGGCGCATCCTATCCTGTCCGAATGGCGACGTCCGGACGAAGAATGTTCCATTTCGGACACGCGGGTTCGCCGCGTCGCGCCTCGCGCGCCGAAGGCGGCGCTGCCGGCGCGCTGAAGCGGGTACCCGAGAGGGTGGGGCGTCCTGCTCGGCAGGAGGTGCTCGAGCACGAGACGGCGTCGCGGCCGCTCACGGGCTACGCGTTCGACTACCCCGACGGGCTTGCCACCGGGCGGCACAACCACCCGCGCGCACAGCTTCTCTACGCGACGCGCGGAACGATGAGGGTGGCGACCGACGCGACGCTCTATGTCGTGCCGCCTGGCCGCGCGCTCTGGATCCCCGCGCACCTGCCGCATGCGGTGACGATGGATGGCGCGGTGGCGATGCGCGCGCTGTTCCTGCGCGAGGACGCCGCCGCCGCCGGCCCACCCGCGCCAGCGGTGATCGCCGTGTCCGAGCTCCTCCGCGCGCTCATCCTCGCCGCTTGCGAGGAAGGAACCGAGTGGGACGAGCGCGGTCGCGGCCGGCACATTGCCGCGCTCGCGACCGACGAGATTGCCCGCGCCCGCGCCCTGCCGCTCGGCCTCGCCGCACCGCGCGACCCGCGCGCGCTGAAGCTCGCCAACGCCCTGCTCGCAGACCCGGCCGACGCGCGCGACGGCGCGGCACTTGCTGCCTTCGCCGGCGCCTCCGAACGCACGCTGCACCGCCACTTCACGGCAGAGACAGGCATGGGGCTCGCACGCTGGCGGCGCGAGGCACGCCTGACGCGCGCGGCTGCCCTGCTCGCGGAAGGGATGTCGCCCGGAGCGGTGGCGGCGAAGGTTGGCTACGCCTCGGCGCCTGCCTTCGGCGCGGCCTTCCGTGCCGCTTTCGGCATCACGCCAGGCGAGGCGACGCGCCAGCGCGGGGAGGATGCGGCATGAGGCAGGGCGAAGCGGTCGTCGCGATCTGGAACGATGTGGTGCCGGAAGGACTTGCCGCGTTCCATGCCTGGCACATCGCCGAGCACATGCCCGAGCGCGTGGCCATCCCCGGCTTCCGCCGTGGCCGCCGCGCGGTCTCGCCCGATTCCGCGCAGCGCTTCTTCACCATCTACGAGGTCGCCTCGCTCGACGTGCTGACGGGGCATGACTACACCGCGCGGCTGAACGCGCCGACGGAAGCGACGCAGGCGAACATCCCGAACTTCCGCAACACCGTGCGCGCGCTCGCCCATGTCGCCGCAGGGACCGGTCACGGCACGGGAGGGTGGATCGAGACGCTTCGGCTCGACGCGCGGCCGGCGGATGCGCTCCTGCATCGCCTGCTGCAGGCCCCGCGCATCGTCGCCGCGCATCTCTGCCGCACCGACATGCCGGCCTCGGGGGTCGTCACGCGCGAGAAGGCGGGCCGCACGACGCTCGACCGCCCGCCCGATTGGTTCCTCATCGTCGAGGCAACCGATGCGCCCGCGCTCGACGCGGCGCTGTCCGGCGCGGAAGGGCGGCGCGACCGGTTCATCCTCGAACAGATCCTTTCCGAAATCGATCTCGGCGCGTGAGGGTCGGCGGCATGGCGCGGGCGGTCACGCTTCTCGTCGTCGCCGTCGTTCTCGCCCTCTCGCTCTGGTTCTCGGCCGCAGCGGTGATGCCGGGCCTCGCCGCAGAGCACGGCACGACGCTTGCCGCGCTCGCTGGGCTGACGACGGCGACACAGCTCGGCTTCGTCGCCGGCGCGCTTTCGCTTGCCGCCACAGGATTGCCCGACCGACGCGATCCGCGCGTCGTGTTCGCCGCATCCGCCGTCGTCGCCGCCGGCGCGAATGCTGGGCTGCTCGTTCTTCACCCGGAAGGGTGGGCCGCGCTCGCCTCGCGCTTTATCGTCGGCGCGGGGCTCGCCGGCGTCTATCCCGTCGGGCTCAAGATCGCCGTGGGGTGGAGCGAAGCGCGGCGCGGGCTGATCACCGGCTTCCTCGTGGGCGCCGTCACGCTCGGCTCGGGCCTGCCGCATCTCGTCGTGCTGACAGGCGGGCCCGACTGGCGCGCGACCATCGTCGCGACCTCGGCCTTGGCGCTTCTCGCCGCCGCGCTCGTGTTCGGCGTTGGCCTCGGCCCGTTCCACCGCCGCGCGGCGAGGCTCCGCCTCGGCGTGCTTGGGCTCGCGTGGAGCGACCGTCGCATCCGCCTCGCCTTCGCCGGCTATTTCGGCCACATGTGGGAGCTCTATGCGTTCTGGGCCTGGGTGGCCGCCATCGCCGCGGCGTCCTCGGGTGCGGTGGTGGCGAACCCGCGTGCGTTCGGCGCAGCCGTCGCCTTCGCCGCCATCACGCTCGGCGGGCTGGCCTGCGTGCCGGCGGGATGGTTCGCCGACCGGATCGGCCGCGCCCGCATCGCCGGTGGCGCGATGGTGATCTCCGCCGCAGCGGGCCTCGCCTCGGCCATCGGCTTCGGCGGCGCGCCTGTCATCGTCGCGGCGCTGCTCGTCGTCTGGGGAAGCTCCATCGTTGCCGACTCGGCGCAGTTCTCCAGCCTCGTCGCCGACAACGCGCCGGCGGAGAGCGCGGGCAGCCTGATGGCGCTGCAGACCGCGCTCGGCTTCGCCCTCTCCGCGCTCACCGTGCAGCTGCTTCCCTGGTTCGCCGGCCTCGCCGGCTGGCCGTTCGCGCTCGCCGCGCTCGCCATCGGCCCCATCCTCGGCGCGGCGGCGATGGGGCGGCTCGACGCGATGGGCGTCAGACGCCCCGCAGGCTGAGCCGCGCGGCGAGCCCGCCGAGGGGCGAGCGCCCGAGCGACAGCGCCCCGCCATGCAGCGCGGCGAGGTCGGCGACGATGGCGAGCCCAAGGCCCGTTCCAGGCTCCGCCTCGTCGAGCCGCACGCCGCGCGCGATCGCAGCCTCTGCCTCCACCGGCGTGAGGCCCGGGCCGTCATCCTCGACCGTGACGACGACCTCGCCAGGCGCGCCGCGCGCGAGCGTGACGGAGACGCGCCCGCGCGCCCATTTGCACGCGTTCTCGACGAGATTGCCGAGAAGCTCGGCAAGATCCTGCCGGTCGATCCGCGCGCGCACCCCCTCTCCGCCCGATACGCTGACAGATCGATCGGGAAACAGCCGGCGCAGGGCGGAGGCGACCTCGTCCGCTGCCTCGCGGAGCGGCACGGCCGCGCGGGCGGTCTCCGCCCCCGCTGCCGCTGCCCGGGCGCGGGCGAGATGGTGCTGAACGAGCCGCTCGAGCCGTGCCGCTTCCGCCCGCGCCGTCGCGACATCAGGGCTCGCCGCGTCGAGGGCGTTGCGCAGCACGGCAATGGGCGTCTTCAGCGCATGCGCGAGATTGCCGAGATGGGCGCGCGCGCGTTCGACCGTCGCGCGGTTTGCGGCGATCAGCGCGTCGATCTCGCTCACCAGCGGGGCGATCTCGCTCGGCGCATCGAGGCCGAGGCGTTCGGCCTTCCCCTCGCGCACGCGCGCAAGCGCCCGGCGCGCGCGCCGCAACGGCGCGAGACCCGCGAGAAGCTGCGCGATCAGCGCAGCGGCAAGGCCGAGGCCGAGCACGACGAAGAGCGAGGCGACGATGCGGGCGAGCCGCCGCGTCTCGGCATCGAGCGGCGCGCGGTCGAGCGCCACGGAGACGGTGAGCGGCATGTCGCTCCCTGCAGGAACGACGACGCGCTCGGCGAGCCTGAGGGCCGTGTCGCGGGGCCCCGGCACGTCGCGCACCCTTACGCCCTCTGGCGGCAGCGGGGCCGTGGCGAGGCGCTCGTCCCACAGGGAGCGGGAGGTGGCGGTGCGGCCACCCGCCCCGGTGATCTGCCAGTAGGCGCCGGAGAAGGGCTGCTCGAGCGCGGCGAGCTCCGGCGGGCGTGCCATCGCCGGCGCACCGCCCTCGCCGACCGCCGTTCCCGCGACCGCGGCATCGAGCAGCCCGACGAGCCGCGCATCGAACGTCGCCTCCACGCTTCCTGCCATCGTCCGCGTCACGAACCAGGCCGCCGCGCCGAGGCCGAGGGTGAGCCAGAGGGAAGAGAGGAGCGCGAGGCGGAGGGTGAGCGAGCGCATCGCGGCGGTCAGTCCCCCGCGATGCGGTAGCCCCGGCCGCGCACCGTCTCGATCGTGCCCTCGCCGAGCTTGCGCCTCAGCCGCCCGACGATGACCTCGAGCGTGTTGCTGTCGCGGTCGAAATCCTGCCCGTAGAGATGCTCCGTCAATTCCGTCTTCGAGACCACGGCGCCGGCGTGGTGGGCGAGGAAGGAGAGGAGCCGGAACTCGAGCGCGGTGAGCCGCACGGGCTGGTCATCGAGCGTGACCCGCGCGGAGGCCGTGTCGATGCGCAGGCGCCCGAGCACGATCTCGGGTCGCGCGAGCCCATGCGCGCGGCGGATCAGGGCGTGCAGCCGCGCGATCAGCTCGCCCATCGCGAAGGGCTTCGCCAGATAGTCGTCCGCCCCCGCGTTCAGCCCTGCGACCTTCTCGGTCCACCCATCCCGGGCGGTGAGCACGAGCACAGGCATCGTGCGCCCCGCTTCGCGCCAGCGCTTCAGGACCGACAGCCCGTCGAGCAGCGGCAGGCCGAGATCGAGCACCACGGCGTCATAGGGCTCGGTATCGCCGAGATGGTGGCCCTCCTCGCCGTCGCCGGCGCGGTCGGTCGTGAAATGCGCCTCTGTGAGCGCGGCCTCGAGCTGCCCGGCGAGCGCGTCGTTGTCCTCGACGACGAGGATGCGCATCAGCGCGCCCGCAGCCGCACGGGGCCCTTCGTCTCGATCACCGCACCGGTCGCGGCATCGACCTCGAGCTCGAAGATGCGGCCGGAGGGAGGCAGCAGCTTGAACTCGTAGATCCAGCGCCCGTCATCGCGTTCGAGCTCGGTCTCGATCACCCGGCCGTCGTAGCGCGCCTCGATCTCGGCGAGAAGCGCAGACAGCGGGCGGATCTCACCGTTCTCGAGCGCTGCCCGCGCCCGCTCGTGGTCACGCTCGCGCCGCGGCTGCGCGGCGGCGGGAGACGCTGCGGCGAACAGGGCCCCGAAGGCGAGGAGGCGGCGCGGAAGAGGCATCGCGCGAGCCTGCCACGGCCTCGCTGAACGGTGGCTGAACGGCCGGCTCAGCGCCGGTTCAGGTGTGCCGGTGCAGTCTCCGCCCCGTCGATGCGGCGCGCCGTGGTGGCGTGCCGCGAACGAGGAGAACCAACCGATGACCCCTACCAAGGCCCTTGGTGCTGCCGGCCTCTCCGCCCTGCTTCTCGCCGCGCCCGTGATGGCGCAGACCCAGGTGCCGACCGGTGACGGCCCGCGCGCAGAGCGGAGCGCGACTGATCGCGATGGCCGCAGCGAGCGGCTCGACCGCGAGCGTGCCGATCGGAACCAGGCCGTGCTCGATGCGCGCGTCGGCGCGGCGGATGCGATCCGCATCGCCGAGCAGGCAGGTTTCCGCGGCGTGCACGAGGTGGAGTGGGAGCGCGGCCTGTGGGAGATCGACGCGCTGGATGCCTCCGGCGGCCGGGTGAAGCTTCTGGTCGATGCGCAGTCGGGCGCGCTGGTCCAGCAGCAGCGGCGCTGATCGGGGAGGCTCCTATGGCCATCGGCGATACGACGGAACGCTACGGCGGCGTCAGCCAGGCGCTGCACTGGGGCACGGCGGTCGTGATCGCCGGGGCCTGGATCCTTGGCGCAACCATGGAGGACCTGCCGCGCGGCGCTTCCCGCGCGGCGGGCCTCGACCTGCACGCGACGCTCGGCCTCGCCGTGGTCGCGGCGGTGCTCGCACGGCTCCTCTGGCGCGCGGCCAATCCACGCCCCGACGTGGGACCGGGGCTGATGGGGCTCGCCGCGCGGGGCATGCATCTCGCCGTCTATGCGATCATGCTCGTCGTGCCGCTCTCCGGCCTCGCTGATCGGTGGGCGCGGGGACCCGGTGTGAGCGTGCTCTTCGGCTCGGCGACGCTCGAGCCGCCCTTCGCCATTCCGGGCGGGCGCCTCTGGGGAGAGGTGCACGAGACAGCGGCGAACCTTCTCCTCGCACTGATCGCCGTGCATGTCGCGGCGGCGCTCTGGCACCACTTCGTGCTGCGCGACGGGCTTCTGTGGCGGATGTTGCCGCGGCGATCTCAGGCCGAGGCGCGGTCGCTTCCCTCGGCTGGGTAGGCCGCGGTGATCATCGCCTCCGTCAGCCCGGCGAAGGACTTCCTCCACACCGCGGCGAGCTCGGGCGTGTAGCGCTCTCCAAGCGAACGGGCGAGCATCCATTCGAGCGGCCCGGCAAGCAGTGCGTAGTGCTCGGGCCGGACGCCGTAGCCGACATGGCGTTTCGCCAGCGCCGCGAGAACGGGCTGCATTCCGGCCATGTCGTGCAGCTGCGACACGACGATGCCGAGCGTCGAGATCAGCTTCGCGCCCTGCGCCTCCATGTCGGGCGGAAACATCGGGCGCGCCTCGGGGGCGATCGCGAACAGGCGATCATAGAACAGCGTCGCAGCCACGGCGGGGGCCGTGGCGACCTGGCGGAAGCTCGCCCGCATCAGATCGATCTCATCCTGGCTCAGGCGCATCGCTCCGGCTCCTCGCTGCGCTGGTGTCAGGCTACACGATGCGCTCGGCCGGTTTCAGCCTTATTGCGCGGCGGTCACGAATCCGGGCGGCAGGAAGGTCGCGGCGAAGCTCTCGTGCAGGCAGGTGAGAACCGCCTGCACCCGCGCGGTGCCGAGCGTGTCGGGGTGCGCATGCACGTGCAGCATGCGCACGAGATCGGGCGGGCCCTCCGTCACGCGCGCGAGCTCGGCATCGCCCTCGGCGAGGCACATGGGAAGCAGCCCCTTGCCGATGCCGGCCTTGATGCCCGCGCGCAGCACGGAACTGTCGGTCGCGGTCAGTCGAAGCCCCTCGCCTGCCTTGCGCGTCTTCTCGATCCAGCGGGAGGGCGCGCGGCGCGGCGCCATGTCGTCCCAGAACGACACCCAGCCGAGCGTGTCTGGGTCGAGGCCCGGCTTGGCGTAGATCGCATAGGGCACTTCGCCGAGCCGGATGGCGAAGGCGGTGTCGTTGGCCGGGATCTCGAACCAGAGCGCGAGCGCGGCCTCGCCTTGCGCGATGCTGCGCGGCACCGACCCGCCGATCGTTCGGATGTCGAGGCGCGGGTGGCGGGCGAGCAGGCCTGGCAGCGCGCGCTCGGCGAGCCGGGTCATGGTCCAGGCATTGCCGATGATGCGCACGAGGCCGGCGACCTCCTGGTTCGCGTTCGCAACCTCCTCGTAGAGCTGCAACGCGCGCCCTTCGATCTCGACGGCGCGGGCGATCGCCGCCTCGCCCGCGCCCGTCGGCGAGAGCCCCTGCCGCCCCCGCACGAACAGGATGGCGCCGAGCGCGGCCTCGAGCGCGGCAAGGCGGCGCGAGACGGTTGCCTGGTCCATCCCGAGCGTCTGCGATGCCGCGTTCAGCGAGCCCGAGCGCGCGACGGCGAGGAGGACCTTCAGGTCATCCCAGTCGAGATCGGACGGCTCGGGCGCGCGTGACATGCCGCACACACTACAGCGGCAAACGCGCAATGGGAGCATGCAGGCGTGCGGGTTCCTTTCCGAGGTCGTTTTGAACGAAACAACGCATGTCTTCACCAAGCATAGAACGCTCCTGGTGAAGTGAAGCGGCATGCAACAGATGAAACAATCCTGTTTCTTTTGTATCAGGCCAGTGAAACAACTGAAACATACGGAAGGAAATTCCCATGTCTGTCTTCCCCAAGCCGAACAGCAACGGCACCGGCGCCCTCACCGTCGTCAACGGCACCTCGGGCAACAACGTCCTCGACGACACGCTGGGCTGGACGCATGTGATCGCGGGCGCTGGCAACGACACCATCGTCGCCAACGGCACGATGTTCCTCGAGGACCCGAACGCCGACATCTTCGACGGCGGGGCCGGCGAGGACACCGTTTCCTACGCCAACGGGGCGTGGGAATGGCAGAGCGGCATCTTCGCCCTCGGCGTCGACGTCGATCTCGCGGTCGGCAGCGCGCACCGGAAATGGGCCGGCGGCTCGCTCGTCACGCCCGACATCCTGATCAGCATCGAGAACGTCATCGGCTCACCCGGCCACGACACGCTGCGTGGCGACGACGGCTCCAACAAGCTCTGGGGCGGCGACGGCGATGACATGATCTTCGGCCGCGGCGGCAACGACTATCTCTTCGGCGGTGACGGCACCGACCAGATCTGGGGTGGCACCGGCAACGACTACGTCTTCGGCGACCAGGGCAACGACACGCTCTGGGGCAATGACGGCAACGACACGGTCGACGGTGGGTCGGGCAACGACACCATGTATGGCAATGACGGCAACGACATGCTGCATGCCTCGGCCGGCAACGACACGCTCGACGGCGGGTCGGGCACCGACACGGCCGTGTTCGCGACCAATGGCGACGTGCAGGTCAACCTGGGCCTGGGCATCGCCGGCGGCGCGCTCGGCAATGACATCCTCGCCTCGATTGAGAACGTCACCACAGGCGGCGGGGCGGACACGGTGTTCGGCAACAACGTCGCCAACCGCATCGAGACGGGCGCGGCCAACGACTATGTCGATGCCGGGTCCGGCAACGACTATGTGGATGGCGGGTCTGGCAATGACATGCTGCTCGGCAACTCCGGCAACGACACGGTCAAGGGCGGCACCGGCAACGACACGATCGATGGCGGCTCAGGTGCCGACCATCTCGAGGGCAACGACGGCAACGACACCATCCACGGCGGGTCGGGCAACGACGTGATCCATGCCGGCGCGGGCAATGACAAGGTGCGCGGCGGCGCGGGCGACGACGTCATCTATGTCGGGACCGGCGCCGACATCGTGGAGTGGAAGGACGGCGACAACGGGCTGGACACGATCTACGGGTTCAGCCTGGCGGACGACAAGATCTCGTTCGGCTCCGGCTTCCTCGCCTCGGGCACCGCCGAGGACAACCTCCTCGTCTTCCTCGACGGCGACAACGCCTATCTCGCGGCCAACACCGCCGACGCGGGATGGGAGTTCATCGCGCGGTTCATGGACGTGAACGGCATCGCGCTCGGCAACGCGATCGACGACGGATCGCTGTTCCCGACGCAGGTCGGCGAGCTCGGCGGCGGCGCCGCCGGTGACTACAATTTCGGCGGCGGCATCGACCCGTTCGCCTGAACCGACGAGCTGGCACGACAGGGTGTGGTGGGGGGCTCGCGCCTCCTGCCACACCCCTTTTGCATGTCCGCCGAACCATGGTGGACGGCAACGAGCGCGCCGATGCACGCCGCACACGGCGGTCCCGCATCCGTGATCTAGGTCATCGCTGAGTCCGCAATACCCGCCGCGCATCGTCGCTGCGCCGGTTCGCGCGAACGCGGCATCTGCCCCGACCTCGGGCCGCGCGAGACCGCGAGCAGGATCCTCAGGTCGTCCCAATCAGGCATCGAGGGCGAGCGTGACGTGGCGCACAGCCGATGTGGGGAAAGCCGCAAAGGGGGAATGCGGCCGTGCGGGTTCCGTTCCGGGGGCGTGGTGACTTAACGATCGCAAGTCATCGCAAAGCAAAAATCGCTCGGCGAAGGCTATTGGTCTGTAACGGACGACACAAAGATGTCGTTGTTGTTACAGTCATCAGAAACAAATGAAACATGAGTGAGGAGAGACTATAATGGATAAGACGTTCAACGGCCTCAAGGGCAACTCCGGCGTCGCGCGCGCGAAGCCCGACTCCAGCGGCCTCGGCCAGCAGGAGATCAACCCTGTGAACGGCACCGCTGCGGGCGAGACGCTCAACGACACGATCCTCTGGGACCATGTCCTGGCAGGCGGCGGCGACGACACGATCGTCGCGGCAAAGGACTACGTGCTGAACCTCGGCATCAGCACCACGCACGCCGACATCTTCAACGGCGGTGCCGGTAGCGACACGGTCGACTACAGCCAGGTGGGGCGAACGACCCTCGGCGAGCTTGCTCCGGGATACCCCTATGGACTCAGCCTGGGCGTGAAGGTTGATCTCCAGGCCGGGACTGCGCACCGCATCCTGACGCCCGGCGTGTTTGTCCAGCCCGACGGGCTGATCAGCATCGAGAACGCGATCGGGTCAAAGTACGACGATCAGATCTATGGCGATGCGGGCGCGAACCTGCTGCAGGGCCTTGGCGGCAACGACTACATCAGGGGCCGCGAGGGCAACGATCATCTCCTCGGGGGCGACGGCAACGACACGCTCTACGGCGATGACGGCAGCGACGAGGTCAGCGGCGGCAACGGCAACGACACGCTCTACGGCAACAACGGTGACGACGTGCTCAAGGGTGGCGACGGCAACGACACACTCTGGGGCGGCACCGGCAATGACGAGCTGCACGCCGATGCCGGGAACGACACGATGAACGGTGGCTCAGGCATCGACACGGGAGTGTTCTATTCGGCAGCCGGCGTGCAGATCAATCTCGGGCTGAAGATCTCTGCCGGGGGCCTGGGCAACGACATCCTCGACAGCATCGAGAACATCCGCACCGGCACGGGCGCGGACACCGTGTTTGGCGACAGCATCAACAACCGCATCGAGACCGGCTCCGGCAACGACTATGCCGATGGCGGCGCGGGGAACGACGTGATGTTCGCCGGCTCGGGCAACGACACGCTGAAGGGCAATTCCGGCAACGACACGATGAAGGGCGAGGCCGGGAACGACGCGATGGAGGGCGGTTCCGGCAACGACTACATGGAGGGCAATGACGGCAACGACGTGATGAATGGCGGGTCGGGCAATGACAGCGTGCTCGGCGGCGCCGGCGACGACACGCTGCGCGGCGGGGCGGGCGACGACATCGTGAATGTCGGGTCCGGCGCCGATGTCGTGCAGTGGAAGGACGGCGATCTCGGCCTCGACACCGTCTACGGGTTCAGCCTGGCCGACGACAAGCTCTCCTTCGGCTCCGGCTTCCTCGCCCCGGGCGCCGCCGAGGACAACCTCCTGGTGTTCCTCGATGGAGGCAGCGCCTGGCTCGCGGCGAACACGGCCGACGCGGGATGGGACTTCATCGCGAAGTTCGTCGGCGTGAACGGCATCGCGCTCGGGAATGCGATCGACGACGGCTCGATCTTCGACGTCGAGGTCGGCGTGCTCGGCGGCGGTGCGGCCGGAGACTACAATTTCGGTGGCGGCATCGACCCGTTCGCCTGACGGAAGGGGCGGGAGGCGCGTGCTTCCCGCCCCACCCCTGACGACGTTCCGCACAAGGCAGAAAGGGAAGGAATGCTCCGATGTACGATGCCCATGAGATGCCCGCGCCGGCCGCACCTCTCTTCGACGACCGGCCGGACGGTGCCGGAACGCCGATCTGGATCGGCTGCAACGACAGGGGCGGCCGCATCCTCTGCTGGCCGGCAGGGTATCTCGGCTTCGAGACGATCTACGGGTTCACGCCGGGCCGTGACACGCTGTCGTTCGGGCCGGGCTTCTTCGCCCGCGTTCCGGCCAGCGCGACCGGCGCCGCGCTGCTCCGCGTCTGCAGTGGGGGCGGCGGCAGGGCGCTGCTTGCGGCCAACACGGCGGCGATGGGCTGGCAGTTCATCGCCGAGTTCGCGGGGCTCTGCCGCACGTCACTCGAAGCCGCGATCGCGACCGGTGTGATCCTGGGCGGCTCTCCTCAGCCCCAGCCCTGGAACACGCTGTAGAGCACGCGAAACCTGTCGTTGCCGCGTTTCCACTCGGCCAGGCTGCGGCTGATCAGCGGGTTGCGCAGCGACAGCGTGCCGTGCCAGTCGAACACGTAGGTCTTGCCGTCCTGCACCTTCACCGCGGTCGCGCTGTGATGGGCGTAGACGTTGTTCTCGGGCGTCGGGCTGCGGCTGGCGTGCCAGGCGTTGGTCACTCAGGGTGGTATCGCCCCTGGGTGATGCCGGCTTTGATCGCCCGCTCGGTCACGTCGGCGATGTTGGTGCAGGCCTGGTCGTAGCCCTGCTTCTCCCAGTACTCCTTGCTCTTCTCGAGGTTCTCCTTGGCGCCTCGCAGGCCGATGTTCATCGCGATCTGCGAGGCGACGTAGTTGATCCCCTCGGCCGTCATGTTGGTGAGGTTGCGGAGCGAGCCGGCGGCGTTCTGCCCGATCGCGTAGGGCGAGACCTCGGGGATGAAGCGCCGGCATTCGGCGTCGTCGCTCACCACCTTGACGATCGCCGATGCGAGCGATCGCGGCATTGACTGGTTGTAGCTCACCCCGATCCCCTTCCCCCGCCGCTGGCATTCCAGGCAGGCGGGCGGCAAAGATCAAGTGAGCCGTGTCACCGCGAGCACGTTCGGATCGGTCGGAATCGCTCGGTCGCGCCCATGCTGCCCTACAGGATAAACCGCGAGAGGTCGGCGTTGGCGGCGAGCGGGGCGACGCGGGTCTTCACGTACTCCGCATCCACGGTCATCGTCTCGCCGGGCCGGTCGGCCGCGGAGTAGCTGATCTCCTCGAGGAGCTTCTCGAGCACCGTGTGCAGCCGCCGCGCGCCGATGTTCTCCACCCGCTCGTTGATGTCGGCGGCGAGGTCGGCCAGCGCGTCGATCGCGTCCTCGGTGAAGATGAGCTCCACCCCCTCGGTGCCGATCAGCGCGCGGTACTGCTTGAGCAGCGAGGCCTCCGGCTCGACGAGGATGCGCTTGAGGTCGTCGCGCGACAGCGGCTTCAGCTCGACGCGGATCGGCAGCCGCCCCTGGAGCTCGGGCAGGAGGTCGGACGGCTTGGCGAGATGGAACGCGCCGGAGGCGATGAAGAGCACATGGTCGGTCTTCACCGGGCCGTGCTTGGTGGCGACCGTCGTGCCCTCGATCAGCGGCAGGAGGTCGCGCTGCACGCCCTCGCGCGACACGTCCGCACCCTTGAAGCCGCCTTCGGAGCGCGCGCACACCTTGTCGATCTCGTCGATGAAGACGATGCCCTGGTTCTCGACGGATGCGATGGCGTCGTTCTTCACCCGCTCGGCATCGAGCAGACGGTCGCTCTCGTCCTGCTGCAGGACGCCGCGGGCCTCGGCAACCGTCATCCGCCGCGGGCGTGTGCGGCCGCCGAACATCTTCGACATCATCTCGCCGATGTTGCCCATCTGGTTCGGCGGCATGCCGGGGATGTCCATCTGCCCGATGGGCAGGCCGGGCGGCGGCTCGGTCACCTGCACCTCCACCTCCTTGTCCTCGATGCGCTCCTCGCGCAGCAGGCGGCGGAACTTCATGCGCGTCTCTGCCGAGGCGCCCTCGCCGACGAGCGCGGTGACGAGGCGTTCCTCCGCTGCGAGCTCGGCCTTGGCGGCGACATCCTTGCGGAGCCGCTCGCGCGTCATCGTCATCGCGACTTCGACGAGGTCGCGGATCATGCTTTCGACGTCGCGGCCCACGTAGCCGACCTCGGTGTACTTCGTCGCCTCGACCTTCAGGAACGGCGCCTGTGCGAGCCGTGCGAGGCGTCGGGCGATCTCGGTCTTGCCGCAGCCTGTGGGGCCGATCATGAGGATGTTCTTGGGCAGCACCTCGGCGCGCAGGTCCTCGGGCAGCTGCTGGCGGCGCCAGCGGTTGCGGAGCGCGATGGCGACGGCGCGCTTGGCGTCGTTCTGGCCGACGATGAACCGGTCGAGCTCGCTGACCGTTTCGCGTGGGGAAAGGTTTGTCATTCAGCAGTCTCCAGGAGAGAGGTGGGGGAGGGCAGCGCCCTCCCCCACGCCCCCAGGCATGAGGGTCGCCCTCCCGCTGGTCGGGCGACAGGCCCCGACCAACGGGAGGGGCATCCTTGCGCCGGCTTCACTCGATGATTTCCAGCGTCAGCCTGTCGTTCGTGTACACGCAGATCTCGCCCGCGATCGCCATCGCCCGGCGCGCGACCTGCTCGGCGGTCATGTCCGGGCGGTCGATCAGCGCGCGGGCCGCGGCAAGCGCGTAGTTGCCGCCCGAGCCGATGCCGATCACACCGTCCTCTGGCTCCAGCACGTCGCCGTTGCCGGTGAGGATGAAGCTGCGGCCCTTGTCGGACACCGCCATCATCGCCTCGAGCCGCCTGAGATACCGGTCGGTCCGCCAGTCCTTGGCGAGCTCGACGCAGGCACGCTCGAGCTGTCCGGGGAACCGCTCGAGCTTCGCCTCGAGCCGCTCGAGCAGCGTGAAGGCATCGGCCGTCGCGCCGGCGAAGCCCGCGAGCACGGCGCCGTTGCCGATTCGCCGCACCTTCCGCGCATTGCCCTTCACGACGGTCTGGCCCAGGCTCACCTGGCCATCGCCCGCCATCGCCACCGAACCATGCTTGCGTACGCAGAGGATGGTGGTGCCATGCCAGCCGGGGTCGCCCGGCCTTCTCTGTTCGTCCATGGCCCCCTAGATGGCGCGGGCGGCGCCGGGCGGCAAGGAAGGGGGTGGCCGGCGCGGGGGCGGAGGGCGTAGAAGGCGCGCATGACCGCCATGCCTGCCCCCACGGCTTCCCGCCGCGCCGAGATCGCCCGCACGACGAGCGAGACCAGCATCACGGCCGCCATCGACCTCGACGGCTCGGGCCGCGCCGAGATCGCCACCGGCATCGGCTTCCTCGACCACATGCTGACGGCGCTGGCCCGCCACGGGCTGATCGACATCACGCTGAAGGCAGAGGGCGACCTGCACATCGATGCCCATCACACGGCGGAGGACGTCGGCATCGTTCTCGGCCAGGCCGTCGCCCGCGCGCTCGGCGACAAGCGGGGCATCACCCGCTACGGCGCCGCGCTGGTGCCGATGGACGAGGCGCTGGCGGAAGCCGCGATCGACATCTCCGGCCGGCCCTTCCTCGCCTGGTCCGTCGCCTTCCCCACCCAGAAGGTCGGCGAGATGGACACCGAGCTCTTAGCCGAGTGGTTCCGCGCCTTCGCCATGAACGCCGGCATCACCCTGCACGTGACGCTGAAGGCAGGCGAGAACAGCCACCACATCGCCGAGGCCTGCTTCAAGGCGCTCGCCCGTGCGCTGCGCCAGGCCGCCTCGCCCGACCCGCGCACCGGCGGCGCGGTCCCCTCCACCAAGGGGGTCCTCTGAGCGCATGAAGGTCTGGACGGTGCATGCCAAGGGGATCTCGCCGCCGCTCCTGGTGCGCGAGGGGTTCTCCTTCCTCGCCTTCCTGTTCTCCGCGCCCTGGTTCGCGGTGAATCGGATGTGGCTCGTGCTCGTGCTCTACGTCGCGTTCTGGTCGATCTTCGGCTCGCTGACCGCCGGCCTGCCGCAACAGATCACGCTTCCCGTCGCGATCGTCGGCCAGCTGCTGATCGGCTTTCACGCGCGCGACCTGCGGCGGTGGACGCTCAAGCGACGCGGGTGGAAAACCATCGGCGTCGTGGCCACGCAGGGTGGGGAGGATGCCGCCCTCGCGCGGCTCTACACTGCGCGGCCTGAGCTGCTCGCCTGGGTGAAGGCAGCCTGAACGCATGCCCGCAACAGTGGCGGTCATCGACTATGGCAGCGGCAACCTGCGCTCTGCTGCGAAGGCCATCGCCCGAGCAGCGGGGGCGGATGCCGAGGTCATCGTCACCTCCGACGCCGCGGCCGTCGCGCGGGCCTCGCGCATCGTTCTTCCCGGCCAGGGCGCGTTCGCCGACTGCATGGGCGGCCTGTCGGACGTGCCCGGCATGCTCGAGGTGCTGGCCGACGCGGTGCGGCGGCGCGGCGTGCCGTTCCTCGGAATCTGCGTCGGCATGCAACTTCTGGCCGATCGCGGGCTTGAGCATGGCGTGCACCAGGGCTTCGGCTGGATCGGCGGAGACGTCATGCGGCTCGATCAGCTCTGGGGCAGAGACCCGGGGCGCCTCGCCATCCCCCACATGGGCTGGAACACCCTCTCCTGGCCCGGCGGGGCGCCCCACCCCCTCCTGGAAGGGCTTCGTCAAGGAGACCATGTCTATTTTGCCCATTCCTACGCGCTGCGCGCCGCCGCGATCGAGGATGTGATTGCGACGACCGACTACGGCGGACCCATCACGGCGGCCGTGGCGCGGGGCAACGTTGCAGGGGTGCAGTTCCACCCCGAGAAGAGCCAGGCCGTCGGCTTGCGGATCCTGGCCAATTTCCTTCGCTGGTCACCATGAGGCGGAAGCCCGTGGCGGACGGCGGGGGACGAGGAGGAGGAAGCATGGACGCGACCGTTCGCGCACCGGTCATGGCTCGGGATCACGCGCCGAGCCTGTCGGTCGAGCGGGTGACCGATGTGACGGACGAGGCGCTGGCCGAGCTCTGCGAGGCCGCCTCCGCCGCGATCATGGACGGCGGTGGGTTCGGCTGGGTGAAGCCGCAGCCGCGTGACGTGCTCGCCCGGTACTGGAAGGGCGTGCTGCTCGTGCCGGAGCGGGAACTCTTCGTCGCCAAGCTCGACGGTGCGATCGTCGGGTCCGCGCAGCTCGTCCGCCCGCCGCGGAACAACGAGGCGCAGGCCTTTGCCGCGACCATGATGCACTTCTTCATCGCCCCCTATGCGCGCGGCTTCGGCCTCGCGCGGCTGCTGATCAGCCGCGTGGAGGAGGGCGCGCGTGCGCTCGGCTACAAGGTGCTGAACCTCGACGTGCGCGAGACGCAGACGGGCGCCATCGCGCTGTTCGAATCGCTCGGCTTCGTCCGCTGGGGCACGCATCCGGCCTATGCGCAGGTGAACGGCCGGGTGATCGCGGGGCATTTCTACCACAAGCTTCTCGAGGCGAAGCCCGCCCGCAAGCCGCGCGCCTGATGCCCGGGAAATGAAGGGCGTCGAGCTTTTCCCCGCCATCGACCTCAAGGGCGGCCAGTGCGTGCGTCTGAAGCGCGGGGAGATGGACCAGGCAACGGTATATGCCGATGACCCCGCCGCGCAGGCGAAGGCGTGGGAGGCAGCGGGCTTCCGCTGGCTGCACGTTGTCGATCTCGACGGCGCCTTCGCGGGCGAGAGCCGCAACGGCGAGGCGGTGCGCGCGATCCTCGGCGCGGTGCGCCTCCCCGTGCAGCTCGGCGGGGGCATCCGCGACCTCGCGGGCATCGAGGCCTGGCTCGCCGCTGGCGTGACGCGCGTGATCCTCGGCTCGGCAGCGGCCAAGAACCCGGCGCTGACGCGCGAGGCCTGCCGCGTCTTCCCCGGCCGGATCGTCCTCGGCATCGACGCGCGCGAGGGCATGGTGGCGACCGAAGGCTGGGCCGAGACCGGCGCGCTTTCCGCGCTCGACCTCGCCGCGCGCTACCGCGACGCCGGCGCGGCGGCGATCGTCTTCACCGATATTGGCCGCGACGGCATGCTCGCCGGCCTGAACCTGGCTGCGACGGAAGCGATGGCCCGCGCCGTTCCCATCCCCGTGATCGCTTCCGGCGGCCTTGCCTCGGTCGAGGACGTGCGCGCGGTACGCGCCTCCGATGCCGGCATCGCCGGCGTGATCCTCGGCCGCGCACTCTACGATGGCCGCATCACACCGGACGAGGCGATCGCCGCGGCGGCATAGGCGGTCCTGATGCGGATCAATTCCGGACTTGTCGTGCCGACCGGATGACCGGCCGCGCGGGCAGGCCATCGTTACGGTTTTTTCGTTTGCGGCCAGCACACTGAGGGCGCATAGCAGCCGGCCCAACGCCGTTCTCGGAGGCGCGAGCGACTCGACGATGCTGACCGTCCGGATCATTCCCTGCCTCGACGTCAAGGACGGGCGCGTCGTCAAGGGCGTCAACTTCGTCGACCTCCGTGACGCGGGCGACCCCGTCGAGCAGGCGCGCGTGTACGACGCCGCGGGGGCAGACGAGCTCTGCTTCCTCGACATCACCGCGAGCCACGAGAATCGCGGCACGATCCTCGACGTCGTCTCCCGCACGGCCGAGCAGGTGTTCATGCCGCTCACCGTCGGCGGGGGCGTGCGCGAGGTTGCCGATTTCCGGCGCCTGCTGCTCGCCGGCGCGGACAAGGTGAGCGTGAACTCCGCCGCCGTCGCCCGCCCGCTCCTGATCGCCGAGGCGGCGGACAAGTGCGGCAGCCAGTGCGTCGTCGTTGCGATCGATGCGCGGCGGCGAGAGGACGGAAGCGGCTTCGAGGTCTACACCCATGGCGGCCGCAAGCCGACCGGGATCGACGCGGTTGAGTGGGCCGCGCGCGTGGCCGATCTCGGCGCGGGCGAGATCCTGCTCACCTCGATGGACCGGGACGGCACGGGCGCGGGCTTCGACCTGCCGCTCACGCGCGCGGTGGCCGAGGCCGTCTCCATCCCCGTCATCGCCTCGGGCGGCGTCGGCACGGCGGAGCATTTCGCCGAAGGCGCCGCGGCCGGCGCGACCGGGCTTCTCGCCGCCTCGGTGTTCCATTTCGGCGCGCTCACCATCGCCGATGCCAAGCGCGCCGTCGGCCGCGCCGGGCTGCCCGTGCGACAGATGCGCGAGGCGGCCTGAGCCATGGCGAAACCTCCCAAGAAGGTGCCCAAGAAGGCACCGAAGGCCGGGAAGCAGCCCAAGCCGGCGAAGAAGCCGCCCAAGAAGGGCGCGAAGAAGGCCGCCCCGCTTCCCTCCGGCCAGGCGCCCGTGCCGCCGCCGATGCCAGGCCCCGACGGGGCGATCCTCGATCGGCTGTGGGCGACGGTGATGTCGCGGCGCGGCGCCGACCCGGAGGTGTCGCACTCCGCGCGGCTGCTTTCGCGCGGCACCGCCAAGGTTGCGCAGAAGCTCGGCGAGGAGGCGGTCGAGGCGGTGATCGAGGCCACGCTCGGCAACCGCGCCGCGCTGATCGGCGAGAGCGCCGATGTGCTCTACCACCTCATGGTCGTGTGGGTGGATGCCGGCATCCGCCCCGATGAGGTGTGGGCCGAGCTCGAGCGGCGCGAGGCGATCAGCGGCATCGCGGAGAAGGCGGCGCGGGCCCGGGCGCTCAAGCTCCGCGCCATCGCCCGCCGCGGCCCGGCGCCGACGACCAGGAAGCTCTGGTAGCGCCTCTGGATGCCGGGCGGCGCGGCGGTGCAGACTGCGCCTCCTGCCCCACGCCAGAGGTTCCACGATGCCCGTTTCCGGCCTTCCTCCCTACGACAGGAGCAACATCTTCGCCCGCATCCTGCGCGGCGAGATCCCGGCGAAAAAAGTCTACGAGGACGAGCACGCGTTCGCCTTCCATGACATTTCGCCGCAGGCGCCCGTGCATGTGCTGGTGGTCCCGAAGGGCGACTACGTCTCGCTCGCCGATTTCGCCGCCTCCGCGCCGGCGGAGACGATCGCGGGGTTCTGGCGCGCCGTCGCCAAGGTGGCGAAGGACCTGACGCTCGAGGTGTCGGGCTACCGGGTGCTGACCAACATGGGCGTGCACGGCCACCAGGAAGTGCCGCATTTCCATGTGCACATCTTCGGCGGCCGCCCACTCGGGCGGATGATGCCACGCGCGGACGATTGAGCGCGGGCCCTGTGGCGTCCCGGCAACGATGCTGTGCCCTCGTGTCAAGGTCCGCGCACAATCGCTTGAATTCGCGTGCGCGAGCCGCACACTGGGCAGATGCGCCGAGCCCTCGTCCCGCTGCTCTGCCTGGCCCTCGCCCCCGGATGCGCGCCGCTGATCACGCCGCTCGGCGTCGCGCTGACGGCCGGGGCGACAGGCGGCACGATGGCGATGCAGGACCGCGGGCTCGGCGGCGGCATCTCGGACAATGCCATCGCGCTCGGCATCAACGAGGCATGGATCAGCAATGATCCCGCGATCTTCCGCAAGGTCTCGACCTCGATCAATGACGGCATCGTCGTGCTCACCGGCCACGTGACCTATCGCGAGACCGCCAAGCGGGCCGAGACGCTCGCACGCGGCGTCGAGGGCGTGCGCGACGTCAAGAACCTGGTCCGCGTCGACGAGGAGCCAAGCCTCGGCACCATGGCGTCCGACCGCTGGATCACGATGCGGCTGCGGGCCGACCTCACCTTCGCTGCCGACGTCCACGCCGTGAACTACGCGATCGATACGGTCGCCGGCACGGTGTTCCTCTCCGGCGTGGCGCGCGACCAGGCCGAGCTCGACCGCGCGGTCGCGCACGCCAAGGCGACCTCCGGCGTCCGCGATGTGGTGACCGCCGTGCGGCTCCGCTCCGAGCCGCTGCCGCCAGCGAACCGCGCCGTCGCCTCCGCAACCCGGCCAGCGCCCACGCATGCGCCCGCGGTGCCGGCATCGTCGGTTCCCTCCTCCGCCGCCGCGCCAGTGACGGTCGAGGCGTTGCCGCCGCCATGAGCGCAGAGGCGGTTCGCGCCGAGGCGCGCGCCGCGCTTGAGCGGTTCGGCGGCCTGGCGGACGGCGAGATCGACATCGCCGAGGCCGCGCTCGCCTTCGCGCGGATCGACCTGCCTGAGGCAGACGTCGCGCCGGCGGCATCGCACCTCGCGGACCTCGCGCGCGCGGGCGCGACCCTCTCTGCCGCAACGGGGGCGGAGGAGCGCGCACTTGCCCTTCGCGGGCTTCTCGTCAGCGGCCACGGCTACACCGGCGACACCGCGACCTATGACGACCCGGCGAATGCCAACCTCCTCCGCGTCGTCGAGCGGCGTCGTGGCCTGCCCGTGGCGCTCGGGGTGGTCTGGCTGCACACGGCCGCCGCGGCCGGGTTCGATGCCTGGGGCATCGACTTTCCCGCGCATTTCCTGCTCGGCATCGGCGGCGAGGGAGAGGCCGTCGCCGTCGATGTGTTCGACGCGGGATTGATCCGCGAGGAGGACGAGCTTGTCGCGATGTTCGCGCGCATTGCCGGCCCCGCAGCGGTGCTCGGCCCGGCGCAACTCAGGCCGATGACGCGGCGCGAGGTTCTGCTTCGCCAGCAGAACAACCTCCGCATCCGCCGCGCCGCAGCTGGCGACCTCGCGGGCGCGATCGCCGCGGCAGAGGACATGCTCCGCCTCGCCCCCGACGCAGCCCCGCTCTGGCAGGAATTGGCGGTGCTCGCCGAGCGCGCGGGCCACACGCGCACCGCCATCGCCGCCTGGGAAAGGTTGCGCGACCTCGGCAGCGCGGAAGCGCTCGAGGCGCTCGCGAGGCTCCGGCGCCGGCTCAACTAGCCTACCCCTCGCAGCCCGTCATTCCGGGCATGAGACAAGCAACCCCCGCGTGATGGCCCGCGCCCTTGCGGAAGCGTAATGTCATCCTGCGCGGCCGATGCCCGGCAAGCGCAACGACGTCCCACAAGAACGACAAGGGGAGGATTCGATGCCGCACTACATGTATCGCTGGCAACTGAAGTCGGACGCGGTGAAGGGCCTCGTCAACGCGCCGGTCGATCGCGAGGGGCCGGCGCGCACCCTCGTACAGGCCTTCGGCGGCAAGCTGCTCTCCTACTACTACACGGCGGGCGAGTATGACGGCCTCGCCATCGTCGAGATGCCCGACCATGTCGCGGCGGCAGCCCTGTCGCTTCGCGCTGCCTCGACCGGCGGCTTCGCTCGGTTCGAGACATCCCTTCTCCTGACGACGCAGGAAGCGAAGACGGCGCTTGAGCGCGCCAAGGCGACAGCGGGCGACTACCGGCCCCCCGGCCACTGAGCGACCGAGGACGCCGCGAGCGCGGCGCGGCCCGCCTCGGTCAGCGCCACGCGCGCCTCGCTCTGGGTTGCGCCCTCGGCGTACTCGATGCGCACGAGGCCGGCTTCGGTCGCCTCCTCCCAGACCTGCAGCCGTGGGCAGGACGTGCGCCACGCCGACATCGTCTCGGCGTAGCCGCGCTCGCGGGCCGCTACCCAGCCGAGGAACTGGACGATCAGGAACGCGGCCGGGTCCGCCGGCGCGGGAACGGGGGCTTTGAGCATCGCCGACCCTCCTCTCGAATGGCGGCAGTAGGCGCCAAACTCTTCATGCAATCGAGCGCTTTTTGATACGATCTTCATACCCAGGGGGTATGGGATGATTGATCTCCGTCGCCTGCATGCCTTCGTCATCACCGTCGAGGAAGGTCACGTAACCCGGGCGGCCGAGCGGCTCGGCATGCGCCAGCCGCCTCTGTCGCGGCTACTGCAGGGGCTGGAGGCGGAGCTCGGCTTCCGGCTGCTGCGGCGCCTGCCGCGCGGCGTGGCGCCGACAGAGGCCGGGCGCGTGCTGCTCGAGGAGGCCCGCGCCGTGCTCGGCCGGGCGAAGGCCGCAGAGGACGCGGTGCGCCGCGCGGGCCGAGGCGAGGCCGGTCGGCTCGCGGTGGGGTTCACCAGCTCGGCCTCCATGCACCCCTTCGTGCCCGCGGCCCTCCGCCGCTTCCGCGAGGCCTTCCCCGCGGTGGAGGTGACGCTCGACGAAGCCGGGACGGTCGAGCTCGTCGAGGCGGTGCGCGCCGGCGGCATCGATGCCGCCTTCGTGCGCTCGCCCGTCGCCCCGGTGCCCGGCCTTCGCGCCGAAGCGCTGCTCGAGGAGCCGATGGTGGCCGCGCTGCCCGAAGGGCACCGCCTCGCCGCGCCGGATGAAGCCGAAAGCGCGGTGCGCGCCCTGCCGCTCGCGGCTCTGGCCGCGGAACCCTTCCTGGTCTACCGCCGCCGCACTGCCCCCGGCCTGCACGACGCGATCCTCGCCGCCTGCCGCGAGGCCGGGTTCTCGCCCGCGATCGTCCAGGAGGCGCCGCGGCTCACCGCGACGCTGAGCCTCGTGGCCGCCGGGATCGGCGTGTCGATCGTGCCCGCCTCGATGCGCCGCCTCGGCATCGACGGCGTCGCCTGGCGCATCCTGGCCGAGCCGCCTCGGCTGCGCGCGCCGCTGACCCTCGTGCTGCGAAGCCTCGGCGCCTCGGCGACGGCCGCGCGCTTCGCCGCCTCGGTCCGCGAGAGCGTCGCGCAGGCC
>NZ_VFAC01000028.1 GCF_007644105.1 Elioraea rosea | reverse complement strand
CGGCGCGTCTGCCGCGGCGGCGCGGCGCGGCGCTCCGGCTCGGGCGCAGAAAGCCCGAGAACGCCGCGCGGCGACGGCCCGAGCGCGTCTAGCACCGAGCGGTCGACCCGCACGCCCGGCTCCTGCGCCCCGGCGCGTTCCGACACGAGCGCGAGTATCAGCCCGAGTGCGGGCATCAGGACGGTAAGGCGCAACCTCCGTCGCATGTCTCCGCTGAAGTTCCTTGCCCCTGGACCACGTCGTGCGCGGACCTTACGCGATGACGCGCGAGGGCACCAACCCGCGCGCTGCCGTCATGACCGCGCGGCGGCGATCCCGGCCAGCACGGCCTCGCGAAGCTTGGGATGAAGCGCCGGGTTCGCCGCGACCACGTCGCCCGACGAGAAAGCGTCGCCGCCGTCGGGGTCGGTCACGAATCCGCCCGCCTCGCGCACCATCAGGATGCCCGCGGCGATGTCCCACGGGTTCAGGTGCAGCTCCCAGTAGCCATCGTAGCGCCCGGCCGCGACCCAGGCGAGGTCGAGCGCCGCCGAGCCCGCGCGCCGGATGCCGGCGACCTGCGGCATCAGCGTGCCAAGGGTCGCGGTGAATTCGCGCTTGTTCGGCACGGCGCCGAAGGGAATGCCTGTCGCGAACAGCGCCTCGCGCATCTCCCGCCGGCCCGATACGCGCAGCCGCCGCTCGTTCAGGAAGGCGCCCACACCCCGCTCGGCGACGAAGAGCTCGTCCTGCGCCGGCGAGTAGATCACGCCGGCGACGACCTCGCTCGTCTTGCCGAGCCGCCGCTCGAGCCCGATCGAGATCGCCCAGTGCGGGATGCCGTGCAGGAAGTTGGTGGTGCCGTCGAGCGGGTCGACGACGAAGCGGAACTTCCACTCGTCCGGCCCCGAGCTGCCGCCCTCCTCCATCAGGAAGGCATGGTCGGGGCGGCCCTTGGCGAGCTCGGTGCGCAGCGTCTCCTCGGCGCGGAGATCGGCCTGGCTCACGAAATCCGACGGCCCCTTCACCGAGACCTGCAGGTTCTCGACCTCGCCGAAGTCGCGCAGCAGCCGCTTCGCCGCCTTCTGCGCGGCGGAGATCATGGTGTTGACGACGGGCGAGAAGCGCGGAACGGCCATGATGGGGGCGTCGCGGCCTCAGCCGCGCGCACGCTCGACGTAGCTCGCGTCCTCGGTGCGGACCACGATCTTCTCGCCGCTCTCGATGAAGGGCGGCACCATCGTGCGCACGCCGTTGGAGAGCACCGCCGGCTTGTACGAGGAAGCGGCGGTCTGCCCCTTCACGACGGGGTCGGCCTCGACGATCTCGAGCGTCACGGTCGAGGGCAGGTGAACGGCCACCGGGTCGCCGTCCACGAGGTCAACCGTCAGCACCATGCCTTCCTGGAGGAACTGCTTGGCATCGCCCGCCAGGGCGGCCGAAAGCTCCGTCTGCTCGTAGGTTTCCTTGTCCATCAGCGTCAGCATGTCGCCGGTGGCGAAGAGGAAATCCATCTCCTTCTGCTCTGTCTGCAGCCGCTCGACGGTGTCGACGGTGCGCCAGCGCTCGTCCTTCTTCGCGCCCGACTTCAGGTCGCGCATCTCCACCTGGATGACTGCCGCGCCCTTGCCTGGGGTGTTGATCGCGCTCTTGAGGATCGTCCAGCGCCGGCCCTCGTGCTCGATCACGTGGCCGGGGCGCATCTGGTTCGCCTGCATCTTCATGGCAGAGCCGCTCTCGTCGCTGGTTTCCGGGGTTGGGGCGGGGCTTTAGACGCTTTCGCCCCCATCGGCAAGCCGATGGCGCCCTCCCCAGGGGTCGGTCAGCACCCAGCCCTTGGCGTCGGCCGCGGCAGGGCTCTCCGCGACCGGAACCTTGCCCGCGCCGCCGGGGAGGTCGACGACATAGGTCGGCAGGGCATGGCCCGGGAGGCGACCGCGCAGCGCCTTGATCAGCGCCCGCCCCCGCGACAGGGGCACGCGGAACCTGGCCGTGCCGGGGGCGGGGTCGAGGTGATGCAGATAGGTGGGCTTGACCCGCGCCGCGACCAGGGCCCGGAGCAGCGCCTCGAGCGCCGCCTCGCTGTCGTTCACCCCGGCGAGAAGCACGCTCTGCGACAGGATGGGCACGCCCGCGCGTCTGATCGCCGCGATCGCGGCAAGCGCCTGGGCATTCAGCTCGCGCGCATGGTTCGCGTGCAGGATCAGCCAGAGCGGCTTTTCTGTCTGCAGCGCCGCGGCCAGAGCAGGCTTGACCAGGGAGGGCTCTGCCACCGGCACGCGGGTGTGGATGCGGAGAAGCTCGACATGCGGGATCGCCTCGAGCGCGCGGAGGATCGCGCCGAGGCGGCGGGCCGAGAGCATCAGCGGGTCGCCGCCCGTCAGGATCACCTCGCGGATCGCCGGGCGGGCACGGATGTAGTCGTAGGCCGCCTCGAGCTCGGCCTCGCCGAGCACCCCGCCATCGGGCCCGACGCTCTCGCGCCGGAAGCAGAACCGGCAATAGACCGGGCAGGCGAGAAGCGGCTTGAGCAGAGCGCGGTCGGGGTAGCGGTGCACGATGCCACGCACGGGGCTCTTCGCGTCGTCGCCGATCGGGTCCGGGTGCTCGTCGTCCCCCGTCACCGCCTCCGAGGGGTGGGGGATGTACTGGGCGGCGATCGGGTCATGCGGGTCGGTACGGTCGATCAGGCCGGCGACATGCGGCGTGACCGCGATGGCGTAGCGCGCCTCGACCGCGGCGAGCGCGTCGTCGGGGGGCACGAGGCCGGTGGCCTCGAGCGCGGCCACCGAGCGCAGCGTCTTTGCGGGCGCAATGCCGTCCGGCATGGTCGCGGCGTGTAGTCCCTCGCCGGGTTGGAGGCAACGCTTGATCTCGCCCCGAAGCATCTCTCCGGCCTGGCATCCCGAGCGGCTTGCCGCCCGGCTGCCCTTCCTGCGCCGCCGCGCCAGGCTCGAGGCAGAGCTTCGCGCCTTCCTCTGCGCCCGCGGCTACATGGAGGTGGCAACGCCCGTGCTGCAGCCCTGCCCGGGCATGGAGCCGAATCTCGACCCCTTCGCCACGCGCTATGCCGCCAAGCTTGGCGGGGAGGAGCGGGATCTGTTCCTGCAGTTCAGCCCCGAATTCGCGATGAAGAAGCTTCTCGCCGGGGGGGCGGGGCCGATCTTCCAGCTCGCGCGGGTGTTCCGAAACGGCGAGGCGGGACGGAACCACCAGCCCGAGTTCACCATGCTCGAATTCTACCGCCCCGGGGCGGGACTAGGGGCCCTGCTCGAGGAGACGGAGGCGCTTGTGCGCGCGCTCGTCCCCGAAGGCCTGCGCACGGCATCGATGACCGTGCCGACGGACCGGGCCTTCGAACGTCTGACCATGGCGGAGGCGTTCCGGCGGCACTGCGGTGGCCTCGACATCCTTCGCACCGCCCCCGACCCGTTGGCCCCCGATGTCGCGCTTCTGGCCGAGGCAGCGCGGTCCCTCGGAATCGTGCACCGGCCCGGAGAGACCTGGCAGGACCTCTTCTTCCGCCTGCTGCTCGAGCGCATCGAGCCCGCGATCGGGCGGGAGCGCCCGACCTTCCTGACGCACTGGCCGGCCTCGGAGGCCGCGCTGTCGCGGCGCGACCCGGACGATCCGCGCGTCGCGCTCCGCTTCGAGCTCTTCGCTGCGGGGCTCGAGCTCGCCAACGCCTACGAGGAGCTGACCGACGCGGCAGAGCAGCGGACCCGCTTCGCTGCCTGGGCCGCGGAGCGGGAGAGGGGGACGGGCGAGCGCCGCGCGGTGGACGAGGACTTCCTCGCCGCGCTCGAGTTCGGGCTTCCTGCCTGTTCCGGCATCGCCATGGGGTTCGACAGGCTTGCCATGCTCGCCTCGGGCGCTGGGCGCATCGAGGACGTGCTGTGGCTGCCCGCGGTGTGACTCAGGCCGCCCGCGCCATCTGCAGGGCCGCGGCGAAATCCTCGACGATCGAGAAGCCCGGCATCGCATCGGTCAGCCCCATACGCGCCATCACCGCGCGCGGCTGGGGCTGGATGCCGGTGACGATCACATGGGTGCCGTTGGCGCGACAGCGGCGCACGAAATCGGCGAGCGCCGCGACGCCCGTGCTGTCGATGAACGGCACCTCGCGCATGCGCAGGATGAAGTGGCGCGGGTTGCGCGGCATCGTTTCCATCACGTCCGCGAGCCTGCCGGCCGCGCCGAAGAACAGCGGGCCGCGAAGCTGGAAAACCTCCACGCCTTCCGGAAGCGCATCGCGCTGCGTGTAGCGGTCCTCCCGCGGCCGGGCGAAATCGTCGATGTCGGGCACCATCACCCGCGAGCCGTCTGAGGTCAGCGACACGGCCTCGGCCATGCCGTGCATGAACAGGATGGCGGCAAGCACGACGCCGACCTCGATGGCAAGCGTGAGGTCGACCAGAACGGTGAGCAGGAACGTCACGAGCAGGACGACGCGCTCGCCCATCGGGGCGGTCGCGAGCATGTGCCGCAGCTTGTGCTGCTCGCTCATGTTCCACGCGACGATCACAAGCACGGCGGCAAGCGAGGCGAGCGGCACGTAGGCGGCGAGCGGCGCCGCGACGAGCATGAAGGCAAGCAGGAACACCGCATGCAGCATGCCCGCGACGGGGCTTCGCGCGCCGGCGCGGATCGAGGTGGCGGTGCGCGCGATCGCGCCCGTCACCGGCAGGCCGCCAAAGGCCGAGGAGGCGAGGTTGGCGATGCCCTGGCTGACCAGCTCGGCGTTGGAGCGGTGCCGCCGCCCGGTCATGCCGTCTGCCACCACAGCGCAGAGAAGGCTCTCGACACCGGCGAGGAAGGCGATGGTGAAGGCAGGCTCGATCAGCTCGCCGATGCGCGCGAGCGAGAAGGGCGGCAGCGACGGCGCGGGCAGCGAGGAGGGGATGCCACCGAAGCGCGACCCGATCGTCTCGACCGGAAGCCCGATCAACCCAACAAGCAGGGAGGCGAACACCACGGCGACGAGGAAGGCGGGAAGCTTCGGCGCGAAGCGGCGGAGCGCGATGATGAGCGCGAGCGCGGTGGCAGACACCACGAGCGCGGCCGGCGCGAGGCTCGCCCGCGCCTCCCAGAACGTCGCCCACTGCGCCGCCACCCCGCCAGGCAGCTTCTCGATCGAGAGGCCGAACAGGTCGCGGATCTGCGAGGAGAAGATGATCACCGCGATGCCCGCGGTGAAGCCGACCACCACCGGCTCGGGAACGTACTTGATCCAGGTGCCGAGGCGGAACAATCCGGCAGCGGCGAGCATCAGCCCGGCCATGACGGTTGCCATGAGCAGCCCGTCATAGCCGTGCTTCTCGATCACCCCGAACACGACGACGACGAAGGCGCCGGTGGGGCCGGAGATGTTGAACCGCGCGCCGCCGAGCGCCGAGCCTAGGAACCCCCCGACAACGGCGGTGACGAGGCCGACATCGGGCGTGGTGCCCGAGGCGATGGCGAGCGCCATGGCAAGCGGCAGGGCGACGATGGCGACGGTGAGGCCCGCGATGACGTCGGCACGGAAATCGCCCGCGCCGTAGCCCTGCCTGAAGGTGGTGACCAGCTTCGGGACGAAGAGATGCCACGCGGGCGGCGCGGGTCGGGCGAGCGCCGCCGTGGCACCGGCGGAACCATCAACCATGCGCAATGGTTGCGCTGGCGCGAAGGAAAGGCAAGCGCGCCGGGTTGCACGCCGGGCGGGTCAGCCTTCCGCGGTCAGGCGAGCAGGGCGGCGCCGAGCGTTCCGGGCGCAAGCATCACGCCCGACCAGACGAAGGCCGAGGCGACGGTTGCGAGCTTGAAGCGCAGAAGCGGCATGGCCGTCAGCCCGGCAGCGAGCGGTACGGTCGCGCGCATCGGGCCGATGAAGCGGCCGACGAACACGCCGAGGATGCCCCAGCGGCGGAAGAAATCCTCGGCCTTCGGCAGAAGCTCCGGCCTGCGCGACAATGGCCACAGCCCGACGATCCGCCCCTTGAACCGCCAGCCGAGCCAGTACGACAGCGCATCGCCGACGATCGCGCCGAGGGCGGCGGCGATCCAGAGCGGAACGAACTCGAGCGCGCCGGCCCCCACCAGCCCGCCGAGGCCGACCAGGATCACGGTGGCGGGAACGAGGAAGGAGAAGAGGGCGACGGATTCGCAGAAGGCGAACAGGAAGGTGAGCGGCACGGCGATGTCGCCGTTTTCCCGCACCAGTCTCAGAGCGTCTGCCGCGAGGGCTTCCATGACGGGGGCAAGTGGGGAGGCGGGGGGCGGCCGGTCAACCCCCGCCGGGAGCGGATCGCCCTTCCGTCATCGCCTCGCGGACGACGGAGCGGAACTCCCGCCGGTGCAGCTCGGCCAGGACGAGAAGGCTCGCGCCCATCAGCGCGACGGGGTGGATCAGCCAGGCAAGCGCGGCGAGGCCGAAATAGTAGGCACGAAGCCCGGTGTTGAAGTGCTTCGCGGCGCGGTTCGCGACCCGCGCGGCCATCTCCGCCTGGGCGTAGGCGGCAGAGTCCGCTGCCTGCCCAACCCCGCCGACGATGATCTGGAGGTAGTTGAACTGCCGGATCGACCAGGTCAGCGCGAAGAAGGCCTGGATGAAGATCACGATCAGAAGCCCGATCTTGATCTCCCATAGGGCCTCGGTCGGCGTCGCGGCGAAGGGAATAGTGCCGACCACCCGGAGCCCCATTTCGGTGGCCCCGAGCATGGCGACGAGGCCGCCGAGGATGAAGATGGCGGTGGTGGCGAGGAAGCTCGCCGAGGACATCAGGTTGCCGATGACGATGCCATCGAACACGCGCGGGTCGCGCGCCACCATCGCCCGCATCCACCTCCGCCGGTGCTCGTCCATCGCCGCGATGACGCTTTTCGCCCGGATTCGGGGCACGCGGTCGACGATCGAGGCGTAGCCGAACCAGCAGGCGAGGAAGACGGCGAGCGCCGCGAGATCGAGAAGCGAGAGCGGCCCCACCGCGAGCGCGCTCAGCGCCTGGCGCGGGTGCCCCGCCTGGTCGCTGCCGCCTTGCTTGCCACCTTGCCGATGGGCTTGCGGCCAGCCGCCTTCGGCAGGTCGCCGAGGGTCGCGCTGGTTCCGTGCGCGAGGTTCTCCACGACCATGCCCGAGAAGGCGAGGGTGACGTCCTCGAGCGCAGGCAGCGGCATCAGCGCCGAAGGCTCGGCGTCGAGATCGACGAAGGAGCGGAGCTCGGCCACCACGGCGCCATGCAGCGTCACGCGGTGGAACACCTCCTCCTCGCCCTCGTCGGTCGTGCGCAGGAACTCGAACACGACGCTGGTGAGGCGCTCGCCCGTCTCGAGCGCCTCGAGGAGCTGCGGGCTCGCCGCGCCCCACTGCTTGGTGAAGCGCACCGGCTGATGCGTCACCTTGCCCCTCCGCCCGCCGGCCGAGACGGCGGCGGCGGAACCCTGGTCATAGGCAAGGCCGACGAGCTTGCCTGCGTGCCGCTCGGACGGCGCCTCGCCCTTGAACGCGCCCTGCCTGGCGCCGACGATCGTGACGTAGAACTCGTACATCGCTCTCTCCCGACGCGGGTGGGTCGCCCGCCCCGGCGCAGGCCGGCGCCGGGGCGGCAGGTCAGTCCGGCCTCACCAGGAGGCCATGGCGGTCTTGAGATTGGCGTCGAGCTTGTCGAGGAAGGCCTGGGTGTTCAGCCACTTCTGCTCGCGCCCGATCAGCACCGCGAGATCCTTCGTCATGAAGCCGCTCTCGACCGTCTCGATGCAGACGCGCTCGAGCGTGGCGGCGAACTTCTCGACATCCGGGGTGCCGTCGAACTTGCCGCGATAGGAGAGCCCGCGCGTCCAGGCGAAGATCGAGGCGATCGGGTTCGTGGACGTTTCCTTGCCGGCCTGGTGGTCGCGGTAGTGGCGCGTCACCGTGCCGTGGGCAGCCTCGCTCTCGATCGTCTTGCCGTCCGGCGTCATCAATACCGAGGTCATCAGCCCGAGCGAGCCGAAGCCCTGCGCGACGATGTCGGACTGCACGTCGCCGTCGTAGTTCTTGCAGGCCCAGACATAGCCCCCGTTCCACTTCAGCGCGCATGCGACCATGTCGTCGATCAGCCGGTGCTCGTAGGTCAGGCCGCGCTTGTCGAACTCGGCCTTGAACTCGGCGTCGAACACCTCCTGGAACACGTCCTTGAAGGTGCCGTCATAGGCCTTGAGGATGGTGTTCTTGGTCGAGAGATAGACCGGGTAGTTGCGCAGAAGCCCGTAGTTGAACGAGGCACGGGCGAAGCCCTGGATGGAGGCGACGGTGTTGTGGATGCCGAGCGCCACGCCCGGGCCCTTCATGTCGATGACCTCCATGGCGAGGCCGGGGGTGCCGTCATGCGGCGTCCAGGTGATCGTCACGCTGCCGGGGCCGGGGATCTTGAACTCGGCCGCCTTGTAGATGTCGCCATAGGCGTGGCGGCCGATCACGATCGGCTTGTCCCAGTGCGGAACGAGGCGAGGCACGTTCTTGCAGATGATCGGCTCGCGGAAGATCGTGCCGTCGAGGATGTTGCGGATCGTGCCGTTCGGGCTCCGCCACATCTTCTTCAGGCCGAACTCCTTCACCCGCGCCTCGTCGGGCGTGATGGTCGCGCACTTCACCGCAACGCCGTACTGCTTGGTGGCGTTCGCGGCATCGACCGTCACCTGGTCGTTCGTCTCGTCGCGATGCTGGACGCCGAGGTCGAAATATTTCAGGTCGACGTCGAGGTACGGCAGGATCAGCTTGTCCTTGATGAAGCCCCAGATGATGCGCGTCATCTCGTCGCCGTCCATCTCCACGACGGGCGTCTTCACCTTGATCTTCGGCATCGTTCTGGGTCTCCGGAACACGTCTCGATGGGATGCCCGAGCGGGGCGGCGGCACCATAGGTAGCCGGCCCGGTATCGGCAAGGCGGCGATCCGCGGTTGTTGCGCATGGCATGCCTGCCCGGCAGAGTGGCAGCGTTCGGGCTTCAGGGCGTGCGCATGAGTGGCTTGGGTGACACCGGAACGGGTTCCTCCGCAGGCAAGGGCAGCAGCTTGGGCCGCTTCCTCCCCAACCGCCTGTTCATCACCCGGCCGGGCGCGCTCGGGCTTATCGCCGCGGGATTGCTCGCCATCGCCGTGCTCTGGACAGGCGTGGCCGGCCAGCTTTCGGCCGAAAGCGAGGCGCAGCGCGAGGAGGCCGCCCGCCTTGCCTCGACGACGGCCGCCACGCTCGACGCGCATGCGAGGCGCGTCTTCACCCAGGTGCATACGAGGCTCGTCGCTGCGCGCGATGCCGCGGAACGCGGCGGCGTGCGCGACCCGGCGGCGATCTCGGCCGCGACCGTGTTCGAGCGGGTGCGCCCGGCAGACGATTCCGTCGCCCAGGCCCTCGTCATCGGTTCCGACGGCGTCATCCTCTCCGCCGCGCCGATCTCGCCCTCCGGCCACGTGATGTCAGGCGATCGCGACTTCTTCCTGGCGCTTGCCGCCGGCGATGGCGGCAGGCCCTATGTCAGCCGCCCCTTCGTCAGCCGCATCAACGGCTCGACGGCCGTCGCCGTCGCCGTGCGGCTCCAGAAGGCCGATGGCGGGTTCGCCGGCGTGCTCGCCGCCCTGCTCGACCCGCCGGACCTGCTCCGCCCGGTGATCGACGCCGAGCGCGACCGCGGTGCCGTGCTCGCCCTCGTCGGCAGCGACGGGGTGGTCCGCGCCTCGTCGGGCGAGCTGCTCGGCGCGGCGGGGCGCGACATCTCCGCCTCCTCCCTGTTCTGGGGCATGCGGGCGGCGCCGCGCGGCACGCTGGCCGTCGCCTCGCCGAGCATCCCGGGCGAGCGGCTGCACGTCGCCTTCCGGCACGTGCCGGAAGTGCCGCTCATCTCCGTCGTCGCCATCCCCGAGCAGGTGATCGGCGCAGACATCGCTGCCCGCTCCATCCCCACCCTCGCCGCCGCCGCGGCGGTGACGTTCGCGCTCGTAGCACTCCTCGCCGCGCTGCTGCTCGAGGTGCGCCGCCGTTCCCGCCGCGAGAACGACCTCTCCCAGGAACGGCTGGTGCTCGAGGAGGCCAACCGCGAGATGGCGCGCGCCAAGCGCCAGGCGGACGAGAAATCGGCCCTGCTCGAGACAACGCTGGCGAACCTTTCCGATGGCGTGACGGTCTTCGACGCCAACTACAGGCTCGTGACCTGGAACGACCGCCTCGAGGAGGTGATCGGCCTGCCCGGCCACCTGCTGTTCGAAGGCGCGACCTACGAGAGCATCATCCGCGCCCAGGCCGAGGGGGGCGAGTTCGGTTCCGACGACATCGAGACGGAGGTGCGTCGCCGCCTCGACGTGGTGCGCGCGGGCAGCTTCGGCGTCTACGAGCGTACGCGCCCCGACGGGCGGGTGATCGAGATCAAGCGCACGGGCCTGCCTGGCGGCGGCTTCGTCACCGCCTATACCGACATCACGCCTCGCCGCCGCGGCGAGGAGGAGATGCGCCGCGCCCGCGAGATCGCCGAGGCCGCCTCGGCCGCGAAGTCGAGCTTCGTCGCGGTGGTGAGCCACGAGATCCGCACGCCGATGAACGCGGTGATCGGCACGCTCGGCCTGCTCGTCGACACGCCCCTCGATGCCGAGCAGCGCCGCTACGTCGAGACCGCGCGCGAGAGTGCCGAGCACCTTCTCGCCATCATCAACGACATCCTCGACCTCTCGAAGATCGAGGCGGGCAAGCTCGTCCTCGAGCCTTCCGACTTCGCGGTCGCGCCGCTGCTCGCGGGTTCTGTCGAGCTGTTCAGGCCGGCGGCGCGCGAGCGCGACCTCGAGATCGCCGTCGAGATCGCCCCGGGCGTCCCCGCCGCGCTGCGCGGCGATGCCGGCCGGATCAGGCAGATCCTGCTCAACCTGATCTCGAACGCGGTGAAGTTCAGCCAGCGCGGGCAGATCGTCGTCTCCGTCGCGCCGGTCACCGGCGAGGCGATGGGGCCGGGGAGCTGGCGGCTCCGCTTCTCCGTGGCAGACCGCGGGCCGGGCGTGCCGGCCGAGCAGCGCACGCTCCTGTTCCAGCCCTTCTCGCAGCTCGAGGGCCCCGACAGCCGCCGCACCGGCGGCACGGGGCTCGGGCTCGCGATCTGCCGCCGCCTCGTCGAGCTGCTCGGCGGCCAGGTCGGCATCGATGGGCGGCCGGGCGGCGGCGCGGTGTTCTGGTTCACCCTCGAGCTGCCCGAGGCGGAGCGCGCGCCCGAGGCGGCGCCCGAGCCGGTGGCACTCGCCCCGCCGCGCCGCGCCCGCGTCCTGCTCGCAGAGGACAGCCCGGCGAACCAGCTCGTCGCGGCGACCCTGCTCCGCAAGGAGGGCCACCACGTCGATGTCGCGGGCAACGGCATCGAGGCGGTGGAGGCGACGCGCACGCGCCCCTACGACATCGTCTTCATGGACATGTACATGCCCGAGATGGACGGGCTTGCCGCGACGCGCGAGATCCGCGCCCTTCCGGGGCCTGCGGGGCGCGTGCCGATCATCGCGCTCACCGCCAACGTGATGGCCGGCGACCGCGAGCGCTTCCTCGCCTCCGGCATGAACGGCGTTCTCGCCAAGCCGGTGACGGGCAGGATGTTGAACGAGGCGCTCGCGCGCCACCTCCCACGCGTCAGCGCCGAGGCGCAGGCGGCGGAGCGCGGCCAGACGGAGACGGGCATCGACGCGGACCATTTCGCGAGGCTCCGCCGCGGCCTCTCTCCCGACACGCTGGTCATGCTGATCGGGGCGTGCGTCGACGAGGTGCGGCAGCGCTCGCGCTCGCTCGACACGGCCGCTGCGGCCTCGGACCTGCCGATGCTGCAGCGGGAGGCGCATGCGCTTCGCGGCGGGGCGGCGAATTACGGCCTGCGCGAGCTCGCCGAGCGTGCCGCGGCGATCGAGCACGCCGCGCGTGCGGGCAACGGGGAGGAGGCGATCGCGATCGTCCGCGAGCTCGGCGACGTGGTCGATCGCGCACTGGCCGCGCTGAAGGCGCAGAGCCCGGCCAAGGCGGGCTGATGGCACGACAGCCTGAGCGGGCACCGGCCGCGGCGCTGGCCGGAAGCCTCGACCGCGCGACCTATGCCGGCTACGTCGCAGGCTTCGAGGCGGCGCGCGACGCGGCCGAGGCGCTTGCCCGATCGGCAGGCGAGACGCGCCTCGCTTCTGCCATCGCCGCCCTCGCGCCGCTGCCTGATCGCGGCCGCGGCGAGCCGGGGCGCGGATAAGGCGGGGCGCGGATGACCGAGCCGCTTCTCTGCCCGCACTGCGAGGAGCCGACGCTGCCCAATCGTCTCGCCGACGGCTCGGTCGTCTGCTCCTGCGCGGCAGAGCGCGACATTTCGGAAGCGGCGGCATCCCGGGCGGGCGCGAGCGCCGCGCCCGGGAGCACCGTGGTTCAGATGTCGGCGCCCCAGGCTGCGGGGTACCAGCCGAACCCCTCGCCCTCGGCCGCGACATGGCCGAGGCCTGGGAAGGGGAAGTGGTAGGCGACGAGCGCCATGCGCTCCTGAGCGAGCTGGCGGAGGATGCGCAGCCGTGACTGGGCGGACTGGCGCGCGTCGGTGTCGAAGGCGAACTCGATCTGCGGCCGGCGAAGCATGATCACCTGATGGTGCGCGAGGTCGCCGATGAACATCGCTTTGCTGTTGCCGGACTGGATCGCGTAGACCATGTGGCCGACCGTATGGCCCGGCGCCGAGACGGCGGTCACGCCCGGCACCACCTCCTTGCCGTCCTCGACGAAGGTGATGCGTTCGCGCACCGGAAGCAGGTTGCGCCGCGCGCCCTTGACGAAGTCGCCGACGAAGCCTTGGGCGTTCTGCCTGTCCTCCGCCGTCCAGTAGTCGAAATCGGCCTTCGAGATGAACACCCGTGCGTTGGGGAAGTTCGGCTTGCCGTCGCCGCCGATGATGCCCCAGCAATGGTCGATGTGGGCGTGGCTGATCACCAGCGCGTCGACCTGGTCGGGGTGGACGCCGGCGGCGCGGAGATTGGCCAGCAGAAGCCCCGTGTTCGGCCCGAACGGGCGTGTGAAGCCCACGCCGTTGTCGAACAGGATCAACTGCCGGCCGGTGTTCAGAAGCAGGCAGTTCTGGTCGAGCGTCAGCGCGTTCGTCGGCAGGAAGCTCTGCTGCAGGAGATTCGCCAGGTCCTCCTTCGGATGCTGCGGGAACCCGCCGGATGGCTCGCCGAGCGCAAGCGGCCCGTCCTGGATCACGGTCGCCTCGAACTCGCCGATCCTGAACCGGTACCAGTCGGGGGCGCGGATGCCGGTGATCGGGGCCGCCGCCTCGGCGGCGCCGGCGAGCGGCAGGGTGGCGGCCGCGCCGAAGGCGCCGAGTGCGGCGCGGCGCGAGAGCCGCAGATCGCGAACCTGGTCCATGTGTTTCCTCGTTTGGCTTTGTTCTGAGCGCGGCGCGTGGCTGGCCGCGCGGCTGGACGGTAGCACGACGCAACGTCGATGCACGCGGCGCCTGCATCCGCCACGGGAACGTTCCGGTGAGCATAGGGATGGCAGATGCCGCTTCCAGAGGCAGCCCGCCCGTGCGAGGCTCGCGGAGGTGGCCCGCCGCGGCTGGCACGCGGGCTGCATTCCCCCTGCCGCCGTGCCCGCTTCGGCGCGCGGTCCAACCCGGGAGGTTCTCGCGCCATGTCGCTTCGCCGCCGCACCGCTCTCGCCACCCTCGCCGCAGCCCCCGTCGCGCTCGCAGCACCTGCTGTGTTCGCGCAGGCGCAGCGCATCCGCATCGCCGGCAATTTTGCGACCGAGCATTCCTCCTCCGTCGCCATCGAGGGCTTCAAGGCCGAGGTGGCGCGGCTTTCCGGCGGGCGCATGGAGGTTGACACCTTCCCCGCCATGCAGCTCGGCGGCGCGCAGGAGAACGTGAGCCAGGTTCGCGCCGGCACCCTGCTGATGACCTGGGTCGGCATGGCGTTCCTCTCGCGCACCGTGCCGGAGCTCGAGGCGATCAGCCTTCCCTTCCAGTTCCCGACGCGCGAGGCCGCGTTCAAGGTGGTGGACGGGCCGGTCGGCGACCTGCTCGACGGGCGGATGGCAGACAAGGGCTTCATCTCGCTCGGCTACATGGAGCTCGGCTTCCGCCACGTGACGACCGGCCAGAAGCCGATCAGGACCGTCGAGGACCTGCGCGGGCTCAAGATCCGCATGCAGCCGAACGAGACGCATCTCGCGACCTTCCGTGCCATCGGCGCCAACCCTGTCGCGATGGACATCCGCGAGCTCTACTCTGCGCTGCAGCAGCGCGTGGTGGACGGGCAGGAGAACCCCTACGCGATCATCCTCGCGAGCCGCTATTTCGAGGTGCAGAAGCACCTGACCAACACCGGCCACTTCTTCGACTTCATCTCGATCGTCGCAAACCGCCGCGCCTTCGGCGCGCTTCCGGCCGAGCAGCAGCAGATCATCCGCACGGCGATGGGAACCGCGATCAAGGCGCAGCGCGAGGCGGCGGAGAAGACGGACGGCGAGGCGCTGGCCACGCTCCAGGCGCGCGGCATGCAATACGACCCGCTGCCGGCCGCGGAGCTCGCCAAGATGCGCGCGCTCTCCGCCGGCGTCGTCGACACGATCAAGGGTCGGGTGGGCGCGGAGCTGGTCGATCGCGTGCAGGCGGAGGTCGCCAAGGCAGGCGCCTGACCCGGACGCGCGTGGACAGGATCCTCTCCGGGCTCGACGCCGCGATCCGCGCGCTTCTCGTCGCCATCGTCTCGGTGATGGTAGCGGTGGTGTTCGCGCAGGTCGTGGCGCGCTACGGGCTCAACGCCTCGATCTCCTGGGCCGACGAGATCGCGCGGCTCGCCTTCGTCGCGATGGTGTTCCTCGGCATCTCTGTGGCGGTCCGCGCGCGGGCGCATATCGGCATCACCTTGCTCGCCGAAGCCCTGCCCCGGCCCGCGCGCGCGCTTCTGCATCGCCTGGTGCTCGCCACCTGCGCCGCGCTCTCGGCCCTCGTCGCGTGGGAAGCGTGGCTGATCGCGTCGGAGCAGTGGGACGAGCAGATGATCTCGCTCGACCTCTCTGCCGGATGGTTCCTCGTGCCGGTGATCGCTGGCATGGCCGTCTCCGCGCTCCACTTCGCCGCAGC
This sequence comes from Elioraea rosea, assembly GCF_007644105.1. Classification (GTDB taxonomy): domain Bacteria; phylum Pseudomonadota; class Alphaproteobacteria; order Acetobacterales; family Acetobacteraceae; genus Elioraea_A; species Elioraea_A rosea. Next base: position 37,770 of record NZ_VFAC01000028.1, on the reverse strand, counting down.
AGCCATCGCGCCGGGAGCGCGCGCATGAGCGTGACCATCATGCTCGTGTTCTTCGCCTCCGCCATCCTCGGCCTGCCGCTCGCCTTCGCGCTCGGCCTCGGCGCGGTGGCGGGCGTGATCGAGAGCGGCTTTCCGCTCAACATGCTGCCCACACGCATGATGAATGCGGTGAACGCCTTCCCGCTGATGTCGATTCCGTTCTTCGTCCTGGCGGGCGAGCTGATGCTGAAGGCGGGCATCATGGAGAGGCTGATCGACCTCGCCAACGCTGCTATCGGCCGGGTGCGCGGCGGCCTCGCGCATGTGACCGTTCTCGCAGGCATGGGGCTTTCCACCGTCTCCGGCGCGGCGGTGGCCGATGCCTCTGCGCTCGGCTCGACGATGCTGAAGCCGCTCGAGAAGCATTACGGAACCGGCTTCTCCGCCGCCGTGATCGCCGCGTCGGCCAATCTCGGCCCGATCATCCCGCCTTCGGGGGCGATGATCGTCTATGCCTTCATGGCGGGCTCGAGCGTCTCGGTCGGCGGGCTGTTCCTCGCCGGGGTCATTCCGGGGCTGATGCTCGTCGTCCTGATGATGCTTTTGTCGTCGATCATCGCCCATCGCCGCGGCCTGCCCCTGACGGGAGAGGCCTTCAGTTTCCGCCGCGTCGGGGCGGAGCTCCGCCGCTCCTTCGTCGTCCTGATGATGCCTGTCGTCGTCATCGGCGGCATCATCGGCGGCGCCTTCACCGCGACCGAGGGCTCGGCCGTCGCGGTCGTCTACGCCCTTGTCATCGGCTTCTTCATCACCCGCCGCCTGACGCTCGCCGACCTGCCGCACGCGATCGGCGCGACGGTGATCACGACGGCCGTCGTCGGCGCGATGATCGCCTTTGCCTCGGCCGTCACGTACATGCTGACGATCGACCTCTTCCCGATGAAGCTCGCCGCATGGCTGAAGGGCATCACCAACGATCCGCTCACCTTCATGTTCCTCGTGCAGGTCGTGCTGCTCGTCGTCGGCTGCTTCCTCGAGAGCAACGCGGCCTACATCATGCTCGTGCCGCTCCTGCACCCGATCGCGCTCGACTACGGGATCGATCCGCTGCATTTCGGGTTCCTGTTCGTGCTGAACCTCGTCATCGGCATGCTCACGCCGCCCGTCGGTGTCGTGCTGTTCGTGGTGTGCGGTCTCGCGCGCATCTCGGTGGGCGAGATCTCGCGCCATGTCTGGCCCTTCGTCCTGACCATGTATGGGCTGCTGCTGGTCTGCATGTTCGTGCCGGGCCTCGTCCTGTGGCTGCCGCGCGCGGCGGGGTTCTGAGTGAGGCGACGATGACGGACGCGATGGGCTTTGCGCATGCGATGGGCGTCATCACGCCCTCGGGCAACCTTGTGGTCGAGCGGGTGACGACGGCGCTGCTCGCCTCCGTGCCGGCCGTCTCCGCGCATTTCGCGCGCATCGGCGTGCGCGGCGCCGTCGATCCGTTCCCCGATCGCTACGACATGGACGGGATGCTCACCGCCGCGCGGCTTCTCGCCGATGCGCGGCCTGGGGTGATCCTCTGGAACGGCTCGAAGGGCGGGCTGATCGGCGTCGAGCATGACCGCGCGCTCGCCTCCGCCATCACGGCCGAGACAGGCATCGCGGCGACGACATCCACCCTCGCGCTCGAGGCGGTGCTTCGCGACACGGGCGCCCGCCGCATTGCGCTCGCCACCCCCTATGCCGAGGCCTACCAGGCGCGCCTCGTCGCGCGCTTCGCCGAATGGGGATTCGAGACGGTCGCCGAAAGCCACCTGGGGCTGACAGACAACCTCTCCTATGCCTCCGTTCCGCTGACCGCGATCGCTGCCCAGATCGATACGGTCGCTGCGGCCAGGCCCGATGCGATCCTCACCTGGTGCACCAACTACGCCGCCGCAATGGTCGCGGCTGAAGCGGAGCGGCGCACCGGCATCCCCGTCCATGACGCGACGACGCTGCCTCTCTGGTCCGGGCTCAGGATGCTTGGCGTGGATACCACGCCGCTCGCCGCGCGCTGGGGCAGCCTGTTCGCGCGTCCGATCACCGCCTGAGGCAGGCGTGCGCGCCCTCGTCAGGCCGTGCGGGAGCGCCGGAACATCGCCGCGAAGGGCGCGAGGATCTGCTGCACGATGGGGATGAGCGCGAGGCCGATGGCGAGGCCGAACAGCCCCGACCCGGTCGCGTTCACGAGCCACTGGACGGCGCCGCTGGCAACCGGCACGGCCGCGCCGGCGGCGTGCGCGACATCGTGCAGCGCGTGCCCGATCGCGGTGAACCCGTAGCCTTCGAGCCCGTGCACGATGATGCCGCCGCCGACCCAGAGCATCGCGACCGTGCCGACGACGGAGAGCGTCGTCAGGAACGGCGGCATCACCTTCACCAGCCCGCGGCCGAGGGCGGCGATGGGCGCCGAGGAGCTCGCCGAGAGGGCGAGGCCGGCATCGTCCGCCTTCACGATGAGCGCCACCGCGCCATATACCGCCGCGGTGATGCCGAGGCCCACCACGGCGAGGATCGCGGCCTGGTTCCAGATCGATGCCTCGGGGATGGTCGAGAGCGCGATCGCCATGATCTCTGCCGAAAGGATGAAATCGGTCGAGATGGCGGCGCGCACCTTGGCGTCCTCCGCCACCTGCGGGTCCTCGTCGGCGATGCCGATCGCCTTCTCGTGCTTGTGCGCGAGGTGCGGGAAGACGGCTTCGAGAACCTTCTCCGCGCCCTCGTAGCAGAGATAGGCGCCGCCGAGCATGAGCAGGGGCGTGATCGCCCAGGGCGCGAACAGGCTGAGCGCGAGTGCGGCGGGAAGCAGGATCAGCAGCTTGTTCTTGAGCGAGCCGACCGCGATCCGCCGCACGATCGGGATCTCCCGCGCCGCGGCGAAGCCGGTGACGTAGCGTGGAGTGACGGCGGCGTCGTCGATCACCACGCCGGCGGCCTTGGCGCCTGCCTTCGTGGCCTGGGCGGCGACGTCGTCGAGCGTGACGGCCGCCTTGCGCGCGATCAGCGCGATGTCGTCGAGAAGCGCGATCAGGCCTGTGCTCACGGGGTGTGTCCGGACGGGGCGGGGAGGGCAGTATGGCCCAGCTGGCGGGATTTTGCGCAGACGTGCCGGCGGGGTAACGTTCGGGGATGGACCCCCCGCGCTCACAGCTTCCGCGCACCCTCGCCGAGGCGAGGGGTTTCGACTTCTCGCAGACCACGCGCGCCGCGATCGAGGCGGCCGGTCAGGTCGCCGCATCGCTCCCGCCGCGCGGCTCCGGCCGGCGTGCCGTCGGCCTCTCCGAACTCATCGCCGGCATGGTCATCGTCGGCGAGCGGGAGCGCGGCCATTCCCGAAGCGCAGCCGGCAGCCGTGGCATCTACCTGATCGCCGGCGCGCTGGTCGAAGCACTGGAGCCGCTCGTCGGCCAGTCGCGCATCGAGGAGGTGATCCTCTCCCTCCGCGGCACGGCCGAGGACAGCGTGGCGCTGTCGCCGCTGGCGACCGAGGCGCTCGGCGTGGCGCGTGCGGTGGCCGAAGCGACGGTCGGTCGGACCCGGATCGATGCACGGCACCTCATCGCCGCGCTTGTCGCGCCGCCGGACCAGGCGCGTCTCGCCGCCGCCCTCCGCCGCGTCTGGCAGCGCGACTGGGCCATCAGCCCCGACAGCCTGCGTGCACCGATCCTCGCAGCGATCGAACGCAACCCCGAAAGCGGCGAGAACATCCTGGCCTGGCGGCAGCTTCTCTCGGTCCCGACCGTCGCGCCGGCCGCCTTCGCCGCAGACGCACCGGCGGCGACCGACGATGCGCTTGGCCGACGCGCCGATGCGCGGCGCCTCGCCGAGCTCGCCTGCCTCGCAGACAATGCCCCGCCCCTGGCCATCGGCCTGTTCGGCGACTGGGGCAGCGGCAAGTCCACCTTCATGGCGATGATGCAGGCCGAGGTCGAGCGCATCGGCGCGGCCTGGAAGGACGATGCGGCAAGCCCGTTCGCGACGCGCGTCGCGCAGATCCGTTTCAACGCCTGGAGCTTCGCCGATGCGAATCTCTGGGCGAGCCTCGCCGTCGAGATCTTCGAGGGGCTGCGCGACGAGATCGCGCGTATCGAGGGCACAGGCACGGCCGCGAGCCGTCGCGCCTCCACGCTGCTTGCCGAGATCAGCGCCCGGACCGAAGCGGCCCGCCTCGCGCGCAAGGGGGCAGACGAGGCCGTGCGCGAGGCACGCGACACGCTCGCCGACATCGATGCGCGGCTGAAGGCGCTCGACGCGAAACTCACCCGCCCCGCCGCGGCGCTCGCCGAGCGGGCCGGCATGATCCTGCTCGACCGCCGCGAGGAATTGACGGCGCTTCTGCGCGATCTCGGCCGGCTCGGTGCGGCGGAGCCGGCGACGATCGAGCGGCTTGCGGAGGAGACGCTGACGCTCGCCGCGGGTGGGCGGAGCGGGTTCGCGATGCTTCGCCGCGTCGTGAAGCTTGCCTCGCGGCGCCTCGCGGTGACGCTCGCGGCCGCCATAGCGCTCGCCGCGCTCGCGGCCTGGCTCGTGCCGCGCGGGGCGCTCGAGACGGCCGCTGCACTTGTCGCCTTCACCGCACCCTTTGTCGGCCGCATCATCGAGGCGGTGAACCGGCTCTCTCCTCTGCTCGATGCCGTCGAGGCGGAGGAGAAGGCCGAGGCTGACCTTCGCCGCGAACGCGCCGCGCTCGCCGAGGCGCGCGACGCCGCGGCGAAGGCGTTGGCGGAGCGGGAGGCGACGGCCGCCAAGGCCCTGTCCGGCCTCGATGCGATCGAGAAGGCCGCCGCCACGCCGCAGGCCCTGCTCCGGTTCTTCCTGAACGAGAGCGACGAGCTGCGCGGCTACCAGCAGGAGATCGGCCTCGTCGGCCGGCTGCGGCGAAGCTTCCAGCGGCTCGACGACCTGATGGCGGCGCAGCGCCCGACCGACCCTCGCGCGCCGCGCCCCGACCTGCCGACGCTGGACCGCATCATCCTCTACATCGACGACCTCGACCGGCTTCGCGAGGAGCAGGTGGTGAAGGTTCTCGAGGCGGTGGGGCTCCTGCTCCAGTTCCGGCTCTTCGTCGTCGTGGTCGCCGTCGATGCGCGCTGGCTCGAGGGCGCGCTGCGCAACTTCTACAGGGGCCAGCTCGGCGGCGACGGGCAGGCGGGGCCTGGGGATTATCTCGAGAAGATCTTCCAGGTGCCGTTCTGGCTGCCGCGGCTTGGCGCGGGCACCAACGATTTCGCGGGGCTCGCGCGCGTGCTGCTGCCCGAGCGCGAGGCGAGCGCGGAGGAAGAGGAGCCTGCCCCGGCGCCGCCGACGCCCGAGCCGATGGACGGCGACTATGTGATCGACCCTGACGAGGTGCCCCAGCCCGGAGACGAGAGGCTAATCGAGACCCGCGCGGCGGAGGTCAGGCGCGTGACGCTGACCAAGCCGGAGGCGGGCGTCCTGGCCTCCCTGATGCCGCTCGCCGCCAGTGGCCCGCGCGGCGCGAAGCGCTTCGTCAATCTCTATCGGCTCGCGCGGGCGAGCCGCAGCGGCGAGGAGCTGCAGCGCTTTCTCGGCGATGACAGCAGCCAGTCGGCCTGCTGCGCGCTCGCCTTCCTTCTCGCCTGCGAGACGGGGCTCGACGTCGCGCTGCTGCGCAGCCTGCACCGGGCAATCGCCGACCAGGCGCCCGATGTGGTCGTGATCGAAGCGCCGCACGCTCTCTCGATCGATGGCGAGCCGGCCGATCTCCTGCGCGCCACGCTGCAGCGGGCCGGCCTGTTCTGGGGCACCGTGGGGCGCAACCTGACATTCGGCGACCTTGCGCGCTTCCTTCCCGAAGCCCGCCGCTACTCCTTCCACCCGCCCTCCCTTGACCGCGCGGCCGCTCCCGCCAACCCTGCGGCGGACCAACCCGGGAGACCCGCATGAACGCCGCACCGACAGAAGCCGCCATCACCGCCTGGCTCGCCACGCAGGAGAACGCGATGCTCGCGATGCTCCAGCGCATGGTCGACACGGACAGCGGCAGCGCGGACAAGCCGGGCGTCGATGCCGTGGGCGATCAGATCAAGGCGTTCTTCGCCGCAGCGAACATCCCCGTCGAGGTGAAGCCTGGGCAGAAGCAGGGCGACGTGCTGCGTGCGGTGCTCGCCGGCCCCGAGGGCGGCGGCGGCGGCGCGAATGCCGGCCGCAACATTGTGCTGATGGGCCACCGCGATACGGTGTTCCCGAAGGGCGAGGCATCGCGGCGTCCGTTCCGCATCGAGAACGGCCTCGCCTACGGGCCGGGGGTGGCCGACATGAAGGCGGGGCTCGTGATGAACTGCTTCGTCATCGCCGCCTTCCAGAAGTTCGGCGGACACCCCGCGCCGCTCGTCGGGCTCTTCACCGGAGACGAGGAGATCGCCTCTCCCGAAGGCCGGCCGCTGATCGAGGCCGAGGGCCGCACGGCGCGGGCGGTGTTCAACAGCGAGCCTGGCCGGCCCTCGGGCAACGTCGTCACCGGCCGGAAGGGCGGCGTGTTCTCGACGATGATGATCGAGGGCAAGGCCGCGCATTCGGGCGGCAATTTCGAGGCCGGCATCTCCGCGATCGAGGAGCTCGCGCGCAAGGTGCAGGCGATCCACGCGCTGACCGACCTCGGCCGCGGCATCACGCTGAATGTCGGCGTCGTGCGCGGCGGGCAGAGCGTGAACACCGTCGCCCCCTGGGCCGAGGGCGACATCGATTTCCGCTATGTCGAGCCCGCGCAGCGCGACGAGATCCTCGGGCGGATCGACGAGATCGTGCGCACGGCGAACGTTCCGGGCACGAAAGCCTCCTGGCGGATCAACGGCGAGTTCCTGCCCGTGACGCAGGGCGGCGCGTCCGAGGCGCTGTTCGAGCTCTACCGCGATGCCTCCGGCAAGGCCGAGCTCAAGGGCGAGTTCTCGGGCGGCTGTGCGGATAGCGGCTTCACCGCCGCGGTGGGCGCGCCGACGATCTGCGGCGTCGGCCCCGTGGGCGGCAAGGCGCACACGCCGGAGGAATATCTCGAGGTGGCGAGCCTGGTGCCGCGCGCCCAGGCGGTTGCGCGCGCGATCTGCCGCATGGAGGCGGCGGGGCTCTGATCCCGCTTCCGGTCCTCGCGCCGTTCTTCGCTCTGATCCTGCTCGGCTGGCTGCTCGGGCGCGGGCCGCTCGAGCCGCCGGCCGCCCAGGCCGGGTTGCGCGCCTTCGTTCTCTACGCGGCACTTCCGGCCTTCGTGTTCCGCTTCGTGGCAGAGGCGGAGCCGCCGCCGCCCGCGGCCCTGCTCGCACCGGTCGCCTACGTGATGGCGAGCGCGATCGCCGGCGGGGCAGCGGCGCTGCTCGCACGGCCGGGGCTCCGGCGCGTCGCCTTCATGGCCGCGATCAGCGCCAATCTCGGCTATATCGGCCTGCCTGCCATCGCCGTCTCGCCCCTCGGGGCCGACCCTGCGGCGGTTGGCGCGGCGATCGCCATCCTGGTGCTCGACGTGCTCGGCACGCTCAACCTCGGCATGGTGATGATGACGAAGGGCGGGCTCAGCGCCGGGCTGCGCGCGCTCGTCCGCGCGCCGATCGCCTGGGCGATGGTGTCGGCGCTCGTGATGCGCGGCCTCGGCCTGTCGCTGCCCGCGCCGGTGTCGCGGCTTGCGGTGATGCTTTCGGGCGGCGCGGTGCCGGGGGCGCTGATCAGCCTCGGCGCGGCGCTGTCGGCCGGGCAGAGAGGTGTGTCGCTGAAGCCGCTTTCCGGCGTCGCCTGGGCGCTGCCGGCGAAGCTGCTCCTCCAGCCCGCGGCCTATGTCGGCTCGGCGCTCCTGCTCGGCCTGCCCGCAGGCGCGGTGACGGCGGGCGCGCTCATGGCCGCCTGCCCCGTCAGCCTCGGCTTCTTCCTCGTCGCCGTCGCGGGCGGGCAGGACATGCGCGTCGCCGCCGCCCTCTGCCTCTGGAGCACGATCGCGGCGGCGCCAGGATTTGCGCTCTGGAATGCCGTGCTCGGGTGAGGCCGCCCGCTACTCGTAGTGCGGCTTGGCGAGCTTGGCGTCCTCTGCCCGCTTGATGCTGTCGCGGATCAGCCGCTCGGCCACCTCGGGCCCGCCCCATTCCCCGAGCGTGACCTCCTTGCCCTTCTCCAGGTCCTTGTAGTGCTTGAAGAAGTGGGCGATCTGCTCGATCAGGATCGTGGGAAGGTCCGTGTAGCTCCTGACGCCGCTGTAGAACGGGTGAAGCTTGTCGACCGGCACGGCGAGCACCTTCTCGTCCGCCCCCGCCTCGTCGCGCATCTGCAGCACGCCGACGGGCCGGCAGCGCACGATGCAGCCCGGCACGAGCACCGCCTGCGTCACGATCATCACGTCCATCGGGTCGCCGTCCTCAGCGAGCGTGTGGGGCACGAAGCCGTAATTGCCCGGGTAGTACATGGCCGTGTGCAGGAAACGGTCGACCATCAGCGCACCGCTCTCCTTGTCGAGCTCGTACTTCACCGGCACGCCGCCCTGGGGGATCTCGACGACGACGTTGATGTCGGATGGCGGGTTGCGGCCGATGGGGATGCGGCTGATGTCCACGGGGCATTCTCCTCGCTGAAGCGCGGCGGACCATAGCGACACGCCCCGCCGCGCGCCATGGCCGAGGCTCATCCTGGTGCGGAAAGCAGCCTGATCAGCGCCCCTTCGAGCCCGGACAGGACGGTGGCGAAGGCAAGCGCGATGAAGCATGCCCAGGCGAGCAGCCCGGAGAGGAAGGGCAGCCGCAGCCCGGGCGCGACGACGCGGGCGGCACGGCCGAGCGCGATGGGTGGCATGACGACCGATGCGAGGCCGAGCGCGGCGGTGACGCCGCGGACGGCGAACTCGCGTGCGCTCGGATCCCTCAAGGAGGCCTCGGAGAACGCGAAGCCACCGAGCTTGAGGCCGAACCACGCGGAGGCGAGGCCCCACACCGCCATCACGAGATAGACTGCGAGCGTGGTTGCCGCGACGACCCGCCAGGGAACCGGCCGCCGCCCGGAGATCCAGATGAGCGCAGCGACCATGCTTCCGAGCAGCGCGAGCGAGAGGGCAAGGTCGAGCGCGGCGGCGAGCCCGGGAAGCGGAAGTGCTGCGGCGGCGTCGCGCAGTGCGCGAACCTCGTTTGTGAGCGCTGCCGCGCCCTCGGCCCCCATGATCCTGTATCCCTGCTCGGTGCCGGGGAGGGTGAAGCCGCGAACCCAGTATCCCGCCGCCGAAAGTGCTGCGGCGCGCACGAGATAGCCGTCGAGCCGCGCGTCGTCCGGCTCCGCGTCAGCGGCGACGAGGTCGGCCGGGACGCGGGCGCGCACGGCATTGCCGAGGATGCCGAGCCAGGTGCGAATCTCGCCGATGGCGATCATCCGATGGTCCCGTGCCGATGGGGGCGCAGTGTAGCGCACCGGCTGGCGCGATTGCGCCCGTGCACGCCGTGCGTGCAGCATGGCCCACCGGTTCACTGGAAGGGCCCCCGCTCATGCTCAGACGACAGCTTCTGCCCGCGCCCGCTGCCCTCGCAGCGCTCGCAGCGCTTGCCCTTGCCGTGCCGGCTTCCGCGCAGCAGGCGCCCGCGCAGGCTCCGGCGGCGCCGGAGCTCATCGTCGAGAAGAAGAGCTTCGAGATCCCCCGCTTCGTGACGCAGAACGGCCAGGCCATCCCCCGCATGCGCATCGGCTACCAGATGGCGGGGTCGCTGAACGGCGCGGGCGACAACGCCGTTCTGATCACGCATTTCTTCTCCGGCAACAGCCACGCGTTCGGCCGCTATGCCGCCGGTGGCCCGGCCGGGTACTGGGACGCGATCATCGGCCCGGGCAAGCCGATCGACACAACGAAGTACTTCGTCATCGCGGCAGACACGCCGGTGAACCTGAACACGCGCGACCCGAGCACGATCACCACCGGGCCCGCGAGCACCAACCCCGACACGGGCCGGCCCTGGGGCCTCGACTTCCCCGTGGTGACGATGCGCGACTTCGTCGAGACGCAGAAGCTGCTGCTCGACCGGCTCGGGGTGCGCCGCCTCGCGCTTGTCGCCGGCGCCTCGATGGGCGCGCTTCAGGCGATCGAATGGGCCGCCGCCTATCCCGACAGGGTGGACCGTGTGATGTCCGTGATCGGCACCGACCGCGCCGACGGCTGGACGATCGGCTGGCTCGAGCTCTGGGCCGCGCCGATCCGGCTCGACCCGAACTGGCGCGACGGCACGTATCACGGCGGTACCGAGCCCGTTACCGGCCTCGCCGAAGCGCTCAGGCTCGTGACGCTGCATGCGCGCGACCCGGGCTGGGCCGCGACGATCGGCGTCCGCTTCGCCGAGGGGCAGGACCCACGGCGAAGCGTGCGCGAGCGCTTCGCGATGGAGAAATGGCTCGACGATGCCGCGATGGCGCGCGCGCGCGTCTCCGACGCCAATCACTTCCTCTATCTCGTGCGCGCCAACCAGCTCTTCCTCTCCGGCTACGACACGCCCGAGGCGGCCTATGCGCGGAGCCGCGCGCGCTGGCTGATCGTTCCCTCCGTCACCGACAGGCTGTTCCCCATCGAGAACAATCGCCGCCTCGCGGACCTCCTGCGCTCGCAGGGGAGGCAGGTGGAGACCTTCGAGCTGAACGGGCCGCTCGGGCATCTCGAGGGGGTGGTCAGCATGGCCAAGGCGGGGGATGCGATCAGGCGGCTGCTCGCGCACTAGAAAGGCTTGGCGGAACGATCCGCGGCGCTACCATGGCGGGTGCGGCGGGGGCATCGCTCCCGCCGCCAATCCCCCCGACAAGAATTTCCGGAGGACGTTCCGATGAACCGTCGTTCGCTTCTCGCGATGCCGCCGCTGCTTGCGGTGGCGCTCGCCATCCCGCTTGCCCATGCCCAGCCCCAGGCTCAGCCCCAGGCCCAGGCCCTGCCGACCGCCAAGCCAGAGGAGGTCGGCCTCGACGCGGAGCGGCTCGGCCGCATCGCCCGCTTCCTCTCCGCGGAGGTGGACGCGAACCGGCTTCCTGGCGCGGTCGTCATGGTTGCGCGCCGCGGCAAGCTCGTCTTCGCCGAGGCGGTGGGCTATCGCGACAAGCAGGCCCGCGCGGCGCTCGAGCCCGATGCCGTGTTCCGCATCTACTCGATGACCAAGCCGCTCGTCTCGGTCGCGGCGATGATCCTCGTCGAGGAGGGGCGGCTGCAGCTTACCGACACCGTCGCCCGCCATCTTCGCGAGTTCGACCGCCCGATGCTGGTGAGCCAGCCGCGGCTCGACCCGATCACCGCCGCGGTGTCCTACGCCCAGGTTCCGGCGGCGCGGGCGATGACGGTGCAGGACCTGCTTCGCCACACCTCCGGGCTCGCCTATGGCGAGATCACCCAGAACGCGCAGGTGAAGGCGGCCTACACCCAGGGCGGGCTGTTCCGCGGCACCGACCCCTATGACGCGCGCCAGCTCACGCCGCAGCAGTTCACCGCAGCGGTCGCCGGAGCGCCGCTCGCCAAGCAGCCAGGCACGACCTGGGAATACAGCCTCTCCTCGGACGTTCTCGGCCGCGTGGTCGAGGCGGCATCGGGGCAGAGGCTCGAGACCTTCCTCGAGGAGCGGCTGTTCCGGCCGCTGCGCATGGCCGACACGGGCTTCGTGGTGGCAGAGCCCAAGCAGGGGCGGATTGCCCAGGGCCTCGGCGTCGACCCCGCGCTGAACAACGCGCCCGTCGGGCTGCTCGACGTGAACCAGGCGCCGGCAAACGCGTCGGGCGGGGCGGGCGCCGTGTCCACTGCGGCGGACTATCTCCGCTTCGCCCAGATGCTCGCCAATGGCGGGGTGCTCGATGGCGTGCGCATCCTCTCGCCCGCGACGGTGCGGCTGATGACGGCCGATCATCTCGACGCCTCGATCGCCCAGCCCGTGACGCCGGGCGAGCTCCTGCTCGGCACGAAGGGCTACGGGTTCGGCCTCGGCTTCGCCACCAGGCTCGCCGATGGCGTGGCCGGCGTGCCTGGCCGCGAGGGCCAGTTCATGTGGGCAGGCTATGGCGGCACCTACTTCTGGGTGGACCCGAAGGAGGAGCTCACCGTCGTCTACATGTCGGCCGCGCCGTCGGTGGGACGCGCGGCCTATCGGCGCCTGATGATGCAGAAGGTGTACGCCGCCATCACCGGCTGATGGCGGACAGGGCGGGGCTTGTCGCGGCCCCGCCCTGACCGCATCAATGGTCGTGCGGTGGGCCGGTAGCTCAATGGTCAGAGCTGGCCGCTCATAACGGCCTGGCTGCAGGTTCGAGTCCTGCCCGGCCCACCAGCGCCCCCTTTGCCCTTCGCGGCGCCCTCAGGCGGCCTCGATGACGTAGGCCCGGATGCGGCCTTCGATCGGCCCTCTTCCGAAACGTCGCACCAGCGCGGCTGCCGCGGCTTCGGTTGCCGCCGCCAGTCCGGAGGCGTCGCGCGCCTCGATCTCGTTCCGCATCGGCGTTCCCTGGCAATAGGCGACCGCCGCGTCGGTCGCGGACGTGGCCCGGCTGACGAACCCGACAGCGTCGACCGACACCGTCTCGAACCCGGCCGCGACGAGCTCGGCGCGGATCCGCTTCGTGTCGTGGTAGCCGTGCGGGATGTGCGCCATGAAGCGGGGAGGGTCGTCGGGGAAGAGCAGCGCCAGCGCGTCCGTCACCGCCTCGGCGAACTCGTTCTCGGCAATCCTGTCCCAGACGTTGAACAGGAGCCGCCCGCCCGGTTTCAGAACGCGGCGCGCCTCGCGATAGGCCTGTTCCTTGTCCGGAAAGAACATCGCACCGAACTGGCAGGCGACCACGTCGAACCGGGCGTTCCCAAACGGCAGCGCGGAGGCTTCGGCCTGTTGCCAGGCGATCCTCGTGTCTCCGGCCAGTCGCGCTGCGGCCTGATCGAGCATCGGCGGATTGAGATCGGTCGCGACGATGCGCGCCTCGGCCGGCACTCGCGCTGCGATCATCCGCGTCAGGGCGCCCGTGCCGGCGGCAATCTCGAGAATGGCGCGAGGCATCGCACCCGCGAGCCGCTCCGCGAGGTCGATCGCGTAGGGCTCGAAGATGAGCGGCACCATCAGGCGGTCGTAGATTACCGGGATCGCTCCCGCGAACTGAGCATCGCTTCTGGGCATCGTGTGCACCACAGGGTCTGCAAGCCTAGCTTCGAAGATCACAGTATCAGATCCGGCTCCGGCAGGGACGTCAGGTCGTCGTGTCTGAACGTGTCTGCTCCGTCACATCGATGGCCTCACCATTCCGTGCTTCACCTTTGCGTAATCCATGCCGGTGTCCTCTCCCGACTCTTCGGGGGGCAGGAGCAGAATGCGGGACATGGATCAGGGATTGGACATCGCGTCGGAGGGGACGGTCGGTCCATACCGGGTGGCGGCCTGGGCGCTCGCCGAGCCGGATGACCAGACGAAGGGGCTGCGTGCCGTCCTATCGCTTGCCGCCGCGCCGGCGAGCGGGCCGGTGCGCGAGGCAGCGCGCGAGATCAGCGAGCGGCACCGCGTCGAGGCCGTCCGGCGGCTTGCCGCGCGCGTCGCCGCCACGCTCGGCCGGGTGCGCTGAACCCTCGCCTCCCAGGCCGGCTTCCCCGCATCGCCCACCCGCCCCGAAGAGGTGTTCCACCCCTTCGGGTTCCGCTGTAGAACCCGCGCTTCCCGAACCGCCATCGCCGCGAGGGCCTGCCGATGCCCGCCTACCAGTATGTCTATGTCATGAAGAACCTCACGAAGGCCTATCCGGGCGGCCGCGAGGTGTTCAAGGGCATCACCCTCTCCTTCCTCCCCGGGGTGAAGATCGGCGTGCTCGGCGTCAACGGCGCCGGCAAATCGACGCTGCTCAAGATCATGGCCGGCATCGAGAAGGACTATGGCGGCGAGGCCTGGGCGGCCGAGGGCGCCCGCGTCGGCTACCTGCCGCAGGAGCCGCAGCTCGACCCGACCAAGACGGTCGCCGAGAACGTGCGCGATGCGTTGGGCGACGTGGTCACCGCGCTCGACCGGTTCAATGCCATCTCCGCCCGCTTCGCCGAGGAGATGAGCGAGGACGAGATGAACGCGCTTCTCGCCGAGCAGGCGGAACTGCAGGAGAAGATCGACGCCGCGAACGGCTGGGAGATCGATCGGCAGATCGAGATCGCGCTCGATGCGCTGCGCTGCCCGCCCCCCGACAGCCCGGTGACGAACCTCTCCGGCGGAGAGAAGCGGCGCGTGGCGCTGTGCAAGCTCCTGCTCGAGAAGCCTGACCTGCTGCTGCTCGACGAGCCGACGAACCATCTCGATGCCGAAAGCGTCGCCTGGCTCGAGCGCACGCTGCACGACTATCCCGGCACCGTCATGGTCGTCACCCACGACCGCTACTTCCTCGAGAACGTGACGAGCTGGATCCTCGAGATCGAGCGCGGCCGCGGCATTCCCTTCGAGGGCAACTACACCTCCTGGCTCGACCAGAAGCGCCAGCGGCTTGCGCAGGAGGAGAAGGAGGAGACCGCGCGGATGCGGGCGCTCGCGGCCGAAGCGGAGTGGATCGCCGCAACGCCGAAGGCGCGCCAGACCAAGAACAAGGCGCGCATCCAGAAGTACGAGGACATGCTTGCCAGGAACCAGGAGCAGGCCGGCGGCGTGGCCGAGATCATCATCCCGCCCGGGCCCCGCCTCGGCGGCACGGTGATCGAGGCGGAGAAGCTGTCGAAGGGCTATGGCGACCGCCTGCTGATCGAGAACCTCGACTTCAAGCTTCCGCCTGGCGGCATCGTCGGCGTGATCGGCCCGAACGGCGCGGGCAAGACCACGCTGTTCCGCATGATCACCGGCCAGGAGCAGCCCGATGCCGGCGCGTTGCGCATCGGTGAGACGGTGAAGCTCGGCTATGTCGACCAGAGTCGCGACAGCCTCGATGCGTCGAAGACCGTCTGGGAGGAGATCTCCGGCGGCACCGACGTGATCTATCTCGGCAAGCGCCAGGTGCCCTCGCGCGCCTATGTCGGCGCCTTCAACTTCAAGGGCTCGGACCAGCAGAAGAAGGTCGGCATCCTCTCGGGCGGCGAGCGGAACCGGGTGCACCTGGCCAAGATGCTGAAGTCGGAAGCGAACGTGCTGCTGCTCGACGAGCCGACCAACGACCTCGACGTCGACACCCTGCGCGCGCTTGAGGATGCACTGGCCGATTTCGCGGGCTGTGCCGTGGTGATCAGCCACGACCGGTGGTTCCTCGACCGCCTCTGCACACATATCCTCGCGTTTGAGGGCGAAAGCCACGTCGAGTGGTTCGAGGGGAACTTCGAGGCCTACGAGGAAGATAAGCGCCGCCGCCTCGGCGAGCACGCGACCGACCCGCACAGGATCAAGTACAAGCCGCTCGTCCGCGTCTGAGCCGTCAGGACAACGCCGGCAGGCGGGCGAGCAGCGCGGCGAGCTCCGCCTGGCGGCGGCAGCCGAGCCGCGCCATCACCGCCTTCAGCCGCGACCGCGCGGTCTCGACCGGCACGCCCCGTTCCGCCGCGTGCTCCCGCAGCGTCATGCCGCCGGCGATGTCGTAGGCGAGAACCGCCTGCACGTGCGGGAGGTCGAACAGCACGGCGAGATGAGTGGGCGACGGCCCCGGCGGCGCGGCGGGGTCGGTGACGACCACGAGCACGGGCTCGCCCGGCTCCTGCCCGGGCAGGACCTCGGCGATGTAGGGCACCCCGCCGTCGCGGCGGAGCGCGACGCGCGTCGGCGCCGTCGCCGAGCGGATCGCCGCGCCAAGCGCCACACGGTCGCCCGGCCGTGCCGGCTCGATCCCAGCCGGCCCGAGATCGAGGCCTTCCCCTCGCGCCGCGAGCCGCCGAAGCGAGGCATTCGCCCCGAGGAAGCTCCCGTTGGGCGCGTAGCGCGCGAGCGCGATGTCGAGTGCCGCGACCGCGGCTTCGGGAAGCAGCGTCTCGGCCTCGAGCCCGAGCAGATGGAGCCGCGCGGTCGCCGCCCGGCGGACATGGGGCGCGAGCGCGGCGAGGCGCGTGCGCACGCGGTCGGGGAAGGGGCCGCTCTCGGGGGTGCGCCCGATTGCGAACCGGGCCTGGAGCCCCGGCGCATGCGAAATGGCGAGGCCGAGCGAATGGAGCATCGGCACGTGATGGCGCATGAAGTCGCGCCAGAGCCGCGAGGCGGCGAACTCCGCCGCCGGCACGATGGTGTCGAAATCGACGATGCTTCCGTCCCGCACCTCGGGCCAGAAGCGCTGGCGCGTGTTCAGCACCACCCAGGTGCTCGAGTACTCCTCGATCCGGTCGCGGCTGACCCGGCCGAGCACGTGCTGGTCGCGCCGCAGTGCGTCGTCGAGCCGGGCCACGTAGTAATAGAGCGTGTCGGCCTCGAGGCTCTGGCGCGACTGCTCGAGCGCGTGGCCGAAATCGGACGTGCCGGCTGCGGCGCCGTAGAAGCCGAGCGCGACGGGAGCGAGCCAGGCCTCCTCCTCGCCGCTCACGCCGCCTGGCTTCCCTGTCCGAGCCGGGCGAGGAGACGGGCGAGCTCCGCCTGCCGCGTGCAGCCCGATTTCGCGAGGATCGACTTGAGCTGGGTGCGCGCGGTCTCGTGCGAGACGCCGCGCGCGCTCGCTGCCTCGGCCAGCGTCGCGCCGGCGGCGAGCTCCGTCGCGAGCGCCGCCTCCGCAGCGGTCAGCCCGAGCACGGCGCGCAGCGTCGGGAGGGATGGCTTGCGGGCCTCCGGGTCGGCGACCGTGAACAGCACGCCCCGTCGCAGCCATGCCCCGTGGCCGAGCGCGACGGCCTGGATCACGTAGGGAAGCCCCCCTCCCGTCCGCGGCACGGTGATGCCGCGCACGCCGGGTCGGCCGAGCACGGTGGCGAGCGGCAGTTCGATCGCCGCTGCCTCGAGCGCACGGTCGGCGGCGGGATCGGCGGCGCAGAGGCGCGTCTGCCCCAGGGTCAGCCCGTCCCGCCGCGCGACGATGGCGCGCAACGCGGCGTTTGCCTGGCGCAGTCGCGGCAGCGCGTCGGTCAGGGCGAGCGGCGTGGGGAGAAGCTCGATATCGCCGAACCGCGCGGCGTGGCCGCCGAGCGTCGTGTCGCCGAGGAGGAGGAGGCGAGCCCGCAGCGCGGCGGCGAGATGCGGCGCGATCGCCTCGATCGCGGCCAGCGCGCCGCTGCCGAAGGCCCCGCCGGTATTGCGGCCAATGGAGAAGCGCGCCTCCGCGCCCGGGCCCATCGCGACCCTGATCCCCGCCGTGTGGCGGGACGGAAAGCCGGTGCGCCGCATCATCGCGCCGAGCGGTCCCTCCGCCAGGGTCTCGGGCGGAACCACCGCATCGAAGTCGATCGCCCGGCCGAAGGGAGCGCGGCTCCAGACCGGCCTTCGCGGGTTGTGCGCAAGTGCTGCGCTGCGGTACTCGGCAAGCTGGTCGGGCGGCAGGCGCAGGCTTTCGACCACCGCCATCGCGCCCGTCACATCGTCGCGGTAGAGCATCACCTCGTCCGCGCGGAAGCCTCTGGCGAGACCCCCGAGTGCATCCTTCAGCGGTTCGCCCTCGAACGCCGCTTCGGCGAGGGCAAGGGACAGGGAAAGAAGCTCCGACCGTTCCACGCCCAGAGCGTGACGGCACCGGCCCAGTGTTTCAACCGTAGTCACCCATTCGGGTGATGCTCGTGTGACCTGGCGCACACATAACTGTGAACGCGGCACTCAGCGCCGCGAACGAGAGGGGTCATGTCGGGACGCATTCCCATCCTGTTCGCGCCGCCGGAGCCTGCGGAGGTGATTCGCCTGGCCGGCGTCTGGGCAGAGCAGATCCACTCCGCAACCGGCGCGTACCGGGTTGTATCGGAGCTCGCTGCTGCGCTCGCGGGGATCGCGCTCGGCCCGGCGGAGGAGGAGCTTCTGCCGCTCAGGCGGGCGCTCGCGGCGCATCCGCTCACCGAGCTCCTGCGCCGCGACCCGCTCGCGGCGCGGGCCTGGACGTCCGACCACCTCGGCCGCCCCCCTGACGGCGAGATCGCCGACCTGATGCTCCGCCATCCCGACGCTGCCCGGCTGATCGCTTCGGCCGACGCGGTGGGTCGGAACGTGTTCGCCGCCACGTCCGGCCTGCCGACCTGCGAGGCGGTGCGCGAGCATCGCCGGCTGATCGCCCGCTTGGCCGACCAGGCTGCCGAAGAGCGGCCAGGAGCGCGGGTCCTCTGCATCGCCCCGGCGCATCTCCGCGAAGCCGAGCTCTCTGCGGCGGGTCCGTCCGGCGGCATCCGACGCTGGGTCGCGCTCGTCGATGATCACGAGCCCGCGTCGGACATCGCGGCGGAACTGCCCGTTCCGTGGGTCGTTCCACATGTCGGCCCCGTCATCGATGCGCTTGCCGAGGACGATCTTGGAGAGCCGTTCGACTTCGTCTACTGCAAGTCGATCGCGTACTTCAGCGGGCGGCAGGCCGAGGCGATCATCCGCCACAGCTTCGCGCGCCTGCGCCCCGGCGGGCGGCTGATGCTCAGCGCCTGGGCCGCGGCTGCTCCGGACAGGGCGTTCTGGATCCTCGGCGGCGCAAGGCTGTCGGCACGCGACGAATCGCAGCTCGCACGCCTCGTCACCGTCCTGCCGGAAGCCGAGATCGCCGAGCGGAGGGTGTTTCCCTCGATCAACGGCGCGCTTCTCTATCTCGAGGTGGTGCGGCGCTGAGGCCTCGGCTCTCGCCGTCTACGCTTCGAGGGCACGCGTTCCCGATCGGTTGATGCCGATCGATCGGGCCGTACTCTAGCGCCGCTCCTGGCTCTCGAGCTGGGCGAGCTGCTGGCGCATCGCGCGGAGGAGCCCGTCCATGCCGCCGCCGCGCTGAACGACGGCGGCGTATTCCGAGCGCTGGGTGATCCTCAGGCTCGAGCCTTCCGCCACGACATCGACGATCTTGGGCGCACCGCCGACATCGGCGACGCGCCAGTCGAGCATGACATCGGGGTTGTTCGGGCGCGAGACGGTGGTCGAGACGACGGCCTCGGTCTCCGAGGCCATCTGCTTGCGCCCGACATTGAACGTCACGCCGCGAAGCTCGCCGAAGCGCGCGGAGAGGTTGCGCACCAGCGTCTCCTCGAACAGCGACAGGTACTCCCGCCGCTGCGCCTCGCTTGCCGTGCGCCAGTGGCGGCCGAGCACGAACTGCGCGACACCCTGCACGTCCACCGCCTCGCGCAGCACCTTGGCGACGGCGTCGCGCTTGGCGTCGGTCCCGCCATTGCCGTTGACGATGCCGATCACCTGGTTGCCGCGCTCCTCGATGAACGCTCCCGCCCGCGCGGCAAGGTCGGTCGAGGCGGCGCCGCGCGGCGCGGCGAGGAGGGCGGGCAGCGCGGCGGCGGTGCCGAGGAGCAGAAGCGCGGAACGGCGCGTCATCATTGCGGTAGTCCCTGGCGTTCGCCGGTCCAGTCGAAGTAGCGGCGCTGGCCGACACTCTGGTTCTGGATGTCGCGGTCGCGCTGCTGGCGGTACAGGCTGCGGATCGCGGCGTAGTAGTCGAGGCTCTGCGCCTTCAGCGCATCGAGCGGCTCGATGAGCCCTTCCCTTGTGTCGATCGCCTGCGCGACGACGCGCGCGATCCTGAGCGCTTCGACCGTGTCGCCCTGGCCGAGCCACTGCCAGGGGTCGGTGAAGAAGTCGATGATGCGGCCGGTGGTGTCGCGCACGTTCGACGGCCCGAGGATGGGCAGCACGATGTAGGGCCCGCCATCGAGCGTACCGGCCCATACGGCGAGGTTCTGGCCCATGTCCTCGTATTGCGGCGGAAAGCCCATGTCGGAGGCGAAGTCGAAGATGCCGAACACGCCGAGCGTCGAGTTGATGGCGAAGCGCGAGAAGGAATCGGCCGCCCGGTCGGAGTTGCCCTGCAGCGCGTTGTAGACAGTGGTGCGGGGCAGAAGCAGGTTGTCGAGGAAGTTGCCGAGGCCCGTCCTGATCGGCTGGGGTATGAAGATCCGGTATGCCTCGGCCGCGGGCCGAAGCAGCATGGTGTCGACGGCCTGGTTGAAGGTGTGCGTGACGCGGTTGACCGGCTCGAGCGGGTCGTTCGTCTCGAAATACTCTGCCCGCGCCTCCGGGTCGGAGGCAGGGGGAGGGAGGTTGCAACCGGCAACAAGCGCGAGGGCGCCGACCGCGGCAACGACCCTGAGGGGCAGGCGAGGGATCACGAATGCACCCGTCTCTGTTGTTCTCGACCGCACGGCACGGCGCGCCCGCAGCAAAACGGCGCGCGCCAGACCTGCCTGCCGCACCGCACCACAGTAGCGTGCCGCACCTACGGTCGCAAAGACAGGTTTGCAAGCGGTTTATGAAGATCCCCCTTAGGTGTGACAGGGTTCACGCACGCGCCGCCGGGCTTGCGCGGGAGGGCGGGCGCGGCCATTCATGAGATCCACCATTCGAGGGATCGGCGCCCATGGCCGGCACGACTGACGACAGCACCACGCGCTCCGTGCTCGCCCGCTGGGCGGCCGGGCCCCGCTTCGCCGCCCTTCCCGGCCGGCCGGACGGGCTCGGCGCGCCGAAGCTCTCCTTCGAGTTCTTCCCGCCGAAGACCGAGGCGCTCGAGACGCAGCTCTGGTCCTGCATCCGGCGCCTCGAGCCGCTCGGGCCGCGCTTCGTGTCCGTCACCTACGGCGCGGGCGGCACGACGCGGGAGCGTACCCATGCGACCGTGGCGCGCATCGCGAGGGACACCTCGCTCACCGCAGCGGCGCACCTGACCTGCGTCGGCGCGTCGCGCGCCGAGGTCGATGCGGTCGCCCGCGCCTATTGGGAGGCGGGGGTTCGCCACATCGTCGCGCTGCGCGGCGACCCTCCCGCCGGCGTCACGCGCTACGAGCCTCACCCGGAGGGCTACGCCTTCGCCGCGGACCTCGTCGGGGGCCTGCGCGCGATCGCACCCTTCGAGATCTCCGTCGCTGCCTATCCCGAGACCCACCCCTCCGCCGCCTCTGCCGACGCCGATCTCGACAACCTCAAGCGCAAGATCGACGCCGGCGCGACGCGGGCCATCACCCAGTACTTCTTCGAGGCCGACACCTATCTCCGCTTCCTCGACCGCTGCCTCGCCGCGGGCATCTCGGTTCCGATCGTTCCCGGCATCCTGCCGGTGACGAACTTCGCGCAGGTGGTGAAGTTCTCTGCGATGTGCGGCGCCTCGGTCCCGCCCTGGCTCGCCCGCCTCTTCGAGGGTCTCGACGACGACGCCGAGACCCGGCGCATGGTCGCGGCCGTCGCCGCCGCCGAGCAGGTCCGGCTTCTCCAGGCCTCCGGCATCGACGAGTTCCACTTCTACACGCTGAACCGGCCGGACCTGACCTACGCGATCGCCCACATCCTCGGCGTCCGCCCGGCCGCCAGGCCCGGCGAGGCGACGGAAGCCGCCTGAACGCGCCTACGCCTTCTGCGGCGGCACGAGCCTGAGATAGACGGGCCTGAGCAGGAACGGGCTCAGGAACAGCGGGAACTGGCAGAGCGCGAAGAACATCAGCAGCGCCGGGTCGCTGTCGGACGGCATCACGGCGAGGTAGAGCGCCATGTTGCGGTTGCCCGAGAGAAGCCCGGTGGACAGCGCGATCCGCTTGCCGAACGGCCAGAAGGCCACGGCCGTCAGCAGGTTCAGCCCGTAATTGACCAGGAAGGCGAGCGCGGTGGCGCCGAGCACGAAGCCTGGCCGGGCGAGCATCGCGGCCAGAATCCCGTCCATCACGCCGATGCCGTAGAGGCCGACGAGCGCAACCGCCGCACCGTCGATCGCCACCCCCCAGCGCTGCAGCCGCTCCTGCCCCGCCACACGCCGGATCGCGAGGCTCGCGAGAAGCGGCAGGCCGACGACGAGTGCGAGCCGCGCAGACAGCCCGCCGATCGTCAGCGGCAGGGCGACGCCGAGCAGCCCGAGCGCCAGAGGCGGCGCGGTGAAGGGAACGACCAGCGTGGAGAGTACCGAGCCCACGAGCGAGAGCTGCGCATCGAGCCCGACAAGCCGGGCGAAGGCGGGTGCGGAGGTGGCCGCACAGCCTGTGGCGGCGACCACGAAGGCGGCGCCCAGCGGCCCCTCCAGCCCTGCCTCGGCGGCGAGCCAGACGAAGCCGAAGGCGATGAGAGGCGAGGCCACCATGAGCCAGCCGAGCAGCCAGGCGACGAGGCCCGGGCGGCGGAGATAGGCGAACACGGCAGCGAAATCGACTCGCAGCAGCACGAGCGTCATCAGCCCGACGACCGTCGGCGTGACGATGAAACGCATCGCACGTGCAAGTGGTGGAGCGAACAGGCCGACAAAAATCGAGACGGCGAGCAGGAGAGCGCCGCGGCGCGCACAAAGCTCGAAAAACCGGCGCATCCGACTCCCGCCGCAGTGACTGTTCCGGCGGATCGGGCCTTTGCGCCGCCGGACGTCTGTTCTATATGGCCCCGCATGCACACGCTACCTGTCCTGGTCGCGGCGCTCCTGCTGCTCGGCGCTGCACCCTCCCACGCTGCCTGCACATCTCCCGCGGGCCCCGAAGTCGATTGGCGTCGCTGCCTGCTTGCGGGGCGTGACCTGAAGGGGGTCGACCTCACGGGGGCGGTGCTGCGCGATTCCTCGCTTCACCGGGCCGACCTCACCGGCGCCAAGCTCGTCCGCGTCGATGGGCCCGATGCGCGCTTCGTGTCCGCGAGGCTTCGCGACGCGGACCTGACGGAGGCGAATTTCCGCTCGGCCGACTTCACCCGGGCCGACATGCGGGGCGCGACGCTGCACAAGACCGACCTTCGCCAGGCGCGCTTCTTCGGCGCCGACCTCCGCGGCGCAGACCTGACGGGCGCGGATCTCGGCGGGGTGGACCTCAACAACGCCCGGCTTGGCGGTGCCCGCTGGCTAGATGGCGAGCGTGTCTGCGCCGAGGGCTCGATCGGCATCTGTCAGTAGGCGCTGCCGCGCTGAACACGTCTGACGGCGTCGCCGCGCACGGCCTTCCTAGCGGCGTTGCCGCGCATGGCCCGTCTGGCGGCGTTGCCGCCGGAGGCGCCTCCGACCATGCTGCTGGAATGGACCCCTACCCCTATCTCGCGCGGCTGAACCCCGAGCAGCGCCAGGCCGTCGAGACGCTCGACGGCCCGCTCCTCGTGCTCGCCGGCGCAGGCACGGGCAAGACGCGGGTGCTGACCGCCCGATTCGCGCATCTGCTTCTGACCGGTCGCGCCGCGCCGGGCGAGGTGCTTGCCGTCACCTTCACCAACAAGGCCGCGCGCGAGATGCGCGAGCGTGTCGCTGCGATGCTGGGCCGCCCGGCCGAGGGGCTCTGGCTCGGCACCTTCCACGCGCTCTGCGTGCGCATGCTCCGCCGCCATGCCGAGCGCGTCGGGCTCCGCTCGAACTTCTCCATCCTCGATACCGATGACCAGCTTCGCCTGCTCAAGCAGGTGATGGAGGCGGCGAATGTCGACCTCAAGCGCTGGCCGGCGCCGGGGCTGATGGCGGCGATCCAGCGCTGGAAGGACCGCGGCCTCGCCCCTGCGCAGGTGAGCCCGGCCGAGGATACCGACTTCGCCGGCGGCCGCGCCCGAGCGCTCTACGCAGACTATCAGGCGCGGCTTCTTGCCCTGAACGCCGCCGATTTCGGCGACCTGCTGCTGCATGTCGTGACGCTTCTGCAACGCGAGCCCGACGTGCTTGCCGAGTATCACCGGCGTTTCCGCTACATCCTGGTCGACGAGTACCAGGACACCAACACGGTGCAGTATCTCTGGCTTCGGCTTCTCGCGCAGAAGCATCGCAACATCTGCTGCGTCGGCGACGACGACCAGTCGATCTACTCCTGGCGGGGCGCGGAGGTGGAGAACATCCTCCGGTTCGAGCGCGACTTCCCCGGCGCTGTGATCGTGAGGCTCGAGCGCAACTACCGCTCGACGCGGCCGATCCTCGCCGCGGCCTCCGCCCTGATCGCGCAGAACGAGGGCCGCCTCGGCAAGACGCTGCGGCCCGGGCGCGAGGACGCCGAAGGCGAGAAGGTCGAGGTCCACGCGCTCTGGGACAGCGAGGAGGAGGCGCGCATGGTGGGTGCGCGCATCGAGGCGCTGCGGCTCGAGGGCCATTCGCTCGCCGAGGTCGCGGTGCTCGTGCGCACCGGCGCGCAGACCCGCGCCTTCGAGGAGCGCATGATCACGCTCGGCCTCCCCTATCGCGTGGTGGGGGGGCTTCGCTTCTACGAGCGCGCCGAGATCCGCGATGCGATGGCCTATATGCGGCTCCTCGCGCAGCCGGCCGACGACCTCGCCTTCGAGCGCATCGTCAACACGCCACGCCGCGGCGTGGGGGACACCGCGCTGCGCGCAATTCATGATGCCGCGCGGCGCGAGGCCGTTCCGCTCTCGATCGCCGCCGAACGGCTCGTCGGCACCGACGTTCTGAAGGGCAAGGCGCGGCCCGCGCTCGCGCAGTTCTTCCGCGACCTCTCGCGCTGGCGCGCCATGCTCGACCGCGAGGGGCATGTGGCGACGGTCGCCGCGATGCTCGACGAGAGCGGCTACACCGAGATGTGGCGCAACGATGCCTCGCCAGAGGCGCCTGGCCGGCTCGAGAACCTGCGCGAGCTCGTCCGCGCCATCGCCGATTTCGAGACGCTTCAGGGCTTCCTCGAGCACGTCTCGCTGGTGATGGAGAATGACGAGGCAGCCGAGGCAGACCGCGTGACGCTGATGACGCTTCACGCGGCGAAGGGGCTCGAGTTCGACACGGTGTTCCTGCCTGGCTGGGAGGAGGGCCTGTTTCCGAACCAGCGCGCGCTCGACGAGGGCGGAACGAAGTCGCTCGAGGAGGAGCGCCGCCTTGCCTATGTCGGGCTCACGCGCGCGCGCCGGCGCGCGATCGTCTCGTGGGCGGCGAACCGACGCATCTACGCGAACTGGCAAAGCTCGATCCCCTCCCGCTTCGTCGCCGAGCTGCCCGAGGCAGAGGTGGTGCGTGCCGCGGCACCGGGGCTGCAGGGCCAGGGTTTCGGTGGTCGCGCGCCGGAGCCTGCGTCCTCGATGTTCCCCGCCATCAGCTTCGGCGGCGCGCGCCGCGGGCGCGTGATCGAGGCAGGCGCGTGGGAGATCGCGCCGCGCCCCGAACGGTCGGACCGCCTCGCCGTCGGCACCCGCGTGTTCCACCAGAAGTTCGGCTACGGCACCGTGCGCGGCGTCGACGACGATAAGCTCGACGTGGAGTTCGCCACCGGAACGAAGCGCATCCTTGACCGGTTCGTGGAAAAGGCATGACGGCCCCCGCGCTGCCGCGGCTGTTCGTGACGGTTCCCGAGCACGCCGTGCCCGCCTTCACCGCCGCCTTCGAGAGCGCCTGCGAGGGGGTGGCCATCTTCCGCGCCGATGACGACCCGCATGCGGCGGCACCGGACTGGACGGTGGAGGGGCTGCTGCGCGAGCCGGGCAACCGCGCAGCGCTGGAGGGCGCGCTAGCGCTTGCCGCCGCCGTCTCCGGCATCGCGCAGCCCGCGCTCGCCGAGGATGCGGTGGAGGCCGAGGGCTGGCTCGCGCGCACCCGCGAGGCCTTCCCGCCGCAGCCGATCGGACGGCGCTTCCTGATCCGCGGCACGCATGACGCCGAGGCCACCATGCCGGGCCGCCTCGCGCTGACCATCGATGCCGGGCTCGCCTTCGGCTCCGGCGAACACGCGACGACGCGCGGCTGCCTGATGGCGCTCGAGCGCCTGCCGAGGCCGCGCGGCTGGATGGCCGATATCGGCACCGGCTCCGGCGTGCTGGCGCTCGCGGCAGCCGCTCTCTGGCATGTCAGGGCAATCGGGGTGGAAATCGACCCCTGGGCGGCGCGCGTGGCTGCCGAGAATGCGCGGCTGAACCGGCTGCACCGCCTTGCCAGGCTCGTGCACGGCAATGGCTGGAAGGCGCCCGCGATCCGCCGCCACGCGCCCTACGGGCTGGTCACCGCCAACATCCTCGCCCGCCCGCTCTGCGCCATGGCGGCCGACCTCGCGCGCAATCTCGCCCCCGGCGGGCACGCGGTGCTGTCCGGCCTGCTGGTCGACCAGGCGCAGATGGTTCTCGCCGCCCACCGCCGCGCGGGCCTCGCGCTCGCGGGGCGCATCGACATCGGCCACTGGGCAACGCTGATCCTCAGGAAACGCTGACCCGAAGCATGGCCGTCGCCATGCGACGGGTGCGCGCGAGGTTGGGCGGCGGACGAGCGCAAAAGAAAGAGGGCGGCACCCTCTCGGGGACCGCCCTCTGGCAGCCTTGGTTCAGCCGGGCGTCAGGCGGCGGCCTGCATCCGGAGCTGGACGTTGCTGTTCGCGGCGACCGGCGCGGGCGCCAACGAAGCGGCGCTGCGGCGGGCGGAGGTGCGGGTCACGGCGAAGTCCTCGTCGAACACCCGGGCGAGATCGGCCCGCTCGAGGCCGATATCGGCAAGCTCACGGTCCGACATGGACTGGAGCTGGTCGAACACCGCCCGGCGCTGGGGGTAGTTTACGAGGAACACGACGGCGGCGCGGATGCCGCTGAAGAAGGCGGCGACCCCGCGCTTGATCGCCTGGCCGATCGCCTCGTCGCGGGCGCGGATGGCGGCAAGCCGGATGGCCTCCACCTCACGTGCCGTGCGGCTCGGGGCCAAGTTCAGAAGGAGAGCGGTCTCCTCCTTGGTGATGCGGGCGTCCATGGTCTAGGGTCCTTGCGCGCGAGGGGGGCAGCTCTCGGCCGTCGCCGTCGGTGGCGCCGGCTGCCACCCCCTGTTCGCATGTGCAACATGGGCCCGAGGCGGCCTTTGAACACGCGGGATGGTACCCATCCAGCCATGCGTCGGGCGCATGGAATTTCCGGAGCTATGAAACACGCGTGAAACCCTTCGTGAATGATTCCGTGCCAGCGCTTCGCGCCGCGCTCGCCGAACGTGGCCTCGATGGCTTCATCGTCCCCCGCGCGGATGAGCACCTGAACGAGTACATCCCCGCCTCGGCTGACCGGCTTCGCTGGCTCACCGGGTTCACCGGCTCGGCCGGCCTCGCCATCGTGCTGGCCGACCGCGCGGCCTTCTTCACAGACGGGCGCTACCTGCTCCAGGCCGAGGCGGAGGTGGATCCGCGCATCTTCACCATCCGCCACAGCATCGAGGCACCGGCCGAGGCCTGGCTGCGCGAGACGCTGGGGAAGGGCCAGCGCATCGGCTACGACCCGTGGCTGCATGGCGAGGAGGCGCTGGCGCGGCTTTCCGCCGCCGTCGCCTCCGCCGGCGCCACGATCGTCCCGGTCGAGGGCAACCCGGTCGATACGGTCTGGCGTGGCCGGCCCGGGGTTCCTTCCGGCCGCCCCGTGCCGCACCCGATCGCCTTCGCGGGTGAGGAGGCGGCGGCGAAGCGCGCCCGCATCGGCGAGGCAATCGCCAAGGCCGGCGCGGCCGCTGCGGTGCTGACGGCGCCCGAGAGCATCGCCTGGCTCCTCAACATCCGCGGCGACGACGTGCCCTACAATCCCGTCGCGCTCGCCTTCGCCATCGCCCATGCCGACGGGCGCGTCGCGCTGTTCATCGAGCTCTCGCGCCTCGACGCGACGCTCCACGCGCATCTGGGCAATGCGGTGACGGTCGAGCCGCCTTCCGGCCTCGCCGCTGCGCTTGCGGCGCTCGGTGCGGCGAAGGCGACGGTGATGGTCGATCCGCGCAGTGCGCCCGCCTGGTTCGCCGCGCGGCTGCGCGAGGCCGGCGCGACGGTGCTTGCCGAGCCGGACCCGGTGCTTCTGCCCAAGGCGCGCAAGAACGCAGCCGAGCAGGAGGGGGCCCGGGCGGCACAGCGGCGCGACGCCGCAGCGATTGCCCGCTTCCTCGCCTGGTTCGAGCGCGAGGCGCCGAAGGGCGGGCTCGACGAGCTCGCCGCCGGCGAGGCGCTTCTCCGCTTCCGTGCGCGGGGGGAGCATTTCGTCGGCGAAAGCTTTCCCGCGATCACCGGCTCCGGCCCGAACGGCGCGATCATCCACTACCGCGCGACCGGGGCGACGAACCGGCGCATCGCGAAGGGGGACGTGTTCCTCCTCGACAGCGGCGCGCAGTATCGCGACGGCACCACCGACATCACGCGCACGCTGCTCGTGGGCGAGGCCGCGCCCGCGCTTGCCGAGATCGCCGACCGGTTCACGCGGGTGCTGAAGGGCCACATCGCGATCGCGACCCTGAAGTTCCCGAAGGGCATCGCCGGGCCGCATATCGAGGCGCAGGCCCGCCGCGCGCTGTGGGATGTCGGCCTCGATTACGATCACGGAACGGGTCACGGCGTCGGCAGCTACCTCTCGGTGCACGAGGGCCCGACCGGCCTCTCCCGCGCCGCGCGGCCGATCGCGCTTGAGCCCGGCATGATCCTCTCGAACGAGCCCGGCTTCTACGCCCCCGGGCGCTACGGCATCCGGCTCGAGAACCTGCTCCTCGTGCGCGAGGAGACGATCGCGGGGGCGATCAAGCCCTTCCTCGGCTTCGAGACGCTGACGCTCGCGCCGTTCGACAGGAGGCTGATCGTTCCGTCGATGCTCACCGAGGCGGAGCGCGCTTGGCTCGATGCGTATCACGCCCGCGTGCTGCGCGAGATCGCCCCGCTCGTCGAGCCCGAGGTGGCGTCCTGGCTGCGCGGCGCCTGCCCGACGCTGTGACCGCCGACCCGCATGACCTCGCCCGCTTCGTCACCGCGCAGGCGCCGGTGATCGAGACGGCCTTGGCCGAGCTTCGCGCGGGGCGCAAGCGCACCCATTGGATCTGGTTCGTGTTCCCGCAGCTGCGCGGGCTCGGCCAGTCGCCGATGGCCGTGCGCTACGGCATCGCCTCGCTCGCCGAGGCGAGGGCCTATCTCGCCCACCCCGTGCTCGGCCCGCGCCTGCGTGCATGCACCGAGGCCGTGCTCAGCCAGCCGAACACCTCGCTGCACGCGATCTTCGGCTCGCCCGACGATATGAAGTTCCGCTCCTCGATGACGCTCTTCGCCGCGGCCGCGCTGGAGGATGACGGGGTGTTCGAACGCGCGCTCGACGCGTTCTGCGCGGGCGCGCGCTGCGAGACGACCGGCGCGCTGCTTCAGCGCGCCGCGCCGTAGCAGGCATTCGCCTCGGCGATCTCGCGAAGCGACGGCGGCAACCCGCCAGCGCGGCTTGCCACGCTGAACCGCGCGCGCTCCGCCCTCGGCCATTCGGTCGTCGCGATCGAGGGGTCAGCCAGCGCGCCGGAGAGTCGTACCGGAACATCGAGCGCGATCCCGCTCGTCGTTTCCGCCACTGAGCCGATGCGCGCATCGACGGTGCCGCGCGCGAGATCGATCCGGCCGGAGGCGACGACCGTTCCGGCCGTGGTGGACAGCCGCGCGGCCGCGATATCGCCCCGCCCTCCCGCAATGTCGACCATGGCGAGCAGGCAGAGGATTCGCGCGCGTTCGCCGTTGCTCCGGAACAGGGCGCGGACATCGGTCGAGACCTGCTCGACCAACTCGCGCTCGATGCTTCCGCCCTGCATGGCGAATACGCCGACGATCCGCGCTTCGCGCTCCGCCTGCGCGAGCGTCTCGCCCGAGCCCGTGATGCTCGCGCGCAGGTCGAACGGCCCGGCGAGCGGCACAGGCTCGATGCCCGCGGCGCGTCGGGCGCCGTCGATCGTCGTTCCGCGGCCGGACAGGAACGCCTCGAGGCTCGCCTCGCCGTCGCGTTCCGTCACCGTACCGTTTCCCTCGATCCTGCCGCCGAACGCCGAGAGCGCGAGCGTCTCGACCGTAAGCCGCCCCGGCGCGATCTCGACCTTCAGGGTCGCATCGGTGCCGCGGAGGCGGCGGAACGCGATCTCGCCCGCAGCAAGGTCGCCGCGGAACAGCGGGTCAGGCTCGCGCTGCACGACGCGCGGCAGAAGCAGTCCGTCATCGTCGCCGCCGCCGTCAGGCAGGGTTTCGAGGAAGCGGGCGAGATCGAGCTTCTCGAAGGTCAGGGTGGCCTCGACGAGATCGGGGTCGGCATCCGGCCCCTCGACGAAGCGGACCAACGGGCCGGACACGGCATGGCCGTCGACGGTTCCCGTGAGATCGGCGAAACGCCAGTCCGCGTCGTCCCGGGAGCCGGAGGCCGCGACCGCGACGGGCACGTCCGAGCCCGCCTCGAGCCCGGCGACGGCAAGGATCTCGCCGAGACTCGGCCCTTCGAGGGTGGTCGTTCCCCGCACCTGGTCGAAATTCAGCGGGTCCATCGCCGTGCCCTCGTGCGCGAGAACCGCGTTGCCGGAGCGGAGGCGGAGCGCGATGGGGAAGGGAAGGTCGGCGTCGTGCAGCTGGTCGAAGCTGCCGAGCGCCGCCTCGAGGGTGAGCGGGGCGTCGTTGTAGGCGCCGTCGGCGCGCAACGCCGCGGGCGACGCGCTGTCCGGCGCCTCCAGCGCCGCGGCGTCGATCCGAAGGGCAAGGCGCCTGCCGCTGCGGGTGCGGATGATGATCTCCCCGTCTGCGAGCGCGAGCGCCAGGACAACGGGAACGCCCGCGCGCGGCGGCGGCGACGGCGCATCCGAGGCCGGGCCGAATGACCAGTTGCCGCGGCCCTCGCCGTCGCGCTCGAGAAGCAGCCTCCCGCCCTCCGCCTCGAGGCGTCGCACGACCACCGCGCCGCGCAGGAGCGGCCAGGCCTCGATCACGGCATCGAGCCTCTCGATCCGCGCCATGTCGGGTTCGGTTCCACCCTCGATGTTGGCCAGACGCGCGCCGCGGAGCGTGACGGCGATGCTTTGTCCGGGATCGATGCGAAGGCTCTCGATCGTCACGCCGCGTCCGACCGATGCAGAGATGCGCCCGGCTGCGAACCCCGCAAGCTCGACGCGCGGCAGGAGCAGCACCGCCGCCCCGGCGAGCACGACGATGAGGGCTATCAGCGCACCGGCCAGGATGGCGGCGCGCCGGAGTCGCGGCCGCCTCGGTGTCGTGTCAGGCACTGAACCCGGCCATCTCGCGCCACTCGGCCTCGGTGACGGTCCGGACGCCGAGCGCGGCCGCCTTCGCCGCCTTCGAGCCGGCGTCTGCGCCCACCACGACGAGATCGGTCTTCTTCGACACGCTGTCCGTCACCTTCGCACCAAGCGCCTCGGCCCGGGCCTTCGCCTCAGGCCGTGTCATCGTCTCGAGGGTCCCGGTGAAGACGATCGTTTTCCCTCCGAGGACGCCGGCCTCGCTGGACGTGGCCGCGTCCTCCGCCTTCACCTCCGCCATCAACGCATCGAGGGCGGCGATGTTGCGCGGCTCGGCGAAGAATTCGACGAGCTCCTCGGCGATGGCCGGGCCGATGCCGATGATCGAGCCCAGCTGCTCCCGCGCCTCAGACCCGACGATCCGCGCCGCGATCATCGCCTCGCGCCAGGCGTCGAAGCTTCCGTAGTGCCGGGCGAGAAGCTTGGCGTTGGCCTCGCCGATGCGGCGTATGCCGAGGCCGAAGATCAGCCGCTCGAGCGGGATGCGCCGCCTCGCCTCGATGCCGCCGAGAATGTTGTCGAGCTTCCTGTCCTTCCAGCCCTTCCAGGAGAGGATCGTCTCGCGATGGTCCTTCAGGCGGTAGATGTCGGCGGGCTGGCGGATCAGCCCCGCCTCGTGGAAGAGGATGACGTTCTCCTCGCCCAGGCCCTCGATGTCGACGGCGCCGCGCGAGGCGAAGTGCCTCAGGCGCTCGACCACCTGGGCGGGGCAGATCAGCCCGCCGGTGCATCGGCGCACGGCCTCGCCCTCGGGGCGCACCGCGTGGCTGCCGCAGGCGGGGCATCGGTCGGGGAAGACGAAGGGCACGGCATCGGCCGGCCGCTTCTCGGATACGATGCCGAGGACCTGGGGGATCACGTCGCCTGCGCGCTGGATGATCACCGTGTCGCCGATGCGGATGTCCTTCCGCGCGATCTCGTCCTCGTTGTGCAGCGTTGCGTGGCGGACGACCACGCCGCCGACGGTCACTGGGTCCATCACCGCCCGCGGGGTCAGCGCGCCGGTGCGGCCGATCTGGATCTCGATGTCGCGGAGCACGGTGGTGGCCTGCTCGGCCGGGAACTTCCAGGCGATCGCCCAGCGCGGGGCGCGGCCGACGAAGCCCAGGCGCTCCTGCCAGTCGAGCCTGTCGAGCTTGTAGACGACGCCGTCGATGTCATAGGGAAGCGAGGCGCGCTGCGCGCCGATCTCCTCCTGGAACGAGTTGGCGTCCGCCCAGTCCTCGAGACGCTTCGAGAGGGGGTTCACGTGGAAGCCCCAGGCCTCGAGCCGCTCGAGGAAGCCCGAATGCGTGTCTGCCACCTTCTCGGACGCTTCGCCCATCGCGTAGGCGAAGAGGCGCAAGGGGCGCTTCGCCGTCACCGCGGCGTCCTTCTGGCGGAGCGAACCTGCGGCGGCGTTGCGCGGGTTCATGAAGGGCTCCTCGCCCTCTCCCTCCAGCCCGGCATTGAGCGCGAGGAACTCGCCCCGCTCCATGTACACCTCGCCGCGGATCTCGATCAGGGCGGGCGCGTCGCCCTTCAGCCTGCGCGGCAGGTCCTTGACCGTGAGCAGGTTGGCGGTGACGTCCTCGCCCTCGGTTCCGTCGCCGCGCGTCGCGCCGCGCACGAAACGGCCCTTCTCGTAGGTGAGGTTGATCGAGGCGCCGTCGATTTTCGGCTCGGCGACGAAGGTGAGGGGTTCCGAAGCAGATAGGCCGAGGAAGTTGCGTATGCGGGTGACGAACTCGCCGAACTCGTCCGCGCCGAATGCATTGTCGAGCGAGAGCATCGGCTTGCGGTGCCGCGCCTTGGCGAAACCCCGCGCCGGCGCGGCACCGACGCGCCTGCCCGGGCTGTCGGGGCGCACCAGTCTCGGGAAACGCGCCTCGATCGCATCGTTGCGGCGCTTCAGCGCGTCATAGGCGGCGTCGGAGATCTCGGGCCTGTCGCGCTGGTGGTAGAGCGCGTCGTGACGCGCGATCTCGGCCGCGAGCGCGGCGAGCTCCTCCGCCGCCTGCGCCTCCGTCAGCGCCTCCGGGGCGATCGCACGGAGCGTGCTCATCGCCGCGCGATCTCCGCGAGCCTCTCCCCGAGGACGGCGAAGGCAAGCGTGCGCTGCTCGATGTTCGCATGGCGGCGGTAGAACATGTGGGCGTCCTCGTTGTCCGGCATCGCGACCCACCAGAGGCTCGTCCGCCCCCGCGCGAGCGCCTCCCGTGCCGCAGCGGCAAGCAGGGCCGATGCCGTGCCGCGCCTGCGGTGCGCGGCCGTGACGAAGAGGTCGGACACGTAGAAGCCATGGCTTCCGTGGCTGCTCTCGAAGCTCGGCATCATCGCGAGGTAGCCGATGGCCTCACCCTCCCGCTCGGCGATGAGGGCGAGGCCGGGTGCGGCCTGGTCGAGCCAGGCCTCACGGAGATCCTCGATCGTCGCGCGGTCGTCCGGGTCGTTCTGCGTGCGTGCGAGAGCAGCGGCCAGCGCAAGCAGGGCGGTTGCATCGCCAGGGCCCGCGCGGCGGATCGTCATCGTCATGATCCTGCCGCGAGAAGGCTGTCGGCGGCCGCGCGGGCGGCATCGGTGATGCGCTCTCCGGCAAGCATGCGCGCGATCTCCTCCCGCCTCTCCTCCTCGCCGAGCGGCGTGACGGTGGTCACGGTTCCCGCCTTGCCGCTGCGCTTGGCGACGCGCCACTGCACGGAGGCCTTCGCCGCCACCTGGGGCGAGTGCGTCACGACCAGGACCTGCAGCGCGGCCGCGAGGCGGGCGAGGCGCTCGCCCACCGCGGCCGCCGTCGCCCCGCCGATGCCGCTGTCCACCTCGTCGAACACGAGCGTTGGCACCGTGCCGCCGGCGGCGAGCACGACCTTGAGCGCAAGCATGAGCCGCGCAAGCTCGCCGCCCGATGCCGTGCGCGCCAGCGGGGCGGGAG
The DNA here is from genome assembly GCF_007644105.1 of Elioraea rosea. Classification (GTDB taxonomy): domain Bacteria; phylum Pseudomonadota; class Alphaproteobacteria; order Acetobacterales; family Acetobacteraceae; genus Elioraea_A; species Elioraea_A rosea. The sequence continues at coordinate 3,929 of NZ_VFAC01000028.1, read as the reverse complement.
GCATGCCCGGGTTCATCGCGACCAGGAAACGGACGGAGCAGGACCCGTCCGGTCCCCATTCTGCCTCCGGAAGAGCGGTCACTTCCGTGATGAAGCGCGCCTTCTCGAGCTTGAGCGGTGCGAGCTCCTTCGCCACCGCGCGGTCGAGCCTCGAAGCAGCCTCCGTCCGCGCCGCGGTGAGGGCCTCGGCGGCGGAGCGGTAGGTCTCGCGCGCAGCGGCGGCGGCGGCGGCAAGCCCGGCAATCCGTTCCTCGCCCGCATCGAGCGCGGCGAGCCTCCCGCGCAGCTCGGCAAGGAGCGCGGGCAGGGCATCGACGCTCGTCTGGTGCTTGCGTGCCATCGCCCGCAGCGCGAACAGCCTCTCCTCCGCGCGCTCGAGGCCCTGCGGGTCCGGCCCGCTGTCGGCGACGAGGCGTTCGAGAAGCATCTCCGCCTCCGCCACCGCATCCTGCGCGCGGCCGATCGCTGCGAGCGGCGGCTCCGCCTCGTCGTTCGGCTGGGGCAGGCGGTCGAGCGCGCGGGCGGCCTCGCGCAGCGCCGTCGCCGCGCCGCGCTGGCGCGAAAGCGCGGCGAGCGCCTCCGCATAGCCCTCGGCACGCTTCTCGCCCTGCTGCATGCGCCGCCGCGAGGCATCGAGCGCCTCCTCCTCGCCCTCCTCAGGCGCGAGCCTCGCCAGTTCCTCGACGGCGTGGCGAAGGTACTCCTCCTCCTTCCGCGCGGAGACGACGGAGGCTTCCGCATCGGCGAGCGCGCGCAGCGCCGCGCGCCAGGAGGCATGGGCGCCAGCCGTGCGCGCGCGCTCTCCCCCGAGCCGGCCGAACGCATCGAGAAGCCCGGCATGCGTCGCCTCGTCGGCGAGGCCGACCTGCGCGAATTGTCCCTGCACCTCGACGAGCAGCGCGCCGAGGCGGCGCAGCAGCGCGACGCCGACGGGCTCGTCATTGACGAAGGCCCGGCTTCGCCCATCGGCGCCGAGAACCCGGCGCAGCACGATGCCGTCCTCCGCGCCGATGCCGTGCTCGGCGAGAAGCGCCAGTGCCGGGTGGCCGGGGGGAGGGGCGAAGCCTGCGGCGACGGAAGCCTGCGCCGCGCCCGCGCGCACGAGCCCCGCCTCGGCACGATCGCCGAGCGCGAGGCCGAGACTGTCGAGAAGGATCGACTTGCCCGCCCCCGTCTCTCCCGTCAGCGCCGTCAGCCCCGCCCCGGGCACGAGATCCAGCCTGTCGATCAGCACGACGTCGCGGATCGAGAGGGAGACGAGCACGGCCGGTGCCGTCAGCGCCGGCGGAACGTGACGGCGGTGCGGGGCGCGCGCATCGCGCTCAGAAGACCGACGACCACCAGCGCGACAGCATGCCGGGCCGGTCGACCTCCGCCGGCTGCGCGCCGGGCGTCAGCAGCGCGTAGCTGTCCTGGTACCAGGGGCTTCCCGGATAGTTGTGGCCGAGCACGGCGGCGGACTTGCGCGCCTCCTCGGTCAGCCCGAGCGCGAGATAGACTTCGACGAGACGGTGCAGCGCCTCGGGGACGTGGTTCGTCGTGTCGTACTCGTCGACCACGCGGCGGAAGCGGTTCACCGCCGCGGCGTAGAGGTTCCGCTGCTGGTAGTAGCGGCCGATCGTCATCTCCTTGCCGGCGAGATGGTCGCGCGCGAGGTCGATCTTGAGCCGCGCGTCGCGGGCATAGGGGCTCTCGGGGAAGCGGTTGACCACGTCCTGCAGCGCCGCCATGGCCTGGCCGGTCATCCTCTGGTCGCGCTCCACATCCGCGATCTGCTCGTAATAGCTCATGGCGCGGAGGTAGTAGGCGTAGGGCAGGTCCCGGTGCGCGGGGTGAAGCCTGATGAAGCGGTCGAGCGTGCCGATCGCCTCCGTGTAGCGGCTCCGCTGGTAGTCGCTGTAGGCGGACATCAGCTTCGCCGTGGTCGCCCATGACGAGTAGGGGTGCTGGCGCTCCACCTCTTCGAACAGCGCGACCGCGCGGGCGTGGTTGCCCGCCTGCTGCGCGTCAACCGCCTCGTTGTAGATCTGCTCGACCGGCCTCTCCCTCGAGATCAGCGGGTCGCGCGGATCGTCGGTGTTGCCGCATCCGACGAGAAGCGCCGCGGCGAGCAGGGCCGGCGCGAGCAGCGCGCGTCCACGAAGCGGGCGGCGGGGCGAGGAGCGGTTCGGTGTCGTCATGGCAGGGAGCGACTATACCACCCCGGCGGCCGGCGCCAGAGCCTGCTCGGCGCGATGTGACCGGATCTGGCGGCCAGCGCCCGTGCGGATGATGTCAGGCCGGCGCGGCGGCGGCCGCGGCGATGCCGCTCGCGCCCGCGCGCACCGACACCCCGGCGCCGAGACCCGCCGGAGCGAGGCGCCAGGCTGCGTCATCGGCGAAGAGAGCGCGCAGCGCGAGGTTGTTCAGCCGATGGCCAGGGCGGCGTGCGACGACGCGCGCGGTGAGCGAGACGCCCGAAAGTGCGAGGTCGCCAACCATGTCGAGAAGCTTGTGGCGCACGAATTCGTCGGCGAAGCGGAGGCCGCCCTCGTTCAGGATGCGTGCGCCCGAGACGACGACGGCGTTCTTCAGCGATCCGCCCCGGGCGAGCCCGGCGGCACGCAGCGCCTCCACCTCCTCTGCGAAGCCGAAGGTGCGGGCGGCGGCGAGGTCGGCCTTGAAGCCATGCGGCGTAAGGCGGACGGCGCGGCTCTGCCGGCGCACGGCGGCTGCCGGGAAATCGATCTCGGCCTCGAGGGCAAGGCCCTGGAAGGAGGCGGGAAGAAGCGTGACGAACCCCTCGCCCTCGGCAACGCGCACGGGGCGGAGCACCTCGACGACCTGGCGCGGCGCCTCCTGCGCGACGAGGCCGGCGCACTCGATCAGGAACACGAACGGGGCGGCGGAGCCGTCCATCACCGGCACCTCGGCGCCGTCGAGCTCGACCACCGCATTGTCGACGCCCATGCCCGCGAGGGCGGCCATGACATGCTCGACCGTGCCGACGACGGCGTCGGGCCGGCCGGGAAGACCGAGCGTGGTGTTCAGCCGCGTGTCGACCACGTGGTCGAACCGGGCGGGAATCTCGATGCCACCAAGGTCGGTGCGGCGGAACACGATGCCGCTGTCGGGCGCGGCCGGAAGCAGCCGCAGCGCGATCCGCGCCCCGGAATGCAGGCCGATGCCGGTGCAGCCGATCGGCGCGCGCAGCGTGCGCTGCGGCGCAAGCGCCGTCGCCTGGACCTCGCGCTCCCCCCTCGCCGGGGCGAGGATGGCGCGGGCGTCGCGCTGCACGGGGTCACGGGTGATCTGCACGGGGCATGTCTCTCGGCAGTTTCGACAATCCGGGCGGAGCGGAACCCGGGGGAGGCACGTCACGGGATAGGGTCGCGCCGGCAGGTGCTATCCTTGCTAGGCCTGGTCAACCCCAGGAAAGGTCAACCCTGCTGCCGGACCGGCCCTTCGAGCCGATGCCGCGAGCCGACTCGGCCGGATCACGACACGGTGGGACGCTAGGGCCCGGCGCGGCCTGCCTCAAGTCAAGGCTTGTTACTGCATATTTCAGTGTAGCGCCCTGATTTTTCCACATTTAGGGCGAGTTCTGGGCGGGCAGGAAAAACAACGCCCTCGGTCATGAAAAAGGCCCCGGGAAGCGTCTTCCCGGGGCCTTTCATTGCGGGGTCGCGCCGAGATCAGTTGGCCTGGCGGCGGAGGAAGGCAGGGATCTCGAGGCCGAGATCCTCCGCAGGCATGGCCCGCTGGGCCGGGCGCGGGCTTGCCTCGAGCCCCGAGGGCTGGGGCTGCGCCGCATAGGCAGGCGGCGTGGCGACGGCCGGGCGCGGCGCAAGCGGCTCTGCGCCGCCGAGCGTCGGCGCCTGGCGGGGAGCCGCGGGGGCAGGCTCGACGTGCTGCATCAGCTGCTGCGTGACCCGCTTGAAGATCGACGG
>NZ_VFAC01000027.1:47500-54259 GCF_007644105.1 Elioraea rosea | reverse complement strand
GCGGCGGCGCGCCCTGCTGCCCGGCCCCACCGAGCACCGAGCCGAGCACGGCACCGGCAAGGCTTGCGAGCGCACGCGCCGCGGTTCGGCTGCCGCCGATGCGCACGTCGATCAGGGGCGCGGGCGCGGCCCGCCGGCGGCGCTTCGGCCTCACGCCCCCGCGTGCGGCCGAGCCGAGCAGCACACCGAGAATCGCCGACATGTCATTGCGCGCCATGGCCTCTCACCCCCTCCAGCCCGCGCCTTCGTCTCGAATCGTCGGTACGTGCCGCGATAGGGGATGAAACCATCAATCTCCGGCAGCGTGAACGACGCTGGCAGGAACAGAAACCGTGAAGGTCGGGAGTGCTGCGAGAAGACGGTAAAAAATAATTCTAACACATTGATAATAGATCATTCTGCTATGTCTCAACGGGCGGATGCCACCCGACAGCCGATCGGTGTGGGTCCCTCGACGTCGCTCCAGCAACTGGCCCGGGCCACGCAGCCGCGGCCGCAGGTTTCGCGCCCAATCCGTTGATCCTGCGACAGAACGGATCGGCCCCTCGCCCCGACCCGCCCGCCGGCCGCTCACGAAGTGCTGACCATCCATTAACCCGGCCTTGACCGAGCGGATGCCACGATCGGGCAGATCGAGCGGACCATGAGCAGCGTGACGCGGAAGACCGACAGCACGGACAGCAGGGGAGAGGCGAGGCAGTCGGCGCTCGATGCGCGCGAACGCCTGCTCGCCTTCGCCTTCGCCGCGTCCGACCTGCTCGTCGAGGTCGATCGCGACCAGCGCGTCACCTTCGCCGCAGGCGCCTTCCAGTCCCGCCTCGGGCGACCCGGCGAAAGCTATCTCGGCCAGCCCGTGTCCCGACTGGTCGCGGCGGAGGACCATGCCGCGCTCGAGACCGCGCTGGCCCATCTCTCGCATCGCGGCCGCCTCCCCCCGATCGGGGTGAGGATCGCCGATTCGGCCCGCACGCCCTTCTCCCTCGCCGGCCTCGCGGCAGGCGGAGGGGAGCGGTTCTGCCTCACATTCGGCCAGCTCCCCGCACCGCTTCCCGCCTCGAGCAGGGTCGCGGGAGACCAGGCGAGCCTGCTCCGCATCGCCGAGCCGCGCCTGCGCGAGGCGGCATCGGGGGGAGCTGCTGCCCGCCTCGCGCTCGTCCAGGTCGAGGGGCTGGCAGAGGCAACGGTGCTGCTCGGCCACGGTGCGCGGGAGGAACTCCTCGACAGCATCGGCGAGGCGATCGGCCAGGCCGCACCCGGCGGCGCAGCAGGAGAACTCGGCGGCGGCCGCTGGGGGCTCGTCCATGGCGGCGGGCTCGATGCCACCGCCCTCGCCCGCGGCATCGAGGCCCTCGCCCGTGCCCGGGCGCCGGCGACGGCCGCGCTGCGCGTCGCCGCGACCGACCTTCCGCTCGATGTACGCGAGGTTGCTGAGGCTCGCGCCATCCGGGCGCTCAGGCTTCTGGTCTCCCGCTTCGCGGAGGGCGGCCCCTCGGCCATCGGCCCGGCGATCGCCGCCAACGATACGGGCGGTCTCTCGCACTACATCCGCGCGCTCGGGACAGAGGCGGCGGCGGTGGAAAGCGCGATCGGGAGGCGACGCTTCCGCCTCGCCTACCAGCCGATCGTGCGGCTGTCCGACAGGCAGGTGCGGCATTTCGAGGCGCTGATCCGGCCACTTCCAGGCCCCGACGGGACGGCGCAGGACCCGCACGGCTTCGTCACCCTCGCTGAAGCGGCCGGGCTCGCCCAGGCGCTCGATCTCGCGGTGCTCGGCGCGGCGTCGGAGGCGCTCGAAGCGGCCAAGGCGGCCCAGGTGGCGGTCAACGTCTCGGCCATCTCGCTGTCCGACCGGGGCTTTGCCTCCGCCTGCCTCGCCGTGCTCGACCGCCACGGCGGGGCAAAGGACAGGCTCCTGATCGAGATCACCGAGACGGCCGATATCGACGACGCCGAGGCGGCGGCGGCGCTGATCGGCGAGCTCCGCGCCCGCGGCCACGCCGTGTGCCTCGACGATTTCGGAGCAGGTGCCGCCGGCATCCGGCACCTCAAGCGCCTGCCGGTCGATTTCGTGAAGATCGACGGCCAGTTCGTGCGCGGCGCGGGCCGCGGCGGGCGTGACCGGGCGCTCCTGTCCCAGATCGTGCAGCTCTGCCGCGCCAGCGGTGCGGACGTGATCGCCGAGCAGGTGGAGACGGAGGCCGAGGCGGCGATGCTGGGCGAGCTCGGCGTCGAGTACGGCCAGGGCTTCCTGTTCGGGCGCCCGGGCCATCTGCCGGGACTGAAGGGCTGAGGCCCGCGCTGAGGTCCCGGCGAGACCCTGGGCGAAGGCTCGGGAGTGGACAGCACGCTCCGGACGGTGTCGGCTCCCGGCCGATCGACTCAACTCGCCGGAGGCATGATGCAGGACGTTCTCGCCCAACTCGCTCCAACGGGCGTACTTCGCGCCGGGATCAACCTGAGCAACTTCCTGCTCGTGACCGGCCGCACGCCGGAGGGCGACCCGGACGGCGTCTCGCCCGACATGGCGCGTGCCATCGCCAAGGCTCTCGGCGTGCCGGTGAAGCTCGTTCCCTACGCGAGCCCAGGCGAACTCGCCGACGCCGCAGGCACCGGCGCGTGGGACATCGGACTGATCGGAGCCGAGCCGCAGCGGGCGGAGACCATCGCCTTCACCCCAGCCTATGCCGAGATCGAGGCCACCTACATGGTCCCACCCGGGTCATCCATCGCCTCGATCGCCGAGGTGGACCGCCCCGGCATCCGCATCGCCTCGACCGCGCGGGCGGCCTACGACCTCTGGCTCGAGCGCAACATCCGCCACGCCACGGTGCTGCGCACCGAAAGCCTCGATGCCGCCTTCGAGCGCTTCCGGGCCGATGGGCTCGAGGTGCTCGCCGGGCTCCGGCCGCGGCTGCTGCGCGACATCGAGACGATGCCCCGCGCGCGCATTCTCGAGGGTCGCTTCATGGCCGTGCAGCAGGCTGTCGGCACGAAGCGGGCGAACACGGCGGCGGCCGCCTTCCTGCGCGACTTCGTCGAGAAGGCGAAGGCCTCGGGCCAGGTCGCCCGCTTTATCGCGGAGCGGGGCGTGCGCGGCCTCTCCGTCGCCCCGCCCGCCTGACCGGCGCGCGTGACGATCAGGCCTCGGCGGCGGGGCCCGCGTGCAGCCGCTCAGTCGCAGCACCTGTGCGCCTCGACGAGGCGGCCAGTCTTAAGCGCCTCATGCACCAAGGCGAGCTGGGCGATCGAGACGCCGAGGCCTCGATGGCGCCCAGGCAGATCGGCTCGAGTTCTGGAAGTTCATCGCGCACTTCAGCGCCTGGGCGATGACGACCGCTGCGTCGAACCAGGGTGGCCAGTCATGCGGCCGCTGGATCGAGTGCATCAGCACCTCTCGCGCGAGCGCAGCAGGGGTGAAGCCGCCGCGCGGGGTCGGGCAGCGCGGCCTGCAGACTGGGACGAGGATCTCGCCCAAAGGTCGGCAGGCCTCGAGGCCACGTTCCGGCCGCGCGCCCCATTGCACGGTGGCATCAATCTTCTGCAGGTCGAGAACCATGGCATCATGCGCGGTCGTGAGCTGTACGGACAGCAAGCGGTCGCGCGCCTGCAAGCTCGCAAGCCGCGGGATCAGCCAGCTGATTGCGAAGGTCGGCGGCAAGCTTGAGGCGCAAAAGCCTATCATCGGTCGCAGCCAGGCTGGCCGTCGCCGAGCCGATCTGACCCAATGCGCCGCGAATGCCCTCGAAATCGGCCGCGCCCAAACGGGTGGCGGTATCCGACGCCTCGAGGCCAGGTGCCTATCTCGCTGAAGGAGCATCCCGTCGCGCCCGACATCGTGGCTCCCGCGTTGGACGCCTGCCGCGAGCGGAAAGAAGCCAACCGGCGCCGCGCGGCCGATGCGCGCTTTGCGCGGGAGCGCGAGCTCGCGGATATCGACCGCCAGTTCGCTGGCATCCTGAAGGCGGTCGAGGATAGTGCCTGGAATACGCGGATTCGTGACAGGCTCACCGAGCTGAAAGAATGCAAAGCACTGGCCGCGGCAGAATCAGTCAAGGCGCCGACAGCGCCTTCGGTTACGCTCCTCCCCAGCGCGCTCACCCTCTATCGAAAGCAAGTCGACGCCCTGGAGCTGGGGCTGCACGACGCATCGATCCGGGAGGAGGCGGCGGAGGCGCTCCGAGGCCTCATCAGCCGGATCGTCCACTCGCCCGAGGCTTCAGGTGGGGACGGTGTATGCGTCACGCTTGAAGGTGACCTTCCGGTGATCCTGAGGCTGACGGCCTCAACCCCAACTGCAGGCCACGAGCCACTGCCCATAAACGACAAAAGCGCCCAAAGGGCGCTTTCATCCAGCCAAGTACTGTCGTTGGTTGCGGGGACAGGATTTGAACCTGTGACCTTCAGGTTATGAGCCTGACGAGCTACCGGGCTGCTCCACCCCGCGACAGAGTGGTGGGCATGTCGAGATGGTTCATCATCCGGATCGGAAGACCTGGCAGCGACCGACTCTCCCGCGCCTTGAGACGCAGTACCATTGGCGCAGAGGGTTTTCACGGCCGAGTTCGGGATGGGATCGGGTGTTTGCCCCTCGCAATAGCCACCAGGTCATCGGATCCGGACAAGCCCCGCACGTCTCTTAGAGAGACATCCGAGGCGTTCGTGGCGTGATGTGATGGGTTTGCCGGCCGTAGCCGTCTTTCGTGCTGCGCATGGATGACAGGCCCCATTCTCGAGGAATGGATCCCTGTCATGGCGCGGATCTCAAGCCGAACGAGCGATTAGTACCGGTCAGCTTCATGTGTTGCCACACTTCCACACCCGGCCTATCGACGTGGTGGTCTTCCACGGCTCTTCAGGGAGACCTCGTTTTGAGGCGGGTTTCCCGCTTAGATGCTTTCAGCGGTTATCCCTTCCGTACATAGCTACCCGGCTGTGCCGCTGGCGCGACAACCGGTCCACCAGAGGTACGTCCATCCCGGTCCTCTCGTACTAGGGACAGATCCTCTCAAGTCTCCGACACCCATGGCAGATAGGGACCGAACTGTCTCACGACGTTCTGAACCCAGCTCACGTACCGCTTTAATCGGCGAACAGCCGAACCCTTGGGACCTGCTCCAGCCCCAGGATGCGATGAGCCGACATCGAGGTGCCAAACCTCCCCGTCGATATGGACTCTTGGGGGAGATCAGCCTGTTATCCCTAGAGTACCTTTTATCCGTTGAGCGATGGCCCTTCCACGTGGAACCACCGGATCACTAAGGCCGACTTTCGTCTCTGCTCGAGCTGTCGCTCTCGCAGTCAGGCGGGCTTATGCCTTTGCACTCAACAGCCGATGTCCGACCGGCTTGAGCCCACCATCGCGCGCCTCCGTTACCTTTTGGGAGGCGACCGCCCCAGTCAAACTGCCCACCATGCACGGTCCCTGACCAGGATAACTGGTCGAGGTTAGACGTCAAAAGAAGCCAGGGCGGTATTTCAAGGTTGCCTCCACAAGAGCTAGCGCCCCTGCTTCAACGGCTCCCGCCTATCCTACACAGTCCCCTTCTAACGCCAGTGCAAAGTTGCAGTAAAGGTTCATAGGGTCTTTCCGTCTGACCACGGGTACCCCGCATCTTCACGGGGAATTCAATTTCGCTGAGCCGATGCTGGAGACAGTGGGGAAGTCGTTACGCCATTCGTGCAGGTCGGAACTTACCCGACAAGGAATTTCGCTACCTTAGGACCGTTATAGTTACGGCCGCCGTTTACCGGGGCTTCGATTCAAGGCTTGCACCTCTCCTCTTAACCTTCCGGCACCGGGCAGGCGTCAGACCCTATACGTCCTCTCTCGAGTTCGCAGAGCCCTGTGTTTTTGATAAACAGTCGCTACCCCCTGGTCTGTGCCACCCCCCACCGGTTGCCCGGCAAGGGGTCCCGCTTATCCCGAAGTTACGCGGGCAATTTGCCTAGTTCCTTCAGCATCGTTCTCTCAAGCGCCTTGGTATTCTCTACCAGCCCACCTGTGTCGGTTTCGGGTACGGTCCTATGCCAGAGCTATTTCCTGGAAGGATCCAGCTGCACCCCCAATCCGTTAAGGGGACACAACGCTTCACCTTCGTCACTTCTGGCGGGCCCAGGAATGTTGACCTGGTTTCCATCGACTACGGCTTTCGCCCTCGTCTTAGGGGCCGGCTGACCCTGCGCGGATTAACCTTGCGCAGGAACCCTTGGGCTTTCGGCGACAGTGTTTCTCGCACTGTTTGTCGCTACTCATGTCCGCATTCGCACTTCCGATACCTCCACGGACCCTCACGAGTCCGCTTCGCAGGCTTACGGAACGCTCCGCTACCGCGCATCTTGCGATGCACCCAAAGCTTCGGTACGTGGCTTGAGCCCCGTTACATTTTCGCCGCAGGACGGCTATTAGACCAGTGAGCTATTACGCTTTCTTTAAAGGATGGCTGCTTCTAAGCCAACCTCCTGGTTGTTTTGGCCTTCCCACATGCTTTCCCACTTAGCCACGATTTGGGGACCTTAGCTGTTGGTCTGGGTTGTTTCCCTCTCGACCCGGGACCTTAGCACCCCGGGACTGTCTGCCTCTGTCACGCTCCTGGGTATTCGGAGTTTGGTTAGGTTTGGTAAGCCTTTGGGGCCCCCTAGCCCATCCAGTGCTCTACCCCCCAGGGCGAAGCAAGAGACGATCTACCTCAATAGATTTCGCGGAGAACCAGCTATTTCCGAGTTTGATTGGCCTTTCACCCCTAGCCACAGCTCATCCCC
>NZ_VFAC01000027.1:0-42500 GCF_007644105.1 Elioraea rosea | reverse complement strand
GCCTTCGCGTCCTCGCCCACCTCGAGCGTCACCTTGCGGTCCGCGAGCAGGGCCTTCAGGCGCTCGAGCTGGATCTCGACGATCGCTCCCATCTCGCCGCGGCCGAGGCGGCGGAACAGGATGATCTCGTCGAGCCGGTTCAGGAACTCGGGCCGGAACCGCCCGCGCACCACCGCCATCACCTGGCCGCGCACGAGGTCGACATCCTCGTCCTCGCGCTGGGCGGCGAGGATCTCGCTGCCGAGGTTCGAGGTGAGCACGATGATGGTGTTGCGGAAGTCCACCGTCCGCCCCTGCCCGTCCGTCAGGCGGCCGTCGTCGAGCACCTGGAGAAGAACGTTGAAGACGTCCTCGTGCGCCTTCTCCACCTCGTCGAACAGGATCACCTGGTAGGGCCGGCGGCGGACGGCTTCGGTGAGCGCACCGCCCTCCTCGTAGCCGACATAGCCCGGAGGCGCACCGATGAGCCGCGAGACGGCGTGCTTCTCCATGTACTCGGACATGTCGATGCGCACCATCGCGCGCTCGTCGTCGAACAGGAAGCCGGCGAGCGCCTTGCAGAGCTCGGTCTTGCCGACGCCCGTGGGGCCGAGGAAGAGGAACGAGCCGATCGGACGGTTCGGGTCCTGCAGCCCGGCGCGGGCGCGGCGCACGGCATTGGCCACCGCCTTCAGCGCATCCTCCTGGCCGACGACGCGGCGGCGGAGATTGTCCTCCATCGCGAGAAGCTTCGCCCGCTCGCCCTCGAGCATCTTGTCGACGGGAATGCCGGTCCAGCGGCTGACGACGTGGGCGATCTGCTCCTCCGTCACGGCCTCGTTCACGAGGCTGCCCTGCGAGCCGGCGTCCGCGATCTTCTTCTCGAGCTCGGGGATGACGCCGTAGCGGAGCTCGGAGGCGCGTCCGAGGTCGCCCTGGCGCTGCGCCACCTCGGCATCGGCCCTGGCGCGGTCAAGCTTCTCCTTCAGCGTCTGCGTCTCGGCGACGCGCGACTTCTCGGCCTGCCACTCGGCCGTCATCGCGTCGGACTTCTCCTCGAGCTCCGCGATCTCGCGCTCGAGCCGTGCGAGTCGCTCCTTGGAGGCGGCATCCTCCTCGCGCTTCAGCGCCTCGCGCTCGATCTTGAGCTGGATGAGGCGCCGGTCGAGCTCGTCGAGCTCCTCGGGCTTGCTGTCGACCTGCATGCGAAGCCGGCTCGAGGCCTCGTCGACGAGGTCGATCGCCTTGTCGGGAAGGAAGCGGTCGGTGATGTAGCGGTTGGAGAGCGTCGCGGCCGCGACGAGCGCGGCGTCGGCGATTCGCACGCCGTGGTGCAGCTCGTACTTCTCGCGCAGCCCACGCAGGATCGAGATCGTGTCCTCGACCGAAGGCTCGGAGACGAACACGGGCTGGAAGCGACGGGCCAGTGCGGCGTCCTTCTCGACGTGCTTGCGGTACTCGTCGAGCGTCGTGGCACCAATGCAGTGAAGCTCGCCGCGCGCGAGCGCCGGCTTCAGCAGGTTGGACGCATCCATCGCGCCTTCCGCCTTGCCCGCGCCGACGAGCGTGTGCATCTCGTCGATGAACAGGATCACCTCGCCGGCGGCCTGCTCCATCTCGGACAGCACCGCCTTCAGCCTCTCCTCGAATTCGCCGCGGAACTTCGCGCCTGCGACGAGCGCGCCGAGGTCCAGCGCGAGCACGCGCTTGCCCTTCAGCGCCTCGGGCACATCGCCGTTGACGATGCGAAGAGCGAGGCCCTCGACGATCGCCGTCTTGCCGACGCCAGGCTCGCCGATCAGCACGGGATTGTTCTTCGTGCGCCGCGCGAGAACCTGGATGGCGCGGCGGATCTCCTCGTCGCGGCCGATCACAGGGTCGAGCTTGCCCTCGCGGGCGATCTCGGTGATGTCGCGGGCGTATTTCGACAGTGCGTCGAATGTGTCCTCCGCGCCCTGGCTCGTCACCTTGCGGCCCTTGCGGATTTCCGCCACCGCGCGGTCGAGCGCCTGGGCGGTCACGCCCGCCTGGCGAAGCGCGGAGCCGGCCGCCCCCTCGGCATTGGCGATCGCGACGAGCAGACGATCCTGCGCGACGTACTCGTCGCCCGCCTTCTGCGCCGCCTGCTGCGCGGCGTCGAGCACGCGCACGAGCTCCGGGCTCAGCATCGGCTGGCCGGCGCCGGAGCCCGAGACCTTCGGCAGCTTCGCCACCGCCTGGTCGGCAGCGGCGCGGACGCGCGCAGGGTCTCCCCCCGCGGCGCGGATCAGCCCGGCGGCTGCACCTTCGCTGTCGTCGAGCAGCGCCTTGAGCAGGTGCTCAGGCAGCAGCCGCTGGTGGTATTCGCGGATGGCGATGGTGCTGGCGGCCTGGATGAAGCCGCGGGCCCGTTCGGTGAACTTCTCGATGTCCATTCATGTCCCTCCTTGAGGCGACGGATCGACGGGGCGCCCCCGAAGGCTGCGTCCTGCCGGCACCGCGCGAGAGGCCTCGAGCGTTGCGCATCTCACATGGGAAACGCTTTGATGGGGCTCAAGGTCTTGGAAGGGGTGCCGCGTGCTCGTCGAACACATCTACCGCTATCCGGTGAAGGGCCTCTCTGCCGAGAGCCTCGGCGAGGTGCATCTCGACCCGGGCGAGCCGTTGCCGGGAGACAGGAGGTTCGCGCTCGCGCAGGGCGATGCGCCGTTCGACGAGGCCGCCCCCACCTGGCTGCAGAAGCAGCACTTCGCGATGCTGATGAAGAACGAGCGCCTCGCGGCGCTGCATGCAGCTTGGGACGACAGGCGCGAGGTGCTGGTGATCCGCCCGCCCGACGGCCAGGCCCTCACGGCAAGCACCGCCACCGCCGAGGGCCGGGGGGAGATCGCCGCCTGGCTCACACGCTATCTCGGCGAGGAGGCCCGCGGCCGGCCGCGATTCGTCACCTCTCCCGGCCATAGCTTCAGCGACCACAGGAACAAGGTCGTCTCGCTGATCAATCTCGCCTCGCTCGCAGCACTCGAGAAGGAAATGGGCCGAAGCCTCGACAAGCTGCGATTCCGGGCGAACATCTACTTCAGCGGGCTCGCCCCGTGGGCGGAGTTCGACTGGATGGGCCGCAGCATCGAGCTCGGCGGCGCAACCCTGACCATCACCAAACGCATTCCTCGATGCCCGGCGACGGAGGTGAACCCCGTCACCGCGAAGCGGGACTGCGACCCCGTGGCGGGACTGCGCGAGGCCTTCGACCACCCGGACCTAGGCGTCTATGGCCGGGTTGAGGAAGGGGGCCGGGTCGCGGTCGGCGACACCATCGTCTTGCGTGAGGCGGAAGCTTGATCCTCCGCCCCCTCGGGCCGGAGGACCATGACTGGGTGCTCGCGCTCAATGCCGCGCACGAGGTTGAAACAGGGCCGCTCGACAGAGCGGCGCTCGAGGCGGGCCTCGCCCGGGTCTTCCATGCCGCGGTGGCCGAGTCGCGGTCAGGCTTCCTGCTCGCCTACGGCCCCGGCGCGCGGCTCGCCAGCCCGAATTTCCGCTGGTTCGCGGATCGGATGAACGATTTCGTCTACGTCGACCGGGTCATCGTGGATGCAGCGAGCCGGGGCCGGGGCGTGGCGCGTGCACTCTATAAGGATGTGGCTGACGCGGCCCGCCGGGCAGGTTACCGGGCAGTGGTGGCGGAAGTGAACATCGAGCCGCCCAATCCGGGCTCGCTCGCCTTCCATGACCGGGAGGGGTTCGCCACGGTCGGCGAGGCCTTCCTCGCCGACAGGGGCAAACGCGTCCGCTATCTCCGGTTGGATCTCGGCTGAGCGGCCAGGCTCAGTCGGCGCTCGGCTGGAGCTTCGGCTGCTCGCCCTCGCCGGCGGGCAGCGATGCCTCGGTCGCGTGGCCGTTCATCGCCTGCTCGACCGCTGCGTCCACGGGGTCGATCCCCTCGCCCTCGTAGCCGCGCCGCTGGCCGCCATTGCCGTTCGGCTGGCCCTGCTGCGGCTGGCCCGGGCCCTGCGTCTGCTGCTGCATGGCGTTGAGGATGCGGAAGTAGTGCTCGGCGTGCTGGAAGTAGCTTTCCGCCATCACCCTGTCGCCCGCCGACGTGGCGTCGCGGCCGAGCTGGAGGTACTTCTCGAAAAGCTGCTGCGAGGTGCCTCGGAGCCGCACGTCGGGGCCGTTGCTGTCGAACACATGGTTCCGGTTCATCGGCATGTTTCGATGCTGATGCCGGGGAGCCTGGTGATGGCCGCGTCCGCGCATGCGCTTGAGGTTCATGTCTGTGTGTCTGCCGTTGTTGTCGCAGCGTCGCTTGCCGGGTCGCCGGCATCGGGCGGAAGCTCCCAGCCCGAGGCCCTGCCCTTCCTCGTCCCGGTCGCTGCGCCATGGCGCCTCGCCTGGTCCTGTTCTTTGAGGATGGGTCGCAACCCGAGGCACCCTAGTGCGCGGCGGTGGCCCCGCCAACCCGTTTTTTGCGCAAGGGTGGAGTCACGCAGGTCGCAGGGCGAACGCGCGCGGAACACCGCCCAAATCCTGCCGTAATTCGACCCCGACGAGCCCAGCCTCGCGCGCCAGCGCCGCCACCGACTCCGCCTGCCCGAAGCCGAGCTCGAGCACCGCGATGCCGCCGGGCGCAAGCAGGCGGCGCAGGTCGGGAAGGATGGCGCGATAGGCATCAAGCCCGTCCTCGCCTCCATCGAGCGCGCCACGGGGTTCGTGCCTTGCCACCTCGGGCTCGAGCGTGGCGATCGTTGCCTGGTCAATATAGGGCGGGTTGCTGACGACGATGTCGAACCCGCCCGCGATCGCGCGGGCCCAGTTGCCGCGCACGAAGCCTGCGCGCGCAGCGACGCCGCACGCCTCGGCGTTGCGGCGTGCAACGGCGAGCGCGGCGGCGCTCCGGTCGAGCCCGACGCCATACGCACGTGGCAGTTCCGAAAGCAGCGCGAGAAGGATCGCGCCGGAGCCGGTGCCAAGGTCAAGCACGCGGTGCACGGCGCACCTGTCCCGCACATGATCGAGCGCGCAGGCGACGATCGTCTCGGTATCGGGGCGCGGGATCAGCACGTCTGGCGTGACGGCAAGATCGAGCGTCCAGAAGCCCCGCGTTCCGGTCAGATGCGCGGACGGCTCGCGCGCGGCACGGCGCGCGACGAGGGCGCGGAACCGGGCAGCATCCGCAGCCGATACCGCACGATGGGCCTCAAGCGGCAGAGCGAGCGGCTTGCGCCCGAGAACATGGCCGAGCAGGAGCCGCGCCTCGACGCGTGCCTCCTCGATACCGGCCGCTCGGAACGCCGCGCCCGCCTCGCAGAGAAGCGCGCCGATCGTCTCGGTCCCGTTCATCCCTCTGCGGCGAGCAGCTCCGCCTGCTGCTCCGCAGTGAGCGCATCGATCAGCTCTTCTAGCTCGCCCGCGAGCACGCGGTCGATCTTGTGCAGCGTGAGCCCAATGCGGTGGTCGGTCACCCGCCCCTGGGGAACGTTGTAGGTGCGGATGCGCTCGGAACGGTCGCCGGTGCCGACCTGCGACCGCCGCATGTCGGACCGTGCGGAAGCCTTTGCCTCGCGCTCGCGCTCATAGAGCCGCGCGCGCAGGATCTTCATCGCCCTCGCGCGGTTCTTGTGCTGGCTCTTCTCGTCCTGGCATTGCACGACGATTCCGGTGGGCAGGTGCGTGATGCGCACCGCGCTCTCCGTCTTGTTCACATGCTGGCCGCCCGCACCGGATGCGCGGAACACATCGACGCGGAGATCGGCCTCGTTCACGGCGACGTCGACCTCCTCGGCCTCGGGCAGCACGGCGACCGTTGCGGTAGAGGTATGGATCCTCCCCTGCGCCTCCGTGGCCGGCACGCGCTGCACGCGGTGCACGCCGCTTTCGAACTTCAGCCGCGCGAACACGTTCTGCCCCGCGATGCCGGCCACCGCTTCGCGATAGCCGCCGAGATCGTTCTCGGAGAGCTCGAGAACCTCGAAGCGCCAGCCGCGCCCCTCGGCGTAGCGCCGATACATCTCGAACAGGTCGGCGGCGAAAAGCGCGGCCTCGTCCCCGCCCGCGCCGGCGCGCACTTCGAGGATGGCGTTGCGCTCGTCCGCCTCGTCCTTCGGCAGCAGCGCGATTCGCACCGCGCGCGACAGCGCCTCGACCGTTTCGGCGAGCGCGCGGGCCTCGTCCTCCGCCATCGCGCGCAGCTCGGGCTCGGTATCAGCGCCGTCGCGCAGCGCCTCTGCCTCGGCGAGCTCGCGCTCAGCCCGCCGCAGCGCGGCGATCTGGTCGGCCAACTCGGCAATCGAGGCCTGCTCGCGCGTCGCCGCGACATAGGCCGGGCCATCGAGGCCCGATTGCAGCATTGCCTCGAGCTCCTGCGCGCGCATCAGCACGCGGTCGAGCCGCGCGGCGAAGCCTGGCGAGAAGGCGGCGTTCATCCCCCCAACCGCGCGGCGAGCGCCTCGAGCGGCACCGCCTCCTGCGCGCCCGAGCGGAGGTCCTTCACCTGCGCGGTGCCTGCGGCGAGCTCGGCCTCTCCGAGAATGACGGCGGTCCGCGCGCCGGTCTTGTTCGCCCGTTCCATCCGCCGCTTGAGGTTGCCGCGGAATGCCATCTCGGCGCGCACCCCGGCGCGGCGAAGCGTCGTCATCACCGACAGCGCCACCTTCTCGGCCGCCTCGCCGACGGGGATGACGGCGACGGGCGACGGCGCGGGCGGCGCCTCGGCGAGAAGCATCGCAAGACGCTCGATGCCGGCGGCCCAACCGACGGACGGCGTCGGCGGTCCGCCCATCTCCTCGACAAGCCCGTCATACCGCCCGCCTGCCATCACGGTGCCCTGCGCGCCGAGCCGGTCGGTCACGAACTCGAAGGCGGTGTGGCTGTAGTAGTCGAGCCCGCGCACGATGCGCGGATTGACGCGGTGGGGAACGCCGAAGGCGTCGAGCGCTGCGAGCACCCCCTCCCAGTGCGCGCGTGCGGCATCGGTCAGGTGCGCGAAGATGTCGGGCGCGTCGGCGACGATCGCGCGGTCCTTCGCGTCCTTGCTGTCGAGTACGCGGAGGGGGTTGCGCGCGAGGCGCTCGCGGCTCTCCTCCGACAGCGACGCCTCATGCTGCCTCAGGAACGACACGAGCGCGGCACGGTAGGCGGCCCGGCTCTCGGCGTCGCCGAGCGTGTTGACCTCGAGCACCGTTCCCTCAGCGACGCCCAGGGCGGTGAGGATCTCGAAGCCGCAGGCGATCACCTCTGCATCGGCAAGCGGCTCGGCCGCGCCGAGCGTTTCGATACCGATCTGGTGGAACTGGCGGTACCTGCCCTTTTGCGGCCGCTCGTAGCGGAACATCGGGCCGGCGTAGAACACCTTCTGCGGCAGGCTCTGCGTCAGCCCGTTGGAGACGAGCGCGCGGCAGACGCCGGCGGTGTTCTCAGGCCGCAGCGTCACACTGTCCCCGCCCCTGTCCTCGAAGGAGTACATCTCCTTGGTGACGACGTCGGACGTATCGCCCAGCGTGCGGGAGAACACGCGCGTGTCCTCGAGCACCGGCGTCTCCCAGGCATCGAAGCCCCAGAGGTCGGCAACACGGCGGGCGGTCTCGATCACGTGGCGGTGGCGGCGGGCGTCCTCGCCGATGAGGTCGCGCATGCCGCGCACGGGCTGAAGTGCTGTCACGGGTCCACTGGTCCAATCGAACGGCGCATCGGATGCGCCAAGGGCAGCCTCGCGCGCTGCCTGTCAAGGGCGCAGGGCGGAGGGGCCTACTCGGCGGCCTTCGGAACCGCCGCCTTGGCCTTGAGCGCCGCCGCCTTGGCCTCGACGAGGGAGACGATGTGCTCGACCATCTCCTCGGTGCCGATCGTATGGTCCGTCCGCCCCGCGGCGTAGACCATGTGGCGACCCGCGCCGCCCCCCGTCAGCCCGAGATCGGTCAGCAGCGCCTCGCCCGGGCCGTTCACGACGCAGCCGATGATGGAGAGCGAGATCGGCACCTGGATGTGCTCGAGCCGCTTCTCCAGCGCCTCGACGGTGCGGATCACGTCGAAGCCCTGCCTGGCGCAGGAGGGGCAGGAGATGATCTTCACGCCCCGGTGCCGCAGGTGAAGCCCCTTCAGGATCTCCCAGCCGACACGCACCTCCTCCTCGGGCTCGTCCGACAGGGAGACGCGGATCGTGTCGCCGATGCCCGCCCAGAGAAGCGAGCCGATGCCGATGGCCGACTTCACCGTGCCGGTCCGGCGCGAGCCGGCCTCGGTGATGCCGAGATGCAGCGGGTGGTCGCACGCCTCCGCGAGCTGCTGGTAGGCGGCGACGGCGAGGAAGACGTCGGAGGCCTTCACCGAGATCTTGAACTCGTGGAAATCGTGCTCCTGCAGGTGCGCCGCGTGCCAGAGCGCGCTTTCCACCAGCGCCTCGGGGTTTGGCTCGCCGTACTTCTCGAGCAGGTGCTTCTCGAGCGAGCCCGCGTTCACGCCGATGCGGATGGAGCAGCCATGGTCCCGTGCCGCGCGGATGACCTCCTTCACGCGCTCGGCCGAGCCGATATTGCCCGGGTTGATGCGAAGGCAGGCCGCACCCGCCTTGGCCGCCTCGATGGCGCGGCGGTAGTGGAAGTGGATGTCGGCGACGATCGGCACGCCCACCTCGGGCACGATCTTCGCGAGTGCCGCCGTGCTCTCCTCGTCCGGCACCGAGACCCGCACGATGTCGACGCCGGCGATCTCGGCGCGGCGGATCTGCGCGATCGTGGCCTCGACGTCCGTCGTCGGCGTGTTGGTCATGGTCTGCACGGAGATCGGCGCATCGCCGCCCACGGCGACGCCGCCGACATGGATCTGCCGGCTCTTGCGCCGCTCAATGTGCTGATAGGGGCGATACGACATCAGGCCATCCTCTCCCGTGCACGCGAAGAATGGCGCGGCGGCGCCGGTTTATCCAGCGCGGGACGGTGAAGGCCCCTCAGCGCGGCAGCGCGGCGACGGCCTGGCGGAGCGCCTCGGGCTCCAGTGGCAGGTCGCGTCGGACGACGCCCTGCTGCCCCAGCGTCGGCAGCGCGTCGCCGTCGAGCACCACCTCAAGGCCGCCGGCATTGCCTGTCGTCAGCAGGAGGCCCGAGCGCATCGGCACGCGATAGGTCTCGCCCGGGCGGAGGACGCGGTTGAACAGGACGGTGCCGCCGGAGCGCTCGCGCACCTGGATCCAGCTGTCCGCGCGGGCGCGGAGGACGACGCGGCTGTCGTCGCTTCCGCCGAAGCTCTGGGCGGGCGGAGGTGGCGGCTCGGCAGGCGGGGCCGCCGGGGCGGTAGCGACGGTCGCTGCGTTCGCGCTCGTGGGGTTCGGCGTGGCCGGCCGGGGTGGGAGAAGGCTCTCGGGCGTGACCGCGGGGCCGGTGGGCCAGGCCCCGGTGGGCGGCAGCATCACGCGCGGCGGTTCGGGCATCGGCGCCAGCGGGACGGTGGCCTGCTGCCCGGACGAAGCCTCGCCAAAGGAAGGCGCCACAACAGGAGCGGGCTGGGAGGGTGGCGCGGAGGGTGCGAGACCCGGCAGGGCGGCGACCGGGCCGGTCTGCGTCAGGGGTGCCGGTGCCTGCTGGGGGCTTGCTTGCGGGGCCGGCGCGGTGTCGATCCTCGCCAGGCGCTCAGGCAGAGGCGGCACGATGTCGGCCACACGCTGGCCCGTTCCGGAAAGGTAGTACCAGCCGCCATAGATGCCTGCGGCGAGGATGACGCCCACGACGATCAGCGCACCGGCGGGAATGCCCCGCTCCGGCACAGGGGCGGGAAAGGAGAGCTCGGGCCGGCGCGCTGCGGCATTGCCCGTCTCGTCGCGCCAGCGCCGGGCGATCTCCTCCTGGTCGAGGCCGAGCGCGGCGGCGTAGGTCTTGACGAAGCCGATCGCGTAGGCCGGCGCCGGCAGGGCCGAAACCCGGCCATCCTCGATCGCGTCGAGATAGGGCCTGCGGATGCGGAGAGCGACCGCCACGTCCTGGACCGACAGTCCATGACGCTGCCTCGCTGCCCTGAGCAGGCCACCGACCGCGGAGGGGCTGGCTGCCGGCATGGACATCGCCCCATCGGCCGCCACAGTCTTTCCGTCTTGCAACACCTGCCGATATCCCTGCAGCACGGCATGACACACGGGCGCCGGTTGTCCCCCTGCACCCCGCCCGACCTACAATCGTCTAGCGCGGGAGCGCAGGCACATTCCAGCCCTAACGTGCAGATGTTACGAAAATCGATAGAAGAAGTCCCAGCTAATTCGACTTCTGCTAGAGAGTGATCCCGTGATCTCGCGCCCAGGCCGCAATCTCTGTGCGCAGCGAGTGGCCTCCCGCTGCGGAACGACGCAGCCCAGCCAGGAAGCGCGAGAAGGCCGACAGATCCAGGCTGCGCACCATCGCCTTCACCGCAGGCACCGCCCCTGCCGGCATCGACACGGATCGGATGCCGACGCCGAGCACCGCAAGGGCCTCGAGCGGGCGTGACGCCGCCTCACCGCACAGGCTCACCGGTACACTCGCAGCCCGGCAGAGCGCGGCGACATGGGCGAGAAGGTCGAGCATCGGGGCGGACAGGAAGTCGTAGCGGCCGGCGACGCGGGCATTGCCCCGATCCGCTGCGAACAGGAACTGGGTCAGATCGTTCGAGCCGATCGAGAGGAAATCGGCCTCGTCGAGCAGGGCGGGCATCTGCCACACCAGCGCCGGCACCTCGAGCATGGCACCGGCAAGCACATGCTCGGGCGCACGCCCCGCGCGGCGGAGCGACGCCGTCTCTGCCCGCAGCATCGCCTTCGCAGCGCGGAACTCCTCGACGGTCGTGACCATCGGGAACATCACCCTGAGCGTCCTCGCCCCGGCGGCGGCGCGCAGCAGGGCGCGGAGTTGCCGCCGCAGCATGGCCGGCCGGTCGAGCCCGATGCGGAGCGACCGCCAGCCGAGTGCCGGGTTCTCCTCCTCGCCATGCGGGAAGCCGGGAAGCAGCTTGTCGCCGCCGAGGTCGATCGTGCGGAACAGAACCGGCCGGCCGGCCGCGCCCTCGACGACGCGGGCATAGAACTGCTCCTCCGCCTCGGCATCGGGCAGCCCGCCACGGGCGAGCCAGGCGATCTCGGTGCGGAACAGGCCGATCCCGTCGGCGCCGGAGCCTGCGAGATGGCCGACATCGGCAAGCAGCCCGGCATTCATCATCACGCTGATGCGCACGCCGTCGCGGGTGAGGGGAGGAAGCAGCGCGCTCTCGGCCAGCACCGCGCGGCGGACGGCGCGCGCGCTGATCGCCGCCTCGTAGCCGTACACGATCTCGCTGTCTGGGCGGAGAATCAGCCGCCCCTCCTCTGCATCGAGCACAGCCGCCTCGCCCGCCTCCGCCGCATCGACGGCGCCGCGGCCCCCGGCTAGCAGCGGCACCTCGAGGGCGCGCGCGATGATCGTCGCATGCGCGGTCGGGCTCCCCTCCTCGAGCAGGAGCCCGGCGAGGCCGCGCGCGTGGTAGTCGAGGAGCTCGGCCGGGCCGAGGCGGCGCGCGAGAAGGATGAAGCCGGGTGCCGCGCCTTCGGCCTGCACCCGGCCGGCGAGATGGTCGAGCAGCCTGCCCCCCGCATCCTCGAGATCGGCGAGCCGCTCGCGGAGATAGGCGTCGCTCACGCGGCGCATCCGCGCGCGCAGTTCGCCGAGCTCGCGCTCCACCGCCGCTTCCGCCGTCAGCCCGGCGATGACGGAGTCGCGGATGCGCGCGAGCCAGCCGGCATCGGCGGCGATCAGCCGGTAGGCCTCGAGCACGTCGCGCGTCTCGGCCGAGGCGGAGCCGCGGCCGATCCCCTTGGTCACCAGGGCATCGAGCCCGGCATGCATCTCGGCGATCGCAGCTTCGAGCCGGTCACGCTCGCGGGCGGGGTCGTCGGCGAGCACGGTCGCTTGAGCGGGCCGCGCGCCATGGCAGAGCACCGGTCCAAGCACGATTCCCGGCGTCAGCCCCACCCCCTCGAAGACCCGCGGCAGGGTGACGTTGAGCGCCCGTGGCCGCTCGCCCTGTTCGGACCCGCCGGACCGCGAGAGGCCTACGACGAGCTCGGCGAGAAGCATCGCGAGGGTCTCGAGCGCCTCGGCCTCGTCCTCGTGGTAGAGCCGCACGTCGCGGTTCTGCACGGCGATGACGCCGAGCACCTGGCCGCCGCGCAGGACCGGCACGGCGAGCATGGAGGCGAAGGCCTCCTCGCCCGTCTCGGCGCGATAGGCGAAGGCGGGGTGGTTCTGCGCATCGGGAAGGTTCAGGGCCTGGCCGCTCGCCGCGACCGTGCCGACAATGCCTTCGCCCACCCGAAGCCGGGTGCGGTGCACGGCATCCTGCCGAAGCCCCTCGGTCGCGAAGAGCTCGAGGATCTCGCCTGGCCGCATGACGTAGATCGAGCAGACCTCCGCGGCCAGTTCCGCTGCCACGATGCGGACGATCGCGGAGAAGCGGGCCTGCGGCGTCTCCGCCTCGGCCATGACCACGCGCAGGCGGCCAAGCAGTCTTCGCGGCGCTGCCCGGTCGCTGCCGGCGGCCACGACGTGGCCGTCAGTCGGCGGCCGCGGCGGCCGCCTCGGCGCCGCGGCCGGCGATCGCCGCGACGGCCTGCTCCACGAGCTCGGCGATGATCTCCGCCGTCGGCTGCTCGCGCGTGACGAGGCCGACGCTCTGGCCGGCCATCACCGAGCCCTGCTCGATGTCACCCTCGATCACCGCGCGGCGGAGCGCACCGGCCCAGAAATGCTCTATGTCGAGCTGCGCGGCCTCCTTGGTGAGCTCGCCTTCTGTGAAGCGTCGCACCACCTCGGCCTGGTGCTCCATGAACCGATCCGTTCCCTGATTGACCAGGGCGCGCACGGGGATGACGGGGAAGCGCGGGTCGAGCTGCACCGTCGGCAGGGCATCGCGCGCCGAGGCGCGGATGAAGGCCTGCTTGAACCGCGCATGGGCGATCGATTCGGTGGCGCACACGAAGCGGGTGCCAAGCTGCACGCCCGCCGCGCCCATCTCGAGATAGGAGAGGATCGCCTCGCCCCGGCCGATGCCGCCCGCGACGAACACCGGAACGTCACGCAGATGCGGCAGCACCTCCTGCGCGAGCACGGTGAGGCTGACCGGTCCGATATGCCCCCCCGCCTCCGAGCCTTCGATGACGATCGCGTCCGCGCCGGAGCGGACGAGCTTCTTGCCGAGCGAGAGCGCGGGCGTGAAGCAGATCAGCTTCGCCCCGCCATCCTTCACCCGCCTGATCGCCGTGCCGGGGGGAAGGCCGCCGGCCAGAACGATGTGCCCGACCTTGTGGGCGAGGCAGACATCGATCAGCGCCTCGAGCTCGGGATGCATGGTGATCAGGTTCACGCCGAAGGGCTTCGCGGTCAGCGCCTTCGTGCCCGCGATCTCGGCGTCAAGCAGGCCCGGGCCCATCGAGCCGCAGGCGATCACGCCGAAGCCGCCGGCGTTGGAAATGGCAGAGACGAGATGCCGCTCGCTCACCCAGCTCATCGCCCCGCCCATGATGGCGACCTCCGAGCCGAGAAACTCCGTTCCCCGCCGCCAGAGCGCGTCGAGCCTCGCCCTCGCCTCCGCACGGTCCATCAGGATGCGTCCAGCCCGTAGGCGGCGTGCAGGGCGCGCACGGCGAGCTCGGTCGCATCCTCGCGGATCAGCACCGAGATCTTGATCTCGGAGGTGGTGATCACCTCGATGTTGATGCCCCTGCCCGCGAGGGCCTGGAACATGGTGTTGGCCACGCCCGCATGGCTTCGCATGCCGATGCCGACGACCGAGATCTTCGCCACCCCGGCATCGGCCGTGACCTCGGCGTAGCCGATCGCCTCCCGCTTGCCGCCGAGCGTGTCCATGGCGCGGGCAAGGTCGGCCTTGCCGACGGTGAAGGTCATGTCCGTCGTGCCCTCGGCCGAGACGTTCTGCACGATCATGTCGACATTCACATGCGCCTCGGCCAGCGAGCCGAACACGGCCGCGGCGACGCCGGGCCGGTCGGGCACGTGCCTGAGCGTGACCTTCGCCTCGTCGCGGGAATAGGCGATGCCGCTGACCAGTTCCTTTTCCACGATCTCGTCCTCGTCCACCACGAGCGTGCCGGGCTTGTCCTCGAAGGAGGATAGCACCTGCACGCGCACACGTTCCTTCATCGCAAGCTCGACCGAGCGGGTCTGCAGCACCTTCGCGCCAAGGCTCGCCATCTCCAGCATCTCCTCATAGGCGATGCGGTCGAGCTTGCGGGCCTTGGGCACGATGCGCGGGTCGGTCGTGTAGACGCCATCGACATCGGTGAAGATGTCGCAGCGGTCGGCCTCGAGCGCCGCGGCAAGCGCGACGGCCGACAGGTCGGACCCGCCGCGCCCGAGCGTCGTCACCCTGTTGTCCGGCCCGAGGCCCTGGAACCCGCACACCACGGGCACCTGACCCGCCTGCATGCGCTGGATCAGTTCCGCGCCCTCGATGCGCTCGACGCGTGCCTTGCCGTGGGCGCCGTCGGTCATCACCGGGATCTGCCAGCCCTGCCAGGAACGGGCATCGACGCCGAGGGTCTGCAGCGCGATCGCCGTCAGCCCCGAGGTGACCTCCTCGCCGGTCGCCACCACCGCGTCGTACTCGCGGGCGTCGTGCAGGGGCGAGAGCGCCTGGCACCAGGCGACGAGCTGGTTCGTCACGCCTGCCATGGCCGAGACGACCACCGCGACCTCGTGGCCGGCCTCGACCTCGCGCTTCACGCGGGAGGCGACGTTGCGGATACGGTCGAGGTCGGCGACGGAGGTGCCGCCGAACTTCATCACGAGACGGGCCATCGGGGATCACCGGATGCGGATGGCGCTGTTGCCTGCGCCCAACGCGGCGACAGATAAAGGGCGGCGGTGGCGGCGGCAATGGGGTGGTGGGCGATGGCAGGTGCAGGCTCGACGGTCGAGGCGGGCGAGGTGGCCCGGTTCGACGCGCTCGCCGATCGGTGGTGGGACCCGTCGGGTCCGATGCGGCCGCTGCACCGGATGAACCCGCTGCGCACGGCCTGGACGATCACGTGCGCCGGGGAGGCGGGCATCCCCTGGCAGGGGGCAAGGCTTCTCGATGTAGGCTGCGGCGCGGGCCTCGCCTCGGAGGAGTTCGCCCGAAGGGGTGCAGCGGTCACCGGCATCGACGCCGCGCCGGAGGCGATTGCGGTGGCGAGGGCGCATGCCGCCGCATCCGGCCTCGCGATCGAGTACCGGGTCGCCCCACCCGAGACCCTGGCCGACGAGAGCCTCGCCTTCGACGTCGTTACCGCACTCGAGGTGATCGAGCACGTCGCGGACCGCGGCGCCTTCCTCGCCTCGCTCGCCACGCTGCTGCGCCCGGGCGGGCTGCTGGTGCTGTCGACCATCAACCGCACCCTCCGCTCCCTCGCCGTGGCGAAGATCGGGGCGGAGTACGTCGCACGGCTTCTGCCGCGCGGCACGCATGACTGGCGCCGCTTCGTCACCCCGGCCGAGCTCGGCCGGGAGCTTCGCGCGGCAGGATTCCGGCCGCTGAAGACGGCGGGGATGACGATGCGGCTTCCCTCCGGCGCCTGGGTCGAGAGCCGGGACCTCTCGGTGAATTACATCGCCGCATCCGTCCGGCTCTGATCCGGCCGCGACGCGTCTTCGCGCACCGGGCCGTGGCCGCGTCCGATCTGGACGCACGCAAGGATTGTGACTAGGCATTTCATCCTAGTTATAGGTATAGTATCTCCCGAGCGCCGCCCTGCAGCGGCATCCGGGTCGCGCGGCCGGCTCCCCCCGGCCGCCACCGCACCGCCGTCGCCCGAGGACAAGGCCGAGGACAAGGACAGCATGGCACGTCTCCCCATCGAACGGAACAAAAAGGGAACTCACGCCATGGGAGGCATCGTCGGCCTGGAGGACGTCTCCTCCTCCGCGCATCGGCTCGGCCAACGCACGGTCGCCCTTCTGCTCGTCTCCACGCTCGTTCCGCTTCTGCTGGCCATCGCCTCGATCGCCGATCTGCGCGATGCAGCGCTCAACGAATCCCGTTCGCGGCTGCAATCGGTGCTCGAGATCACCGCCCGGCACGCCGAGGCGGTACTCGACCTCAATGGCGAGATCGCACGCCTGCTCGCCCATGACCTCGCCGTCCGCGCCGGCGGCCCGGCGCTCGACGTGCGCGCCGCCGATGCTGGGCTCGCCGCGGAGATCTCCGCCATCGCCGTCCGACACGAGGCGGTGGCGGCGATCATCGTGACGGATGCAACCGGAACGGTCCTCGCCCATTCGGGCGGCGTGCCGGCGGAGAAGCTCCGCCTGATCGGGCTCGAGGCGGTCGCACGCGGGCTCGACACGACCGTGCCGAACCTCACGCGCCCCTACGTGAACCCCGTCACCGGCGCCCGGGAGTTCGCAGTCGTCCTCGGCATTGCGGGGACTGACGGGCCGGCGGGGGCCGTCTTCGTCACCACGCCGCTCGACTACATGGCGACGTTCTACGCCAACATCCGCCCCTTCCGCGATTTCACGGTCGACTGGGTGGATTTCGAGGGCTGGCTGGTCGGCCGCCAGGCCGGTGCCGCGGCGCGGGGGGCGGGCACCAATGTGCTGGCAAGCCAGGCGCGGGCGGCCGAGCCGATCGTCACGAAGACCGACCCGACATCCAGGCGCTACATGATGGTCCAGCGCCTTTCGCGGTGGCCGGTGGCGATCGTCGTCTCGGCCGACCGCACGGAGATGGCGGCGGCGAACGACGCGCTTGCCGGCGCGATCCTGCTGATCCTGCTTGCCGCATCGGGCGCCGTCTGGTGGCTCGCCCGGTCGCTCCGCAAGGGTGCGATCGCCCATGCCGCGCTCGTCGAGAGTCTCGGCGAGGCCGATGCCGCGCGGCGCAAGGCCGAGGACCAGCTGCACCATGCCCAGAAGCTCGAGAGCGTCGGCATGCTCACCGGCGGGGTGGTGCACGACTTCAACAATCTGCTCTCCGTGCTTCTCGGCTGCACAGAGACGCTGGCGCTCCGCTTCCGCGAGGACAAGCGGGCGCAGGAAACGACCGAGCTGATGCTGCGGACGATCGAGCGCGGCTCGAACCTGACCGGGCAGCTTCTCTCCTTCGCGCGCAAGCAGATGCTCTTCCCCGTGTCCTGCGATGTCGGCCGCCAGGTCGAGCGATGCCGGACGCTGCTTGCCAAGGCGGCAGGGGAGCAGAACGAGCTCGTGCTCGACCTCTCCCCCGCGGCGCTTCCGGTGCGGGTCGACCCGACGCATCTCGATGCCTGCCTGATCAACCTCGTCTCCAACGCGCGCGACGGCATGCAGCGCCAGGGGCGCATCGTCGTGCGCACCCGCCAGCGGGTCGTGACGGTTGCGGAATCGTCCGACGAGCTGCCTGCGGGCGAGTACGCGGTGATCGATGTCGAGGACAATGGCCGCGGCATGGGGCCGGAGGTGGTCTCCCGCGCCTTCGAGCCGTTCTTCACAACGAAGGAGCCTGGCCGCGGCACGGGCCTCGGCCTCTCTATGGTCTATGGCTTCGCGAGCCAGTCGGGCGGCTCGGCGCGGATCGAGAGCCGCATGGGGCGCGGCACGCGCGTCTCGGTGTTCCTGCCGATCTCGACCGAGCATGACGGCGAGCCCGCGCCGCTTCCCGAGGAGGCGCCGGAGCACATCGAGGCGCGCATCCTCCTCGTCGATGATGACGCCACCGTCCGCGCGGTGATGGCGGCGACCTTGCGCGACCTCGGCGCGCAGGTGGTCGAATGCGGCGATGCCCGTTCGGCCCGCGACCATCTCGCGACGGGCGGCTTCGACATCCTCGTGACCGACGTGGTGATGCCCGGGGACATGAACGGCCAGGAGCTTGCGCTCTGGGCCAAGCAGCAGCGGAAGTACCTTCCCGTGCTGATGATCTCGGGCTTCGTCGGCGGCGAGATGAACCCCGCGCTCACGCTGATGGACGAGATCTCTTTCCTCGCCAAGCCGATCACGCGCAGCCAGATGGCGCGCTCGATCGCCGGGCTGCTCGCCGCGGCGCGGCAGAAGGAGAGGAACTGACGCGGAGCGCGGCACCTCGCAGGGTGGCGGCCAAGCCTGACCGGCGCGGCCTGCGTCACCCTTCGGCGCGCTTCACCCAAGGGATGGTCTCGAAGCCGATCCCGTCTTCCTTCAGCGCCTCGGCCTCCTCGGCCGTCGCCTCGCCGTAGATGCCGCGCGCTTCGGCCTCGCCCTCGTGGATCTTCCGCGCCTCGTCGGCGAAGCGGGGGCCGACATAGTCGCAGTTCTTCTCCACCTCGGCCCGCAGGCGCTGCAGCATGGCGACCATCTGCGCTGGCATCGGGCCGGTTGCAGCCTTGGCCTCGGCCGGCTTCGGTGCGGGCTTGGACCGCCCCTTGGCCTTCGCCTCAGCACCGATGGCCGGCGCCATCAGCGCACGCTCCACCTTGGTCGAGCCGCAATGGGGGCATTCGACCAGGCCGCGCCTTGCCATCTTCTCGAAGGCGGCGCTGTCCTTGAACCATCCCTCGAAGCCGTGCTCGGCCTCGCAGCGGAGCGCGTAATGGATCATCTGTCCTCTCTCAGCGGCGCGTGCGGCAGTCTGCGCGCCTTGCATGACAGGATGATGGCGCGTTTGGCACTCGATGCAAGTGACTGCCAGCACGCGGTGAGCGCGGGCTGGCCGGGCCGGTTGCCTCAGCCGATCCCGAGCAGGGGGTCGAGCTTGCCCGAACGGTCCAGCGCGGCGATGTCGTCGTAGCCGCCGAGCGCGGTCCCATCGACGAAGACCTGCGGCACGGTCGTCCGCCCGCCGGAGCGGTCGATCGCCTCCTGGCGCGCCGGAGAGCCGTTCGGCGCGTCGATCTCGCGGAATGCCACGCCCTTCTTCGACAGCAGCGACTTCGCCGCCGCGCAGTAGGGGCACCAGAAGGTCGTGTAGATCTCGATCTCAGCCATGGTCCTGCACGTCGCTCGCCTCCCCCTCGCCGTCAAGGGGTGCCGCCCGGGGCGGCGTGCGCGCCACCGTCAGGACATCGACGCCCGCCGCGCCCGCCTCGAGCAGGGCGGCCGCGCAGGTATTGGCGGTCGCACCGCTTGTCAGCACGTCGTCGACGAGGAGCACGCGACGGCCCGCAACCGCGGCGGCGTGGCGTGGCGACACCCCGATCGCGCCGGACAGATGCCTCTGCCGCTCCCGCGTGGACAGCTCGGCGAGCGGGGCGGTGTTGCGCAGCCGGACCAGCAGCCCCTGCACGACCTTCCTGTCCGCGATCCGGCCAAGCTCGGCTGCGAGCAGGCCCGCCTGGTTGTAGCGGCGGGAGACGAGCCTCGCGCGCGCGATCGGTACGGGCGCGAGAAGCTCCGCCTCGGCGAGGAGGGAGGCGCCGGCCGAGGCCATCGCCCGGGCGAGGGCCGGGGCGAGGTCGGTCCGATCGCCATACTTGAAGGCAAGGATCAGCGGCTTCGACGCCTCGTCGTACAGCCAGGCGGCGCGGGCATGGTCATAGGCAGGCGGGCGATCGAGGCAGGCCTGGCAGAGCCCGCCCTCCCCGGCCTCGCCGGCATGCGCGAAGGGCAGGCCGCAGCAATGGCAGAGCGGGGCGCCGATGAAGCGGAACCGGGGGAAGCACGACGCACAGAGCAGCCCCTGCGTCTCGACCGGGGCGCCGCACGCGAAGCAGGAGGGCGGAAGGAGCAGATCGGCCGCGCCACGGAGCGCCGCGGTGACGAGCCGGGCGATCCCCGCCCGGGTCTCAGCCGAACCCGGCATCCCCATCGCGGTCGATCTCCTTCACGAGGTCGATCTCCCAGGAGAGATAGGCCTTCATCGCCTCCTCGACTCCCGAATTCCGGTCATACGGCCGCAGATAGGCGTCGATGCAGGCCTCGTCGGGCGGGTCGTTCCGGTCTGCCGTGAGGGGCAGGCCCGACGCCGCCCAGGCCGCGACGCCGCCTTCGAGGATGCCTACGCGGGCGGGGGTGACCTCGGCCAGCTCCTCCGCGGCGAGCCGGGCCGTGCGGTTCGCATCCGGAGAGGTGACGGCGACGAGCCCCGTCTCGGGAAGCCTGTGCGCCAGGGCGTCGAGCCGGGTCCGCACGCCCCACAGCGAACCGGGGATATGCCCGTCGCGGAACGCGACCGACCGGGCCAGATCGACCACCTTTGCCTGCCCGGCCCCGAGCGCGGCATGCACGGCGCGGAGAGGGAAGCTCTCGATGTCCGGGAGCTCGACCTCCGGCGCCCAGGGACCTGTCGCGAGAGGCGGGACGAGCCCGTCCTCGAGCACGTGGACGTCGCGATGGCCCATCTGGGCGAGCCACTGGGCCGTCATCCGCGCGCGCACGCCGGTGTCGTCGACCAGCACGATGCGGGCGTTGCGCACGGCGATCCACCCATCCGTCGCCTGCACGAGTTGCCCGCCCGGCGCGCTGCGGCTGCCGGGGATGTGGCCATGGGCGAACTCGGCCGGATCCCGCACGTCGAGCACGTAGAGGGTGCGGGAGCGATCCGCCGCCCACGCGTCGAGCGTCGCGCGATCGACGAGGCCGACCCTGTGCTTCACCCTGAGCGCCTCGGCGCGGGCGAGTGCTGCGTCGAGATCGCCCGGCGGTCCGTCCGCGTAGCGTGCGCTTTCCCCGCGGGCGCAGGCAAAGCCGGCGAGTTCCCAGCCCATCGTGCCGTTGCGCAGCGCAACGACGCGGTTGGGCACGCCGAAGCTGCGCAGGCTCTGCGCGCCCATGATCGAGCGGGTGCGGCCCGCGCAGTTGACGACGACGAGCGTCTCGGGATCAGGCGCGAGCGAACCGATGCGATAGGCGAGCTCGCCGCCGGGAACGTTGATGCCGCCCGGGATCGACATCCGGCTGAACTCCTCGAGCGGCCGGCTGTCGAGGATCACCATCCTCTCGCCGCGGTCGATCAGCGCCTTCAGGTCAGCCGCGTCGATGCTCTCGGTGCCGTAATGGTGTTCCACCCATTCGCCGAACGCCTTGGACGGAACGTTGACGCCGGAGAACAGCACATACCCTGCTGCCTCCCAGGCGGGGGTGCCGCCATCGAGCACCGAGACATTCGCGAACCCAAGCGCCTCGAGTTCGGCCGCGGCACGCTCGGCGAGGCCACGCCCGTCATCGGTCACCACCACGCTGGCGCGGGGGTTCGGCGCCAGCGCCTTGGCCATGAGCGGCAGCCGCGAGAGCGGCAGGGGCGAGGCCCAGAAGAGATGCGCGGTGCCGAACTCGCCTTCCTCGCGCGCATCGAGGATGGCGAGCTCGCCGCCGTCGCGGATGGCGGCCTTCAGCGCCGCCGGCGCGATCCGATCCATCAGGCAGGCTTGTTCTCGGTGGGCCGCATGAAGTTGGCGTTGTAGGGCACAGCCTCCCCCGTCGCGGGGTCGTAGGCCATGCGCTTGTCCAGCTTCTCGAGTGCGAGCCCGTACATGTGCAGATGCCGCGTCGGCACCGTCCCCTGCGTGTGGATCGAGTGGATGTCCTCCGGCATCAGCGCGATGCCCGTGCCGGGCTTGACCACGACCTCGCGGACGATCTCCATCCCGCCCGGCTTCTGCGCGTACACCTTGTTGAGCTCCTCGCCATCGACGGCGACGACGACAGCCCAGGTCGTATGGTCGTGCGGCTTCGTTTCGTTGCCGGGGTTCAGCGCGTTCAGGTAGAGCGCGAAGCGCCCGCCCGGGTCCTCGTGCAGCAGGTAGCGGCGGCTGCCCTTCTCCCCGTTCGGCGGCGGCGGGAATTCTGAGGAGGGGAACAGGGTCTCCTGCGCGGCGAGCCCCTGGAGCTCGGCCATGATGGCATCGAGCGCCTCCCGGGTGACGCCCATGCGGTTCTCGATGGCGCGCACCCTGTCCACCGCCGGGCCCACGGCGGCTGTGCGTGCGGCGAGCACTGTCGTCTCGTTCATGGTGTCTCTCCCTTGTCGGGTCTCGTGTGCGGCGTCCGGCATAAGGCCAGCGCATCCTGAACCCGCTTGGCTTCCGAGGGCAACCGGCCCACATCCTGCGCCATGGATGGAAGCCTCGGCCCGTTCGACAGGGCAACCCACAGGCTGCGCCGGGACCGTGCCGCCGCCTCGGTGCATGAGGCCGAGCCGATCCTTGCCGAGACGGCGGCGCGGCTTCTCGACCGGCTCGACGACACGACGCGGCACTTCGAGCGCGCGCTCGACCTCGGCGGCCGGCATGGCCTGGTGGCCCGCGCGCTGAGGGAGCGGGGCATTCCCTTCGTCGTCTCGGCCGATCTCTCCCCCGCCATGGTGCGCCGCGCCGCAGCGCACGGCCCGGCGCTTGCGGCCGACGAGGAAGCCCTTCCATTCGCCCCGGCGAGCTTCGATCTGGTCGTCTCCAACCTCTCGCTCCACTGGGTGAACGACCTGCCAGGCGCGCTGGTGCAGATCCGCCGCGTCCTCAAGCCGGACGGCCTCTTCCTCGCCTCTCTCTGGGGCCTCGGCACGCTCGCGCCGCTGCGGGAGGCGTTGCTCGCCGCGGAGGAGGAGATGACGGGGGGTGTCTCGCCGCGCGTCTCGCCCTTCCCAGACCTGCGCGACTGCGCAGGGCTTCTGCAGCGGGCAGGCTTCGCCCTGCCGGTTGCGGACGCCGACACGCTGACGCTCGCCTACGCAAGCCCCTTCGGCCTGTTCGCCGACCTCCGACGCCTCGGCGAGACCAATGCGGTGGCCGCGCGGAGCCGAAGGCCCCTGCCCCGCGCTGTGCTCGCCGCCGCCTGCGCGCGGCTGTGCCCGGGTGACGAGCTCCGGCTTCCGTTCGTCGTGGCGACCCTCACGGGGTGGGCGCCGCATGAGAGCCAGCCCAAGCCCCTCGCCCCCGGAAGTGCCCAGGCGCGCCTCGCCTCCGCCCTCGGTGTCACTGAACAGAGAGCGGGCGAGGCGCCGCTTGCGCCGCCGCCGCCGCTGCGTTAGGCCATCGGCGGCAGACACAAGGATATGAACCAGTTGGACCGCGACCCTGGCGGTGCGGCGGCCGATGCCCGGCGCATCGTCCTCCACGGCCCCGATGATTTCGAGGGAATGCGCCGCGCGGGCCGGCTCGCCGCGGCAACGCTCGACATGATCACGCCGCATGTCCGCCCCGGTGTGACGACGGGGGAGCTCGACCGGCTCTGCCACGACTTCATCCTCGCCCATGGCGCGGTGCCCGCCCCGCTCGGCTACCGGGGCTTTCCGAAATCGATCTGCACCTCCGTGAACCACGTCGTCTGCCATGGCATTCCGGGCGAGCGGCGGCTCGAGGAGGGCGACATCGTCAACATCGACGTCACCGTCATCCTCGATGGCTGGCACGGCGACACCTCGCGCATGTTCGCTGCCGGCACGCCGAACCGCCGCGCGCAGCTGCTCATGGACGTGACCTACGAGGCGATGCTGCGCGGCATCCGCGCCATCCGCCCCGGCACGACGCTCGGCGATGTTGGCTGGGCGATCCAGAGCTACGTGGAGCGGCAGCGCTTCTCCGTCGTGCGTGACTTCTGCGGCCACGGGCTCGGCCGCAGCTTCCACGAGGCGCCGAACGTGCTGCATTTCGGCCGCCCCGGCGAAGGCGTGACGCTGC
The DNA here is from genome assembly GCF_007644105.1 of Elioraea rosea. Classification (GTDB taxonomy): domain Bacteria; phylum Pseudomonadota; class Alphaproteobacteria; order Acetobacterales; family Acetobacteraceae; genus Elioraea_A; species Elioraea_A rosea. Next base: position 18,988 of record NZ_VFAC01000027.1, on the reverse strand, counting down.
GCGAAGGCATGTTCTTCACCGTCGAGCCGATGGTGAATGCCGGCCGCCCGGAGGTGAAGATCCTCGACGATGGCTGGACGGCCGTGACGCGCGACCGGGGCCTCTCGGCGCAGTTCGAGCACTGCGTCGGCGTGACGGCCAACGGCTGCGAGATCTTCACCCTCTCGCCCGCCGGGCTGCACAAGCCGCCCTACGCGGTGTGAGAGGCAGGAAGAGCCTCCGCGAGGGGGACGACCTCTTCAACGCGCCGGAGGCCAGGCAGCCCGGACCGGGCCATCTCGACCATCGCAAGCGGATGCGCGAGCGCCTGTTCACCGCGGGTCCCGATGCGCTGGCCGACTACGAGCTCCTCGAGATGGTGCTCTTCGCCGTCCCGCGCATCGACACCAAGCCGATCGCCAAGGCGCTGATCGCCCGCTTCGGCAGCTTCGCCGCAGCGATCGCAGCACCCCGCGCGGAGCTCCTGGCGGTCGAGGGCATGGGCGACGGCGCGGTCGCCGCGCTGAAGGTCGTGCACGCCGCCTCGCTGAGGCTGCTCAAGGGCGAGATCCGCGAGCGGCCCGTGCTCTCCTCCTGGGACCTGCTGATGGGCTACCTGCATGCCGCGCTTGCGCGCGAGCCGGTCGAGCAGGTGCGCGTGCTCTACCTCGATGCGCGCAACCGCCTGATCGCAGACGAGCAGCATGGGCGCGGCACGGTGAACCACACGCCGCTCTATCCGCGCGAGGTGGTGCGCCGCGGCCTCGAACACCAGGCCGCGGCGATCATCCTCGTGCACAACCACCCCTCCGGAGACCCGAGCCCGAGCCGTGCCGATATCGACATGACCCGGGAGGTCGCCGCCGCGGCGAAGGCGTTGGGCATCGCGCTGCACGACCACGTCATCGTCGGCAACGGCAGGTGGCTGTCGTTCCGGCAGGAAGGGCTTCTCTGACAACGAAACGGGAGGGGAACGGCATGTGGGAGGTCTACGCGCTCCGCTACGCGGAGAACACCGGGCGGAGGCGGCGCAACCATTTCCTGCCGCCCGATGACGCGCACGACACGCCGCACCCGATCTCCTACTTCGTCTGGGCCGCGCGCAACCCGGGCACCGGTGCGGTGGTGGTGTTCGATACGGGGTTCCCGGCGCACCGCGCGCCGGCGCTCGGCCACACCTGGCATCGCACGCCGGCCGAGGCGCTTGCGCTGATCGGAATCGATGCGGCATCCGTGAAGGATGTCGTGCTCACACACCTGCACTACGACCATGCCGGCGGCTACGATGCCTTCCCCGCGGCGCGCTTTCACCTGCAGGACGCCGAGATGGCCTATGCCACCGGCCGCTGCATGTGCCACCCGCATCTGCGCCGCCCCTTCATCGCAGAGGACGTGACGGGGCTCGTCCACCACATCTATCGCGACCGTGTGGTGTTCCATGACGGAGACGCAGAGCCCTGGCAGGGCATCCGCCTCCTTGCGATCGGCGGCCATTCCGCGGGGCTGATGTCGGCGCGGATCGAGACAGACTCCGGCCCGATCGTGCTTGCCTCCGACGCAGCGCATTTCGACGAGACGCTGCGCGGCAATCCGTTCCCGATCGTTCTCGACATGAAGAAGGTGCTCGAGGGCCACAAGCGCCTGATCGCCGAGGCGGGCGGCAATGTTGCGCGTGTCGTCCCTGGCCATGACCCCGCGGTGCTCCTACGCTTCCCCGCGGCAGGACCGGGCCTCGACGGCAAGGTGGTACGGCTCGGCTGAGGCGGAAGGAGCAGGCGGCGATGCGCATCCTCGTTCTGGGTGCAGGCGGTGTCGGCGGCTATTTCGGGGGGCGTCTCGCGCAGTCCGGCGGGGCGAAGGAGGTCGCGTTCGTGGTGCGGCCTCGGCGCAAGGCACAGCTCGATCGCCACGGGCTCGTGATCGAGAGCCCGCATGCCGGCGATCTCCGCATGCCGGTGACGACGATCCTGCCGGAGGAGCTCGGCCCCGGCTGGGACGTGATCCTGTTCACGTGCAAGGCCTATGACCTCGCCGAGGCGATCGAGACGATCCGCCCCGCCGTGGATGCGCGCACCGCCGTGCTGCCCATCCTGAACGGGCTCGCGCATATCGACGCGCTCGAGGCCGCGTTCGGGCCCGACCGCGTTCTCGGCGGCCTTGCGGGCATCCAGGCGACACTGACGCCCGACGGTGTGGTGCGGCATCTCGCGCCACTCACCTTCATCACCTTCGGCGAGCTCGACGGCACGATCTCGGACCGCGTGACGGCGCTGAAGGCGATCTTCGACCGCACGCCAATCCCGCCGACCATCTCCTCCGACATCCGCCGCGCTCTGTGGGGCAAGCTCGTCTTCCTCGGCACGCTTGCGCAGGCGACGGTGCTGATGCGGGCCAACCTGGGCGAGATCGCCTCGGCACCTGGCGGCACGGCGTGGATCGAACGGCTCTATGACCGGAACGTCGCGGTGGCGGAAGCGAACGGCCAGGCGCTGCCGGAGCAGCAGCGCGAGTTCCTGCGGACCTTCTTCCGCACGAGCCCTGCCGCGACCGCCTCGATGCTGCGCGACCTCGAGAACGGCGGCAGGATCGAGGCCGATCACATCCTCGGCGAACTGCTCGCGGCAACGCGCCGCGCGGGCCTGCCGGACGAGATCGCCGAGGCGGCCTACATAAACGCCAAGGCCTATGAGGCGCGCCGCGACGCGGGGCGGCTGCCCGGCGCCAACGCCTAGTCGGGCCAGGCCATCAGGCGGGCGAAGCGGCGCTCGCGCCGCGCCGACGCAGGCGGATGGTTCGAGCCCGCGCGCGACTTCGCCTCTGCCAGCTCCGCCTCGATCCGCTCCGCCACCACCCGCGCCTCGCCGGGGTGGAGGTTGCACGGATCGAGGAAGAAGTATCCGTGCTCGACCTCGTGGTCGCGCACGATCACCGGCGGCGCCCCCGCGGCGAGGCGGTCAGCCAATTCCCAGGCGGTGATGCGCGCGCGCGCCGGGTCGATCGCGAGCTTCAGCCGGTCGAGCGGGTTGTGCGTCGGGTCGGGCTCGAGCGTGGCGGTCACGCCCTCGATCGCGGCGAACCGTTCCCGCCAGAGATCGAGCGCTTCCTGCTCGGTGCGGCGCACGGCCGCATGGTCGCGCCTCTCCCATGCCTCGAGCGCGGCGATCGTGCCGAGGATGCTCTCCTTGCCGACCTTCATGCCGCGCCCGATTCCCATGTTCTGCAGGAAGGTCGCACGGACGAGATCCTTCCTCCCCGCGACGATCCCGGCCGTCGGTCCGCCGAGAAACTTGTGCGCGGAGTAGCAGACGAGATCCGCCCCGGCCTCGAGGAAGCCCTTGAGGTCGTACTCGCTCGCGGCATCGACCACGACGGGAACGTGCCGGCGATGGCAGATCGCGGCGAAATCCTCGAGCGGCAGCTGGCCGTAGCCGACGCAATGGTGGCTGACGACATAGAGCGCGCAGGCGGCGTCCTCGCCGAGCGCGGCCTCGAGCTGGTAGGGGCGCACGTCGGTCGCCTGGCCGAAGGGCACGACCGTTCCGCCCGCGAGCCGGATGGCCTGCTCGACGGGCGCGCCGTACCCGACCATGTGGCCGAGCATGATCGGCACGCGGTGGCGCATGCCGGAAGGGTTGGGAAGCTGCTCGATGCGCGCGAGATCGGGCCCTGTCATGCAGGCGGCGATGGCGAGGGTGACGCCGGCCGAGCAGCTTGCGGTGATGAAGCCGGCCTCAGCGCCGGTGAGCTTCGCGATGGTGCGCGAGGCAAGCCGGTGGAGATCGTTGATCTCGACGAACTCAGGCAGGATCGCCGCCGTCATCGCCACCGCCTCGGGCACCACGATCGAGGCGCCGAGCGCCGTCATCGTCCCAGAGACGTTGATGATGGGCCTCAGGCCCAGGCGCTCGCGGATGCCGCTGCGTGCCGTCTCGTTCATTGCCGCTACTCCGTTCTCAGCTCGATGCGCCGCAGGAAGCGCTGCAGCCGTTCCGACCGCGGATTGCCGAGCACCTCCTTCGGCACCCCCTCCTCCGCGATCCGTCCCTGGTCCATGAACACCACGCGGTGGCCCGCGTCGCGCGCGAAGCTCATCTCGTGCGTAACCATCAGCATCGTCATGCCCTCGGCGGCGAGGCCGCGAACGACATCGAGCACCTCGCCGACGAGCTCGGGGTCGAGCGCGGACGTGATCTCGTCCAGCAGCAGGAGCTTCGGCTCCATCGCCACGGCGCGGGCGATGCCGACGCGCTGCTGCTGCCCGCCGGAGAGCTGGCTCGGCAGATGGTCCATCCGGTCGGCGAGGCCCACTCGGGCGAGCCAGTGCTCGGCGCGCGCGACCGCCTCACGCTTCGCCATCCCGCGCGTCACCTTGAGCCCGAGCGCGACATTGTCTCGCGCAGAGAGGTGCGGGAACAGGTTGAACATCTGAAACACCATGCCGATGTCCGCGCGGATGGCAGAGAGCGCCCTGTCGCTCCGCCGAACGCCGCTTCCAGGTGCGGTGTAGCCAACCTCCACGCCGTCGAGCGTGATCGATCCCGCATCATAGGGAACGAGGGCGTTGACGCAGCGGAGCAGCGTGGTCTTGCCGGACCCCGATGCGCCGATGACGACGAGCACCTCGCCGCGCGCGACATCGAGATCCACGCCATCAAGTACGGTGGTGGTGCCGAAGCGCTTGGTGAGGCCGCGGATGGAGAGGACAGGCTCGCTCACGACGCGACCACCCTCGCGAAGCGCGCCTCGAGCCGCCGGCTGGTGACCGAGAGCGAGGCGTTGACAGCGATGTAGATTATCGCGCCGAGGAGGTAGAGCGGCATGGGCTGATAGGTCCTTCCGATCACCTGCTGGATCGCCATCATCAGGTCCACCACGCCGACGAGGCTCACGAGCGCGCTGCCCTTCACGCTGTCGGTCACCGAGTTGATCCAGGGCGGCAGGAAGCGGCGCACGGCCTGGGGAAAGATCACGTAGCGGAGACGGTCGACGAAGGAGAGGCCGATCGCCTTCGCCGCCTCCATCTGGCCGGCCGCGATCGAGGTGATGGCACCGCGCACGATCTCGATCACATGCCCCGTCTTGAACAGCGTCAACGCCGCGACCGCGGCCCAGAACGGCGAGAGGTTCACCCCCAACGCAGGCAGCCCGTAATAGACGGTGAAGATCAGAACGATCAGCGGGATCGCGCGCGCCGTGTCGGCGAAGGCGCGGATCGGCAGGCCAAGCCAGACGGGTCCGAACGCGAGCGCCGTGCCGAGGACGAGGCCGAGCACCAGCGACCCGGCGACGACGAGGCCGGATACGGCGAGGGTGACGAGGAATCCCTGCCCGAGGAAGGGAAGCGCGTAGATCATCGCCTCGATCATGCGCCGGCTCTCATGACCCGGCCCTCATTGCGGCCGCACGATCGCGAAGCGACGCTCGAGAAGCCTGAGCGCGGCGAGGATGATCCAGCCCGTGACCAAGTAGATGGGCGTGAGAAGCGCGTAGATCTCGAGGATGCGGAAGGTGTTGAAGTTGATCCACTGCGCGCCGTGCGTCAGCTCCGGAACGGCGATGACGCTTCCGAGAGCCGTGTCCTTGAACAGCGATACGTAGGCGTTCGACAGAGCGGGAAGGCTCACGCGGAAGGCCGTTGGCAACCGCACGTGGAAGAGATTCCGAAGGGGCGTGAGCCCGATCGCGCGGCCTGCATCTACCACGCCTGGCGGCACGGCATCGAGGCCGGCGCGGAACACCTCGACGAGCTGCGCCCCGGCGTAGAAGCCGAGCGTGACGATGAAGCTCGTCGTCGCGTCATAGGCGAAGCCGCCGACCGAGGGGATGCCGTAGAAGACGAGATAGACGAGCAGCAGAAGCGGCGTGTTGCGGATGAACTCGACATAGCCCGCGATCAGCATCCGCGTGATCCGCCGCCCATCGGTGTAGGCGACGGCGAGCACGACGCCGATGACCATGCCCATGGCGAGGCTCGCGAGCGCGATCTGCAGCGACAGCCCGAGCCCCCACCAGAGCCGCCATGCATGACGCCAGACGATGGTGAAATTGAAGTGGTAGTCCACGCTGCTCCTGCCACTGCTCCTGGCGCAATGCGGCGGCGCGGCGGCGCCGCGCCCCGCTGCGCGTGAGGCTCAGATCGGCGGGAAACCCGGCGTGCGCGGCCGCGGCTGGATGCCGAAGAACTCCATCATCGCCTTGTCATAGGCCTCGGAGACATGGCCGAACATGTTCACGTTGAACACGGCATTGACGAAGTTCAGCCAGTCGGGGTCCGACTGCCGCATCGCCGCACCATAGAGCTGGCTGCGGTAGGAGTGACCGGCATCGAGGTAGCGGTCGGGCGTGCGGGCGGCGAGCCAGCGCACGGTGGAGAGGTCGACCACCGCGGTGTCGGCGCGGCCTGCCTCCATCGCCTGGATCACGTTCGCCTGCGTGTCCAGCTGCATGATCTGCGCCTCGGGCAGGGCGTCCTTCACCAGCTGGTCGGCGCCGGCGTTCTGCAGGACGCTCGCCCGGGCGCCTGCGCCCGCGGCGCGAAGCTCGGCGTAGGTCTTGAAGCGGCTCCTCGGCGAGGTGAGCAGCGCCACGCCTTCGGCGTAGTAGGGCCGCGAGAACGCGACGAGCTGCGCCCGCTGCGGGTTCATCGTCATGAACTGGATGACGATGTCGACGCGGCCGGTATTGATGTTCGGGATCCGCTGGGACGGGTCCTGCCGCACGAAATCGACCTTGTTCGGGTCGTCGAACAGCCCGGTGGCGAGGATTCGCGCCATCGCGATGTCCATGCCGGTGAGCTGGCCGCGCTCGTCCTCGAAATGCCAGGGCGCATTGGTGCTGCCGGTGCCGACAATCAGCCGTCCGCGGCTGATCACCGTTCGCAGCAGGCTCTCGCGCGGCGCCTGCGCGGCTGCCTTCTCCGCGGTCGCCGCAAGCCCGACGAAGCCCGCCGCGCCGACCGCCGCCGCGCCGAGCGCTGCGAACGCGCCACGCCGCGAGCCGTCGCGACCAAGTTCTTCCTTCTCCGCATCCATGTCAGGAACCCTCCCCCGCCGTGCCGGCCAGGCGGCCAGCCCTCATGCTCCGCGACGCAGCCCGAACGTTCCGGCATCACCACGGCGGACGCGCCGTTGCGGCACCGGTATGCCGCGAGCCTCGCACCACGTTGCGCCGGAGTTTCCACCCCTCTAGCCTGCTGGGCAAGAGAGGATCGGGAGGAAGGTTCGATGGCGGCTGGAAACGATACGCCGGAGGCGAGGCTCGAACAGCTTGGGCTCGCTCTGCCGAAGGTGCCGACGCCGATCGGACGCTACCGCCCCTGGCGCCTCGCAGGCGGCCTGCTTTTCCTCTCCGGCCAGGGGCCGCGCAAGCCGGACGGAACCTGGCACCAGGGCAAGGTCGGCGCGGAGGTTTCGGTTGCGGAGGCGCATGAGCACGCGCGCATCACCGGGCTGCAGCTTCTCGCGGTGATGCAGGATGCGCTCGGCTCGCTCGGCAAGGTCGAGGCCATCGTGAAGCTTCTCGGCATGGTCAACGCCGTGCCCGAGTTTCGCGAACACCCCTCCGTCATCAACGGCTGCTCGGAGCTGTTCGAGAAGGTGTTCGGCGAAGCGGGCCGGCACGCCCGTTCCGCAGTCGGCATGGGGTCGCTTCCCAACAACATCACCGTCGAGATCGAGGCGATCGTGGCGGTAAAGGAATGACTTGCGCTGCATGTACGATGGAGGATGACGCACGATGAGCTATGACCTCGTTCTGTCCGGCGGGCACGTGATCGACCCGTCGCAGAACCTCGACCAGGTGGCGGATGTCGCCTTCTCAGCCAGCAAGGTCGCCCGCGTCGGCCCCGGCCTCGCCAAGGATGCGAAGGAGGTGCGCGACGTCTCGGGCCATATCGTCACGCCAGGGCTGATCGACCTCCACACCCATGTCTACGTCCACGGCACCTCGCTCGGCATCGACGCGGACGAGTTCTGCCGCACCTCCGGCGTCACCACGGCGGTCGACACGGGAAGCGCGGGGCCCGGCAACTTCATGGGCTTCCGCAAGCACGTCATCGAGCGGAGCGCGGTGCGCATCCTTGCCTACCTGCATGTGTCCCATGCCGGCATCTACGGTTTCTCCGAGCGCGTGATGGTGGGAGAGAGTGAGGAGATGCGGCTGATGAACCCGATCGAGGCCGTCGAGGTCGCGGATGCGAACCGCGACGTCATCGTCGGCATCAAGGTGCGCGTCGGCAAGCATTCCTCCGGCACCTCCGGCACGGCGCCGCTCGACATCGCGCTGCAGGTGGCGGAGGAGGCCGGCATGCCGCTGATGGCGCATATCGACCATCCGCCCCCCTCCTACGAGGAGGTGGTGGAAAGGCTTCGGCCGGGCGATGTGCTGACCCACGCCTTCCGCCCCTTCCCCAACGCGCCGGTGACGCCGCAGGGAACGGTGAAGCAGGTCGTGCTCGCCGCGCGCGACCGGGGCGTCTATTTCGACATCGGCCACGGCAAGGGAAGCTTCTCGTTCAAGACCGCCCGCGCCATGCTCGCCAACGGGTTCATGCCGGACACGATCTCATCGGACGTGCACATCCTCTGCATCAACGGCCCGGCCTATGACCAGGTCACGACGATGTCCAAGTTCCTTTGCCTCGGCGTGGACCTCAAGGAGGTGATCGCGCAGAGCACGGTGAACGCGGGAAAGGTTCTGGGCCGCACGGAACTCGGCAGCCTTCGCCCCGGCTCGCCCGGCGATGCGAGCATCCTCTCGATCAAGGAAGGGCGGTTCGACTATGTCGATGTGGTCGGCGAGCACCTCGAGGGCGACAAGCGCATCGTCGCCGACGGAACGGTCGTGGCCGGGAAGATGTTCCACGCCCGCGAGGGCGTTCGCTTCGCGGCCTGAGTACCGCGGAGACAATTCTGGGGGGCGGTTCCGCCGCCCCCCGATCCCACCTCAGCGCGTCTCGACAGAGAGCGTCCGGCCGCCGACATTGACCTCCAGCTCCGAGCTGTTCTGGTCGGTGTAGATCCAGTAGCCGAGCGCTGCGATGGCAACGACCAGGCAGGCGGCCAGAAGGTAGGGGGTGGACCCTCGCACGGCGGCATCTCCTCTTCCGTTTGCGTCGTGCCGATAACGACGAAGCGGCGCGACGGTTGCAGCACAACGACTTGAACACCCCGCGCGCGGCCGCCTGTCGTTCATCGATCGGCAAGCCACACGCAGGACACTGGCGCCCGACAGAAAAGAGGAGCGGCGTCATGCGAAGCGGCGCATCCATCGTGCGGGAGCCGTCGATCCAACCAGCCTTCGACGAAGCGCTTCTCGAGGCCCTCGAAGACGATGTCGGCAGCGGGGAAGTCGACCGCCTGCTCGCCCTCTACGAATCCGACCTGGTCAGGCAACTCGGCTCGCTGTCGGTGCATCGCTCTGCCAGTGAGCAGCAGGGCGTGCATCGCATCCTGCATGCGATGGCAGGCACCTCCGGCGCCATCGGCACCATCGCGCTCGCCGGGCTCTGCCGTGGCCTGATGCGCCAGTACCCTGTCGCGCGCCGGCCGCACTTGCCGAGGTGGAAGCCCTCGCGCTCGCGACGCTGGCCGCCCTCGGGCATCGACGCCATGCCCTGTTCGGGGCCGTGCGATAGGCCGGGCGCGGGGTTCACGCGGCAGGTACTGCGACGGCCGAGTGCGGGCGTTGGCGAGGCAGGTATCTATGCATTACTATAGGAATTGAACCACACGGAGGGCGCCGTTCAGTCGCTGGAGATCGGCCGCCTGCACCCGCGACAAGGCCAGGTCCAGCCTCTCGAGCGGCCGCCCCGACGCAGCACTCTCTCGCTCGGCATGGTTCAGGCGCTCGGGCAGGCCAGTTTGCGGGACGATGACGAATGGTGCTTCGACGAGTTCTTCCGTTGCGGTTCCATATTGCCGGAACCTTCCTGCTGTTCTTCGGCATGCTGGCCATCGTTCTCGGCCTCGTGGCAGATCGGGTTGCGCAGGGCTTGGCCGACCGGGCAGCCTCGACATCCTTCCTCGGCAGCGCCGACGTGGCCTTGCAGGACATCCGGCGCCTGGAGGAGACGGCGCGTGCCGCGGCCGAGGCCCTGGCTGCGAACCCCATCGCCGAAGCCGAGGGCAAGCCCGAGCGCGCGCGGCAGGTCCATGCCCTGGCCACCGTGCTTCGCTCGGTTCCGGGCGTCTCCGCTGCATATGTCGGCTGGCCCGATGGGAATTTCCTGCTGCTTCGTCCGGTCCGGGACGACAACATTTCGCGAACGGCACCTTCGGGGGCGGCCTGGATCGCGCAATGGGCAGGGCCGGAAGGTCCGCAGTTCGATTTCCTCGACGACCGGCTTGCCATCCTGGAGCAGCGGCAGTCGGTGTCCTACCCGCTCGATCCGCGTGAACGCCCCTGGTACATCGAGGCGAACCGTCGCGCCGAAACGGTGGTGACGTCGCCCTACGCGTTCTTCACGACGCAGGAGCCAGGCGTCTCGGCGGCACGCAAGTCGCCCTCGGGCGCTGTGGCGGGGGTCGACGTTTCGCTCTGGGACCTTTCGGTCCGCCTGCCGCGTGAGGCGCCGACGCCGAGCACGCTGGCGGCGATCGTCGATGCCCGGGGCGGCGTGCTCGCATACAACGACGGCGCCCGGCTGCGCCAGGCACTCGAAGCCGTGGCCGAAACGACGAATGGTTCCGCGAACGCCCCCCTTCCGCGCGCCGACACACTTGGCGCGCCCGTGATCACGGCCGTGGCCGCGCGATGGGCGGGCGAGAACTCCCGCTATCTCGGCACCCTGCACGCAGGCGGGCGCGACTGGCTCGCCACCGCCGTTCCGCTTCAGGTGGGCGGAACGGCCCTACTGATGGCGACGCCCAAGGAGGATCTCGGCAAGGATGCCGGCGCGATCCGGCTTTGGCTGCTCAGCGTCCTTGCGCTTGTGGCGGCCTTGACGATCCCGCTCACCTTGTACGTCTCGCGGCGCCTCGCCCAGCCCGTGGAGCTTTTCGCGAAGGATGTCGGCCGTATCGCGGCACTCGACTTCAGCGCGCAGGCGCCGCGGAGCGTCGCCATCGCGGAACTGGCGATCCTGGGCGACGGGCTCACCGCCCTGCGCTCCTCGCTTGGCAGCTTCAACGCGATCTACGACAGCGTCATCCGCCAATCCCAGCCGGACAGGATGCTGGACCTGGTGCTGGAGACGCTCACCTCCGCCACATCGGCGGATGGTGGCTGCGCCTGGCTCGCTGCGGGGGACGGTGGCAAGCCGGTCGAGGTCGGCCTCACTCGCAGGCAGGCCAGTGGCACGCCGACACCGCAGCCCGCGCTCGACGAGGTTGCCAGCCGCATCGCCCAGCAGGAAACCGTCGCAGAGAGCACGGTTGCCGCAGAAGGCGGAGCGCTGCGCGTCATCGTCGCACCCATCCATTCGGGATCGCGCGCGTTTCTCGGCGGGTTCTGCCTGTGGCGCACCGCATCGGCAGGACCGTTCTCTGCAGAGCTTCGCGCGATCGTGACGTTCTCCTGCAGCGTCCTGTCGAGCGTGATGGAGCGCTCGAGCCTGATCGCTGACCGCATGGCGGCGCAACGGCAGACCGATCTGGTGCTCAACTCGGTGGCTGACGGCATCCACGTGCTCGATTGCGAGGGGCGGATCATCCGGCAGAATCCGGCGGCGCGGTCGATCCTCGGGTGGGAGGATCATGAGACGACCGGCAGGCAGTCGCACCCGCTGACCCACAGCCGCAAGGCGGACGGGTCGGTCTATCCCGTCGAGGACTGCCCGATCCACCGGACCCTGCACGATGGCGAGCGGCGCTCGGTCGAGGACGAAGTGTTCATCCGCAAGGGCGGCGGAGCCGTATCAGTCGAGTATCAATGTTCCGCGCTGCGCGACGAGGGCGGCGCGATCGTCGGCGCGGTCGTCAGCTTCCGCGACGTGACCGAGCGCAAGCAGGCGCAGGCCGCGCTGGGCGAACGCATCAAGGAGTTGCGGCGCCTCTACAGGGTGCTCGAGCTGACCCTGAACGGCTCGCGCAGCATCGCGGAGATCTGCGCCGATATCGCAGCCATCCTGCCCGACAGCGTCAGCCATCCGGCCTCTGCCGTCGCGCTGATCAGGCTCGAATCGGACGAGTACCGAAGCCCCTCGTGGCGCCCGCCAGTGGCGACGCTGCGGTCCATGCTGCGCGACGAGGAAGGCGGGATCGGCTTCGTCGAGATCGGCTATGCCGCGTCGGGCGCTTGGGAGAAAGATAGCGGATCCGCTTTCCTGCGCGAGGAGAAGGACATGCTGGACGCCGTGGCCAGCCATGTCCGCGCGATGTTGTACCGGCGCAGGATCACCGAGCGGCTCATGCAATCCGAACGGCTGAATGCCGTGGGCCAGTTGACCGGCGGCATCGCGCATGACTTCAACAACCTGCTTACCGTCATCATCAGCAACGCGGAAGTGCTGAGCGAACGCTTCGCCACCGATGCCGAGCTCGGCCAGCTGACCAGCATGACGCTGATGGCCGCCGAGCGCGCCGCGGAGCTGACCAGCCGGCTTCTGATGTTCTCGCGCCGCCAGCCGATGAGCCCGCAGCTCGTCGACATCAACCAGCAGATCTCCGCGATCGACCCGCTGATCCGCCGGGCCGTGAACGAGCAGATCGACATCAGGCTGGACCTCGCGCCCGGCCTGTGGCCCGCGCTGATCGACAAGGCCCAGTTCGAGAGCGCACTTCTCAATCTGTGCATCAACGCGCGCGACGCCATGCCCGAAGGCGGGCGGCTGACGGTGCAGACGTCGAACGTGCATCTCGATGCCGATGACTGCGCGCGCCACCCCGAGCTCTCCCCCGGTCCCTACGTCATGGTCGCGGTGACGGACAACGGCACAGGGATGGACGAGGCCACGGTGCAGCGCGCTCTGGAGCCGTTCTTCACGACCAAGGAGGTCGGCAAGGGGAGCGGCCTCGGCCTGAGCATGGTCTATGGCTTCGTGAAGCTGTCCGACGGGCACATCAAGCTCCATTCCGAGCCAGGCGTCGGCACGACGGTGACGCTCTACTTCCCCAAGGCGGCGGGCGAGGGAGACATCGCGTTCGTGTCGGACGAGCGCGATGCCGGCGGGGGGCATGAGCGGATCCTGGTCGTCGAGGATGACGACCTGGTGCGCGCGAGCCTCGTGTCGATGCTGACGCGGCTTGGCTACCGCGTGACGTTCGCCGCCAACGGAAGCGACGCGCTGGAGGCGCTCGCGCGCGACGGCGACGTCGATCTCCTGATGACCGACATGGTGATGCCCGGAGGAATCAACGGCTCGCAGCTCGCGAAGGCGGCGAGGGGCATGCGGCCGGGCATCAAGGTGCTCTTCACCTCGGGCTACACCAACTCGGCGTTGCTTCCGGTCATGGGCGACGACGACGCCGTGTTCCTGCCGAAGCCGTATCGCCGCGAGGACCTGGCATCGAAGCTGCGCGAGGCCCTTGCGGCAGAGGGGCGCGGGCCGTCGATGGCGTGAAGTGGATACCGTTTGCCCGCCGCTGCGGCGCGCCTGGTGAGCCGGGAGGGATTCGAACCCTCGGCCACGAGATTAAAAGTCCCGTGCTCTACCGCTGAGCTACCGGCCCCCGAGGCGGGATGCGGCGGGTTCTAGATCGCCCCCGCCGCGAGGTCAAAACTCCGCGTCAGCTCACTCCCGCACGTCGGCGGCGACCCTCATGCGCACGATGCGGTCAGGCGGGTTGGCAACCTGGCCGTTGCGCTGCTGGTCACCCTTCTTGATCGCGTCCACATGCTCCATGCCCTGCACCACCTGGCCCCAGATCGTGTACTGGCCATCGAGGAAGGAGCCGGGCGCGAACATGATGAAGAACTGGCTGTTGGCGCTGTTCGGGCTCTGCGACCGTGCCATGCCGACCGTGCCGCGCAGGAAGCGCGCGCGGTTGGTGAACTCGGCCGGTATGTTCGGCAGGTTCGACCCGCCCGTGCCGGTGCCCGTCGGGTCGCCGCCCTGGGCCATGAAGCCTTCGATGACGCGGTGGAAGGGGGTATTGTCGTAGAAGCCCTGGCGCGTGAGCGTCTTGATCTGCTCGACATGCTTCGGCGCGAGGTCGGGGCGCAGGGCGATCACGACGCGGCCGCTCTTGAGGTCCATGTACAGCGTGTTCTCGGGATCACGCGCAGGCGCCTGTGCGTCCGCCGCGGTCGCGGTCATCAAGAAAACCGCACCCATCAGCGCGCGGCGAAGCGTCGTCGTCATATGGCGTCTCCCTCGGAAAATCGTGTCCTTGTTGGGTCAGTCGTGCGCCGAACCCGAGCCGGATGCAAGCCGGGCGGCGTCGCCCTCGGCAGCGACCTTCTCGGCGATCGCGGCGAGAACGTCCTGCGTGACAAAGGGCGAGATATCGCCCGAAAGCCGGGCGATCTCCTTCACGAAGCGGCTCGAGATGAAGTGCACGCCCTCGCTCGCCATGAGGAACACCGTCTCGATGCCGGGGTCGAGCCTGGCGTTCATGCCCGCCATCTGGAACTCGTACTCGAAGTCGGAGACCGCGCGCAGGCCGCGGATGATCAGCCGCGCGCCGATGCGGCGGGCGAAATGGATCAGCAGCGTATCGAACGCCTGGACCTCGATCACCGTGCCGTTGCGCGCAGCGATCGGCGCAGCCGCCGCCTCGAGCATGCGCACCCGCTCCTCGATCGGGAAGAGCGGGCCCTTGCCGGCGTTCATGGCGACGCCAAGCACCAGCCGGTCGACGAGCTTGGCCGCGCGGCCGACGATGTCGAGATGGCCCTTCGTGACAGGATCGAACGTGCCGGGGTAGAGGCCGACGCGCTCCGTCATGCCTCGCCTCCGATCTCCTCCGGAGCGCCATCTTCCGGCTCCGCGTCCTGCTCGCCGTCCTCGTCCTCGACGACGGGGAAGGCAGCGGCGACATGCTCGTCATCCTCGATGCGGAACAGCGTCACGCCCTGCGTGGCGCGGCCGGCGAGGCGTATCTGCGAACACGGCATGCGGATCGTCCGCCCGGCATCGGTGACGAGCATCAGCTGGTCGCCGTCGCGCACCGGGAAGGTCGAGGCGACCGCGTTGCCGTTGCGGGCGGTGAGCGTCACGCCGGTGATGCCTTGGCCGCCGCGACCGGAGATGCGGTACTCGTAGGACGAGGTGCGCTTGCCGTAGCCGCCCGCGGTGACAGTGAGCACGAACTCCTCCGCCTGCTCGAGCTCGGCGAAACGCTCGGCGCTCAGCGCGATCTCGGCGGCCTCCTCGTCCTGCGGCGCGGCTTCCTCGGCGACAGGCTCCTCGCCGTCCTGGTCGACAGCGGCGCGGCGCTTCGCCGCCGCCGCCTTCAGGTAGGCAACGCGCTCCTCCGGGCTCGCCTCGACGTGGCGCAGCACCGAGAGCGAGATCACCTCGTCCCCCCTGCCGAGCCGGATGCCGCGCACGCCCGTCGAGGTCCGGCCCGAGAAGACGCGAAGCTCGTCGGCGACGGAGAAGCGGATGGCGCGGCCGAGGCGCGTGGCGAGCAGCACGTCGTCGGTGTCGCGCACGGCCTGCACGCCGATCAGCCGCTCGCCATCCTCGAGCTTCATCGCGATCAGCCCGTTCTGGCGCACGTTGCGGAAGTCGGACAGGCGGTTACGGCGAACATCGCCCGCGGAGGTCGCGAACACCGCGTAGTGGCTGTCCCACAGGGCCTCGTCCGACGGCAGCGGCAGAACCGCGGTGATGCTCTCCTCCGGCACGAGGCCGCCGAGAAGCTGGCGGATGTTGCGCCCCCTCGCCTGCGGCGCGGCCTCGGGCAGACGCCACACCTTCAGGCGATAGGCCATGCCGCGGCTGGTGAAGAACAGCACCTCGTCGAGATTGTTGGCGACGAAGATGCGCGTGACGGCATCCTCCTCGCGCGTCGCCATGCCGCTTCGGCCGCGCCCGCCGCGATGCTGCGCGCGGAAGGCGGAAAGCGGCACGCGCTTGATGAAGCCCTCGCGCGTCAGGGTGACGACCATCTGCAGCGGCTCGACGAGGCTCTCGTCGTCGATGTCTGCGTCGCTGTCCTCGATCGCCGTCCGCCGCGGCTCGGCGAAGCGGGCGCGGATGGCCTCGAGCTCGGCGCGGATCGCGGCAAGCCTCAGCGGCCGTGCGGCGAGCAGGCCGAGCAGCTCCTCGATGGTCGCCGCGAGCCCCTTCAGCTCCTCTGCGATCTTTTCCCGCTCGAGCCCCGTCAGCCTCTGCAGGCGGAGGTCAAGGATGGCGCGCGCCTGGGCGTCGGTGAGCCGGAGCGTGCCCTCCGGGCTCAGCGCGTTGGCCGGGTCGTCGACGAGCGCGAGAAGCGGCGCGAGATCGGCGGCCGGCCAGGCGCGCGCCATCAGCGCCGAACGCGCGGCCGCCGCATCGGGGCTCTCGCGGATCAGGCGGATCACCTCGTCGATGTTGGCCACCGCGACCGCGAGGCCGATCAAAGCGTGCGCACGGTCGCGCGCCTTGGTCAGGCGGAAGCGCGAGCGGCGGATCACTACCTCCTCGCGGAATGCGAGGAAGGCCTCGAGGATCGCCTTCAGCCCCATCTGCTCGGGCCGGCCGCCGTTCAGCGCCAGCATCTGCACGGGGAAGCTGATCTGCAGCCGCGTGAACCGGTAGAGCTGGTTCAGAACGATCTCGCCGTTGGCATCCTTCTTCAGCTCGACGACGACGCGTACGCCGTCACGGTCGCTCTCGTCGCGGATATCGCTGATGCCCTCGATCCGCTTCTCCCGCACCAGCGTCGCGATCTGCTCGAGCAGGTCGGACTTGTTCACTTGGTAGGGGATCTCGGTGACGACGATCGCCTCGCGGTCGCGTCGGATCTCCTCGACCGAGGCGCGCGCGCGCACCGGGATCGATCCGCGGCCCGTCTCGAAGGCGGAACGGATGCCGGACCGGCCGAGGATGATGCCGCCCGTCGGGAAATCGGGGCCGGGGATCAGCGCCATCAGCGCGGCGAGATCGACCTCGGGCTCGTCGATCACGCGGATCGTCGCGTCTACCACCTCGGCGAGGTTGTGGGTCGGGATGTTTGTCGCCATGCCGACGGCGATGCCGGAGGCGCCGTTGACGAGCAGGTTCGGGAACGCTGCCGGGAGAACCTTCGGCTCCGCAGCGGTCTCGTCGTAGTTGGGCTGGAAGTCGACGGTATCCTCGTCGATGCCGTCGAGCAGGTCGGCTGCTGAGCGCGCGAGGCGGACTTCGGTGTAGCGCATCGCCGCTGGAGGATCGCCGTCCATGGAGCCAAAATTGCCCTGGCCGTCGATCAGCGGCAGGCGCATCGAGAAGGGCTGCGCCATGCGCACCATGGCGTCGTAGATCGCTGCATCGCCATGCGGGTGATACTTGCCCATCACGTCGCCGACGACGCGGGCCGACTTGCGGTGCGGCTTGTCGTGGGTGTAGCCGGCCTCGTGCATCGCGAAGAGGATGCGGCGGTGAACCGGCTTCAGCCCATCGCGCACGTCGGGAAGCGCGCGCGAGACGATCACGCTCATCGCGTAATCGAGGTAGGAGCGGCGCATCTCCTCCTCGAGCATCACCGGGGCGGTCTCGGGCGGCGTTCCCCCGGGCGGGCCGGGGACGTTGGGCGTGTCGGTCAAGCGGCGTTCCCGTTGCGGTGGCGCGCGTGCATAAGGGCGGCGCGGACAGGCTCTGTCGGCCTGGCCCGCACCCTAGCCCAGGGGATGGTGCGCCGCAACAAAGCGCGAACGCGCAGCAGGGCCCCGCTCAGCCCTCCGGAAGCCCGGCGAGGCCGAGGCCGCGCGCGAGAACGGCATGGTCCTCGGGACGCACATAGGGCGTCGAGGCGAGGAAGGCGGCGATGGTGAAGCCAGGCTCGAGCGCCATGAGCCGCCGCCCGGCGGCCTGCGCATCGTCGATCCGCCCAGCGAGGCCGAGCGCGGCGGCGTAGGGCTTCCAGGCCGCCGTGAGCCGCGGCTGGATCGCGATCACCGCCTCGCCGATCGCCGCAGCCCGCGCAGGGTCGCCGAGCAGGAGGTGCGGCGTCATCAGGCCGGTCTCGAACAGGAAGGCGTGCGGATCCATCGGCGAGAGGCGGCGGTAGCGCTCGATGCGGCGGATCGCTTCGGCATGCCGTCCGGCATAGCCATGCGCGGCGCCGGAGAACACCCAGGCCATCGGCAGGTTCGGGTTGATCGAGAGCGCCCGTTCGTGCAGCGCGATCGCCTGGTCGTGATGGCGGTGGAGATAGGCCTGCACGTGGCCGGCGATGGTGAGCCCCCGCGCGTCGGCCGTGTCGAGCGCGACGGCGCGGGCGGCGAGGTCGCCGGCGGAGGCCATCGCCGCCTCGGGATCCTCCGCCCAGCCCTGGCCGACGAGGAACACATGCCAGTAGGCGAACCAGGCATGCGGGGCGGCATAGTCGGGCTCGCGCGCGATGGCCGCGGCAAGCAGCACGCCCGACTCCATGAACGGCACCCTGTCGAGCCGGTAGATCGCGGGGATCGCCCGCAGGAGCATGTCGTAGGCCGAGGCCGGGGCGAGCGTCCGGCTCTCCGCCCGCTTCGCCTCGATGAGCAGGATCTCCGGGTCGACGCGCGCGACCACCTCCGCGGCCACCTCGTCCTGCAGGGCGAAGATGTCGGAGGTGTCGCGGTCGAAGCGCTGCGCCCAGACCACCTCGGCATCGGCGCGCAGGTCGAGCAGCGAGAGGGCGACCCGCACCTGCTCCGCCCCCGCCGTCGTGGGCGAGGGGGCGGCCTGCACCGTGCCGGCGAGCATCAGGTCGAGGCCGAGGTCGCGCCGCGCGATCACCGGGTCGGTCGGGTCGTCGAGCCTGGCGAAAGAGGCGGAGGACACGACGGCAAGCCAACGGAAGCGCGAGAGCGCGGTGGTGATCTCGTCTGCAAGCGCAAGGGAGAGGTGCTCGCCCCCGCCGGAGCCGAGAAGCTTCAAGGGCGCGACACCGATGCGCGCGCCGCGCGCGGCCGGGCGGGCGGGCGCCGGCGCGGCAGGCGAAGGCCCCGCCTCGCCGCGATG
>NZ_VFAC01000026.1 GCF_007644105.1 Elioraea rosea | reverse complement strand
CGACGCCGCGGGCGCGCAACTCGCGCCGCCTGGCGAGCTCCGCCTCCGCGTCGCGCTCGGCGGCGTCGCGCGCGCGGGCCGCCGCGAGCGTTCGGTCATGCTTGGCCTCTGCGGCGGCGACCTGGGCTGTAGCCCGGGTGCGCTGGCTTTCGGCAAGCACGAGATTGGCCCGCGCCGCCTGCTCCTCCGCCACGGCCGCGCCGAGCCGCGCGACGAGATGGCTGTCCTCGAGCCGGGCTACGGGCTGGCCTGCCTCGACCCGGGAATTGTAGTCGACCAGCACCTCGCGCACCTGGCCGGAAAGCTGGCTCGACACATCCACCGTGCGCCTCGGGTTCACGCTGCCCGTGGCGGAGACGGCCGCGACGATCGGCCCGCGGTCGACCACGGCGACGCGGAGCGGCCTTGGCGGCTCCTCCCGCACGGAGGCAACGGCCAGGGCAGCGCCTGCGCCGATGCACGCCAGAACAGCGATGGTGCGAAGCGTCATGCCTTCGCCAGTCCCTCGTTGTGTCGATCACCCCCTGCCCGCGCCGGATTGTCGCCCGGCCGGGAAGGGCATCATACTCGATCTTCGCCCGCTTCGGGACGCCTCACGAAAAGGCCAGCGATGACGCGAATTCGCGAGATCCGCCTCACCCCCCTTCGGCATGCCCTGGCGGAACCCTATGGCATGGCAAGGGGGCTTGCGGCGGCACGCCAGTGCACCCTCGTCGAGCTCGACACCGATGACGGCATCACCGGCATCGGCGAGGCCTGGGGTCCGCCCGCGGCGGTGAAGGGCTATCTCGATGCGGTGAAGGACGCCTGGATCGGGCGCGACCTCTTCGCCCATGCCCAGGCCGTGCCGCTCATCCTCGGCCGGAACTACCATTTCGGCATCGAGAACCAGCTGATGGCGCTGTCTTCGGGCATCGACATCGCCGCGCATGACGCGATCGGCAAGCGGCTCGGCGTTCCCGTGCATGCCCTGGTCGGCGGCAAGGTGGCAGACCGTGTCGCGGTCTATGCCTCCGGCGGCTACATGACGGCCGACCCGGAAGCCAGCCTCGACGGGATGATCGACCGCTTCCTCGGCAGGGACTTCTTCGCCGCGAAGATGAAGATCGGTCATTCGGTGGAGAAGGACGTCGGCCGCGTCGCCCACGCCCGGCGGCGGCTCGGCGACGGGTTCGCCTTGATGGTCGACATCAACGGCAACTGCACGGCAGACCAGGCGCTCGCCACGATCCGCGCCATCGAGCCGTTCCGCATCCACTGGATCGAGGAGCCGCTCGCCCCGCTCGATTGGGCCGGCTACCGCTGGTTGCGTGACCGTTCACCCGTACCGATCGCTACGGGCGAGGCGCTCTACACCGCGCACCAGTTCAACCGGCTTGGCGCCGAGGGCTGCGCCGATGTCTGGCAGCCCGACCTCTCGCTCTGCGGGGGCCTGACCCAGGGGCGGCTGATCGCACAACTGGCCCATCTCCATCACAAGCGGCTCAGCCCGCATGTCTGGGCCTCCGCCATCGGCCTCGCCGCGGCCGTGCACCTCGTCGCCGCGCACAGCCCCTATCCCGCGACGACGCACCCGCCCGACCCGACCTACGTGGAATACGACGTCGGCGAGAACCGGCTGCGCGACGAGCTGCTCGCCGAACCGCTCGTGCCGGAAGCCGGCTACATCACCGTGCCGGACGGCCCGGGCCTCGGCATCGCGCTCGACCCCGACGCCGTGAAGCGCCTCACGGCCGACATCTGAGGAGAGTGGGGATGGCCCAGGCCAATCGCCGCATCATCCGGAGCCCGCGCGGGGCCGAGCTCAACACCCTCTCCTGGCAGACCGAGGCGCCGCTTCGGATGCTGATGAACAACCTCGACCCGGAGGTGGCGGAACGGCCTGACGATCTCGTCGTCTATGGCGGCATCGGCCGCGCGGCGCGGGACTGGGCGAGCTTCGACACGATCGTCGGCGTGCTCAAGCGGCTGCGCGACGACCAGACGCTCCTCGTGCAGTCGGGCAAGCCGGTGGGCGTGTTCCCCACCCATGCCGACGCCCCGCGCGTGCTGATTGCCAACAGCAACCTCGTTCCCGCCTTCGCGACCTGGGAGCATTTCGACGCGCTCGATCGCAAGGGGCTCATGATGTACGGCCAGATGACGGCCGGAAGCTGGATCTACATCGGAAGCCAGGGAATCGTGCAGGGCACATACGAGACCTTCGCCGAGCTCGCGCGCCGACACTACGGCGGCACGATGGAGGGGCGGTGGATCCTGACCGCGGGCTTGGGCGGCATGGGCGGGGCGCAGCCCCTCGCGGCCGTATTCGCGGGCGCCTGCATGCTTGCCATCGAGTGCCAGCCGAGCCGGATCGAGAAGCGGCTCGCCACAGGCTATGTCGACCATTGGGCGAAAAGCCTCGAGGAGGGTCTGGCGATGATCCGCGCCGCCTGCACCGAGAAGCGGGCCATCTCGGTCGCGGTGCTCGGCAATGCGGCCGAGATGTTCCCCGCCCTCGTCGTGCAGGGCGTGAAGCCCGATGCGGTGACCGACCAGACCTCCGCGCACGACCCGACCAACGGCTATCTCCCGCTCGGCTGGACGCTCGAGCAATGGGAGGAGCGTCGCGTCTCGGATCCGCGCGGCACGGCGGCAGCGGCGCGGAAGAGCATGGTCGCCCATGTCGAGGCGATGCTCGCCTGGCACCGCATGGGCATCCCCGTGGTCGACTACGGTAACAATATCCGACAGATGGCGAAGGAGGAGGGGCTCGCCGACGCGTTCGCCTTCCCGGGCTTCGTTCCCGCCTATATCCGTCCCCTCTTCTGCCGCGGCATAGGCCCGTTCCGCTGGGCCGCGCTCTCGGGCGATCCGGACGACATCGCGAAGACCGACGCGAAGGTGAAGGAGCTGATCCCGGACGATCCGCACCTGCATCGCTGGCTCGACATGGCCCAGGCGCGCATCCACTTCCAGGGCCTTCCCGCGCGCATCTGCTGGGTGGGGCTCGGGCAGCGCCACCGCATCGGACTTGCCTTCAATGAGATGGTCGCGCGCGGCGAGCTTGCCGCACCCGTGGTGATCGGGCGTGACCATCTCGACAGCGGATCGGTCGCGAGCCCGAACCGCGAGACGGAGGCGATGCTGGATGGGTCCGATGCCGTGTCGGACTGGCCGCTGCTCAACGCGCTGCTGAACTGTGCATCTGGCGCTACGTGGGTCAGCCTCCACCATGGCGGCGGCGTCGGCATGGGGTGGAGCCAGCATGCGGGTATGGTGATCCTCTGCGACGGAACCGAGGCGGCGGCGAAACGCATCGCACGCGTGCTCTGGAACGATCCCGCCACCGGCGTGATGCGCCACGCCGATGCCGGCTACGACATCGCCATAGCGTGCGCGCGCGAGCAGGGGCTCGACCTGCCGATGCTCCATGGCTGAACGCGTCACCGCTGGCGCCCTGACGCTGCCGCAGCTTCGCCGGTTGTACGAAGGCGGCTCGGCCGTGCTCGGAGAAGGCTGGCGCAAAGCCGTGGCGGCGTCGGCCGCGACGGTCGCAGGCGTGGTCGCGCGCGGCGAGGTCGCCTACGGCGTGAACACGGGCTTCGGCAAGCTCGCGACGACGCGCATCGCGGCCGAGGATGTGGCGGCTCTCCAGCTCAACCTGGTGCGCAGCCACGCCGCGGGAACCGGCCCTGCCCTGCCCGCCCCCATCGTACGGCTCGTCCTGCTGCTGAAGGCCGCGAGCCTGGCGCGGGGCTTCTCCGGCGTCCGGCCCGAGATCATCGAGACGCTGATGCGCCTTCTCGAAGCCGATGTCCTGCCGGTGATCCCCGCGCAGGGCTCCGTCGGCGCCTCGGGCGATCTTGCGCCGCTCGCGCATCTCTCGCTCGTTCTCGTGGGCGAAGGCGAAGCGATGGTAGGAGAGCGTGTCGTTGCGGGAGCGGAAGCGCTTCGGTCGACCGGCCTCGCACCGCTGACGCTTGCCGCGAAGGAAGGCCTCGCACTTCTGAACGGCACGCAGGTCTCGACGGCGCTTGCGCTGGCCGGCCTGTTCGCTGCGGAGGATTGCCTTGCCTCCGCCCTGGTGACGGGAGCGATGAGCGTTGATGCCGCGCGCGGTTCCGACACGCCGTTCGAGCCGCGCATCCATGCCGTACGCGGCCATCGCGGCCAGATCGACGCGGCCGCCGCCCTGCGGGGGCTGCTCGCCGGAAGCGCGATCCGCGACAGCCACCGCGTGGGCGACCCGCGCGTGCAGGACCCCTACTCGCTCCGCTGCCAGCCTCAGGTGATGGGCGCGCTTCTCGATACGCTCCGGGCGGCTGCCGCGACGCTGGAGACAGAGGCGAACGCCGTCTCCGACAACCCGCTCGTCTTCTCCGAGACGGGCGAGATCCTCTCAGGCGGCAATTTCCACGCCGAGCCGGTGGCGATCGCGGCCGACACGCTTGCCCTCGTGATGGCGGAGACCGGCAGCCTCGCCGAGCGTCGCATCGCGCTGTTGACCGACCCGGTGATGACCGGCCTCCCCGCCTTTCTTGCACCCGAGCCGGGGCTCAATTCCGGCTTCATGATCGCGCATGTGACGGCGGCCGCGCTCGCAGCCGAGAACAAGGCGCTCGCCACGCCACGCTCGACCGACAGCCTGCCAACCTCCGCCAACCAGGAGGATCATGTGTCGATGGCGACGCATGCTGCGCGACGGCTCGGCGACATGGGCGGGAACCTCGCCGCCCTCATCGGCATCGAGGCGCTTGCCGCAGCGCAGGCGGTCGGGTTCCACCGCCCGCTCACCACCTCCGCGCCGCTCGAGGCAGCAATCGCGAAGCTCCGCGAAACCGTCCCGCCCTGGGGAACCGACCGCGTGATGGCGCCCGACATCGCGGCTGCGAAGGCGCTCGTCTCCTCCGGCGCGCTTGCCTCGCTCTGCCCCCTTGCCTTGCCGTCGCGCCGATGAACGGGAATGGAGACCAGATGATGAAGCGTCGTGGAGTGCTCGCCGGTGCTGCCGTCGCGGGTCTTGCCGCCCCGGCCATCGCGCAGGGGAGGATGGAGTGGCGCATGGTCACCTCCTGGCCGCGCAACCTCCCCGGTACGGGAAGCGGGGCGAACAGGGTGGCCGAGCGCATCGCCCAGGCAACGGGCGGGCGCATCACCGTGCGCGTGCACGCCGCGGGCGAGGTCGTGCCCGCCTTCGGCGTGTTCGATGCGGTGTCGCAGGGAACCGTCGAGCTCTACCATTCGACGCCGCATTTCTGGTTCGCCCGCTCCCGCGCCGCCTCGATCATCGGCAGCTTCCCGTTCGGGCTGATGACGACTGAGCTCACCGCCTGGCTTCGCAATGCGGGCGCCCAGGCGATGTGGGACGAGCTCTACGCCCGATTCAACCTCAAGCCATTCCTCTGCGGCAATTCCGGCCCGCAATGGACCGGCTTCTTCCGCCGCGAGCTTGCCACGCCGGACGACCTTCGGGGCCTCAGGATGCGCGCTGGCGGGCTCGTGGGCGGCATGTACCAGCGCCTCGGCGCCTCGGTGGTGCAGATGCCGGTGGGCGAAGTATTCCAGGCGCTCCAGGCAGGCACGATCGACGCCGCCGAGTTCGCCGGGCCCTGGGCGGATGGTCCGCTCGGCTTCGGCCGCGTCGCACGCTTCTACTATCGCCCCTGCGGGCAGGAGCCTTCGGCGAGCCTCGAGACGGTGATCCACAAGCCGAAATACGATGCGCTGCCCGACGAGCTGAAGGCCGCGCTCCGCTTTGCCATCGAGGGCTACAACGAGGAGAGCGTCGCGGAGTGGGACCACTTCAACCCGCTCGCGCTCAAGGAGGTCGTCGAGCGGCAGAACGTGCAGGTGCGCTCCGTTCCCGAACCCATCGTGCGCACCATGGCCGAGACGGCGAAGGCCTTCATCAGCGAGCTGCGCGACGAGGGCGACGCGCTGAACCGCCGCATCATCGAGAGCTACATCGCCTACCGGCAGGCAGCGGCCGACTACGTGGGCGAGGCCTACGCGCCGGTGCACGCGGGCCGGGCGATGGTGAGCTGGGCGTGATGGCGCTCGCGGCGCTCGGCCGCGCGCTCGACCGTTTCTCCGATCTCGTCGGCCGCACCGTGATGTGGCTCGCGGCCCTGCTCGTGCTCGTGCAGTTCGCCGTCGTCGTCCTGCGCTACGGCTTCTCGACGAGCCTGATCCAGATGCAGGAGAGCGTGATCTACATCCACGCGACGCTGTTCATGCTGGCCATCGCCTACACGATGCTGCACGAGGGCCATGTGCGCGTGGACATCCTCTATGCCGGATGGAGCGCGCCGCGCCGCGCCGCGGTCGATCTCGCCGGCATCATCGTCGCCGTCATTCCCTTCTGCCTCCTGATGCTCTGGACGTGCTGGCCCTTCGTCGAGGCATCCTGGCGCATCAGGGAGGGTGCGATCGCCTATGGCGGCATCCCCTACCAATACCTTCTGAAATCGCTGATCCCCGCAATGGCGGTGCTGCTCCTGCTCCAGGCCATCGCGCATGCTGTGCGCTGCGTGCTGACGATCGCGGGGCTCCGGGCTGACCATCGCGCCGGCCGCGTCACGGAAGGGGCCTGAGGGCGTTGGGCGGCGTGCTCGACATCCTGATGTTCGCGACCCTCTGCGCGGGAATCCTCACCGGCATTCCCGTCGTCTTCATCCTCACCGGCGCGTCGCTTCTCTTTGGCGCGCTCGGCTGGGCGTTCGGCGTGTTCACGCCTTCGCTTCTGGGTGCGCTGCCGCCGCGCATCTTCGGCACGATGACCTCGGAGGTGCTCGTCGCCATCCCGCTCTTCGTCTTCATGGGCATCATGCTCGAGCGGTCGAAGATCGCCGAGGACCTGCTCGAGACGATGGGGCGCCTGTTCGGAACGATGCGCGGCGGGCTTGCCATCTCCGTCACCATCGTCGGTGCCCTGCTTGCGGCGAGCACCGGCATCGTCGGCGCGACGGTCGTCACGATGGGGCTGATGGCGCTGCCGGCGATGCTGCGCAACCGCTACGATCCCGCGCTTGCCTGCGGCACGATCTGCGCTGCCGGAACGCTCGGGCAGATCATCCCGCCCTCGACGGTGATGGTGATCCTGGGCGAGATCATCTCCGCCGCCTACCAGCAGGCGCAGCTCGCCAAGGGCGCGTTCTCGATCCAGACCGTGTCGGTCGGCCAGCTCTTCGCCGGCAGCCTGCTTCCGGGGCTGCTTCTCGTTAGCCTCTACATCCTCTACCAGGCCGTCCTGGCCTGGGCCCGGCCGGCCGTCGCCCCGGCGCTTCCGGCAGGAGAGAAGGTCAGCCGCGAGGAGGTGCTCGGCGCACTCGTGCCGCCGATCGTCCTCGTCGTCGCCGTGCTCGGCTCGATCCTCGGCGGCATCGCGACACCGACGGAGGCTGCCTCCGTCGGCGCGGTGGGGGCGAGCCTGCTTGCCGCGCGCCGCGTGTCGCCGGCGCGCTGGCCAGCGCCGCTCGCGCTTGCCTCCATCGTCGGGCTCGTGGTGCTTGCAAGCATCTTCGACCTGCGCCTCGGCCGCGCCGCCCCGCCGCTCGGAGACCAGCTCGGCGTCGCCGGCGCGGCGCTCTGCGCCGCAGGTCTCTCGGCGGCCATCCTGCACGCGCTCCTCGTCACCGGGCGCTCGGGCGTTCTCGCGGGCGTCTGCCGCGCGACCACGACCATCACGGCGATGATCTTCGCGATGCTGATCGGCGCGACCCTCTTCGCCCTTGTGTTCCGGGGCCTCGGCGGAGATGACATGGTGCACGCGGCGCTCTCCGCCATTCCGGGCGGCGCGGCCGGCGCGATCACGGTGGTGATGGTCGTGATCTTCGCTCTCGGCTTCTTCCTCGATTTCGTCGAGATCTGCATCATCGTGATCCCGATCGTCGGGCCGATCATCCTGCAGATGGATGTCGACCCGATCTGGTTCGGCGTGCTGGTCGCGGTAAACCTGCAGACCTCGTTCCTCACCCCGCCCTTCGGCTTCAGCCTGTTCTACTTGCGCGGCGTCGCGCCCGAGAGCGTGGGCACAGCAGACATCTATCGCGGCATCATCCCGTTCGTGGCGATCCAGCTCGTGGGCCTCGGGCTGACCGCAGCCTTCCCCGCCCTCGCCACGGCCCTGCCGAAGGCGCTGTTCGGCGCATGAGAAAGGGCCGGCGAGGGTCACCCCTCGCCGGCCCTCGGGCACGCGCCAATAGGACGCTCAGCCCTTCAGGTCGACGCCGATGTCAAGGAGCTTGTCCACGTCGAGCACGACCATGAGCTGGCCCTGCAGCCGATAGACGCCGAGCGAGACCGACCGCCAGCGCGAATCGAGCGTCGGCGGGTTCGCCTCGCGCGCCTCGTCGTCCAGCGCCAGCACCTCGCCCACCTGGTCGACGAGCAGGGAGTAGAACTCGCCGGCCGTCTCGACGACGACGCTCATCGGCTTCGCGCTCGCCTCAGGTGCGGGCAGGCCGAGGCGGCGTCGAAGGTCGATCGCCGTCACGATGCGGCCACGCAGGTTGAGGCTGCCGGCCACCTCCGGCGGGGCGAGCGGCACGCGGGTCACCTGCTGCACGCCGAGGATGTCGCGCACGGTGAGCACGGGAATGCCGCAGAGCTGGTTCGCGACGGTCAGCGTCACGAATTCCCGCGCGGTGCTGGCGGTGCCGCGCGCGGCGCGCGGGCGTTCCATCACGGTGGTCATGTCAGAGCGTCTCCATCTCGGTGGCCGAGAGAACCTGGGCGAGCGCGGCGAGCACCGCGTCACGGTCGAACTTGGCAACGTAGTCGCTGAACCCTGCCGCGCGGCCGCGGGCGATGTCCGCCTCCGACACGCGGCTCGTCAGCGCGATGAGCGGGAGCGAGGACCATGACCCGGCGCGCCGGACCTCGGCGGCGAAGGCAATGCCGTCCATCTCCGGCATCTCGATGTCGGAGACGATCGCGTCGAACATCTCGCCCGCCTCGCGCAGCTTCAGCGCGGCCGCGGCACTGTCGACCACCGTGACGGCGTAGTTGGCGGTGGTCAGCACGGGCGGCAGCAGCTGGCGGAAGAAGGCGCTGTCGTCGAGCACCAGGACACGCTTCTGGCCCTGGCCGACCTCGCTCTCCTTGCGCGCGAACCAGTCGGGGTAGGCGAGGCGGAGCCAGTAGGTGATGTCGATCACCTCCGTCGCGCGGCCGGCGATCGTCGCGGTGCCGAGGAAGCCGGGCCTGTGCGTGTTCAGCTCGACGCGGAGACGGTCCTCCACGACATCGAGGATCTCGTCGACGAGCAGGCCCATCGACCGCTCGGCGTCGTTGAACACGAGAACGGGCTGGCGCGTGCGGCCGCCATTCTCCGCACCGGGGCTGCCGACCATGCCGCCATCGATCGGCACGAGCGGCATGAGCTTGCCGCGATACTGCATGACGGGCGAG
Organism: Elioraea rosea; assembly: GCF_007644105.1. Classification (GTDB taxonomy): domain Bacteria; phylum Pseudomonadota; class Alphaproteobacteria; order Acetobacterales; family Acetobacteraceae; genus Elioraea_A; species Elioraea_A rosea. The sequence continues at coordinate 47,582 of NZ_VFAC01000026.1, read as the reverse complement.
CCGTTGGCGTTCTCGATCGCCTCGATGGGATACTCCTCGAGCCGGGCGACGAGGCCGAGCGGCACAGCCTTCGGCTCCGATCCGCCGGCGCGGAAGAGCAGCAGCGCGGTCTTGTCGGTCTCCACCACGGATTCCGAGGTGGTGCCGTTGAGCGCCTCGCGCTCGGCCCCCGTGCCTGTGCCGATGCCGACGGCGCGGGCGATGCCGTTCGGGTCGAGGATCATGATCACGCTGCCGTCGCCGAGGATCGTATTGCCGGAGAAGAGCGTGATGTGGCGCAGGATCGGCGCCACGGGCTTGACCACGATCTCCTCGGTGTCGAACACCCTGTCGACGATCAGGCCGAAGGTCTGCACGCCGACCTTGCAGACGATGATGAAGTCGCCCGAGGCCTGGTCGGTCTCGGAAGGCAGGCCGAGCAGGTTGCGCAGGTCGACGAGCGGCAGGAGCCTGTCGCGCAGGCGCAGGACCGGCGTTTCGTTGATGCGCTCGATCGCTGCTTCGGAGGCCCCGCCGGCGCGGACGAGCTCGACAACGCTGATCTGCGGGATGGCGAAGCGCTCCGCTCCGGCCTGGACGACGAGGGCTGCGACGATCGCGAGCGTCAGCGGAATCTTGATCGTAAAGGTCGTGCCCTGCCCTTCGACGGAGCGAAGCTCGATCGTGCCGCCGATCTTCTCGATGTTGGTCTTGACGACATCCATGCCGACGCCGCGGCCGGACACGGAGGTGACGGCGGCGGCCGTCGAGAAGCCCGCGCGCCATATGAACTGGTGCACGTCGCTCTCTGCCATCGCCGCGACCTCGGCCTCGCCCGCGAGCCCCTGGGCGACGGCCTTCTGGCGGATGCGCGCGGTGTTGAGGCCCCGCCCGTCGTCGCTGATCTGGATGATGATGTGCCCTCCCTCATGGAAGGCGTTGAGCACAAGCCGGCCGGTCTCGCTCTTGCCTGCCGCGCGCCGGTCCTCCGGCTTCTCGATGCCGTGGTCGACGCTGTTGCGCACCATGTGCGTCAGCGGGTCCTTGATCAGCTCGAGCACCTGGCGGTCGAGCTCGGTCTCGGCGCCGATCATCTGCAGGTCGATCTTCTTGCCGATCTCGTGGGCGATGTCGCGCACGAGGCGCGGGAACTTGCTCCACGCATTGCCGATCGGCTGCATGCGCGTCTTCATCACGCCGTCCTGCAGGTCGGAGGTGATGTGCGAAAGCCGCTGCAGCGGCACCTCGAAGGGGTTGTTCTCGTGCGTGCGGGAGAGCTGCAGAAGCTGGTTGCGCGCAAGCACGAGCTCGCTCACCAGCGTCATCAGGTCCTCGAGCACATCGACGCCGACGCGGATCGACTGCTTGGAGGCGGCGAGCGTGTCGGTCCCGTCCCTGCCCGCGTCGCGGGCGGGGCCTGCGGGGGGCAGGATCTCGGCCTTGGCCTCCACTGCGGGCGCCTCCGTCGCCGCCGGCTCGGGCGGCAGCTCCTCCTCCTCGGCCGGCGCGGCGGCCACCGCTGCGGGCGCGTCGACGTCCTCGCCGTTGTAGATCCGGTTCAGCGCATCGATGATGTCGCTGTCGTCCGCCGCCACCTCCTGGCCGTGCTGCTCGAGGTCATGGACGATCGTCTTGATCCGGTCGATCGAGCCGAGAACAACGGAGATGGCACCGGTCGTGACGGTCATTGTCCCGTCGCGAAACTTGCCGAGAACGTTCTCGGAGGCGTGGGCGACCTTCTCGAGGCGGGAGAGGCCGAGGAAGCCGCAGGTTCCCTTGATGGTGTGCACCAGCCGGAAGATCAGCGCGAGCGTCTGCGCATCGTCGGGCGACTGCTCGAGGCGGATCAGCGCCGTGTCGAGCTCGGCGATAGCCTCGGCCGTCTCCGTCAAGAAATCCTTCAGCAGATCGTCCATCGGCGCACCTCCATGCAGGTGCCCGCATTCGACCCCGATGCGCCGAAGAAACCGTAAAGACCGCGCCGATTCCCGGCCTTTCAGCCGCCGAGGCAGGTTCGCCGGTCGGCCGGCGGGCCGAAATCCCGGGGCCTCAGCCCAGCATGGAACCAGGCAATGAAGGAATAGATGTCGTAGACAGGCAGGCCCAGGGCCTCGCGCAGGGCATGGGCGTAGGGCGGCATGTTGGTGCATTCGAGCACGATGGCGCCGACCTCCGGGTGGCGCGAGACGAGGTCGCGCCCCGCGTCGAGGATGTCCTGGGCCGCGAGCGCGACGTCCATGTCGTGCTTCTCGCCCTTGATCAGCACGCGGAAGAATTCCCGCCCGTTCTCCGTCCCGGCCACGGGGATGTCGCGTGGAACGCCCGCGGCATCGAGATGGGCCGGTGTCAGCGTGGACGCCGAGACGGTAATGAGCCCCACCCGTCTTCCCGGCGGAAGCGTTGCCTGCACCAGGGGCACCTGCATCAGGCTCGAGGTCGCGACCGGAACGTTCAGCCGCTCGGCCATCTCTCTCTGGAACAGGCTCAGGAACCCACAATTGGTGGTGATCGCCTCGGCGCCGAGGTCGATCAGATCCTCCGCTGCCGCGACGAAGGCATCGAGAAGCCCCTTCGCCCCCTCGAGCACGACGCGTTCCGGGCTCGCTCCGCGAACGACACGGAACAGAACCGGAAAGGGCCAGGTCAGGCCGTTGCCCATGTCGCCCGGGATGCGGGGGAAGCGCGCCTCGAGCATCAGGATGCCCAACGGGGCTCCGTAGATGCTCTTGCCTCCTGCGGCGATGGCGGTGCGGGGGGCCTGCATGTCTCGGGTCATAGTGCGTCTCGCGAAGGTTCCGCGCGCCGGAGGGTTTGCGCTCGGCGGTTGCAGCGGACACTATGCCGCCCTGGGAGATATTGGGAGGGATTGATGAGCATCCGTTCGTCCGCAACGCGCCGCGCCGCGCTCGCAGCAGCACTCGCCTTCACCGCTCCGTTCGCCTCAGCGCCGGCCGCGGCGCAGGATTTCCCGGTCCAGGGCAAGCCGATCACCATCGTCGGCGGCTTCCCGAACGGGTCGGGCACCGACATCTACAGCCGCAGGCTCGCCGAGCCGCTCGGCCGGGCGCTGGGGGCGACGGTGGTGGTCGACAATCGCGTCGGCGCAGGCGGCAACATCGCGATGGACCATGTCGCCAAGTCGATGCCGGACGGGCACACGATCCTGTTCGGCACCTCCGCGATGCTCGCGATCAACCCCGCCCTGTACGCCCGGATGCCGCTCGACACGATGAAGGATCTCGCCCCCGTCATCGCCCTGGCCGATGTGCCGAACGCGCTCACCGTCGCGCCCGACCGCCGGCCGAACCTGACCGACTGCCGCGCCGTGATCGCGGCGGCGAAGGCAGCGCCGGGTCGGCTCAACTACGCCTCGACCGGCAATGGCGCCTCGACGCATCTTGCCGGCGCGCAGTTCGCGGCCGCTGCCGGCATCGAGATGACGCACGTGCCCTATCGCGGCGGACCGTTCGCCATGACCGCCCTGCTCGGCGGCGAGGTGGACATCTTCCTGCACCAGACGCCTGCCCTCGTCGGCCCCTACCGGCAGGGCCAGGTGAAGCTGCTCGGCGTCACGAGCCGCGGCCGCCTCGCCGGCTTCCCTGACGTGCCGCCCATGGCCGAGGCCTGCAACCTGCCCGGCTTCGCGACCACCACCTGGTATCTCCTCGCCGTGCCGGCATCCACGCCCCAGCCCGTCATCGCCAAGCTCGCCGCCGAGGTGCGGAAGATCATCGACGAGGCCGGCTTCGTCGCCTGGATCAATGAGCAGGGCATGACGCAGATGTCCGAGGGCCCGACCGAGGCGCGCAAGCTGCTCGAGGCAGACCTCCCCGTCTGGGCGGAAGTGGTTCGTCGCTCCGGCGCGCGGGTCGACTGACCTCGCGCCATCCCATGACCGAGGCGATCCAGTACTTCCACTCCCTGTCGTCTCCGTGGGCGTATCTCGGCGGGCCGCGGCTCGCCGAGCTCGCCGCGCGCTACCGCGTGCCCGTCGTCTGCCGGCCCATCACGGTGCTGACGGAGAATGGCGGGGTGCTGCTGCGGACCCGCCCCGACGCACGGCAGCGCTACCACGAGGTGGAGCTCGAGCGGTGGCGCAGGCATCTCGGTATGCCCCTGAACCTTCGCCCGAAGCACTATCCGACGGACCCCAAGCCCGCCGCCCTGGTCGTGATCGCCGCCCAGCGCGCGGGCCATGACGCGGTCGCGCTCTCGCATGCCTTCCTCCGCGCCCTCTGGGCAGAGGAGCAGGACACGAGGGACCCGGCGGTGCTCGCCCGCATCGCCGACGCCGAGGGCCTGCCCGGTGCGGCGCTCGTCGCGGCTTCGGCGAGCGCGGAGGTGGAGGCGGAGTGGGTCGCCAACCGCGAGGCTGCGATCGCGGGCGGGATGTTCGGAACGCCGAACTATGTCTGGCGCGGCGTGATCCATTGGGGGCAGGACCGCCTGTCCTTCCTCGAGCGGCTGATCGCGCAGGACACCGCGCCGGCGATCGCCACCGGCCGAGCCTGGTAGCCAAGGAGGCGGCAATGGCCGCGACGGAGAAGGGCGACCTCGTCATCCGCGGCGGCCTGCTCGCCGACCGCGCCGCCACCATCGCCGAGCCGCGCGACATCCTTGTGCGCGACGGCGTCATCGCGGAGATCGGCCCGCCGGGCATGGCGGTGCCGGAAGGCGCGCGCATCCTCGACGCCTCGGGGATGCTTCTCCACGCGGGGCTGGTGAACGGCCACACCCATGCGCATGGCTTCCTCTCGCGCGGCGTGGGTGACCGCTGGACGCTGGAGTTGCTCCTTGCCGCCTCGCCGTGGGTCGGCGGCGCACGCACGGTCGCGGACAAGGCGCTCTCGGCGACCATCGGCGCGGCAGAGATGGTGCTGAAGGGCTGCACGGCCGCCTTCGACATGGTCACCGAAACACCGATGCCGACCGCGGAGGGCATCGACGCGGTGGCAGGGGCGTACGACGCGGTCGGCCTCCGTGCCGTCATCGCGCCGATGGTGGCAGACCGGACGCTCTACGAGGCCATCCCCCCCATCGCCGAGGCCCTGCCCGAGGCTCTCCGGGCCGAGGTCGCGGCACTTCGGCTGCCGCCCTGGCGCGACACCTTCGCCGCGCTGGACCGGATCGTCGCGGGATGGCGCTGGTCGGGGCGCGACATCGCCGTCGGCATCGGCCCGACCATCCCGACGCACTGCGATGATGCCTTCCTCGCCGCCTGCCGCGACCTCGCAGAACGGCACGGCGTGCGGCTCTCGATGCATGTGGCGGAGAGCAAGGTGCAGGCCGTGATGGGGCTGCGCACCTATGGCCGCACGGTCGTCGAGCATCTCGATGGCCTCGGGCTGATCGGGCCGCGCTTCGTCGCCGCCCACGGCATCTGGCTCGATGACGGCGACCTCGAGACGATGGCGCGAAGGGGAGCGACGATCTCGCACAACCCCGGTTCCAACATGAAGCTCGGCAACGGCCTGTTCCCGCTTCGCCGGGCGCTCGATGCCGGCGTTGCCGTTGGCCTCGGCACCGACACCTGCTCGTGCGGTGACAACCTCAACATGTACGAGGCAATGCGGCTCGCCTCGCTTCTCTCCAAGGTGCAGGGCCCCGACCCCGCCTCCTGGGCAAGTGCGGAGGAGGCGTATGGGGCAGCGACCGGGGGCTCGGCCCGTGCGCTTGGCCTGGAGGGCATCGGGCGGATCGCGGTGGGAGCCAAGGCAGACATCGTGTTCCTCGACCTGCGCCACCCGAACTGGATGCCGCATCGCTGGACGGTGAACCAGCTGGTGCACGTCGAGGACGGCACCGCCGTCCGCCACGTCATGGTCGGCGGGCGGCTGATTGTCGAGGACGGGCGGCTCACAACGGTTGACCTCGCCGCGCTGAAGGACCGCGCAGAGGAGGCCCGGGCAAGGCACGAGCGCGACACGGCCCCGCAGCGTGCCCTGTTCGAAAGGCTTGCTCCCATCGTCGCCAAGGCCGGCCCGGCGATCGCTGCCGAGCCGTACAGGGTGCGGCGCTACCTCGCCGAGAGCGGCAGCTTCTAGCGCAACAGCCTTTGGAGGCGCGCGCTTGGCCCTTGCGCGCGGTTCTGACATGTCAGAGAAATGCCCGAGCGATGACAGAGCCTATATCCTTCGTCCCGGCCCCAGCGAGCCTGACCGAACAGGCAATCGCCGCGCTGCGGCGCGCCATCCTCTCCACCCGCATCGCCCCAGGCGCGACGGTGAGCGAGGCTGAGGCGGCAGCGCTCACCGGTCTGGGCAAGGCGCCCGTCCGCGCCGCGCTGGCGAGGCTCGCCGACGAGGGGCTCGTGCAGCCCATGGCCCGGCGGGGCTGGCTCGTCACCCCCGTCACCGTGCGCGACATCCATGAGGTGTTCGGGCTTCGCGCGCTTCTCGAGCCGGAGGCCGCGCGGCTCGCCGCCGGCCGCGTCGATGAGGCGGCCCTGCAGCGGCTCGATGCCGTCTGCCGCTGCGGCTACGACCCGGCCGACCCCGAAAGCGCGCTCGCCTTCCTCGAGGCCAACACTGCCTTCCACGTTGCCATCGCGGATCTCGCCGGCAACCGCCGCCTCGCGCGCACGCTCGCGCGGCTGCTCGACGAGGCGGCGCGGCTTCTCGTTCTTGGCCTCTCCGCGCGCGACCGGACGGGCGAGATGCGGGCGGAGCACGGCGCGCTGATCGCTGCGCTCGTCGCAGGCGATGGCGCGCGCGCGGCAGAGGCGGTGGCGGCCGAGATCGAAACAAGCCGGGCCATGGTGCTCGAGGCGCTGCTGCGCCCCGATTCCGCCACCCGCGTGGGCACCTGAGGGGGGATGGAGAGATGACCAGGGGGGTCGGACGGAGCGCCGCCTTCAGCGCCATGCTGGGAGGCATCACCGCGGCCGCACGCGCACCGGAGACCTCGCGCCACCTGGCCGTCGCCGAGGCGCTTGCGCCGTTCCTTGCCGCCGATGATCTGCTCGCCGGCTTCCCCTGCCCCTGCTCGCCCGACCGCTACGTGCGGCACCTGCTGCACGAGAACGCCGCGGAGGGCTGGGCTATGGTCGCGATCGCCTGGGCGCCAGGCCAGGCGAGCCCGGTGCATGGGCATCGCACATGGTGCGCCGTCGGCATCTATCGCGGCTGGCTCGAGGAGCGCTATTTCGGTCTCGAGAGCGGGCTGCCGTCCCTTGCCGCCCGGCACCCGCGGGCTGTCGGCGCGACCTCCTCCGGCCCCGCCGACATCACGCTCGTGCACCAGCTCGCGAACGTCTCGGACGGGCCGGCGCTCTCGCTGCATGTCTACGGCGTCGCGTTCGATCGCTTCGGAGACGGGGTGAACCACGTCTACGCCGCCGCTTGACGGCGCGCCCCGCTCCGCGCAGCGTTCCGCGGTGCACAATGGAGGGGTAAGGATGGAAGCGGCCCCGCTTCGGGCGCAGCTGAAAGCGCAGCTCGCCAACCGCGCGCTGATCTACCTCGAGGCCTATGACGCGCTCGCTGCAGAACTCGGCGCCGAGAAGGCCGAGGAGGTGCTCAAGCGGGCGATCTACAAGCGTGGCACCGCCGTCGGCGAGGCGTTCAAGCGCTTCGGCCCGGCCGATCTCGTTGGCTTGCGCGATGCCTTCATCGGCGGGCTGCCCGGCGGGCCTGACTTCTTCAAGCCCGAGGTGAAGCGCTGCGATGCCGGCAAGCTCGAGATCCAGTTCCATGACTGCCCGCTGAAATCGGCCTGGGTCGCCGCCGGCGTTCCGGACGAGAAGCTCGCCACGCTCTGCCGCATCGCCGGCATCATCGACAACGGCACCTTCGAGGCCGCAGGCTTCGCCATCGAGAACCGAACCTGGACGCCGGGCAAAGAGGGCTGCTGCAACCTCCACATCACCCCGGGCAGCACGGCCTGAGCGGTGCCGTCCGGCCCGATCAACGCGCCCGAGACTCATGCGACGGAGATAGACATGACCACGACACGCCGCACGCTTCTTCTTGCCGGCGCCGCGCTTCCCCTGGCCGGGGCGGCGGTGGCGCAGCAGCGCACCGTCACCCTCGGCTACCAGCTTCCGCTGACGGGCGAGTTCAGCCAATACGGCGAGCGCTTCCGTAACTCGGCGATTATGGCGCTCGATGCCTTCAACCGCTCGGGGCGCATTCCCGCGCAGGTGAACATCGTGTTCGAGGATACACGCTCCGACCCGCGCGAGGCCGTCGCCGTTGCCCGCAAGTTCGTCGACAACCGCGACATCGTCGCCGTGCTCGGTGACTTCTCCTCCTCCGCAGCGATCCAGGCCGGCCGCGTCTATGCCGAGGCGGGCATGCCGCAGCTGAGCCAGACGGCCTCGCATCCCGACTACGTAAAGATCAGCCCCTGGCAGTTCCGCAACATCACGACGCAGGCATATGAGGGCCCGCATGTGGCGCGGTGGATGGCGGCCAACGGCGTCAAGCGCGTCGCCGTCGTGTCCATCCAGAATGACTGGGGCCAGTCGGTCGTCTCGAACTTCGCCGACGCCTTCAAGGCGACCGGCGGCGAGGTCGTCGCGACGCAGATGTACAACCCCGGCAACCGCGAGTTCCGCGCCGTGCTGACCGACATCGCCCGGCAGCGGCCGGATGCGATCTACATCGGCATGTTCTACGAGGATGGCGCGGCGTTCCTGCAGCAGCGGCGCCAGCTCAACATCCGCGCGCCCGTCTACGGCACCTCCTCGATGTACGAGCCGAAGCTGATCGAGCTCGCAGGCCCAGGCGCCGAGGGTATGTACCTCTCGACGAGCTTCATGGCCGAAAGCCCCGAGGCGCATGTGAAGGCCTATGTCGAGGAGTACAAGCGCCGCTTCAACTCCGAGCCGAACATGTTCTCGGCCCAGGCCTTCGATGCGGTGAACATCATGCTCGAGGCGATCGCGCGCGCCTGGCCCGACGTCACCCGCCAGCGCGTTCGCGACGAGCTCGCCAGGACGAAGGACTTCCCCGGCGTGACGGGTGCGACGACCTTCGACCCCGAGACGCGGGAGCCGGCCAAGACGCTGGCGCGGATGCGCATCCAGGACGGCAAGTTCACCCTGATCCAGAACTGAGCCAGCGTCCGGCGGGAGGCGCGCGGCCTCCCGCCCTTGCGGGAACATCTCGTTGTTCGACCGTTTCGACATCTTCTTCGTCCAGCAGCTCGTCAACGGCTTCTCCGTCGGGCTCGTCTACGCGCTCGTCGCCATCGGCTTCACGCTGATCTTCGGCGTGCTGAACGTCGTCAACTTCGCGCATGGCGAGATCTACATGATCGGCGCCTATGCCGGGCTGATGGCGCTGATCTTCCTCGCCCCGCCCTGGGTCGCGCTTCTGCTGATCGTCCTCGCCGCCGGCATCGTCGCGGGCGTGCTGCTCGAGCGGGCCGCGTTCAAGCCGTTCAGGCGGTTCCGCGACGAGGCCTCGTTGAAATCGAAGGCGATGCGCGAGAGCACGCTTCTCTCCTCGCTCGCCGTCTCGATCATCGTCCGCGAAGCGACGGAGAAGATCTTCGGCGCCGACATGCGGCCGATCCCGCGCGCCTACGCCAACGCGCTGCAGGAGCCGATCCTGATCGGCGAGCTCGCCGTCGCCTCGGGCCAGCTCGTCATCCTCGGCGCGGCGATCGTGATGTTCCTGACGCTGCAGTTCATCCTGTTCCGCACGCAGATCGGGCTCTCGATCCGCGCGGTCGCGGCAAACCCGCTCGGCGCGCAGTATGTCGGGGTGAACGTCGACCGGACGGTGATCGCCACCTTCGCGATCGGCTCCGGAATGGGCGCGGTCGCGGGCATCCTGATCGGCCTCTACCAGGGAACCATCTTCCCGGCGATGGGCTTCGCGCCAGGCGTGAAGGCCTTCGTCGCGATGGTGATGGGCGGGCTCAACTCCATCCCCGGCGCGGTGATCTGCGCGATCTTCCTCGGCGTCTCCGAAGCCGTGGCGACAGAGTTCTTCGCCCAAGGGTGGGCCGACCTTGTCGCCTATCTCTTCCTGGTCCTGACGCTCATCTTCTTCCCGACAGGTCTCTTCGGTGCGGGGCGCGAACGTGTCTGACCGTCGATTCCCGCCGCTCGCGATCGCTCTCGGGGCCGCGATCTTCGTCCTCGTGCCGCTCGGGTTGAGCCTCGCCGACTCGGGCTATTTCTTCCGGCTCGCGATCGTGACGCTGATCTTCTCGATCCTCGCGCTCTCGATGCAGCTCATCACCGGCGTCGCCGGCCTGCTCAGCCTTGGACACGCGGCGATCTACGGCGTCGGCGCCTACACCGCGGCGATCCTCTCGACACGGCTCGGCCTCGGCCCGCTCCTGACCATCCCGCTTTCCGGCCTCGTCTCAGGGCTTCTGGGCATCGCCCTCGCGCTACCGACGATGCGGCTCGTCTCGATCTACTTCGCCGTCGCCACGCTCGGCCTTGGCGAGATGATCTACGTCACGCTGCTCAACTGGGTGTCTTTCACCGAGGGTCCCCTCGGCATCGGCAACATCCCGCCACTGAGACCTTTGGGGATCGACCTCTCCGGCCCGCTCGCGACCTATCTCTTCGTCGCGGTGATCACCGCCATCGCTGCCGTCATCGTGCATCGCTGCACCCACTCCTATTACGGCAACGCGCTGCGCGCGGTCCGCGAGGACGACCAGTGCGCAGACGCAATGGGCCTCAACGTCGTCCGCCTCAAGATCGAGGTGTTCGCAATCGCCTGCTTCCTCGCAGGCATCGCCGGTGCCCTCTGGGCGCACACGACGGGCTACGTGAACCCTGGCGATTTCCGCTTTGCCGAGAGCATCCTCATCCTCGCGATGGTCGTCGTCGGCGGGTTGGGCAGCGTTCCGGGCGCGATCATCGGCGCGGCGCTGCTGCTGCTCCTGCCCGAGGCGCTGCGCGCCGTGGGCGAGGTGCGCATCCTGATGGTCGGCGTCGTGATGTTCCTCTGCATCCTGTTCCTGCCGAGGGGGCTGTTCGGCGAGGTGTCGGCGCTGTCGCTCGCACGCCGGCAGCTGGGTGCGGCCTGGCAGCAGGACCGCGGCGTGGGGTGGCGCTGAGATGCCGCTGCTCGAGATCGATCGTGTCACGCGGCGCTTCGGCGGGCTCACCGCCGTCGACGATGTCTCGGGCCATGTCGGGGAAGGCGAGCTCGTCGGCCTGATCGGGCCGAACGGCGCGGGCAAGACGACGCTGTTCAACGTCATCTGCGGCTTCACCCCGCCAAGTGCGGGCGAGGTGCGCTTCACCGGCACGCGGATCTCCGGGCTCAAGCCCTGGCGGATCTGCCGCCTCGGCATCGGGCGGACGTTCCAGAACCTGCGCGTCTTCCCGAACATGACCGTGTTCGACAACGTATCGGTCGGCGCGGCGGGGCGGGAGGGCCAGTCGCCGCTCGACGCGCTCTGGCGAAGCGGTGGCGCGCGCGCGCGAAGTGGCGCGATCAGCCGCCGCACGGAAGAGGCGCTCGAGCGGACGGGCCTCGCCGACGTCGCCGGCGAGCTTGCCGCCAACCTCTCCTACGGAAGGCGGAAATATCTCGAGATCGCCCGCGCGCTCGCCACAGGCCCGCGACTTCTGGTGCTCGACGAGCCGGCCGCGGGGCTGAACGATACCGAGACCACCGCGCTCGCCCGCTTCATCACCTCGCTGTCTGCCGAGGGGTTGACCATCCTCCTCGTCGAGCACGACATGGGCCTCGTGATGAGCATCTGCCAGCGCGTCATGGTGCTCGCCTCCGGCCGGAAGATCGCCGATGGCACGCCTGCCGAGGTGCAGAAGGACGAGGCCGTGCTCGAGGCCTATCTCGGCGTGGCGGAGGACGAGGCGTGAGCGCGGTCCTCGAGGTGCGGGACCTCGCGGTGCGCATGGGCGCGCAGACCATCCTGCACGGCATCTCGCTCGACGTTCCCGCCGGTGGCATCGTCACCGTCCTCGGCTCGAACGGCGTCGGCAAGACGACGCTCATGCGCGCGCTCTCGGGCGTCTATCGCGCGACATCGGGAACGATCCGCCTTCTCGGCGAGGACATCACGGCGCTGCCGAGCCACGCCATCGTTCGCCGCGGCCTCGCCCAGGCGCCGGAGGGGCGGCAGATCTTCGGCGCGATGACCGTTGCCGAGAACCTGCGCCTCGGCGCGATCGGGGAGGCGGACCAGGCGCTGCTCGAACGCATCCTCACGCTCTTCCCCATCCTGCGGGAACGCTACCGCCAGCGTGCCGGATCTCTCTCGGGGGGCGAGCAGCAGATGCTCTGCGTCGGCCGCGCGATGATGGCGCGGCCGAAGCTCCTGCTGATGGACGAGCCCTCGCTCGGCCTCGCGCCGAAGCTCGTGAAACAGATCTTCGACCTCGTCGCCACCATCCGGGCCGACGGCACGCCCGTGCTGCTCGTCGAGCAGAACGCGCGCGCAGCCCTTCGCGTGGCCGACCATGCCTACGTGATGGATGGCGGGCGCATCGTGCTCGAAGGCCCTGCGCGAGAGCTCGCCGAGGACGAGCGGGTCAAGGCGGCGTATCTCGGCGGGCACGCCCACGCCTGACAGGAAGGAGCCGGTCGCGGAATGACCGACAAGCGCGACGAGATGCCGCCGAGCCTCTGGGCGGCGACCGCCCCTCCCCCGCCCGACACGCCGGCGCTTGCGGGCACCGTGACGGCCGATGTCTGCGTGATCGGCGGTGGCTATACCGGCCTCAACGCCGCGCTCGCTGCGGCCGAGGCAGGCGCAAAGGTGGTGCTCATCGAGGCGGCCTCGATCGGCTGGGGCGCCTCGGGCCGAAACAACGGCCAGGTCATCCCCACGCTCTCGCGCATGGACCCCGACGAGATCTCCGCCTCGGGCGGGGCGAAGGGCGAGGAGTTCGTGGGCCTGATCCGCGACAGCGCATCGCTCGTGTTCGACCTCATCCGCCGCCACGGCATAGAGGCCGAGGCCTCGCAGAGCGGCTGGATCCAGCCCGCCCATCGCGAGAGCCGGATGAAGATGGCCGCCAAGCGCGTCGAGGCCTGGAGCAAGCGAGGCGCGCCGGTCGCGCTGCTCGACCGTGCCGCGATGGAGACGCTCACCGGAACCGATCACTGGTTCGGCGGCTGGACCAACAGCTCGGGCGGGACGATCAACCCGCTCGGCTATGCACGTGGTCTCGCGCGAGCGGCGATCGCCGCCGGCGTCACGATCCATACGGCGACGCCTGCCGAGGCGATCTCCCGCAGCGGCGACCGGTGGGAGGTGAGGACGCAAGGCGGCGCCGTTCGGGCAGAGCGCGTGATCATCGCCACCAACGCGTATTCGACCGATCTCTGGCCGGGCTTCCGGCGGGAGGTGATCCCCGTCCGCTCCTACCAGATGGCGACGGCGCCGCTCACCGACAACATTGCGAAAACGATCCTTCCCGGTAAGCAGGCGCTCTCCGATACGCGCGGCGATCTCTACTTCTTCCGCTACGACGCGTCCGGAAGGCTCATCACAGGCGGCGCGCTGGCGCTTGGGCATGACTGGGAGAAGCGGATCCGCGAGCGGATTGGCGCGCGTGTCGCGGCCGTGTACCCGCAGCTCGGCGTGCCGCGCTTCGACTATGTGTGGTGGGGCTATATCGGCATGACGGCAGACAAGGCGCCGCATGTGCACGAGCTCGCGCCCGGTGTCACCGGCTGGAACGGTTGCAACGGGCGCGGCGTCGCGCTTGCGACCGCGATCGGCCGCGAGCTCGGGCGGCAGGCGACGGGAACGTCCTGGTCGGACATTCCCCTGCCGCTCTCGCCCGTTCGGCCCATCCCGGCCTACGAGTTCGCCAGGCGCATCGCGCCGGCGGCGATCATCGAACGCCGCTGGCGCGACGCGCGCGACTGATCCTCAGGCCGCCTTCGCCGCCTTGATCGCCCGCCACACGCGCTCGGGCGTCGCAGGCATGTCGATGTGGCTTATGCCGTACTCCGAAAGCGCATCGACCACGGCATTCATCACCGCAGGCAGGCTGCCCGCGCATCCCGCCTCGCCGCAGCCCTTCGCGCCGAGCGGATTGGTCCGCGCCGGAACGGGGCGGCTCTCGGTCGCGAAGGCGCACACGTCGTCCGCCCGCGGCAGGGCATAGTCGGTGAACGAGCCCGACACGAGCTGGCCGTTCTCGTCGTAGACGGTGCTCTCGTAGAGCGCCTGGCCGATGCCCTGGACGATGCCGCCATGCGCCTGGCCGGCCACCAGCATCGGGTTCACCACCGTGCCGAAATCGTTCACCGCGACGTAGCGCACCACCTGCGTCACGCCGGTATCGGGGTCGATCTCAACCTCTGCGATATGGCAGCCGTTCGGGAAGGCCGAGGGCGCCTGGTCGAACACGTGCCGCACGTCGAGGCTCGCCGGAACGCCGGGCGGAAGCTGCTTCGCGGCGCGCAGCCAGGCGGCGAGCTCCATGATGTCCATGCCTCGGTCGGTGCCGACGATGGAGAACCGCCCACGCTCGAAGGCGATGTCGGCGACCGCTGCCTCGAGGGCATGGGCTGCCGCCTGCGTGCCCTTCTCGATGACCTGGTCGGACGCTTCGAGGATCGCCGCGCCCGAGGCCATGATCGACTTCGAGCCGCCCGTTCCGCCACCGGCGACGAGCTCGTCGCTGTCGCCCTGCACGAGCCGGATCTTCTCGAAGGGAACGCCGAGCTTCTGGTGCAGCACCTGGGCGAACGGCGTCCAGTGGCCCTGCCCGTAGTCGAGCGTGCCGGTGATGATCGTCACGCTTCCGTCCTTCTCGAAGCGAAGCCCGCCCTGCTCCTTCGCCGGGGGCGCCGTCACCTCGAGATAGTTGCCGATGCCGCGGCCGCGCAGCTTGCCGCGCGTGGCACTCTCTGCCTTGCGCGCGCCGAACCCGTCCCAGTCGGCGGCGGCGAGCGCGCGCTCGAGGAGGGCGGAGAACTCGCCGCTGTCATAGGCCGAGCCGGAGGCGGCCTGGAACGGCATGGCGTCGGGGCGGATGTGGTTCAGCCTGCGCAGCGCCACCGCGTCGCGCCCGGTCTCCTTCGCCGCAGCCTCGATCAGCCGCTCCATGAAGTAGTTGCCTTCCGGCCGCCCGGCACCGCGATAGGCAGAGACGGGCGTGGTGTTCGTGACCGCGCAGGTGGTGCGAACGCCGATGAGCGGCGTGGCGTAGTTCGACTGTACGTTCTTGACGAAGTTGCCCGTGCCCATCAGCGGCGCGACCGTGCCGAGATAGGCGCCCATGTTCGCATAGGAGGTGAGCCGGACGGCAAGGAACTTCCCCTCCACGTCGAGGGCGAGCTCAGCCTTCACCTCATGGTCACGCCCATGCTGGTCGGACAGGAAGCTTCCCGAGCGGTCATCGGTCCACTTCACCGGGCGGCCGAGCAGCTTCGCGGCATGCAGCAGGCACACATACTCGGGGTAGACGGAGGCCTTCATGCCGAAGGAGCCGCCGACATTGCCGGTGAGGACCCGCACCTTGTCGACCGGAAGCTTGAGGATGTCGTTGGCGAGCTGGCCGCGCAGGCCGAACACGCCCTGGCTGCCGACACGGAGCGTGAACCGGCCCGACGCCGCGTCGAACTCGCCGATCGCGCTCCGCGGCTCCATCGCGCAGACGACGACGCGGTTGTTTCGGATTGACAGCGTCGTGACATGGGCGGCGCGAGCGAAGGCCTCGTCGACCTTCGCTTGGTCGCCATAGGCAAAGTCCAGAACCACGTTGTTCGGGATGTCGTCATAGAGTTGTGGCGCGCCAGGCTCGGCCGCGGCGGAGGCGTCCGTGACGGCGGGAAGCGGGTCGATGTCGAGGATCACCGCCTCAGCGGCATCGCGCGCCGCCACCTTGCTCTCGGCCACCACGAAGGCGACGGGGTCGCCCACGAAGCGGACCTTGTCCGACGCAAGCGCCGCGCGTTCGATGTTGCGCAGCGGCGTGCCATCGGCGTTCTTCAGCGGCAGGACGCAGCGCATCGTGCCGTATTCGCCGAGGTCGGCTGCCGTGAACACACCGAGCACGCCGGGCATGGACTTCGCCGCCTCGGCATCGATGCCCCGGATCACCCCATGCGCGTAGGGGCTCCGCACCATCACGCACCACACCTGGCCGGGCAGCGAGAGGTCGTCGGTGTACTGCCCCTCGCCGCGCAGCAGGACGGGGTCCTCGTTCCGAGGCACCGGCTGCCCGATGCCGAACTTGAGCATGGTCGGGTCGAGGACCTGTGTGTCAGGCATATCCGGCTCCGCGCTGTTTTCGCTTACCTGGGCCGGAAAGCTACGGCAGCAAGCCTGTCCTGTCAGCCCGTCGCCCGACTGGGCCGTCTCACCACGTGATGCGTTCGATCTGGGTGAAGTCGATCTGCGCGCCGTCTCCGAACACGATCCTGCCCGAGGCGGGCTCGCTGAAGTCGAGCGTTCCTTCCCCTCCGGTCCAGCTCACTCCTGCCTCCTCGAGGATGATCGTCCAGCCCCCGGCAGGAGGCGGCCCGGCCGAGGGTGGGCCGGCAGCATCGCCGAGCATCACCGTGTCGAACCCCTCGCCTCCCTCGATGACGTCGGCCCCGCCGCCCTGCTCGATGAGGAACAGGTCGTTGCCCGCGCCGCCGCGCAATGTCTCGTCGGCGGCACTGCCGACGATCACGTCATCCCCGGCCCCGCCCTCGGCAACCCCGCCCTCGCTTTCGATCACCTCGTCGCCGATGAGAACGGAGAGCCGTTCCGTGGTGCTGTCGCCGCCGGCATCGGTCAGGGTGATCGAGAGGCTGCGCGGCCCCGTCTCGAGCGCGCCGCCGTCTGCGTCGATGAGCGTCAGCCGCTCGATGAGATCGGCATACACCTCCGGTGCCGCCGCGCCGGCGAGCCGGAGCGTTCCCGCCTCGGCATCGAACCCACCGCCGACCATCCGGATGCCAGTGTCACCGACGAGCACGTCCTCGCCATCCGGCACCAGCGCCAGGCCGTCGAGAACGATCCGGTCTCCAGCGTGGCGACCGGCACCGAGCATCACCACCGCACCGATGATCGCCTCACCGTCCGGCTCGGCGATGGCGGCAGAGGAAACGAGCGCGGCCTCTCCCGCGGCCGCCTCGGCAGGGCTGCCGGAGGCGATCGCGAGCGCCGGCGCTTCGGCGATCGGCGCGATGGTCACCGGAAGGCTCGCGATCGTCGCCGCGCTGTCGCCATCGCCGAGCTCGCGGGACCCGGCGGTAACCGTGAGCGTCATGCTGCCGAACCAGTCCGTCGCCGGGATGAGATGCAGTCCTGCAAGCTCGGCCGGCGCAAGCAGCCAGGATCCGTCCTCCCGCTCCGTGCCGGCCGAAAGCCGCGCGCCGGGAGCAAGGCCGGCGACAACGATGCCGGTCAGCACCTCCGAACCGTCGGTGTCTGCGAGGCGCAAGCTGATGCCGAGGGGAACCGTACCATCCTCGACGCCGGTCGCAGCCGTGACGGACAGGATCGGCGCCGTCGCCACTGCTTCGACGGCAAGCATGACCGATGCCGTCGCCGTGGCGCGCTCATCGGTGTCGATCTCGCGCACCTCGGCAGCGACGGACAGGGTCGTGTTGCCGGACCATCCCGGGGCCGGAATGAGGCCAAGGCCCGCGAGATCGGCCGGGGACAGCAGCCAGCTTCCGCCCGGCTGCAGGCTCCCGGCCGTCAGGCGCGCTCCGGGTGGCAGGCCGGAGACGGTGATGCCGAGGATCTCCTCCGAGCCGTCTGGATCGATGAGCGGCACGGCAAGCGCAAGCGGCACGATCTCCCCCTCCGCACCGGAGGCGGGCGCGGCCGCGATCGTCGCGCCGTCGACCACAGGCGTGACGGTCACGGTGACGTCCGCCGTCACGCTGCGGGAGTCTCCGCCGGCTTCCGTGCTGGTGATGGTGAAGCGGAGCGGGAAGTCGCCGGCGGCATGCGGAGGCGGGGTGAAGGCAAGCCCGGGAAGGTCCGAGGCTGCGAAGCTCCAGCTTCCATCATCGTTGCGCTGGCCGGCACTGAAGGTCGCGCCCTCGGGCACGCCGGTCGCCGTCACGGTCAGCGTCTCCGAGCCGTCGCGATCGCGCAGCGTCGCGGTGATGGAGATCGGGATCGTCGTGTCCTCGGCGCCACGGGCGGTCGGCGTCGCATCAACGATCGCGCCATCCGAGACGGCGCCAACGGCAATCTCGAGCGGGGCCGTGCTGGCCGCGACCGCGCCGGTGCTGCGCTCGACGGAAAAGGCTGTCACCGTTGCGGAGATCGTCCCCCCGAAATCGCCCGGCGGGGTCAGGGAGAGGCCGGCAAGCTCGTCCGGGCGCAGCGTCCAGCTTCCGTCGCCGTTGTTGACGCCGGCCGAAAGCCGTGCGCCGGAGGGCATGCCGGAAATGACGATGGAAAGGCTTTCCGACCCGTCCGTGTCGGCAAGCGCGGCGCCGATTGAAAGCGGTATGGCGTCGTCCTCGCTGCCCGAAGCGGCGGCGACCGCAAGAAGCGGCGCATCCGGCACAGGCGCGACGCTGAAGGAAACGGTTCGCGTCACCGTGCGGTGGTCGCCGTTGCTGACCTCGGCCACCACCGCCGACACGGTGAGCCCATAGGTCCCATGGGCATGGGCGGGTGGCAACACGCACAGTGACGCGAGGTCAGCGGGGTCGACCGAAAACGTTCCGTCGCCGTTGTCGGTGATGCCATCGCCAACGAGCCGTGCGCCCGGCGGGACGTCAGCGATCGTGACGGACAGCAACGTCTCCGACCCGTCGCGATCGCCCGGCGTTACGGAAAGGTTCAGTGCGACCGGCTGGTCTTCCGTGCCAGCGCCAGGCAAAGCCCCAATCGCTGGCGCGTCGGCGACGGCTTCCAGCACCGCCTGCGGCATCCCCATGCTGCTGGTGGAGGCGCCGAGCGCATCGGTCGCGACAGCGCGGACGGTGAGGGAGACGGGGCCGGACAGGTCGCGCGGCGGAAGCACGGCAAGCCCGGGAAGGTCGGCCTCGGTCAGAAGCCAGCGGCCGGTAGCCGGATCGCGGAACCCAGCCGTCAGTGACGCCCCTGGTGGAAGGTCGCTCACGACATAACTGAGTGTGACGTCGCCGGTGCCGCCGCCGCCATGCGCGGAAGTGATCGAGAGTGCGAGCGGCCGGTCCTCGTTGCCATCGGCGAGCGTCGCGATGAGTACGGGCGCCTGGGGCTCCGCGGCGCCGCCCCCCACCCCCGATGATCCACCGCCGCTGGGGTCGCCGCCCCCGGCCTCTCCGCCGCCAGTCTCGCCGCCGCCGGAGCCGCCGCCAGCGATACTGAGGCGAAGCGTTGCCGTTGCTGTCGCGGTGTCGCCTTCCCGCTCGGTCGCGATGGCACGGACGGCGAGAGCGACCTCGCCCACGAAACCTGCTGGCGGACGGATGGAGATGCCCGCACCCTCTCCTGGCTGGAGCACCCAGGTGCCGTCGCCCATGCTGTGCCCGGCCGACAGGCGGAAGCCCTGCGGCACGCCGTCGATCACGAGCCGGACGCCCTCCGACCCGTCGACATCCGCAACGGCCGCGGATAATGGCAGGGACACCCATCCCGCGTCGGGATCGGACGAGCCGTGCGTGGCGGCCGCCCTGTCCTCGACCGTGAGGAGAGGCATGTCGGCCACGCCGTGCGGATCGACGGTCATCACGCCGCTGATCGTCTGCCGCTCGCCGCCCGTATCCTCGATCGTCATGCTGACGGTGAGGTCGAACGCGACGTCACTGTCGCGCGGGGGGATCACCCGTACATCCGAAAGCCGCTCGGCAGGGATCGCGTGGAGCCCGTCGGCGCCTGCCGCGATGGCTGTGCCATCCGCGTAACGGAGCGAGGCGGCGGCGGGAACGCCCCCGATCACGATCGTGCCGACCACGCGTTCGGAGCCGTCGCTGTCGGCGAGGCCGGGGTCGAGCGGCAAGGCGATGACGCTGTCCTCCGCCCCGCGCGCCGTCGCCCAGCGCGCGGCCGAACCGGTTCCGCCAACCGAAGGGGTATCGACCACGGCGGTGATGCTCACAGGAAGCGGAACGGTGCGTGTCGCGATCGACCCACCATTCCGCTCCTGCGCGACGGCAGTCAACGTCAACGCGTGGTCGCCCGCGTAGTCGCGTGGCACCACGAGCGCGGCGCTTTCCGCCTCCTCCGCAGTCAGCGACCAGCGGCCGGGTCCTGCGAAGGTGCCCGCGGTCAGGCTCATGCCGGTGGGAACGCCGGAGACGACGAAGGAGAGCAGCTCCGACCCATCGGCGTCGGCGAGGCGTCCGCTGATGCCGAGCGGGACAGGCTGGTCCTCCGCCACCATAGCGCCGCCGGCGACATCGACCGGCGCATCGGCAACGGCGCGGACTTGGACAGGCAGCGCGACGGGCATGCTCTCGGCCATGCTGCCGTTCGGCTCGGCCGCGATGCTGGAAACGCGCAGGGTGAAGTCGTCATCCGCGTTCGCAGGCGGCGTGATGCGGAGTCCCGCCACGGCGGCCGCCGGAACGAGAACGCTTCCGTCCGGCTCCGGGATGAGCACGCCTGAAGGCGTGCTGAGGCTCGCACCGGCAGGAATATCAGCGATGCGGAACAGCATGATCTGCTCGGACCCGTCAGTGTCGGTCGCCACGCCATAGAGCAACAGCGGAATGGCGCGATCCTCGTCACCCGCCGCGGCGACGACGCGGATCGTCGGCGTGTCGGCAACCGCGTCGACGTGTACCGAGAAATTGGCCCGCGCTTCTGCCGAAGACCCGTCGCGCGCTTCGGCGGCGACGGCCACCAGGCTCAGGTCAAGCGTGCCGGAAAAGTCACGCGGCGGCAGGACGGACAGTCCTGCAAGGTCGCTCCCAGCGACGACCCAGGCGCCGCCCTGCTCGCTGCCGTGCGAGAGCCGCGCACCCGCCGGCAAGCCGGTGATCGTGACGGTCAGGGCTTCTGAGCCATCCCTGTCGGCAAGCGCGGCCGATAGGCCGCCAAGCGGGATCCACGCATCCTCCGTGCCGGCGGAGTTGGCGACGGTGACGAGAGGCGCATCCGCCACCGCGGTGACGCTGATCGTCCCCTGCGCCGTGATCGTCCGCGCGTTGCTCCTGCCATTGCCGGCATCGCTCAGCACGGCGGAGAAGGTCAGCGCGATGTCGGCGTCGCTGTCCTGCGGCGGGCGGATCGAGATACCGCCCGCCCGGAGCGTGGCGGTTGAAACCACCCAGGTGCCCGGCGAGATCTCCGTGCCTTGCGACAGCAGGGCACCGTCCGGGACGCCACTGATCGTCGTCGTCGCCGACCAGGTTTCCGAACCGTCGCGGTCGGGCGTGGTGAAGGACGCGGCGATGGCAATCCATCCGTCCTCGGCACCCTTACCCGATGCCGTGATCCGCCCCAGGTCAGCGACCGGATCGACGGAGATGGTGAAGGTCGTGCTCTGCTGTGCCGGCGCCGCGCCATCGTTGGCTTCGGTTGCGATGGCGGTGAGCGTTACCGTGTATGTGCCGGCGCGATGCGGCGGCGGCAGGAACGAGACGCCCGCGAGTTGCACGGCGGTCAGGCTCCAGCTTCCATCTCCGTGCTGCGTTCCTGCGGAGAGACGAGCACCGGGACGGAGACCCGAGAGCCGGAAGGAGAGCGTTTCCGACCCGTCCGTGTCGGCTAGGGCGCCACCCAGACCCGCGAGCCGGATCCAGCCATCCTCGTGGCCTGCGGCATCGGCTGCCTGCACCATGGGCGTGTCGGCAACCGCTCGCACGACGATCGTTGCCGTCGTCGTCACCGGGCGCTCGTCCACCGCGACGCCGGACCGATCGATCACGGATGTCGCGAAGCTGAGCACCAGGTCCGCATCGCTGTCTTCGGGCGGCCTGACGGAGATCGCCCCGCCGAGCAGGTCGTCCGTCGCAACGGTCCAGACGCCTGGAGAGAGCATGGCCCCGTGCGAAAGTGTCGCTCCGGCGGGGAGCCCGGAGATCGTCGTCGTCGCGCCGTACGTCTCCGACCCGTCGGCGTCAGGTGTGGCGAAGCTCGCCGTGAGCGGGATCCGCTGGTCCTCGGACCCCGCCCCCGCAATGGTCAGGGTCGCCGCATCGGCCACGGGATCGACCGTGACCGTGAAGCCTGCATGCCGCGAGGCCGGTGCCGCCGCAGGATCGGCTTCGGTCGCGATCGCGGTTACCATGAGCGCATAGCTTCCCGATGCATGGGCCGGGGGGCGGAACCGCAGCGTCGGGAGGTCCGAGGCAGGCACGGTCCAGGTGCCGTCGGCGTTCGCGGCTCCGGCCGACAGCGCGCCCCCGGCGGGCACGCCGGCGACGGTGACGGCGAGGGTTTCCGACCCGTCCGTGTCGGTGAGCGACGCAGCGAGGCCCTGGAGCGGGATCCAACTGTCCTCGGCACCGCTTGCGTCCGAGGCGCTGAGCAGCGGCGCATCGGCCACCGCCTCGACCGCGACGGTCAGCGATGCGGTGACCTCTCGGCGCGCCTCGAGCCCGCCTTCGCTGTCGATCACCGTCGCGGTGAGGTCGAGGGGGATGTCGGTGTCGCTGTCGACAGGCGGCAGGATGGCAAGCGTGCCGTCCTGCAGGGAAGCCGTTGGCACACGCCAGGCACCGCCGCCAAGCGCTTCGCCCGCGTTCAGCAACGCCCCATCCGGAACGCCGGAGACGAGCACCGTCTCGGCCCAGCGTTCGGATCCGTCCGTGAAGTCGCCGAAGCGAGCATCGATCGCGATCCAGCGATCCTCGAGCCCGGCCGCGGAGGCAGAGAGCGTCGCTGCGTCGACCACTGGAACGACCGTCACGGCGAAGGGCACCGTCGTCATTGCCGTGTCGCTGTTCGCCCCCTCAGTTGCGGCAGCGACGAGGGTGAGCGCGATCGTTCCCGCGAAGTCGCGTGGCGGCAGAAGCGAGAGCAAGGAGAGCTCCGTTGCCGCAACAACCCAGCCTGCCCCGTTGGCGACGCCATGGGAGAGGCGCGCGCCTGCCGGCAAACCCTCGATGCGAACCGAGAGGGTTTCCGAACCGTCTCGGTCGACGAGCGCCGCGGAGAGGCCGGCGAGCGCGATCCACCCATCCTCCGCCCCCGCCGTGTCGGCAGCGGTCGCCTCCGGTGCGTCGCCCACCGCAGAAACCGTGACGGTGAAATCATGCGCGGAGGTGGCCGTGCTGCCGTTCGGCTCCGCTGCGGTCGCGATAAGGCGGAGTGCGATCGTCCCGGAGAAATGCTCCGGCGGGGTAAGCGTCAGCGCCGCAAGATCCTCCGGCACGATCGACCATGAGCCGTCATCCAGCCTGGTGCCGCTCGAGAGGCGCGCCCCTTCCGGCACCCCGAGCAGGATGACCGAGGTGATCTGCTCCGAACCATCGAGATCGACGGCGACGGCGCGCGTACCAAGCGCAATTGCGCTGTCCTCGCGCCCGGTAGCCAATGCCGCGACGTCGGGCGCATCGGCAACGGCATCGACGCGCAAGGGAACAGAGCGCGTGGTGACGGCTTCGACGCCGTCATCGGTTCGGGAGACCGCGCGGATCTCGAGCATCACCTCGCCGCTCCAGTCCCGCCCAGGCGTCAGGGTGAGCCCTTCGAGCTCGGCGGGCGTGAGCATCCACGCCCCGTCACCGATTGCGCGGCCGGCAGACAACGTCGCACCCGGGGGCAGGCCTTCCACATAGACAGCGAGGACCTCGCCACCGAGACCGTCCCGGTCGTCGATCGCAGCAGTGATCGGCAGCCCGACGGCAGTGTCCTCATCGGTGACCACGCCAGCCGCCTCGAGGCGCGGAGGGTCGGCAACGGGTGAAGGCCTGTCCTCGTCCCCCGTCTCGTCCGCCGCCTCATCCTCGGATGCCGCACTCTCCTCACCAGCGGATCGCGCCGCCGGAATCGCGGTTGCGGACTCCCCCGGAAGCGACACACGCTCGGCCGAAGCCGGCGTTAGCGATGCGGACTCGGTCCTCCTCCCTGCAGCCTCGGGCATTGCCGTCGCCCCGGTCGTCATCGGTGCCGCGCCGGAGGTGCGAGGCGGTGTCGCCGTCGTATCACTGCGAGCCTGCTCGTCGATCCCCTCGCGAGACGGAACGGGTGCGTCATGAGGCGTCGTTGCGCCATGCTGCGCCGGCGGTGCCGTCGCCTCCTGCGGCAACGCCCCGCCGATCGTTGAGGCGGCGGCGGACCGGTCAGCGGAGACGAAGCCGACGACCACGGGGGCTGCGACCGCAGCGTCGGGGAGTCCAGGTCGAACGGCTGCGCGGAGGGCGCGCAGCGCGACTTCGTCGACGAGCGAGGCGCCTGCCTCAAGCGCGTCGCGCTCCGCCGGGTCGTTCTGTGCCATTGCAGAAGCTCCTCGGCCCGCCTCGCCGGCCTCGTGCCGGCGGCAGGCTTTGCGCGCGCCTTCAGCGCTCGCGGAAACTGTCGCT
The DNA here is from genome assembly GCF_007644105.1 of Elioraea rosea. Lineage (GTDB taxonomy): Bacteria > Pseudomonadota > Alphaproteobacteria > Acetobacterales > Acetobacteraceae > Elioraea_A > Elioraea_A rosea. The sequence goes on along the minus strand of NZ_VFAC01000026.1, from coordinate 23,289 downwards.
CATCGCTGCGTGAACAGGCTTCATCAGGTAGGCGAGAAGCGTCTTGCCGCCGGTCACCACGTCAGCCTGTACGGTCATTCCGGGGATCAGGCGATTGGCGTCCATGTCACGGCCGACGTGATCGGAGGCGAGCGCGATCCTCGCCGCGTAGAAGGGCTGATTGTCGGCATCCAGGGTGGTGCCGGCCGCGAGATGAACGATCGTGCCCTCCGTCGTGCCGAAGCGCGCGTAGTCGAAGGCGTGCACCTTCACGCGCACCGGCTGGCCAACGGAAACGAAGCCGATGTCTCGCGGCGAGATCCGCGCCTCGACCAGGAGGCGCGCGCCATCCGGCACGATCTCCATCAGCGGCGCGCCGGGAGGGACAACCGCCCCAGCGCGGCGAACCTGCGTACCCTTCACCGTTCCCGCGACCGGCGAGAGGACCACGAGCCGGCCGACACGTTCCCACGCCTCGCGGATCGCCTCTGCCACCTCGAGGCGCTCGACGGCGATGCGGCCGAGATCGCGGGCGAGCTCGTCGCGCAGCGAGGATTCCGCCTCCGCAAGCCGTGCCTCCGCTTCGGCCGCGGCGCGCCGCGCTGCCTCCGCCATCGCCGCGAGCCGCTCGACCTCCGCGGACGCGGCGAGGAAGGCACGGCGCGTCTCGAGAACGGCTATGCGCGTCGTCAGGCCCTGGGCGAGCAGCGTCTCGCGCAAGGCGAGCTCGTTGCCCTGGAGCGTGACCTGCCGGGCAACGCCCTCCTGCTGGGCCGAGAGCGCGCCGAGCTCTGCCTCGCGCTGGGCCATCGACTGTCGCAGCACGGCGAGGCGATCGTCGCGGCTTCGCAGACGTTCCTCGTGCGCCAGCCGCTGGTCGGCGGCGAGGCCCACGAAGGTGAGGTCGTCGGTCTCGAGTTCGAGCGGCCTGCCATCGAGCATCGCCCGCAGATGCGCCTCCCGGAACCTGAGCCCTGCCTCGCGGGCGCGCAGCCTCTCGAGCTCGCCCTGGGCCTGCGCGGAGGCGAAGCGGAGCAGAGGCTGGCCCTCGCGCACGTGCTCGCCATCGGAGACCAGAACCGCCTCGACGATGCCGCCTTCGAGATGCTGCACCTGTGCAACAGGGTCCTCGGTCGCCACCTGGCCGGCGGCCACGGCGACCTCCGGCAGTCGCGTCACGGCCGCCCAGGCAACGAGGCCCGCAAGGAGCATGGCGATGCCGAGGATGATCGCGCGGTCGGTGCCGCGCCGCCCGCTCTCTTCGAGCCCCGAGAGCATCAGGAGCGCGCGATGCTCGAAACGGGCAATATCCTGCGCCCCCGTCGTGGTTTTCTGCATCGAATGGCTCCTCACCTCTGCTGCGCCAGAAGCCGCACGGCGGAGGGGCGCTCGGCCTTGCGCTGCTCCTCCACCTGGCCGTCGGCGAAGCGGAACACCCTGTCGGCAAGTGCGATGTGGCTCGGCCTGTGCGTGACGACGAGGATCGTCGAGTTGCCCCGCAGCGCACCGATCACCCGTGCGACGGCAGCGGAGCCGTCATCGTCAAGCCCGTTCGCCGGCGCATCCATCAGGACGATGCGCGAGCGCCGAAGCAGGAGCCGCGTCAACGAGATGCGCGTGACGAGACTCGCCGCCACGACGCTGTCGCTGTTGTCGCCGAGCCTCGTGTCGAACCCCTCGGGAAGCGAGGCGACAAGCCTGTCGAGGCCGGTCTCCGCTGCTGCCTCGCGGATCTCGGCAGGCGTCGCGTCCGGGGCGGCGAACAGGAGGTTCTGCGTCACCGTCCCGTAGAGCAGCTGCGGCGTCGCAGGCGCGTAGGCGATCGCCCGGCGAAGCTCGACCGGGTCGAAGCGCCGGATGTCGAGGCCATCGATGCGCACGCTTCCCGCACTCGGGCGGTAGAGGCCGAGCACGGCGAGCAGGAGCGAGGTCTTTCCCGAGCCCGAGGGGCCGACGAGCGCGACGACCTCGCCCGCGCGGATTTCCGCCGACACGCCGAGCAGCGCTGGTTCGGCCTGCGGCAGATATCGGAGGCTCAACCGTGATATCGCGATATCGCCGCGCAGCTCGCCGACCGGCCGCGCCGGTGCCTTGGCATCACGCTCCGGCGCGAGCGCCATCATCTGGTCCGTCTGCCGGATGGATGTGCGCACCTGCTCCCAGCGCGAAAGGATGGTGAACGCCATCTGGATCGGGCCGAGCACGCGCCAGATCACCATCATCGCAGCGATCAGCGCGCCGGGGCCGATGCTTCCGGCCAGCACCGCATGCACCCCGAGTGCGACCGCGGAAAGGCCTGACAGGCCGATGGCGGCCTGGCCCAGTGCGGCCACCATCCCGCCGAGCGAACCGACCTCGGCACCGGCGCGTGCCGCTTCTGCCGCCGCCGCGCGGTGCCGCGCCCGCCAAACCTCGGCCGCACCGCATTGACGTATGAGCCGCATCGAGCCGAGCGCCTCGAGCGCCACCTCGTCGCGCTTCTGCGACGCAACCGCCGCGGCCGACACCGCGCGTCGCATCGCTCCGCGCACGCCGAGGAACAGCAGAGCGAACAGCATGATCGCGACAATCGGCGCGAACGCCACCGGCCCGCCGATCCCCGCGAGAAGCGCCACCAGAAGGAGGGCAACGGGCGCGTCGAGCGCGGCAACGGCGAGGCTTCCCGAGAAGAACTCGCGGACCGTCGAGAAATCGCGCAGCCGGTTGATCTGCGCGGAAAGCCCGGCGCGCTCGGTCATCGTGAGAGGAAGCGACAGGAGCCGGTCGAGCACCGCATGCGCTACGGTCCCATCGATCCGCTCGCCGACGCGCGCGAGGATGCCGAGGCGGGTCGCGCGGAATCCGGCCTCGAACGCGAGAGCGAGTGCCAGGCCCACCAGAAGCATCGGCAACGGGGCCGCCGTTCCGGCGCCGATCAGCACGTCGAACACCGCCATCGTGAACAGCGGCACGGCGAGCGACAGCAAAGCGAGCGCGACGCTCGCCGCGATGAGGGGCGGAAGCATAGGCCGGAACCCGAGAAGCATCGCGCGCACCCAGCCGTCCCGCGTCGGCGCCTGCGGCATCGCCTCGCTCAGGCAAAGGGCGGGGCGTGCGAGGTCCGCCGGGTCCAGCGGGGGTGACCAGGTGCCATCCTCGTTCACGCGGACCGCGCGGCCGGCATCGTCACGCACCGCGACGCTGATCGTCCCATCCGGCTCGATCAGGATCGCCGGTAGGCGTTCGAGGCGAAGTGCGCCGGCCCCGAGATGTTCGGTGCGATAGCCCAAATTGGCCAGAGTGACCCTGAGGCCGACGAGGTCGAGCGGGCCGGCGCAATGCGGCACGGCGCCGGCAAGCTGCGCTGCCGTGCCGCTCCAGCCGATCGCGGAGAGGAACTGGCCAAGCGCGCCTGTCGCCGGCCCCGGTTCGGCGATGCCGGGGGCGATCGCGACGGGAGGGCGCGGGCCATCGAGGCTGCCCCATGGCGAGGCGGAGAGCCAGGCAGGCGCCTCGCTCACGGCACCTCTCCCAGCCTTCCGTCGGCGAGCGTGTAGCGCCGCTCGGCCAGCGCCAGCGTGGAAGGCCGGGCGCTGACGAGTACGATCGTGCAATGGCCGCGAAGCCGCCCGAGCAGAAGGTGCACCGCCCGGTCGGCCGCCGGATCGAGGAAGACATTGGCTTCGTCGAACAGGACGATCCGCGGCGCGACGGCAAGAGCCCGGGCGATCGCGACGAGCTGCACCGCGCCACGCGGAAGCAGCGCCCCGCCCTCGCCGAGTGGTGTGTCATAGCCCTGGGGAAGGGTCGCTGCGATCGCATCGAGCCCGAGGTCGGCAGCGATTGCGCGAGCCCTGCCGGCAAGCGAGGGCCGATGCATCGTCAGGTTCTCGAGCAGCGTCCCGCGCACGAGTGCGCCCTGCGTAGGAAGCAGCGCGCACACCTCTGCGATGCTGTCCGGATCGACATCGGAAAGGTCCGAACCGTCGATCAGCACGCGTCCATGAGAGGGTGTCACCAGGCCCGCGATGAGCCGGAGAAGCGCGGTCTTGCCCGCCCCGTTTCGCGCGGTGATGCCGATGATCGCACCGGCTGGCGCGTGCAGGTCGAGCCCGCTGAGAACAGGCGAGCCGTCGTCGCGGCGGACAACGGCTCGCTCGATGCGGATCTCGCCGTGCCGCGCGGCGAGAGCGGGCAGCGGCGGTGGAACAGGCAGGGCGGTGATCTCCGCGAGCCTCTGCGCCGCGCCGCGCAGCACCTCGGCGCGGGTGAACACGGTGAGGGCGGAGGACAAAGGCTGGAGCGAGCGGCCGCAGAGGAGGAGGCAGGCGCCCAGCGCGCCGACCGTGATCCGCTCCTCGATCACCTCGACGGCCCCGAGGGCAGCCACAAGCGCGGATCCGATGCTGGCAAGCAGCAGCGCTGCGCCGTGCCCGTGGCCAGAGAGCGCAGCGAGCTTACGCCGTGCCGCCGCACAGCGCAGGATCAGCCGCTCGTTCCGGCGCAGCATCTGCTGCTCGAGCCCGAGTGCCTTGACCGTGTGCACATGGGCAAGCACGTCGAACAGCATGTTGAAGCGCCGCTCCTCACCCTCGGCGAGCGCGGCGACGGTGCGGCGGAGGCTTCGACCGACAAGCAGCGACACGGCGAGATAGAGCGCCGCGAGAAGCACGGGCACGGCGGCGAGCGTCGGCGACAGATGCGCCATCGCCGCGACGTAGACGAGGCAGAACGGCAGGTCGAGAAGCGCCTGGAAGGCCGCACCGGAATAGGCGTCGCGCACCGTCGCGATGCTCGCGAGGCGCTCGAGATAGAGGCCCGCACCACTCCGCTCGAAGCGCTCGATCGGCGTGCGCGACAGCACCCCCATCGCACGCGCCTGCGTGTTTGCCTCCCACGCCCCCCCCACGCGCGCGACGACACGCCCACGCAGGATGCGCAGCGCCGTCTCGAGCACCAGCGCGACGACGACGGCAGAGGCGAGCGCCCAGAAGGTCGCGACCCCGTTCTGCGCCAGCACGCGGTCATAGACGTGCAGCATCGCGATCGGCAGCGCGAGGGAGAGGAGGCTGATGAGAAGCGAGGAAAGGACGAGCTCGGCGGAAGCCCCGGAGAGGCTCCGCAGGATGGAAGGGGCCGCCATCCCCTGCAGTCCTGAGCTCGACACGCGACCCACCTCGCACACCGCCGCGCCACGGCCGATGCGGCGCGATCCGACGCACTATGGGCGGAGAGGCATCACCGTGCGGTTAATGGCAGCCTGGGCATGCCAGAGGCAGCGGCCACGCGTCAGCGAAGGGGTTCGAGCACCGAGACGTAGTTGGCGACGGCGACGCCGCCCATGTTGAATACCGCACCAAGCGATGCGCCGGGAACCTGCATCGCCCCCGCCGCCCCGGTCAGCTGCATGGCGGCGAGCGCGTGCATCGAGACGCCGGTCGCCCCGATCGGGTGGCCCTTGGACTTGAGGCCTCCGGAGGGATTGACCGGAAGCGTTCCGCCCATCCGCGTCCAGCCCTCCATGGCCGCGACGGGCCCCTTGCCTTCCGGAACGAGGCCCATCGCCTCGTATTCCAGAAGCTCGGCGATGGTGAAGCAGTCATGCGTCTCGACGAAATCGAGGTCATCGAGCGTGATGCCGGCCTCAGCCTTGGCATCCGCCCAGGCCTTGGCCGCGCCTTCGAACACGATCGGGTTGCGGAGGGAGAGCGGCATCAACTCGTTGACATGCACCGCCGAACGGAACCGCACCGCCTTCGTCAGGCTCCGCGCCACCTCCTCCGCCGCGAGCACGACCGCCGCAGCACCATCGGAGACGAGCGAGCAATCCGTCCGACGCAGAGGCGGCGCGACGTAGGGGTTGCGCTCATGCACCGAGCGGCAGAACTCGAAGCCGAGATCCTTGCGGATCTGCGCATAGGGGTTGTTCACGCCGTGCGCATGGTTCTTCGCGGCGATCATGGCGAGCGCGTCGGACTGGTCTCCCCAGCGCTGGAAATAGGCCTGGGCGATGCGGGCGAATACACCGGCGAAGCCGCCCTCAACCTCCGCTTCCTCGGCCCGGTAGCTCGCCGCGAGCAGCGCATCGCCCACCTTCGGCCCCGGCGTGGAGGTCATCTTCTCGACACCGATCACGAGCACGACCTTCGCGCGGCCCGCGGCGATCATGTCGCGCCCGGCATGGATGGCCGCCGTTCCTGTCGCGCACGCATTCTCCACGCGCACGGCAGGCAGGAAGCGCCAGGCAGGCACCGCGTTGAAGGCGAGCGAGGAGGGGAAGTCCTGCGCGCTGAAGCCGTTATTGAAGAGGCCGACCGCAAGGGCCTCGACATCCTCCACCGCAAGCCCGGCATCCTCGACCGCCGCCCGTGCGACGCGGTGGATCAGGCTTTCGATGTCGGGATCATCGAGTTTGCCGAACGGCGTATGCGCCCAGCCGACGATGCAGGCAGTCATCGATCCCTCCTCCTGGACTGGCCGGCCCGTTGTCCACCCTCCGGGTGCACTTGTCCACGACCGCCGCCAGGCTCGGGCTTCACGCCGGCTCGATCCGTCCCGGCGTCCGGCCGCTTACGGCGAGCCGGCGCTCGAGCCAGCGCACCCCGGCAGAGATCGCGATCACGAGAACGAGATAGCAGACGATCAGTACCGTGTAGATCTCGAGCGGCCGGAATACCGTGACCACCAGCTCATTCGCCTTCCGCGTCAGCTCCGGCAGGCCGATGACGGAGGCGAGCGAAGACATCTTCACGACATAGACGAACTGGTTGCCAAGCGCGGGCAGGATGCGGCGGATCGCCTGCGGCAGGATCACGAACCGCATCGACTGCCAGCGCGACAGGCCGAGCGCGGAGGCCGCCTCCCGCTGGCCATGCTCGACCGACTGGATGCCGGCTCGGAAGATCTCCGCCTCGAAGGCGCTGTCGCAGAGCCCGATCGCGAGCACGGCGGCGGCGAACACCTCGAGCCTGATGCCGGTGACGATCGGCAGGCCGTAGAAGGCCCAGAGGATCATCACGAGGATTGGGACGGCCCGGAACCCTTCCACCCAGATGCGCGCCGCGATGCGCGCGGGCCTTAGGGGGGCGGCGCCGAGCAGCGCGACGGCAAGTCCGAGCACCATGGAGAGCGCCATCGCGGCGACCGCGACCTGGATGGTCGCCGAGAAGCCCTCGAGGATGAAGGTGAGGTTTGACCACCCGCCCGGCGTTCGCGGATCGACGACATGCCAGCCGAAGCTCGATCCGCACGCTCCGAGCAGCAACAGGCACGCCACGGCGATGCCGGCACGGTGCATGGACTTCCCCTTTTGCAACACCGCGCCTACGCTGCACGTGCGAAGGCACGGCCACAAGCACGGGCCGGCAAAGGGGAGACATCTCTGATGAACAGACGGGAGATCGGGGCGGGGGCGGTTGCCCTCTCCGGCATCGCGGCAGCCATGCTTGCCTCCCCTGCCGCTGCTCAGCCAGCCTCGGGCTCGCGGCTCCAGGCGGTGCAGCAGGCCGGCGTGATCCGCTTCGGCACGACGGGCGACTTCAACCCGATGAGCTTCCGCGACCCGGCGAGCCGGGAGCTCAGGGGGCACCAGATCGACGCCGCACGCCAGCTCGCGGCTGACATGAACCTTCGCGCCGAGTTCGTGCCGACGGATTGGCGGACCCTGATCAACGGGCTTCAGGCCAACCAGTATGATGCGGTGTTCACCGGCACGTCGATGAGCGTCGCCCGCGCCATGGCCTCGGCCTTCACCATCCCGTGGGGCCGCAACGCCTTCGTCCCGCTCGTCGCGCGCGCCAACGCGGCCCGTTTCAAGGATTGGCCCGACCTGAACCAGCGCGGCGTCACCATTGGCACCAATCTCGGCACGACGATGGAACAGTTCGTCCAGGGCGCCCTGCCGAACGCAACGCTCCGCCGAGTCGAGAGCCCGGCGCGCGATTGGCAGGAGCTGCTCGCCGGCCGGGTCGACGCAACGATGTCGTCCCTGATCGAGGCAGCGTTCCTGACGAAGGAGTATCCGCAGCTCGTCTCCATCCTCGCCGACAAGCCGCGCAACCCGATCCCGATGGCCTTCATGGTCGCCGCAGGCGACCCGGGCTGGCTCACCTTCCTCAATGCCTGGATCACCATCCGCCAGGCGAGCGGCTTCTTCGACGAGATCAACACGCGCTGGGGCATCGTCCAGCTCTGAGCACGGGGACAGACGCCGCCCTCGCGGGGCTGACGCGCCGCGAGGGGCCTGGGCGCACCGTCGCGATCGTCGGCGGCGGGATAGGCGGGCTCAGCCTCGCCTGGGCGCTCGCTCGCCGCGGGCACCGCGTCACGCTCGTCGAGGGCGCCGCCCTGCCCAATCCGCGCGGGAGCTCTGCCGACGAAGGGCGGATCATCCGCCACGCCTACGGAACGATGGCCGGGTATGGTGCAATGATGCCGGCCGCATACCGGGCCTGGGCCACGCTGTTCGCCGAGACGGGCGCCGACCGGCTGGTCCGTGCGCGCGCCCTCTACATCCTGCGTGAGGAAGGGCCGTGGCAGGATGCGGTCGCGCGCACGCTCGCGGCCTCCGGACACGCCCTGACGGTGCTGGACGAGGCGGCGCTCGCCTCCTTCCCGATGGTCAATCGAGACGGCGTGCTGCGCGTGGTCGACGTCGCGGGCTCGGGAATTCTCGAGGCGGGAGCGATCCTCGCCGACCTCATCGCGCTCCTGCCACGCCTTGGCGTCGCGCTTCGGCCGGCCACCCGTGTCATCAGGCTGGATGCCGAGGCGGGGCGGCTTCACCTCGCCGACGGCGCGACGATAACGGCCGACCATGTGGTCGTTGCCGCCGGCACGGGCGCGCTGCGCCTCATGCCCGCAGAGGCCCGGGCTGCGGGGCTTCGCGCATCGGTCCAGACGCTCGCCTACCTCGACCCGCCCGGCGACCTCGCCGACGCCTGGGCGGACGGGCCGCTTCTGCATGCGCGGCTTCCCGGCCACCAGGCGGGCGGCGTCTATGTCCTGCCGCCGCGGCGCGGAGCGCGCCTCAAGATCGGCGACTACGCCACGAGCATCGACGCCGACCCGGAACGTGACCATGCCGCGCTCCGCGCCGACCGGGTCGCGGCACTGCTCGACGGCGGCGCTCGGGTGATCGCAGGGTTCGGCGACTACCGCATCGCGCAGCTCCGCCACTGCCACTACACCATGGTGCCGGACGACCGCTTCGTTCTTCGCAAGGCCGGCGGCCGTGCGACGCTTCTCTCGGCCTGCTCCGGCCATGGCTTCAAGCTCGCACCGCTGATCACGCTCGGCCTTGTCGCTGCGCTCGAGGGGCGTCTCGGCGACGACGCTCTGGGGCATTGGGCGGCAGGACGCATCGGGGAGGATGCGGATGGCTGAGCTCGTCCTCTACGGCAACGATGTCTCCGGCTACTGCTGCAAGGTGCGGATCATCCTCGCCCACAAGCACCGTGCCTGGCGCGACGAGGCGCCGCCGGACGGCTACGGCAGCCCCGCCTATCGCGCGATCGTTCCGGCCGGAACGATCCCCGCCCTGGTTCAGGGCAACCTCGTCCTGAGCGAGAGCGAGGCCATCGCCGAGTATCTCGACGAGGCTTGGCCCGACCCGCCGATGCTGCCCGGCGATGCCGCTGCGCGGGGAAGGCTACGCCAGCTCGCGCGCTTCCATGACAGCCGGCTCGAGCCGCCGCTGCGCGCGCTGTTCGCGCATGTCGCACCGGAGGCGCGGGACGACGCAACGGTCGACCGGCAGATGGCGCTCTACGCGCAGAGGCTCGGCGAGCTCGCCTCACTCGCGGTGCCCAGGCCGCTGCTCGGCGGCGAGGCGCTGACGCTGGCCGATTGCGGCTATCCGGCGACGTTCATGCTTGGCCGAGGCATGGCGGGCGCATTCGGACTCACCGTCGCGATGCCGGAAGCGCTCGCATCGTACGAGAAGGCGCTCGCCGCACACCCGTCGGTCATGCCAGCCCTCGCACGCTGCCGGGCGGCAACGGAGCAGTGGTTCGCCGCGAAGCTCGGCCGCCCCCTCGCCTTCTAGCAGACCGGACGCTACGACGCCGGCGCGGCCTCCTTGCGGTAGGCGAAGCTGCGCGCGAAGCGGCCGAGGATATGCGCCCCGCATGTCGTCGTCTCGTAGCGGGCAGGACTGTCCGCCGTGACGCAGGCAGGGATGGCGGTGATTTCCGTGTCGGGATGCGGGTCGTAGAACACGGCGATGGACTGCCGCTCCCGCCCGCTCGCATTCACCACGCGATGCGGCGTGGAAACGAACAGGTCGTTCGTCCAGCGCGCCATCAGGTCGCCGATGTTGATGACGTAGGTGCCCGGAATGGGCGGCGCAGCGATCCATTCCCCGCGCCGGTTCTGCACCTGAAGGCCGCCGGTGTCGTCCTGCGCGAGGATGGTGATGCACCCATAGTCGGTATGGGCGGAGACGCCGAACTGGCTTTCGCCGAGCTCGGGGGGCTGCGGCGGATACCAGATGGCGCTGCCGCGGGCGAGTGGCTTGGCAAAGGCGGCGGCGAAATGATCGGGAGGCAGATCAAGCGCGGCGGCGAAGCCGCGCAGCAGCCTCTGCCCGCAGGCCAGCACCTCGGCGTAGTAGGCCGAGAGCGCCGATCGGAAGCCCGGCATGGCCGGCGGCCACTGGTTCGGGCCCATCAGCGGCTTGCCAGCCTGTACGTCAGGGTCCCTCTCGGACAGCTCGAGGCCGAAGATGAAGCTCTCCTTCAGGTCGGGCCGCTTCGCGCCGTCCATCACCGCCCCGCCCGGTGCGAGCCAGCCGCGATGCAGCGCGTTCACCCGAACCGTCGCCTTCGTCTCCTCCGGGCTTCGGAAGAAGCGGCGCGCCTCGGCGAACGCGGCATCGATCACCGTCTGCGGCACGCCGTGATTGGCGATGTAGAAGAACCCGACTTCCGTGGCGGCGCGCCTGATCGCTGCGCCGACGGCAGCGAGCCCTGGCTCCCCTGGTGCGCACAGTCCGGCAAGGTCGATCACCGGGATCTCGCTGAAGTCGACCTGTCGTGCCGTTGCGTACCTCATGGCAGCGTCTCCTCGGGCATGCGTGCGTTTGTGCCGAGCGCGGCAGCGAGCGCCTCGAGCGCGAGAGCGTTCTCCCCCGTCGTGCCGACGGAGATGCGGAGCGCGGTATCGTAGCCGGCCGGTTCGCGGAACCCGCGGGCGAGCACGCCGCGCGCAGCCATCGCGGCAAGCACGGGCTCGACCGGCCGGCCGATATCTGCCGAGACGAAGTTCGCGACCGACTGCCACGGCGCGAAGCCAAGCGCGCGGAACCCCGCCGCAAGCTGTTCCCGGCCCGCGCGGGTCCCCTCGATCACCCGTGCGAGGTGCGCCTCGTCCTCGAGGGCGGCGGCAGCCATCGCGACCGACATGGCGGAGACCTCGAAGATCGGCCGCACCGACCCGATCGCCTCGACGACATCCTCGCCCGAGCAGACGCCATAGCCAAGGCGCGCACCGGCAAGGGCATAGGCCTTCGAGAAGGTTCGCGAGACGATCCACGGCCCGCGTCGTCCCCGTACGAGAACGGCAACGGCATCCGGCCCGCCGGCAGCCCGGCTGAACTCCGCATAGGCCTCGTCGACGCAGAGAAGCACCGTCTCCGGCACGCCGCGGGAAAGCGCCGCGAGCGCGGCCTCGTCGAGCATGCCGCCGGTATTGCCGTTCGGCGTGCAGGCGAAGACGAGACCGGTATCCGGCCCGATCGCTGCAAGCATCGCAGGCACGTCATTCGCACCATCGGGCGAGACCTCGATGGGCACGGCACGCGCACCGGCGATCGCTGTCGAGAGTCGGTAGCGGGGGAAGGACGGGCGCGGAAAGATGCAGGATCGGGACGGATCGAGGGCAACCATGCAGGCGTAGTGGAGGATGAGGTCGGAGCCTGCCGCCAGCACGATCCGCCGCGGGGCGACGCCGGTGCGCGCGGCGAGCAGGGACACGAGCGGCTCGCCTTCGCCGGACGGGTAGCGGTTGACGCCGGCCGCGGCTTCCGCCGCAGCCGCGATCGCGCGCGGGCTCGGACCCCAGGGACACTCGTTAAGGTGCAGCCGCGCCCGCGGCGGTGCTCCGGCTGCGCCGCCTCCTGCCCGCATCGGTGGCGCGAGGCCCGCCACGCGCGTCGGCATCCAGGATGGTTCGCCGGTCATGGCGCGGTGCCCTCCACCTGGAATCGCCGCGCCGGTGGTCGCGCGAACAGCCTGCGCACCATGGGCGCGAAAGCCTCGATCGGCAATGTCGGGAACGAGGGGTCGATCGCGCTCTGGTCGAACCGTGCGACGAAATCGGCGGCATCGGCGAAGAAGGGATGGCCGAGGAACCGATCGCGCTCGCGCCCGTCGAAATGCGGATGGTCATGGGCATGATGCGTCTGGAAGATCTGATGCATCTCGAGCACCCAGCGGTTCCTCTCGCTGACATAGGGCCTCAGCAGGGCGGCGGCGAACTCGCCATGGCTCGGGCCAGCGATGGTGAAGCCGATGTCGTGCAGCAGCGCGACCACCACGAACTCCTCATCGGCGCCCGACTGCAGCGCCATCGTCGCCGCCTGAAGACCATGATCGTACATCGAGAGCGTGTAGCCGAAGCTCGGATCGCCGCGCGCCGCGGCGAACAGGCCGAGCACCAGCTCCGCCTGCCGGCCCTGCATGTAGGCCTTGCGCTGTGCCTCGATCATCCGCCACTCGGCGCCATCGAGCAGGTCGAGCGCCGGCTTCTCGACAAAGCTGAAATCCGCCCGCCAGAGCTCGGGCCGGCGCGGGCGTTCCGCAATCGGTTCGTCCATTGCCTTCCCTTCCCCTTCAGAGCGCGTCGGGCGGATAGACATTGCGCAGCTTGCCCTCGCCCAGGAACAGCGCCGCCGTCTCTGCCGCCTTGCGTCGCATGTCGCTCTGCGCCTCGGGAGAGTGGAATGCAGCATGCGGGGTGATGAGAAGCCGCTGCCGGAGCCAGCCCTCCCCCGCGAGCCACGCGGCGATCAATGGATCGGCCGGATCGGGCGGCTCGTCGGGCAGCACATCGAGGCCGGCGGCATGGACGTGCCCGCCACGCAGCGCCTGGGCCAGCGCTGACAGGTCGAGGATGGCGCCGCGCGCGGTGTTGACGACGATGGCACCGGGCGCGAGTCGGGTCAGCCCGGCAGCATCAATCATGCCCTTCGTTTCCAGCGTGAGTGGCGCGTGGATCGTCAGGATGTCGGCGCCGTCGAGGGCTTCTGCGAGCGTCTCAGCACGCTCGAGCCCGAGCGCACGGTCGACCCCCTGCGGCAGATGCGGATCGTGGAACACCACCCGCGTGCCGAACGCCTTGAGGCGCAGCGCCACTGCCGTGCCGATGCGACCGAGACCGACGACCGCTGCGCGCTGCGCGTCCATCCGGCGAAGTCCTCCGGCGGCCTCCCAGCCCCAGTTGCCCCGTAGGTCGGCCCGCAGGGCCGCGTCATAGGCGGCGACGCCGCGTCTCAGCGCGAGGATCATCGCCACTGCATGGTCGGCAACCTCGGTCGTGCCGTAATCGGGCGTGTTGCACAGCGCGATGCCACGTGCGGCAAGGGCGGCACGGTCGACCCGGTCGACGCCGACACCGTAGCGGACGACGATGCGGCAACGATCGAGCAGCGCGACGCGCGCGGCATCAAGCCGGAAGCGGAACAGCATCACCGCATCGGCTTCGCGCCATCGCTCCGCCTCGATGGCCTCGGGGCTGCCCACCCGCGCATAGTCGAGCACCGCGTCCGCGCCGAAGGCGTTCCGCTCGACATCGTTTCCCTCTTCCGAAAAGGGAAAGCCCGGAAAGAGGATCCGCGGCGCGCTCATGCATGCTCCCAGTCATCGAGCGAGCGGGTGTTCGGTGGCGAGAGGCCGAGCACGTCACCGGCCGTCGTGACGCCGAGCCCGTTGAGCAGGCGGTTCGAATAGTTGAAGTAGGCGCAGACCTGGTTCGCCTCGAAAATGTCGGCGTCCGTCGCGCCAGCATCCCGAAGCGCCGCGACATCCCTCTCCACCATCGCCTGCGGCGTCAGGGTCAGCTTCCGGACATAGCGAAGCAGGGCGAGTTCCTTGCCGGAGAACACCGCCTCGGGTCTATCGGCGACCAGTGCCGCGTGGATCTCCTGCCCCCTCGCCTCGCCAACCAGCCGGCAGAGGCCGGCGTAATGATGCGCAACGGAATAGTCGCAGCGATTCGCAAGGCTTGTGTACACGCCGAGCGTCTCGAGGAACCACACCGGCGTGGTGTTGCCAGCGTGATGCAGCACGGACTTGTACAGGGCGCTGTGCCCCTCCATCGTGTGCGGCCGGAGCGAGTGGGCGCGCATCACGTTATCCACGCGGTCATCGGGGCCCTTCACGCGGTCGTAGAGGGTGCGCAGGTAGCCCTCGCTCTCCGCGTAGGGAACCAAGCGTATCCAGGCCGGATTGGCTTCGTCGCTCACGCGTCCTCCTCGACATCCTCGGCGATCAGGGCGGCATGGTCACCCGGCTCGAGCCTGCCGCGCGCGGCGACGGCAAGAACGAGGCCGGACAGGTTCGCGCACAGCCTGAGAGGTGGCCGCCGCGGTTCGCGCCAGTGATGCAGCACCGCGACGGCTTCGCCCGCGACGACGCTGTCTCCGGCGGTGACGATCGGCTCGACGATCCCGTCGGACGGAACGACGACGGCCGATTGCGGGTGTTTCAAGGCAACCATGCGCTGCGCAGCCGGTGGCGGAACGGAGCCGCACATGAGCCCGGCATGGGCCAGCAGGCCGAGGACCGCCTCGCGTCCACGCGTCAGCGAGCGCCGATCGATGCGCCCTCCGCCGCCAAGTTCCATCGCAACCATCGGCACGCCGGCGGCAGCGCAGGCGCTGTTCAGGCTGGTCGTCGACGAGGTCGCCCCGAGCACCTGGATCACAGGCAGGCGCGTCGCACGCGCGGCGGCGAGATTGGCGGCATGGAGGTCCGTGTCGCTCGTGCGGGTGGCGAGCGCTGCATCGGCATAGATCGCGGTGCTGCCCCCGGAATGGAGATCGGCCACCAGCGCGCAGGAGGGAAGCACGGTCTCGACGAAGGCGGCAATGGTGCGCGTGGGGCCAGGCGGCGCGCCGTTGAGAAAGGCGCGGTTGAGATTCATTCCGTCCAGGGGCGAGACGCGCGTCGAGGCTGCGACCGCCGGCCGGTTGAGCCCCGGCAGCACGATCACCCGCCCCGCCAGAGCATCGGGGTCGAGCTCATGGATCAGGGCGAGCAGGATCGCCTGGCCTTCGTACTCGTCGCCATGATTGCCTGCGGCAAGGAGAACGGTCGGACCTGACGTTCCGGCCAGCACGGCGATCGGCACCGGCACGTGGCCGAAGGCATGACGGTCGTCGGAATGGACGAGCCGGAGCGCGCCGATCTGCCTCCCGCGTGCGTCGAGGTCGATGTCGCAGAACAAGCCTGTCTCCTTGCGCCGCGATCATTGACTTGCATGGCCCGGACAGCAACAGTTTGTTGCGTCGCAACGAATAGGATGTGGAACAGGACCGGGGCGGGAATGGAGCGTTCCCTCGCGCTGCTTCGCACGCCGACCGGCGAGGCGGCGAGGCTGATCCTCCTTGCCATCGGCATGCTGTGGCTCATCGTCAATGGGGCGACGAGCTTCGGCTACAGCTGGCAATGGCACCGCGTCCCGCGCTATCTCGGACAGAGCTTCGAGGGCTCCTTCTGGCCCGGCCCCCTGCTCAAGGGGCTCGGCGTGACCGTCGAGATCTCCGCCGCAGCACTCGTCCTGTCGCTTGCGATCGGGCTCGTCACCGCGCTCGCACGGCTGAGGGGCTCGCGCCTCGGCCAGGGTGTCGCGCGCGTCTATCTCGAGATCATCCGCAACACCCCGCTCCTGATCCAGATCTACCTCTTCTACTTCGTGCTCGCCCCCATCGTCGGCATGTCGCGCTGGTGGGTCGCGGTGCTCAGCCTCGCTCTGTTCGAAGGCGCCTCGATGAGCGAGGCGATGCGCGGCGCCGTTCTCGCCGTCCCGCGCGGACACTGGGAGAGCGCGGCCGCGCTTGGCTTGAGCGAGGGGCAATGCTACCGCCGCGTCGTGCTGCCGCAGGCGCTTCGCATCGCCCTCCCCGCGCTGGCCGGCCGCGCCGTCTCTCTGGTCAAGGCATCGGCGATCGTGAGCGTCATCGCGGTGTTCGACCTGACGACCGAGGGTCGGAACATCATCAGCGACACGTTCATGACCTTCGAGATCTGGCTCACCGTCGCTGCCCTCTACCTGCTCATCACCACGCCGCTCTCGCTTGCCGCGCAAGGGCTCGAGAGGCGGCTCAGCACCCCGACCTGACCGCGCGATCAAGGAGAGACGACACATGAACCGACGCGACATGCTCAATGGCCCCGCCCTCGGCGCCGCAGGCGGCGCGCTCCTGGCAGGCGGCCTGATCAGCCCGGCACAGGCGCAGGGCGATGTGCGCGCGCAGCTTGCCGGCGCGAGCCTGGTCGAGGAGATCAAGCGACGCGGCACGCTGCGCGTCGGGCTCTCGACCTTCGTGCCGTGGGCGATGCGCAACCGCGGGGGCGAGCTCGTCGGCTTCGAGGTCGATGTCGCGACGCGGCTGGCGGCAGACATGAACGTCCGCCTCGAACTCGTACCGACCGCATGGGACGGGATCATTCCCGCGCTGCTAGCGGGGCGGTTCGACGCGATCATCGGCGGCATGAGCGTGACCATCCCGCGGAACCTCACCGTCAACTTCACCGACCCCTACCACCAGACGGGCATCGGCATCTTCGCCAACAAGCGCCTGGCGGACGGGTGGGCGACGCTCGCGCAGTTCAACCGGCCGGATGTTACGATCGTCGCCCGCCGCGGCACGCCTGCCGCCAACAGCGTCGGCGTGCACATGCCGCGCGCCACCCTGCGGCAGTTCGACGAGGAGGCGCCCGCGCTTCAGGAAGTGGTGAACGGCCGCGCCCATGCCATGGTGGGGTCGATCCCGCTGCCCGCTCACAGCGTGAAGCGCTATCCCGATGTGCTGGTCCGCCCGTTTAACGAGCCCTACCAGCGCGCCATCTCGGCCTTCGCGGTGCGCAAGTCCGACATCGACGCGCTGAACCTCTTCAACAACTGGATCAGGCTTCGGCAGATCACCGACAGCTTCCTCGCAGACCGTGCGGCCTACTGGTTCGACGGTCTCGACTGGGAGGACCAGATCCAGCGCTGACAGGAAGGCGATGGAGCTCTGGGGCAGGCGCCGTGGCGCGCGGCTCGCCGACGCGGCGCTGCTCCTTCTGCTCGCCGCGGGCATCGGCTACGTCGCCTGGTCGGCAGCGACGACGCTTCGCTACAATTGGAACTGGTCACTCATCCCAGGCTTCCTCCTCCGCATCGACGCGACGGGGCGGCCGGTTCCGAACCTGTTGCTGCTTGGCGTCTTCAATACGCTCCGGCTCGCGATCTGGGGCATGCTCGGTGCCGCGCCGATCGGACTGGCGGTCGCGCTCATGCGGCTGTCGGGAGACCGGTTCCTCCGCCTCGTCGGCGCGCTCTATGTCGAGCTCGTCCGCAACACGCCCGCACTCGTGCTTCTGTTCATCCTCTACTTCTTCGTCTCCGCCCAGGTCACGCCGCTGCTCGGGATCGACCGCGCTGCGGCAACGATGGGGCCGGTCGCGCGCGCCATCGTCACCATCATCGCCTCCCCGCCCGACCTGCTCGTCGGCTTCGTTTCGGGCGCAATCTGCCTCGCCCTGTTCGAGGGGGCCTTCATCGCCGAGGTGCTTCGCGCCGGCATCCTTTCGGTCGAGCGTGGGCAGTGGGAGGCAGGCTCGAGCCTCGGCCTCTCGCGCTGGCAGGTGCTTCGCCTCGTGGTCGTGCCGCAGGCCGTGTCGCGAAGCCTTCCTCCGCTCGGCAACCAGTTCATCGCGCTGGTGAAGGAAAGCTCGATCGTGTCGATCGTGTCGATCCAGGATCTGACCTTCATGGCGAACGAGGTGGCGGTCAGTTCCGGGCGCGTGTTCGAGGTGTGGATCACCACCTCCGTGCTCTACTTCATCATCTGCTTCTGCCTCTCGCTCCTGTTCGCGCGGGCCGAAGCGCGTGCGAGGAGGGCGACGCGATGAGGACGCTTTTCGCGCCATCGGCCCTGCTGCCCGACGGCTGGGCCCAGCAGGTCGTGATCACGCTCGACGAGGCCGGCACGTTCGCCGCCATCTCCGCTGGTGCCTCGCCGGATGGGGCCGAGCGCCTCGCCGGCCCCGTGCTGCCGGGCATGACCGACGTGCACAGCCACGCCTTCCAGCGCGCCATGGCGGGGTTGACCGAGCGTCGCGGCCCGACGGGCGATGACCATTTCTGGACCTGGCGCGAGATCATGTACCGGTTCCTTGCGCGACTGAGCCCGGACGATGTCGAGGCGATCGCGGCACATCTCTGCATATCGCTTCTCAAGGGCGGGTTCACCACGCTCGCCGAGTTCCACTACCTCCAGGCAGACCCCGATGGCCGCCCCTATGTGGAGCCTGGCGAGATGGGGCTCCGCATCATCGAGGCGGCGCGGCGGAGCGGCATGGCACTCACGCTTCTGCCGTCGCTCTACCGGCAGGGCGGGTTCGGAACGCCCCATACCGGCGGCCAGAAGCGGTTCGTTCTCGATGATGCCGCGCTCTCTGCCTCGCTCGCTCGGTTCCGGCGCGAGGCGGCGCATGACCGGCTGCTTCGCGTCGGCCTCGCGCCGCACAGCCTGCGGGCAGCGGCCCTCGGCGACATCGCGCGGTGGGTCGCCACCGTGCGCGCCGAGGACGCCGCCGCGCCGATCCACATCCACGCAGCGGAGCAGCCGCGCGAGGTTGCCGAGTGCCTCGCCGCCACGGGCCGGCGCCCCGTCGGGCTGATCCTCGAGGCGCTGCCTGTCGATGAACGGTGGTGCCTGATCCACGCGACGCATCTCGCGCCGGAGGAGATCGACGGCCTCGCCGCTTCGGGAGCGGTGGCCGGCCTCTGCCCGACGACCGAGGCCAATCTCGGAGACGGCGTGTTCCCCTTGCCGCGCTATCTCGAGCAGCAGGGCCGGTTCGCCATCGGAACGGACAGCCATGTCGGCGTGGCCGCAGCCGAGGAGCTGCGCAGCCTCGAGGCGAGCCAGCGTCTCGCGACGCTCCGCCGCGCCGTGGCGACCACGCCGGAAGAGCCGTCCGCAGGCACGCTGCTGTGGCGGCGCGCGGCGGAGGCAGGTGCGGCCGTCTGCAACCAGCCCGCGGGCGCAATCGCCCCGGGGCGCCGTGCGGATCTCGTCGTGCTCGATGGCGCCTCGCCGTTCCTCGCCGGCCGGACCGGAGCGCTTGCGGCAGATACGCTCGTCTTCGCCGGCGGGTCCGACCTGGTGCGGGATGTGATGGTCGGCGGCACCTGGGTTGTGCGCGACAAGCACCATCGGGACGAGGAACGGGCCGAAGCAGCCTTCGCGGCGACGATGCGGCGGCTCCTGGCCTGAGCGCGCGACGCCTCTCCTCAGACGTCGGGCACCACGCCCGCGGTGGGGCGGACGATCACCTTGTCGATGCGCCGGCCGTCCATGTCGACCACCTCGAACACGTGATTCTCCCACGCGATCTGGTCGCCTTCCGAGGGAATGCGGCCAGCGATCGTCAGGATCAGGCCGGCGAGCGTGTTGTAGTCGCCCTCCGAGGGGAGTTCCGGCAGGCCTAGCCGCGCCCTCACCTCGTCTGCGGGAAGCAGGCCGTCCATGAGCCAGCTTCCATCCGCCCTGCGCGCGCAGGTCGGCGTGTCGGCGACGGTTCCTCCCGCCACCTCGCCGACGATCGCCTCGAGCATGTCGTAGGCCGTGACCACCCCCTCGAAGCTGCCGTACTCGTCGACGACGAAGGCAATGCCGAGCCGCTCCCGCCGCAGGATCTCGAGCGCCTGCAGCACGCTCATGCTGTCGGGGAGCGCGGTGGGGCGTACCAGCGCCGCGGCGAGGCGCAGCGTCTCGCCGCCGAGCACCTGGTCCAGCAGATCCTTCGCCCGAACCACGCCGACGACGTTGTCGAGGCTGCCGTCGCAGACGACGAAGCGCGCATGCGGGCTTTCGCGGATCTGCTCGACGATCTCGTGTGGCGGGTCGGCGCGGTCGAGCCAGGCCACCTCCGTTCGCGGCGTCATCACCGCGCGAACCGACCGGTCGGGGAGGCGCAGGACGCGTTCGATCATGCGCTGCTCCTCGTGCTCGATGACGCCCGCGGCCGCGCTCTCCTGCACGAGCGCCTTCACCTCCTCCTCGGTGATCTGGCTCTGCTCCGGCTTCGCCGCGCCGAACAGGGCGAGCACCGCCCCCGACAGCACGCGGAGAAGCCAGACGGCCGGCGAGGCCGCACGCGAAACGGCGGTAAGGAACGGGGCAAGCGCCACGGCAAGCGTCTCGGGACGCCTGAGCGCGAGCGTCTTCGGCACGATCTCGCCAAGCACGATGGAGGCGAGCGTGATGACGGCGACGACGATCGCGAAGGCGACCGCCTCTCCGTTAGGCGAGATGAAGGCGAACCGGTCGAGCACGGCACCGAGCCGGAAGGCGAGCGTCGCGCCGCCGAAGGCGCCGGCAAGCACGCCGACGAGGGTGATGCCTACCTGGACGGTGGGCAGGAAGCGCTGCGGGTCCTCCGCGAGCGCGAGCGCCGCGGCAGCGCCGCGGACACCCTTCCGTGCCATCGCCTTCAGCCGCGGCTTCCGCGACGACACGACGGCAAGCTCGCTGAGCGCGAGCACGCCGTTGAGGCCGATCAACAGAAGGATGACGAGGATCTCGAGCGCGATGTCCATGCCCACCCGTCCTCCGGGCTCCCTGCCCGGAGGCTTCGTGACGAGATGGGAACTCTAGCCGAGCCTGGCGCCGCGTGCGACGCCCGGCTCAGTTGGCCATCAGCTTGACGTAGGAACCCGGCGCCGGCTCGATCGCCCTCAGCTTGCCGGCACCCGGCTCGCGCGCCTTCACCGTCTCCGGCGCGAGGGACGAAACCCAGCGCTGCCAGTCCGGCCACCAGCTGCCGGCGAGCTCCGTCGCGCCGGCGAACCAGTCATCCGGCGATTCGGGAAGCTCGGTGTTCACCCAGTGGCTGTACTTGCCGGATTCCGGCGGGTTGACGACGCCTGCGATGTGCCCCGACGCGGCCAGGACGAAGCGCTTCGGACTCTTGTAGATCTGCGTCGCACGATAGGTGCTCTTCCAGGGCGCGATATGGTCCTCGCGCGTCGAGAGCAGGTAGGTTGGGATCGAGATCCGGCCGAGATCGATCCCGACCCCGTCGAGCTCGATGCCGCCGGGCGTGATGAGCCGGTTCTGCTGGTACATCTGCCGTAGGTAGAAGCTGTGCATCGCCGCCGGCATGCGCGTCGAATCGCTGTTCCAGTACAGCAGGTCGAAGGGGAACGGCTCCTGCCCGAGCAGGTAGTTGTTCACGACGAAGGACCAGATGAGGTCGTTGGCGCGCAGCATGTTGAAGGTCACGGCCATCTCGTGCCCTTCGTGGAAGCCGCGCTTCTCCATCTTCTCTTCCATCGCCTTGAGCTGCTCCTCGTCGATGAAGATGGAGAGCTCGCCCGCTTCGGCGAAGTCGACCATTGTGGTGAGGAAGGTGGCGCTCTTGATGCGCATGTCCTTCTTCGCCGCCATCCAGGAGAGGGTGCAGGCGGTCAGCGTACCGCCGATGCAGTAGCCGATCGCGTTCACCTCGCGCTCGCCCGTCGCCTTCTCGATGGCATCGAGCGCGGCGAGCGGGCCTTCCTTCATGTAGTCGGCGAAGCTTTTCTCGGCGAGCTGCTCGTCGGGGTTCACCCAGGAAATGACAAACACCGTATGACCCTGCGAGACCGCCCAGCGGATGAAGCTGTTCTTTGGCCTGAGGTCGAGGATGTAGTACTTGTTGATCCAGGGCGGCACGATCAGGAGCGGGCGCTTCAGTACCGTCTCCGTCGTCGGGCTGAACTGGATGAGCTGCATCAGGGCGTTCTGGTAGACGACCTTGCCCGGCGTGGTGGCGATGTTCTCGCCGACCTTGAACGCCTCGTAATCCGTCATGCGGATCTGGAGGTTGCCCTTGCCGCGCTCGAGATCGGCGAGAAGGTTGTTCAGCCCCCGGACCAGGTTCTCGCCGCCGGTCTCGACCGTCTTGCGCAGCACCTCGGGGTTGGTCAGCAAGAAGTTCGAGGGCGCCATCGCGTCGACGAACTGGCGCGTGTAGAAATCGACCTTCTGCGCCGTGCGCTCGTCGAGCCCCTCGACGTCCTTGACGACGTTCTGGATCCAGCGCGCCGAGAGCAGATAGCTCTGCTTGATGAAGTCGAAGACCTCGTTCTCCTGCCAGTCCTCATGCTTGAACCGGCGGTCGCCGGCGGCCGGGCTGGCAACGGGATCGGGGCTGTCGCCCATCATCCTTCGCGCCGTGTTCTGCCAGAGCAGCATGTAGTCCTGCCAGAAGCTCATATGCGCTTGTACGAGCTTGGCGGGGTTGGCCATCATCCGCGCCGTCATCTCAAGGAAGGCGCCGCCGATGTTCATCGGGTCGAGCCCGGGCACGCCGCCGTCGCCCTGGCGCTTGAGAAACTCCATCACGATCCGCTGGCTGCGGCTTGCGATGTCGGCCATGTTTCGGCTCAACATGGCGGGATCGGGCATCTTGAAGGACTGGCTGGCCTTGTCTTCGGCCATGGATGAGACCCTCTCTGGAGCAGGACCGCGCATGTTGCGGCGCATCACGTGAGACTTCAGTCGCTGCCGGACCCTAGAGCGCGCTCCCTGGCCGATCAAGCGACGCCAGGACAGAAGAGGGCTGCATCGGCCTTCGCAACCGCGGCAGGGGTGCTGGGTTTGGCGACACTCGCGGCCTGCGGCCCGAGCGTCGACCCGATCGAGCGGGCCCGTGTGGCGGCGGGTCGCGCGCCGACGACGACGCTCCCGGCAGTGCCCGGGGAGGACCAGCCCTATCCGAGCCTCGGCTCGGTACCGCCTCGGCCGGAGACCACCGCGCCGGCGGAGCGCCAAGCATTGGCCGACCGCCTCGTCGCCGACCGGACCAATGCCCGGTATGTCGGCCAGCCCGTCGTGCCGACGCGGCCGGTCGTCCAGCCCACCACGCAGCGCGCGGCCGTCGAGGCCGCCCCGCTCGCCCAGCCCTCCTCGGGGCTGCTCGGGGCCGAGGACACGCCAGGCGAGCCGCTCGGGGTGGCGAGACCGATTGGTGCGCCACCGACGCCGGATCCGCCGCCGATCGCCGGTGCCCCGCCCGCTGCGCCGGCAGCGGCGGCAACGGATGCGGTCGCGCCAGAGCCGCGCACGACCACGAT
>NZ_VFAC01000025.1 GCF_007644105.1 Elioraea rosea | reverse complement strand
GCCACGGCCCGGCCATCGCCGACCCGCGCGGCCACACCGAGGCGCTGCTCGCGCACCGGCTGGCGCGCGAGGCGGGCGTGCGCGAGGCGGTCGGGCGCGGCGCGGGCACGCCGGCCGAGATCGTGCCGATGCTCTACCCGGGCCTTGCCGAGGCGCTGCGGCGCGCAGCAGAGCGGTCGGTGCTTGCGCATCTCCTCAAGCTCGAGGGCGAGGGCAGCGTGCGGCGCGTTCAGGCGCCCGGCGGCGGCGAGATCTTCCGCGCCGTGAACTGACCCGGCGGGTCGCGCCGCAGCCAGCCCGCCCGGTGCCGCCAGGTGCCGGCCACGTGGCAGGCGCGCCCGGACGCATCGTGCCGGAGCCAGATCGACAGCTCCTCGATCACCACCCGGGTCGGCTGCGAGAGGTCGAGCGTCGCTGCTTCCTCGAGGGCGATCCAGCGGAGGAACTCGAGCTCGCCCGAGCCGCCGAGCGTGCCGGCGAAATCCTCCGCCCGGCCGACGAGGAACCGCGCGTCGAAGCGGATCGGCAGATGCGCGGGCGTGACGAGGCGGCAGAGATAGGCGAGCGGCGGCGGCATCGCGGCGGCCGTGAGGCCCGTCTCCTCCTCCGTCTCGCGCAGGGCGGCGGCGGCGAAGGCGCCGAGCGGGTCGTCACCCGCGGTGGCACGATCGGCCCTGTCCACCCGCCCGCCGGGAAAGACGAGCGCGCGCGGCATGAAGCGGTGCCGCGCCGAGCGCTGGCCCATCAGCACCGAGGGCCCCTCGCTGCCTTCGCGGACGAGCACGAGGCTCGCCGCCGCGGCCGGGCGGGTGGGGCGCAGGCGCGCGGCTTGGGGTCTGGGGTCGGCGCCGTCGGACATGGGGGAAGGGTGGGGCGCATCCGAGGCGGCGGCAACCCCGGCCGCTCTTGATCGAGCGCAAGGATCGGGGGCCCCGCTGGGCGTAGAGAGGCAGGCATGCGCCGCCTGTGGAAACCGGCCCTCCTCGTCCTCGCGCTCGCGGCCATCGCGGGTGGGCTTGCCTGGCAGAGGCTTCGCCCGCTCCCCGTTCCGGTTGCCGCCGTGGCGCGCGACGTGCCGATCCGCGTGTTCGGCCTCGGCACGATCGAGGCGCAGGTTCTCTCCCGCATCGGCTTCGACGTCGCGGGCACGCTGCGTGCGGTGCATGCCGACCATGGCGACAGCGTCGAGGAAGGCCAGGTTCTCGCCGAGCTCGCCGATGCGACCCAGGCCGCCCGCGTCGCACGGGCCGAGGCGGCGGTGCATATGGCGGACGCGGTGGCGCAGCGGGCCGAGGCCGCGCGCGAACGCGCCGAGGCGCTGCTGACCCAGAAACAGGCGAACTCCCGCCGTCGCCGGGAACTGGCCGCGCGCGGCTCGGGAAGCATCGAGGCCGCCGAGCAGGCGGAGACCGAGGTCGCGACCGCGATGGCCGATCTCGCGGTGAACCGCGCGGACGCGGCCGTGGCGCGCGCCTCCCGTGCCGATGCCGCGGCGAACCTGCTCGCCGAGCGTACGACGCTTGAGAAGCACCGCCTCGCCGCGCCCTTCGCCGCCCTCGTGATCCAGCGCCACCGCGAGCCCGGCGCGCCGCTGAACCCGGGCGAGGCCGTGTTCACCCTCGTCGCGCCCGGAACGGTCTGGGCACTCGCCCATATCGACGAGGGACGGGCGGGCGGCCTTCGCCTCGGCCAGCCTGCCACCGTGCGGATGCGGAGCCGCCCCGGAGAGCCGATCGCGGCGGAGGTGGTGCGCATCGGCCTCGAGAGCGACCGGGTGACGGAGGAGCGCCGGGTGTATCTCCGCTGCGGGACGTGCCCGGCCGAGGTCTATCTCGGCGAGCAGATCGAGGCGGAGATCGAGACCGGGCGGCTTGCGTCCGCCCTGCTCATCCCGGAGGCCGCCATGGCGGGGTTCGACGGTGCCGGCGGGCAGGTCTGGGTGATCGAGGACGGGCGTCTGGCGCGGCGGGCGGTGCGGGTGATCGCACGCACCCTCGACGCCCGGTTCGCGCTCGCGCCGGATGCCGCTGGCGGGCTGCCGGTGGCGACGGAGATCGTCACCGGCTTCGCCGTCGGGCGCCGTGCCGTGGCGAGGCCCCCGTGAACCTCGCGCTCCGCGACATACGCCACAGGCTCGGCCGGTTCCTGATCACCTGCCTCGGCGTCGGCCTTCTGCTGGGTGTCGCGCTTGCGATGGTGGGCATCTACCAGGGCGTGGTGGCCGAGGCGCTCGCGCTGACGCGCAGCCTCGCGGCGGAACTCTGGGTGGTCGAGGCAGGCACGCGCGGGCCCTTCGCGGAAGCGAGCCGCGTGCCGGGGGACGTGCGCGAGATCGTCGCCCGCGTTCCCGGGGTCGCGGCAGCCGGCTCGATCACGCTGCGCACCGCCGAGATGGCCGCCCCGGGGCGCATCATCCGCGCCCAGGTGATGGGCTACGAGCCAGGCCGCCCTGGCGGGCCCTCGAGCATCTCCTCCGGGCGCGGTCTCGGCGGATCACGCCTCGAGATGGTGGCCGACCGTCGCGCAGGCCTTGCGCTCGGCGACACCGTGACGCTCGGGGGCGACCGCTACCGCATCGTCGGGCTGACGCGCGACCTCGTGGCCTCGGGCGGCGACCCGCTCGTGTTCATCCATCTCCGCGACAGCCAGGACCTCCAGTTCAAGCTCGCCCCTCCCGCGGCGCGGCGTGCCGCTGCGGCGGGTGCCGGCGGCAGCGGCACGGACACGGTCAACGCCGTGATCGCACGCCTCCACCCCGGCGCCGAGGCCGATGCCGTCGCCGACACGATCCGCCGCTGGAAGCACCTCGCGGCCCTGACCGATGCCGAGCAGGCCGAGCTTCTCACGCGCTCGGTGGTCAACCGCGCGCGGGCGCAGCTCGGCCTCTTCACGGTGGTGCTTCTCTTCGTCACCGCCGTGATCATCGCGCTGATCATCTACACGATGACGATGGACAAGCTGCGCGAGATCGCGACCCTGAAGCTGATCGGCGCGCCGGACAGGACGATCGCCGGGCTCGTGCTTCAGCAGGCGCTGCTGCTCGGCCTCGCCGGGTTCGCGATGGGCGCGGCCCTGCTCTTCGCGGTGCGTGACAAGTTCCCCCGCACCGTCGCGCTCGGCCCCGCCGAGGTCGCGGCGATGCTCGGCATCGTGGTGGCCATCTGCATCCTCGGCAGCATCGTCTCGATTCGCGCCGCGCTGCGGATCGATGCGCAGGCGGCGCTCGGTGGCTGAGGCGCCGCTCGTGCGCCTCGATAGCGTGGCCAAGCAGTTCGGCACGGGCGAGGCGGCGGTGCGCGCGCTCGACGGTGTCAGCCTTGCCGTCGCGGGGGGAGAGGTCGTCGGCATCCGCGGGCCGTCGGGCAGCGGCAAGTCGACGCTTCTCAACGTCGTTGCCTGCATCATAGCGCCCGATGCGGGCCTGCTCGCGCTCGGCGACAGCGTCGTGTGGCAGGGCGGCCGCTACCAGGTGGCCGACCTGCGCTCGCTGCGGCGGAACCGGATCGGCTTCATCTTCCAGTTCCACAACCTCCTGCCCTTCCTCGACGCGACCGACAATGTCGCGCTCGCCATGACGCTTGCCGGTGCCGAACTCGATGCCGCGCGGGTGCGGGCGCGCGGCCTGCTCCACTTCCTCGGCGTCGGCCGGCGGGCCGCGGCGATGCCGGCACGGCTCTCCGGCGGTGAGGCACAGCGCGTCGCGATCGCCCGGGCGCTAGCCAACGACCCGCCGATCATCCTCGCCGACGAGCCGACCGCCGCGCTCGACAGCGAGCGGGCGAGGACGGTGATGGACCTGCTCCGCCGCGTCGCGCGGGAGCGCGGGGCGGCCGTGCTCGTCGTCACCCATGACGAGAAGATCTTCGACCGGTTCGACCGGATGGTCGCCCTCCGCGACGGCCGGATCGACGAGGCGGCATGAGGGCCGCGCGTTCCCCCGTGGGCAGCCCGGCAGATCCTGCCCGTTCCGCGCGGGGGCCGGATGATGGTAGAGCAATGCGACCCACGAGGGAGTTGAACATGGGCTGGTCGTTTCCGAGGCGGTCCTTCCTGGCCGGTGCGGCGGCCTCCGCGGCGCTGCCCGCGCGCCTGAGCGCAGCCACGGCCCCCCAGGCCATCTCGCCCCGGCCCGGGCTCGTCTACGTCCTGAACAGCCGCGACGCGACGGTGAGCGTGCTCGACGCGATGACAGGCGTGGAAAAGATCCGCGTGCCGACGCTGCGCGAGCCGCACCACCTCGTCTACACGCCCGACCGCAGCGAGATCGTGCTCGGCGACAGCGCCGGGAACGAGTTCCAGTTCCTCGATCCGGCCACGGCGGCGGTGACGCGGCGGCTGCGCATTTCCAACCCCTACCACCTGCTCTTCAGCCCCGACCGGACGATGCTGACCGTCGCGAGCCTCCGCCGCGACCAGATCGACATCTACGATGCGGCAACGCTCGAGCTCCGCCATCGCCTCGCCGCACCTGACATGCCGAGCCACATCGCGTGGAGCCCGGACAACCGCGTCACCTACGTCACACTCCAGGGCAACAACCGCATCGCCGCCGTCGAGGCCGCGACCGGCAGGCTTCTCTGGACCGCGCCGACGGGCAAGACGCCCGCGGGCATCATCCACGATGCCCGGCACGGCCTGCTCGTCGCCAACATGGGCGAGGACAACGTCACCGTTCACGCGCCGGAGGATGGGCGAACCCTGGCCAAGGTGCGCACCGCCGCCGGCGCGCATAACGTCTTCCCCTCGCCCGACGGGCTCACGCTGTACGTCACGAACCGCGTGGCGAGCACGATCACCGCGCTCGATGCCGGAACGCTCGCCGCCGTGCGGACGATGCGCGCGCCAGGCGCGCCAGACTGCCTCGACTTCTCGGCCGATGGCGGGCAGCTCTGGTTCACCCAGCGCGTGGCGAACAGGGTGGGCGTCATCGACATCGAGACCGGCGTGGTGATCGCCAACCTGCCTGTCGGCCGAAGCCCGCACGGCATCCTGTTCCATGCTCTTCCGGCGTAGCCTTCTCGCCGGTGCGCTCGCCGCCCTGGCGGTTCCGGCATCCGCCCAATGCGGCAAGACGGTGTACCTGACCATCGACACGGGCTGGATGGACAGGGCAGAGCAGATCGCCGCGATCATGGCCAGGCACGGCGTGAAGGCGACGCTGTTCCTCGCCGACGAGCGCACCCATCGCGGCGACACCTCGCTCTCCGAGCCTTGGGCGCCGTTCTGGCTTGCGCGGGTCGCCGAGGGCCACGCCTTCGGCAGCCACACGATGCGGCACTGGTACTTCCGCGGCGACCAGGGCGAGCGCGTACGGTTCGTTCCCCATCCTTCATCAGCTGGGGGCGCGCGCGAGGGCACGCTGCTCGACCGCGAGGCGATGTGCGCCGAGCTGCGCGCGCCGGAGGAGCGGCTTCGCGCGATGACAGGCCGCGGTTTCGACCCGATCTGGCGCGCCCCTGGCGGGCGCACGACGCCGAACGCGATCGCCTTCGCCGCCGCCTGCGGCTTCGCCCATGTGGGATGGACCGAGCACGGCTTCCTCGGCGACGAGCTGCCGTCAGACCGGTACCCCAACGACGCGCTTCTGCGCCGCTCCCTCGCCTCGATCCGCGACGGCGAGGTGCTGGTGATGCACTGGGGCATCCGCTCGCGCGCGCAGAAATACGCCGACGTGTTCGAGGACCTCGTCGTGGGGCTGAAGGCGCGCGGCTTCTGCTTCGCCACCCTCACCGCCCCGCCGCCCCGCCTAGTTGCGGAGGCGCGACGATGATCGGCTGGATCGGCGAGGCCTGGCTCGACCTCAAGGTCTGGATCTTCCAGACGCTGCTTCTGCCCGGGCTCTATTCAGCGGGGTGGATGCGGTGGGAGGAGGACGCGTTCGAGTGGCTCGATTTCGCGCTCTTCGGCGCGGCCACCGTGCTCGTCTCCTGGATCGTGTGCGGCCCGCTCGAGGCCGCCTTGCCGGTGGAGCGGCGCGCGCCAGGCGAAAGGAGCACCGTCGGCACCGACGTCACCTATACGCTGCTGAACCGGCTCGGCCTCGTTCCGCTCTTCGCCTTCGTCGCGCTGCAGCCGCTCGAGGTTGCCTGGGAGGCGCTGCTCGCCAATGCCGGCGTGATCCCGCTGACGCTCGAGACGATGCTCCCCGCGCTGCGCGACTGGCCGCTGCTGACCTTCGCGCTCTACGTCGTCATCCTCGATTTCGCTGAGTACTGGCGGCACCGGTTCCAGCACCGCTTCGGCTGGTGGTGGGCGCTGCATTCGGTTCACCACGCGCAGCGGCAGATGACATTCTGGACCGATGACCGCAACCACCTGATCGACGATCTGATCGCCGGGTTCTGGTTCGCGGGCGTCGCGGTGCTGATCGGCGTTCCCCCCGGGCAGTTCCCGCTCCTGCTTCTTGTCATGCGCGTGATGGAAAGCCTCTCGCACGCCAATGTCCGGCTCGATTTCGGGCGGGTCGGCGGCAGGCTCGTCGTCAGCCCGCATTTCCACCGCGTGCACCACGCGCTCGACCATGACGAGGGCGTCGATGCGCGCGTGCATGGCTGCAATTTCGCGGTGCTCCTGCCGATCTGGGACATGTTGTTCGGCACGGCCCGCTACGGCGGCGCGTATCCGCCGACGGGCGACCTGTCGGGAAGCGAGAGCCTCGCCACCGGCTCGTGGTGGGGAACGCAGGTCGAAGGCGCGAAGCGCTTCCTCCGCGCGCTCGCCGGCCGGGCGTGACGCTTCGGCCAGGGCCGAACCGCACGCGGCGCCGGTCGGGCATGCTCGGCGCATGAGGCGGCGATGTTCGCGGTGATCTTCGAGGTGCGCCCGCGCCCGGACCGGTGGGAGCGGTATCTCGCCATCGCGCGGATGCTCCGGCCAGAGCTCGAACGCATCGAGGGCTTCGTCGAGAACACGCGCTATCGGAGCGACACGCGAGAGGGGTTGCTCCTGTCGCTCTCGCTCTGGCGCGACGAGAAGGCGCTGATCCGCTGGCGCACCCATGCGGGGCATTTCGCCGCGCAGGGAGAGGGGCGGGCGGAGGTGCTCGACGACTACAGGCTCCGCGTCGGCGAGGTGGCAGCGATCCGCGGGGAGGGTGCCGCGCCGCTCCCCGCCGCCTCACGGCTCGACGTGACGGAGACGGGCGAGGCGACCGCGCTCGCGCTCGTCGCCGGCGGCGCCACGATGCCCGGCGCGCTCGTAAAGGACCGCTTCACCGCGATCCTCGAGCCGCACGAGATGCTCTCGATGGGTGGCTACGCGACGCTCGACGGCGCCGTCGACGCGATCGGGGAGGGAACCGCGCGGCGGCTCGCCATCCGCATCATCCGCGACTACGGCATGCTCGACCGGCGCGAGGCGCCGCAGTTCCACCCGCCCGTGCGGAGAAGCCCCTAGCCGCCGCGGCCCTGCGCCATCTTCTCGGCGACGACGCGGGGGTCGTCGGGCAGAAGTGCTGCGGCGCGGTCGAGCGCGCCGCGCGCCTCCATGCCGCGGCCGAGGATTCGATAGGCCTGGGCCAGGCGAAGCCAGCCCTCCGCGTCGTTCGGCTCGCGCTGGAGACGTTCCGCGAGGCGATCGACCATGCCGGCGATCATCCTCTGGCGCTCCTCGGGCGGCATGTCGGCCGCTGCCGCCATCTGCTCGGGCGAGGGCCCGGGGGCAGCGCCGGCGCGAAGCCGGGTCTCTGCCTCCGCGATGCGTTCCGTCACGAGGGCGCGGACGGGGCTGTCCGGTGGCGTCGCGGCAAGGATGCTCTGGAACCCTTCGAGCGCAGCGGCCGGGTCGCCGCGCTCGAGCGCGCCAAGCGAGAGGTAGTAGCGCGCCCGCAGGTCGCCCGGATCGGCTGCGGCCGCGCGGCGGAGAAGCGCCATCGCCTCGTCCGTCACGCGGCCTTCGGCGGCGATCGAGAGCGTCTCGGCGAGGTCAGCCGCCAGCTGCGGCTCGAATCGGACGGCGAGCGCACGGCGATAGGCACCGATGGCGGCGGCGAGATTGCCGCGCCGACGTTCCACGCCGGCGAGCAGAACCCAGCCCTGCCGCGCCTCGTCGCTGCCTTCGGGGAAGGTGTTGATGCGCTCGCGCACGCGCGCGATCAGTGCCTCGGCCTCGGCGTCCTCCGCGTCGCGCTGGGCCTTCACCTCGGCGAAGGGGAAGGCGGGCATGTCGGGTGTGCCGCGCGGCAGGTAGAGAAGCAGCGCCAGCGTGGGCAGGGCGACGGCGGTGCCGAGCAGGAGCCAGCGCCCCGCCTGCGGCGCGGGGGCCGCGGCCGTCGCGGCTTCGCCTGCGGCGGCGAGAAGGCGGCGCTGAACCTCCAGCACGGCGTCCCGATGCTCGGCGTCGCTCAGCCGTCCGGCCTCGCGCTCGCGCTCGAGCTCGGCGAGCTGGGCGCGGTAGAGCGCGGCGTCGTGCGCTGCGCGTGGCGCATAGGCGCGCACGCCGCGCAGGCTCGGCCAGAGGATGGCGAGCACGGCGAAAAGCGTGGCGGCACCGAAGGCGATCCAGGTCACGGTCATTGCGGCTGCTTCATTCCGCCGAGAGCCGCGCGAGGCGCGCGCGCTCCTCCTCCGTCAGCGGCGGGGGCGGGGCTATGGCGCGGCGGCGCCGGTAGAAGGCAAGGACAGCGAGCGCGCCGAAGGCCAGCACGATGGCAGGCGAGGCCCACAGTGCGACGGTCACGGCATTCAGCGGCGGGGTCAGGCGCACGTAGTCGCCGTAGCGGTCGGTCACGAAGGCGATCACCTGCTCGTTGCTGTCGCCCGCCGCGACGCGCTCGCGCACGATGCGCCGGAGGTCGCGCGCGAGGCCGGCATTGCTGTCGTCGATCGACTGGTTCTGGCAGACGAGGCAGCGAAGCTCCTTGCCGATTGCGCGGGCGCGCTCCTCCTGCGCTGGGTCGGGCAGCATCTCGCGCGGGTCGACGATCGCCTTGGCAGGTATCGCGAGCGCCGGCGCGGCGGCGAGCAGCAGGGCGAGAAGAAGCGCGCGCATCAGGAGAGGCTGCGCAGAAGCGGCCGCACCTGCTCTGCGTCGATCTCCGGCGTGATCGGCCCGGCCATGCGCCAGCGGATGATGCCTGTGCGGTCGACAATGTAGGTCTCGGGCACGCCGTAGACGCCGAAATCGACGGCGACGCGACCGGTGATGTCGATGCCGATGCGCGCGAACGGGTCGCCGTGCCTGCGGAGCCAGGCTGTCGCGCCCGGATCGGTCTGGGTGCCGGTGTGGTAGTTGATGCCGAACACGGGGATGCCTTCGGCGGCGTAGCGCATGAACTGCGGATGCTCGACGAGGCAGGGCACGCACCAGGACGCCCAGAAGTTCACGAGCACCGGTCGCGCGCGCGCGGTGGCGGCGATGTCGGCCGACGAAAGGCCCGGCTTGTCCCAGCCGGGAAGGGGGGCGAGCGCGAACTCGGGCACGGGCCGGCCGACCAGCGCGGAGGGAACGCCGCGCGGGTCGAAGCTGCCGCGCCGCATGCCCGAGAGCATCGCGTAAAACCCGCCCGCCGCTGCAAGCGTGGCAAGCGCGGGAAGCGCGAACATGACCTGTCGCCGTGTCATTGGCGGATCATTCCGCCGGCGCGGGAACGGCCGCCTCACGCCGCCGGCGCGCCGGCGCGCCGACGCGGAGCCGGCGGTCGGACAGCGAGACGAGCCCGCCCACCGCCATCAGCACGGTGCCGACCCAGATCCACGGCGCGAGCGGGTTCCAGTGCAGCCTGACGACGGTCTGACCCTCCTCGGAGGTCTCGCCGATCACGGCGTAGAGGTCGGCCACGCCCGAGGTGCGGATCGCCGCCTCGGTCGTCGACATGCGCTGCACCGGATAGAAGCGGCGCTGCGGCGAGAGCGTGGCGACCTCCCGGCCGTCGCGCAGGAGGGTGAGCGTGCCTGCGGTGCCGCGCCAGTTCGGGCCGCTGATGTCGCGGAGGCCATCGAAGCGCAGCGTGTGGGGTCCGACCGTCGTCGTCTCGCCCGGGCGCATCAGGGTGATGCGCTCCGGCGCGATGCCCTTGCCCGCGATGCCGGCGAGGCAGATGCCGACGGCGGCATGCGCGATGATGCCGCCGACGATGCCGCGTGGCAGGCCGCGTGCACGCGCGAGGCTCTCGGCGAACGGGATACGCCCGAGGCGGATGCGGTCGGCGAGGTCGGTCGCGGCGGCGAGAACGATCCAGAGGGCGAGCGCGAAGCCGAGCGCGGGCAGCAGGCGGCGGTCGACCGCGGCGATGTAGAGCACGGCGAAGACGAGAACGATGGCCGCGGCGAGCCTGAGCCGTGCGAGCGCTGCCCACAGGTCCGCCCGCTTCCAAGGCAGAAGCGGGCCGACCGCCATCGCGACCATGAGCGGCACGAACACCGGGAACACCGCTGCGTTGAAGAAAGGCGGGCCGACGGTGATCCTCGCCCCGAAGGCGAGGTCGGCGAAGAGCGGGTAGAGCGTGCCGACGAACACCACCGCGCAGGATGTCGCCAGCAGGAGGTTGTTCAGCACCAGCGAACCCTCGCGCGAGATGGGCGCGAAGATGCCCTTCGGCTCGAGCGACGGCGCGCGCCAGGCGAATAGCAGCAGCGAGCCGCCGACGGTGATGGCGAGCAGGATGAGGATGAACACGCCGCGCTCGGGGTCGTTGGCGAAGGCATGCACCGAGTTCAGCACGCCGCTTCGAACCAGGAACGTTCCGAGAAGCGAGAGAGAGAAGGTGAGGATGGCGAGAAGGATGGTCCACACCTTCAGCGCCTCGCGCTTCTCCACCACGATGGCGCTGTGCAGGAGCGCGGTGGCGAGAAGCCAGGGCATCAGCGAGGCGTTCTCGACCGGGTCCCAGAACCAGAATCCGCCCCAGCCGAGCTCGTAGTAGGCCCACCACGAACCGAGCCCGATTCCGAGGGTGAGTGCGCACCAGGCAGCGAGCGTCCAGGGCCGCACCCAGCGCCCCCAGGCGGCGTCGACGCGCCCCTCGATCAGGGCGGCGCAGGCGAATGCGAAGGCTACCGCGGTGCCGACATAGCCGAGGTAGAGGAAGGGTGGGTGGAAGGCGAGGCCGGGGTCCTGCAGGAGAGGGTTCAGGTCCTGCCCGTCCTCCGGCAGCGGCCAGACGCGGTTGAAGGGGTTGGAGGTCACCAGCGTGAACAGCAGGAAGCCTGTCGCCACCATGCCGAGCACGGCGAGCACGCGTGCCTTCAGCGTCGCCGGCAGGTTCTGCCCGAACACCGCCACCGCGCCCGAGGAGAGCGCGAGGATGAGGAGCCAGAGCAGCATCGAGCCCTCATGGTTCCCCCAGGTGCCGGTGATCTTGTAGAGCATCGGCTTCAGCGAGTGGGAGTTCTGCGCGACGTTCTCGACAGAGAAGTCCGACACCGCGAAGGACCACATCAGGCAGCCGAAGGAGAGCGAGACGAACAGCGCGTGCGCGACCGCGGTGGTCGGGCCCGTCGCCATCAGCAGCGCACCGCGCGTCTCGCCGCGCGCCGCACCCACCAGCGGCAGGATCGACTGCGCTGCCGCCAGCAGCAGCGCGAGGACGAGGGCGAAGTGGCCGAGCTCGGGGATCATGTCGCCGGGTCCCCGCTCAGTTCGTCGCCCGGCGCGTGTCCGCGCCGGCGGAGGCAGGCTGGAGCGTGTTCCATTCGCGCGCCGGCGGCGGCGGCTCGCCCGGCTGCCAGTGCCCGGCGCGCTTCAGCGCATCGGCCACCTCGGGCGGCATGTAGGTCTCGTCATGGCGGGCGAGCACGGTGCTGGCACGGAACGAACCGTCCGGGGCGAGCGCGCCTTCCGCCACCACGCCCTGCCCCTCGCGGAACAGGTCGGGCAGGATGCCGCGATAGGTCACGCGGAGCGAGGCGGCGCCGTCGGTCACGCGGAAGGCGGTCTGCATCCGGTCGCCGTCCGTTGCGCGGGAGACCGAGCCGGCCTCGACCAGCCCGCCGATGCGGATGTTGCGCCCGGGCGGGACCTGCTTCTCGGCGAGGTCGGACGGTGAGTGGAAGAACACGATGCTGTCCTCGAAGGCGGTCAGCGTCAGCGCCGCAGCGGTGCCGAGGCCAAGCCCGCAGAGCAGCACGATCCACATCCGCCGGCGCTTGCGCGTCATCGTTCTCCACCCCGCCGCCTGCGCGGATTGTCCGCCTCGAGCCGCGCCACCGCGTCGCGCGCCGCCGCATAGCCGCGCCACGACAGGATCGCGAGCGCGAGGATCAGCCCGACGCCGATGGCGTAGGACGGCCAGACGAAGGCCGCGTGCCCGCCCATCGCCCAGAAGGATGCATCCATCACACGGCCACAGCGGACGGCGTCGCGGCCGGCTCGGCAGCGCGGGCGGCCATCAGCGCGCGTGCGCGCCGCTCGAGGATGCCCGTGCGCGTCCTCAGCAGGGCGAGGGCCGCGAACACGAAGAGGAAGCCGAGGCCGGTGACGAGCAGCGGCTGGAGGATGTCCACATGGATGCCAGGTGCGCCGAGTCGCGTCACCGAGGCGGGCTGGTGAAGCGTGTTCCACCAGTCGACGCTGAACTTGATGATCGGCAGGTTCACCGCGCCGATCAGCGCGAGGATCGCCGCAGGGCGGGCGGCGCGCTCGGGGTCGTCGAACGCGTTCGAGAGCGCGATGTGGCCGACATAGAGGAAGAACAGCACGAGCACCGAGGTCAGCCGCGCGTCCCACACCCACCAGGTGCCCCACATCGGCTTGCCCCAGAGGCTACCGGTGATCAGGCAGATGGCGGTGAACACGGCGCCCACGGGGGCGATCTCGCGGGCCGCGATGTCGGCGAGCGGGTGGCGCCAGACGAGCCCGATGAAGGACGCGACGGCGAGGCCGACATAGCCGCCCATCGCCATCCACGCGGCCGGCACGTGGATGAACATGATCCGCACCGTGTCGCCCTGCTGCCAGTCCCTCGGCGCGAACACGAGGCCCCAGGCGAGGCCGGTGACGGAGAGCGCGAGGCCTGCGGCCGCGAGCCACGGCAGGAGCGCGCCGGAAAGCCGCATGAAGCGGCCCGGGTTGGCGAAGCGGTGCAGGGCATTCCCCAGGGTTGGCGCCTTGGGAGCCGGTGGTGTGGCGGGCGGTCCGTCCATCGTCTGCGCCCATCATATGGGCGGGCGGCCGGGGTTTGAAGGGAATCCGGGCGCGTGGCACAAGCGCGCGGCACACACGACGAAGCGAGGAGACGGGGAATGCATTTCACCATCCAATGCGTGGACAAGCCCGACAGCGTGGAGCTGCGCATGGCGACGCGGCCGACGCATCTCGAGTACCTGAAGTCGAACCAGGAGAAGTTCGTCGTGGTCGGGCCGGTGCTGGACGGCGAGGGCAAGCCCCGCGGCAGCCTCTACGTGATCGACATGCCCGACCGCGCGTCGGCCGAGGCCTTCATCATGGCCGACCCCTATGCCAAGGCCGGGCTGTTCGAGAGCGTGGTGATCCGCCCGATGCGAATCGTCTTCAAGGACGGCCAGCAGGTTGCCGGCTGAGCGCGCCATGGCTTACTGGCTGGTGAAGTCCGAACCTGACGCCTTTTCCTGGGACCAGCAGGTGGCCGACGGCACCACCCCCTGGACGGGGGTGCGCAACCATTCGGCCAAGCTGAACCTCCAGGCGATGAGGAAGGGCGACCGCGCGTTCTTCTACCACTCGAACGAGGGCAAGGAGATCGTCGGCATCGTCGAGGTCGTGCGCGAGGCCTACCCCGACCCGACGGCCGACGAGGGCAGCCCCTGGGTGTGCGTGGACATGAAGGCGGTCGGGCCGGTGCCGAAGCCGGTGACGCTCGCGGCCATCAAGGCCGAGAAGGCGCTCGCCGACATCGCTCTGGTGCGGCAGAGCCGGCTCTCGGTGCAGCCCGTCACGCCCGAGCAGTGGAAGACCATCTGCGCCATGGGCGGGGTGAAGAAGGGCTGAGCTGAGCCCTTTCCACCCGCGTCCTGACGTCTCAGACGCTGCCGAACCCGCCATCGACCGGGAGATCGACCGCGGTGACGTAGCTCGCCGCGTCCGAGGCGAGGAACACCACCGCGTCGGCGATCTCCTCCGGCCGTCCGCCGCGGCGGAGTGGCGTCATCTGCTCGACCGCCCCCTCGAAGCCTGCCAGGGCGTCTGCCGGCATGCCCATCTTGTCCTGGAAGGCGGTGCGGACATAGCCGGGCGAGATGCTGTTCACGCGGATGCCGTCGGGTGCGAACTCTGCGGCGAAGCTTCGCGCGAGGCTGCGCACGGCGGCCTTCGACGCCGAGTAGAGCGCCGCGCCCGGAAGCCCCTTCGCATGCACGGTCGAGGCCGTGAGGATCACGCTCGCGCCGCGGCCGAGCAGCGGCTTCAGCGCCTTCACCGTGAAGAAGACGCCCTTGAAGTTGATGCCGACCTGTCGGTCGAACTCCTCCTCGGTGACCGTGTCGATCGGGCCGAACGTGCCGGTCCCCGCATTGGCGACGACGATGTCGAGCCCGCCGAAGACCTCCTTCGCGCGGGATGCGAGCGCGGCGAGGTCGGCCGCCGAGCGCACGTCCGCACCGAGGGCGATCGCGCCATGGCCGATCTCTGCGGCGGCCGCATCCGCCCGGGCCTGGGTCGTGGCGGTCAGGAGGACACGGGCGCCCTCTGCGGCGAGCGCCTTGGCCGAGGCGAGGCCCAGGCCCGAGGACCCGCCGGTGATGACGGCGCGCTTGCCGGCAAGGCGCTGGGAAGGGGTGGTCATGGGATATGTCCTGTCGATGGATGGTTGAACCGTTGCGGTCGCGGCATGACGATGGAGATGTTTGATTGATCGTTCAAGATTGAACATGCATTCAAACACCAATTCGGCTCATCACGGAAGCGGATGGAACGCGCCATGGCCGGCGCACGGCAGTTCGACACCGAGGCGGCCGAGGCAGGCATCACCCGGGCCTTCTGGCGGCACGGCTATTCGGAGACCTCGATTGAGCGGATCGAGGCAGAGACCGGGCTGAAGCGCGGCAGCCTCTACAACGCGTTCGGCGGCAAGGAGGCGATGTTCGCCATCGCGCTCAGGCGCTATGCCGGCATGGCAGCAGGCCATGTGTTCGCCGCGCTCGAGGCCGAGACGCCTGAGCAGGGGGTGGCCACCCTCTTCGCCGGCCAGATCGCGGCCCTTGACGACCCCGCACTGCCGCACGGCTGCCTGGTGACCGACGCGCTGTCGGCCTGCGAGGCGCTGCCGGCCGATGCCGCCAACGCCGTCGCCGCGGTCGCAGCGAGACAGCACGCGATGCTCGCCACGGCGCTCCGGCGCTGGCAGGCGGCCGGGCTGCTCGACCCCGCGGCCGACATGGAGGGGCTCGCGCGGCTGCTGGCCGCGACGATGTACGGCATCGCCGCGCAGTTCCGGTCGGCCGGAGACAGGAAGGCGGCGGAGGCGGCCGCCGCGGCAGCGGTGCGTGCGCTCGACGCGTTCCAGAGGCGTTGACGCGCCGCCCGCGCCGTGGGAACCGCGCGGGCATGGATGATGAGATACCCTGGCGCGCCCTATGCCGGCTCGAGGACATCCCTGATGGCGGGGCGAAGGAGTTCGCTCCCTCGCCAGGCTCCTATTCCGGGCTCTTCGCCGTCCGCCGCGGGGCGGAGGTGGTCGTCTACGAGAATTCCTGCCCGCATGTCGGCGTGCCGCTGAACTGGGCGCCCGACCGGTTCCTCGACGGCCGCTGCGAGCACATCGTCTGCGGTACGCATGGCGCGCTGTTCCGCATCGAGGACGGGATGTGCATCAAGGGTCCCTGCACCGGAGAGGCGCTCGAGCCTATCCCGTTCCGCATCGAGGACGGGGTTGTCTTCGTCGATCCCGAGGCGCCATGAGCTCGATCGCCGTGATCCCCCCTGGGTTCACGGCCGTGATGGTCGCGGCCGCGACGGCGCTTGTGCTGCTCGCCGTACTCGCGGTGCAGCGCCTGCGCGGGCGACCGCTGCGCGGGCCGCTCGCGGCGCTCCTTGCCACGCTGCTTCTGCTCGGCTGCATCCTGGCCGGCGACCAGTGGCGGTTCCGCGTCGAAGGGCTGCGCGCGGCACTGGTTCTGGCCGATGCCTGGGCGGCGGTCTGGCCGCCGCTCGCCGCGGCGATCTGGTGGCTTGGGCGGAGACGGTAAGCGCGGGGCGGCATCCCATCCCTTGCCGTGGGGGCTTGGGCGGGGCCATCGTTTGACCTAAAGCAACGCGCGCGACGCCCCGGCCGTGCCATGCCACCGGCCGGCGTGCTGCACCGCAACGAACCGGGAGGGAGAACGAGATGCCCGATACCGTGGCCCCGAAGACGGGGGAGACGCTGATCCCGGTGAAGCCCGAGATCGCGGCGAAGGCGCATGTCGATGCCGGGAAGCGCCGCGCGATGGTCGAGGCCGAGGCGAAGGACGCGGACACGTTCTGGGCTGGCGAGGCGAAGCGGCTCTCCTGGATCAAGCCGCCCTCGAAGATCAAGAACGTCTCCTTCTCGGGCGACGTGTCGATCCGCTGGTTCGAGGACGGGGTGCTGAACGCCTCCGTCCAGTGCCTCGACCGGCACCTGCCCGCGCGCGCGAACCAGACAGCGATCATCTGGGAGGGCGACAACCCCGCAGAGAGCGCGCACATCACCTATGGCGACCTGCACGAGCGCGTCTGCCGGCTCGCCAATGCGATGACGTCGCTCGGCGTGAAGAAGGGCGACCGCGTCACGATCTACCTGCCGATGATCCCCGAAGCCGCGGTGGCGATGCTCGCCTGCGCGCGCGTCGGCGCGATCCACTCGGTGGTGTTCGGCGGCTTCTCTCCCGAGAGCCTGCATGGGCGCATCGAGGATTGCGGATCGACGCTTCTCATCACGGCGGACGAGGGCCTGCGCGGTGGCCGCAAGGTATCGCTGAAGGCGAATGCCGACGCCGCGCTGAAGCATTGCCCGACGATCAAGGACGTGATCGTCGTCAGGCGCACCGGCGGGGCCGTTGCGATGCAGGAAGGGCGCGACCACTGGTACCACGAGCTTTGCGCCAAGGCCTCGCCGAAGCATGAGCCGGTGCCGATGGGCGCGGAGGACCCGCTGTTCATCCTCTACACCTCGGGCTCGACCGGGAAGCCGAAGGGCGTGCTGCATACGACCGGCGGCTACATGGTCTGGGCGAGCCTGACGCACCAGCTCGTGTTCGACTACCGCGAGGGCGAGGTCTACTGGTGCACCGCCGATGTCGGCTGGGTGACCGGGCACACCTACATCGTCTACGGCCCGCTCGCGAACGGTGCGATCACGTTGATGTTCGAGGGCATCCCGAACTACCCCTCCGTCTCGCGCTTCTGGGAGGTGGTGGACAAGCACAAGGTGAACATCTTCTACACCGCGCCCACGGCGATCCGCGCGCTGATGCGCGAGGGCGAGGCGCCGGTGAAAAAGGCCTCGCGCGCGTCGCTGCGCATCCTCGGAAGCGTCGGCGAGCCCATCAACCCGGAGGCCTGGCTCTGGTACTACCGCGTGGTGGGGGACGAGCGGTGCCCGGTGGTCGACACCTGGTGGCAGACCGAGACGGGCGGCATCCTCATCTCGCCGCTCCCCGGCGCGGTGGACCAGAAGCCCGGCTCGGCCACGCTGCCGCTGCCTGGCGTGAAGCCCGTCCTCGTCGATGCGGAGGGCAAGCTTCTCGAGGGCGCGACGGAGGGCAATCTCTGCATCACCGATTCATGGCCCGGCCAGATGCGCACGGTCTATGGCGACCATGAGCGGTTCAAGCAGACCTACTTCTCGACCTATCCAGGAATGTACTTCACCGGCGACGGCGCCCGACGCGACGCAGACGGGTACTGGTGGATCACCGGCCGTGTCGACGACGTGCTCAACGTCTCCGGCCACCGCATGGGCACGGCAGAGATCGAGAGCGCGCTCGTCGCCCACCCGAAGGTGGCCGAGGCGGCCGTCGTTGGCATGCCGCACGACCTCAAGGGCCAGGGCATCTACTGCTACGTGACGCTCACCTCCGGCACCGAGCCAACGGAGGAGCTGCGGAAGGAACTGGTGGGGTGGGTACGGAAGGAGATCGGCCCGATCGCCTCGCCAGACGTCATCCAGTGGGCGCCGGGGCTGCCGAAGACGCGGTCGGGCAAGATCATGCGCCGCATCCTGCGCAAGATAGCCGCGAACGAGACGGAGAACCTCGGGGATACGAGCACCCTCGCTGATCCGACCGTGGTCGATGACCTGGTGGCGAACCGCGGGGGGTAGGGCGGCTCGGTCGGCGCGATGGGAAGCCAGCGAGCTCGCCCCGATGGGGTCGAGCTCGCTCGGCAGCAGCCAGGTAGCCCTGTCCAGGCCCCTGCGTCAGCGGAGGCCGAGGAAGCTCAGGATGGCGACGACGACGACCACCAGGCCGATGATGTAGATGACACTGTTCATTGCGCTCTCTCCTCTGACACGCAGTTGCGCCCAGCTAACGGAGGGAAGCGGTAGCGGGTTGCATCGCGTGCCGGATATGCCGGTCGTGCTAAGCTTCTGGCCATGGACGAGGCCCGCTTCGCGGCGCTGATCCGCCGCCACCTGCCGTTCTACCGGGCGCTGGCCGAAGGCGCCCGGGCACCTGCCACGGCGGCGCAGAGGCGCTTCGTCGCCGCAGCGCGCGGCGAGGTCGAGCCCGAAACCGAGCACGAGCGGGCCTTCGCCCGCTGGCGCGAGGGTGTGGCCCGGGCGGACAGGGCGCTCGCCACCGAGCCGATGCGAACCAGGCCGGACAAGGAAAGCCGCTCGGAAGCCAGGCTCAGGCTGAAGCGACGATAATCCTCTATTCGCAGCGGGCCCCGGTCACCCGTCGCGCGGCGTCGACGCGGACGGTCAGGCGCGCGGTGTCGAAATCCATCGTGGCTGCGTCGTTCGGCCCGAGGATGCGCACGCGCGCCACGCCTTCCGGCTTCCAGCCGTCCGGCAGAACCCGGCCGCCATGCTCGCGCATGACCGCCTCGGCCGCGGCCGCGCAGGCGCGTTCGGAACCCCTCGCATGCGGGGCGAGGAAGGTCATCACCAGCGCGATCGCGAGCAGGACCGTGAGCGACGCGGCGAGCCTGTTCCAGCGCACGGGGCGAAGCGGGGTCGGGGCGGGCCGGAACCAGCCCTCAGGCCGCGGAAGCATCATCATCCCGGCACGATACACCAGCACGATGTCCCGTGCCCGTTCCCTTGCCCGGGGCGCGCCTCAGGCGCCGACCCGGTGCGCCGAGAGATGCGAGATGCTCTGCGCCTCGTGCGTCAGCGTCACGATCATGGCGATGCCGTTCGCGTCGCCCTCGAGCGCCTTCTTGGCGTTCCTCGGCAGGGGGATGTTCAGGACCTTGCAGCGCCGGATCAGCACTGCGCCGAGATGCGCCGCCGAGAGCTCGGCCTCGCAGGGCTCATGCGCCCCCTGGGCAAGCACCCGGATGCGCGCGGCGAGCGGGTCGGCCGACAGCGCGATGCCCTTCACCTGGGCGCCGCGCGGAACGAGCGCGGGCGCGATGTCGGGCATGTGCGCCTGCACGGCCTCCCGCAGGGCCGGCAGGCCGAAGATGATGCGCCGTTGCTCCTTGATGCTCATGCGGATGCCCCTGTGAGCGGCTCTCGAGACCGATCATGGTTAATGATGATTGATGCAGCATGCAGTGCGATGATTGCGGTCGCGTTAAGAACGCGGCATGCCCCTTATCCGGATACCGCGTCGATCGCCTTGGCGAGCCGGACGTCGCGCGCCGAAAGTCCGCCCGCGTCGTGCGTCGAGAGAACGATCTCCACCCGGTTCCACACGTTCGACCATTCTGGGTGATGGTCCTGCGCCTCGGCGAGCAGTGCGACTCGGCTCATGAAGCCCCAGGCCTCCGAGAAATCCGCGAAGCGGAAGCTTCGCGTGATCGCGTCCCGCCCCTCAACCATCCCCCACCGTGGCAGGGCCGCAGCGAGCCCGGCCCGTTCGGCCTCCGTCAACTTCTCGACCGCCATGTGCTTGCCCTCCCTCTGCGAATTGCCCATGTGGTGCGCATGCGCCGCTTCACCACCGCGCCCACCACCGAGGAGATCGTCGCGCTGGCCGACGAGGCGCTCGCCTGGGCCGCGCAGCGCCTGCCGCGGCACCTCGCCGGCATTCTCGACGGTGTTCACATCCTCGTGGAGGAGATGCCCGACGAGGAGACGCTGGCCGATCTCGGCCT
This sequence comes from Elioraea rosea, assembly GCF_007644105.1. Lineage (GTDB taxonomy): Bacteria > Pseudomonadota > Alphaproteobacteria > Acetobacterales > Acetobacteraceae > Elioraea_A > Elioraea_A rosea. Next base: position 43,561 of record NZ_VFAC01000025.1, on the reverse strand, counting down.
CGAGAACCCGTGGGACCTGACCGGCCTCTGGCGCGGTGTGCCGATGACGGAGCGAAGCGTCACCCACCCATCGGCGATGCCGCCCGCCATCTTCCTCTATCGCCTGCCGATCCTCGCCGAATGGATCGAGGGTGACGTGACGCTCCCCTCGCTCGTGCGCAACGTGCTCATCCATGAGGTCGCCCACCAGGTGGGCTTCTCCGATGCAGAGATCGCCCGGCTCGAGAGGGAGGCGTGAGATGCTGGGTCGTGTGCTCGAAGGGCTCGCGGAAGCGGTCGGTTCTGCCGGCACGGTCCTTGGCGTGAGGGATGCGACCGAGGAGCCGCACTACGAGGTGATCGGCCTCGTCAACGGCGCCGAGGTGCGGCGCTACGGCGACAGGCTGGCCGCGGAGGTGACCGTTCCCGGAGAGGAGGGCGCGGCCCGGCAGGCCGGGTTCCGGCCGCTCGCGGGCTTCATCTTCGGCGGCAACGAGGCGCGCGAGAAGGTGGCGATGACCATTCCCGTCGCGCAGTCACCTGCCGGGGCGGGGGGGTGGACGGTGCGCTTCTTCATGCCCGCCGGCTACACCGAGCAGACGCTGCCGCGCCCTCGCGACGCATCGGTGCGGATCATCACCGTTCCGGGCGGGGACTATGCGGTGATGCGTTTCCGGGGCGTGCCGACCGCCGATGCCGTTGCGCTGCGCAAGGCGCGGCTGATGGCCGCGCTCTCCTCTGGCGCCTGGCAGGCCGAGGGCGAGCCGGAAGGCTGGTTCTACGACCCGCCCTGGACGGTGCCGACGCTCAGGCGCAACGAGGTCGCCGTCCGCGTCAGCCAGCGAGAGCCCGCGCAACCTCCCGCTTGAGGGCGGGCAGAACCTCGGCCTCGAACCACGGGTTCCGCGCCGCCCAGGCGCGCGTGCGCCAGGACGGGTGCGGCAGCGGGAAGTGGCTCGGCAGGAAATCAGCGTAGCGGCGCACCGCATCCTCGAGCTTCGTGTCCTTGCCGAGCACGAGCCGCACCGCATAGCCGCCGACGAGAAGCCTCAGCCCAACCCGCGCGAGCATCGGCACCACCCGTGGGTGCCAGAGCGGTGCGCAGTTCGGGCGCGGCGGCGCGTCTCCGCCCTTCGGCAGGCGCCCCGGATAGCAGAGCCCGGTCGGCAGGATCGCGACGCGGCCGCCGTAGAACTGCTCCTCGTCGAGGCCGAGCCACTCCCGCAGCCTGTCTCCCGAGGCGTCGGTGAAGGGCTGGCCGGAAAGGTGCGCCTTGGTTCCGGGCGCCTGGCTGGTGATGAGAAGCCGCGCATCCGGCGAAAGCTGGAACACAGGGCGAGGCCCGAGCGGCAGCCCCGCGCAGGCCGTGCAGGCGCGAAGCTCCGAGACCAGCGCGAGGAAGCCCTCAGGCCGCATCGAGCAGGCGCCGCACGAAGCCCGGCACCACCACGGTCGCCGGCCCGTGGATCGCCTCGTCGAACATGGTCGTGCCGGCGGAGCGTTCGAGGTTGAGCTCGACCGTCCGCGCCCGCCCGCGCACCTCCGCGACGAACCCGGCCGCGGGATAGACGTTGCCCGAGGTGCCGATCGAGACGAACAGCCCGCAGGCATCGAGGGCTGCGCCGATCGCCTCCATCTGCATAGGCATCTCCTCGAACCAGACGATGTGCGGCCGCATCCCGCCCGTGCGGCCGCAGGCGGGGCAGGCGGTGTCGGTCGAGAGGTCCTCGCGCCACTCGGTGACGGCATCGCACAGGCGGCAGCGCGCGCGGGCGAGCTCGCCATGCATGTGGATCAGGTTCCGCTGGCCTGCGCGGTCATGCAGGTCATCGACGTTCTGGGTGACGACAAGCACGGGCGCGGGCCAGCGCCGCTCGAGCTCGACGAGCGCGTGGTGCGCGGCGTTCGGCTGGACGGCGGGGTCGGCCAGCGCCCGGCGGCGGGCGTTGTAGAACCCGTGCACCCGGGCAGGGTCGCGGGCGAAGGCACGCGGGGTCGCGACATCCTCGATCCGCACCGTCGCCCAGATGCCGTCAGCGTCGCGGAAGGTCGCGAGCCCGCTTTCGCGGCTGATGCCCGCGCCGGTGAGGATAACGATGGAGGGGTGAGGCATGGCCGCAGCATAGCCTGCGACGACTGCAATTGCGTCGCATGATCAAGTTATTGAAATCATTGGACTTTCATCGTGGCGCGTGGTGAATGGCGCGGCCATGGAATGGCCTCTCGTCTTCGCTGCCGCGCTGCTGACGGCGCTCGCCACCGGGCTCGGGGCATTGCCCTTCGCCGTCGTCGGCCCCGCCTCGCTCGGCGCGCGCGGTCTCGCGCTCGGCAACGCTGCCGCGGCCGGCCTGATGCTCGCGGCCTCGGGTATGCTGGCGCTCGAGGGGGTGAAGCTCGGCCCGCTCGCGGCCGCGATCGGGGCCGTCGCCGGGGTGGCCTTCATCCGCGTCTCCGATGCGGTCCTGTCCCGGTTCGAGGACCTCGACCTCGGCGCTCTCAAGGGCGCGGATGCGCGCCGCGCCATCCTTATCGTCGGCATCATGACGCTGCACTCGGCCGCCGAGGGCATAGGCGTCGGCGTGGCCTTCGGCGACGGCGCACCGCTCGGCTGGTTCGTGACCATCGCGATGGCGATCCACAACATCCCCGAGGGGCTTGCGATCAGCCTCGTGCTCGTCCCGCGCGGCGTGTCCTGGCGGTCAGCGGCGTGGTGGAGCGTGTTCTCCTCCCTGCCACAGCCTCTGCTTGCCGTGCCGGCCTACCTCTCGGTGCTCGTCTTCGCCACGCTCCTGCCCGCCGGCCTCGGCTTCGCCGCCGGGGCGATGGCCTGGATGGCGGTGTCGGACATGATCCCCGAGGCGCGGCGCGTGGCCGATACGCGCTCTGTGCTGCTGGTCGCGATTCTCGCTGCCGTCGCGATGCTCGGGCTCTTCGCCGTGATCCCCGGCGGCTGAGCAGGCGTCAACCCGACACCACCGCCTCGACCGTCCAGCCTTCCCGGGGCTCCGCGTGCAGCGCCCAGAAGCGCTCGGCGATCCTTTCGGGATCGAAGGCGGTGCCCGGTGCGACCGTGCCGGCGATCGTCACGGTGCCGACATGGATACCCTCGCCGTCAAGCTCTCCCGCGAGCGCGTGGACGAGGCCGCGCAGGGCCGACTTCCCTGCCGTGAGCGAGGCGACCCCCGCGCCATAACCGGGGTTCAGCGCAAGCCCGCCTCCGGTGAACAGCATCGTGCCGCCGCCTGCGGCGCGCATCGCAGGGTAGACGGCGCGCGCCGCAGCGAATGCACCGGTGACAGAGAGGGCAAGGTCGCGCGCGAAGGCCTCGACGGAGAGTGCCATCGCGGGGCCAGGCGTGACCCCTGCCGCGTTCCAGACGAGCACGGTCGGCGCACCGAGCGCGGCGGCGATGGCGCCGAGCGCGGCCGCCACGGCCTCGGGGTCGGAGAGGTCGGCACCGGCAACGCTGGCGGGGACGCCAAGCGCGGCTGCCTCCTGCTCGAGGCGGGAGGCGCTGCGTGCGGCGAGGCCGATCGCGAATCCCTCGCGCGCGAACCGCCGCGCCACCGCAAGCCCGACGCCGGGACCGGCGCCAAGCACCGCGCAGACGCCGCTCACCGGCCGAGCTCCCGCGCGACGGCGTCGGCGTTCTGGGCCAGCAGCGTCGGGATGGGAACGACCGTCGGCCAGCCAGGCCAGGTCTCCTCCGCCTCGGCGACGACGCGTGCGCGTGCGGCCTCGCTCCAGGCCCCGTCGCGCAGCCTTTCGCGCACCATGCCGCGGAACGCGGAGAGGTAGTCGACCTGCTCCGCGGCGAGCAGCCCGAACGCTGCCGGTGTGCCGTGCCCGGGCAGTGCGACCGTGCCGCTCGGGTAGCGCGCGCGCACCCGCTCGAGCTGCTCGAGCCACTGGCCCGTGAGCCCCTCGAGCAGGTAGGGCGTCACGCGGTTGCCGACGAGGTCGGAGGCCAGCAGCAGCCCTGCGTCCGCCGCGTACAGTGTCGTCATGCTCTGCGCCTCGCCTGGCCCATGCTCGTCGATGCGCCAGCTCCGGCCGCCGAGCGTGACGGTCTCGCCGTCGCGCACGATGCGCGTCGGCGCGGGAAAGTCGGTCGGGGCGGCGGGGCCGAAGATCCGCTGCATCAGCGGCAGCATCGCGGGCTTGGACGCCTCGAGCGCGCGTGCCGTCTCTGCGGAGGCCATGATGGGAACGCCGGCGAAGGCGCGGGAGATGACCTGCAGCCCCGCGGCGTGGTCGGGGTGCTCGTGGGTCAGCACGATCGCCTCGACGCGTCGGTTCAGCGCACGCACGGCCGCGACAACCATCTCCCCCTCGGGGACCGTGCGCTGGCAGTCGACGATCGTGACGCCATCACTGCCGATCAGCAGCCAGGTGTTCACCGCGCCCTCGCCCGGAGTGTTGACGGGCCGCACCGAGGGGGCCGCGCCTTGCGCGCGTGCTGTCGTCGAGAAGCGCGCCACGGCGAGCGATGCGAGCAGAGGCAGGGTGGCGATACTCCGGCGCGACAGCGTCATGGCCTCGTCCTTCTGTTGCTTTCTGTGATCGGCACGCCTGAGGATGTGGACGGAACGCGGGAGCGCCAATCGATCCCGTCGATGCAGCGCATGGATGGGATCGATGCCGGCCGAAAGTGCACTCGACTTGAATCTGCTCGCAGCCTTCGAGGCCTTGTACGCCGAGCGCAGCGTCACCGGCGCGGCGCGCCGGCAGGGCATCGGCCAGCCGGCCATGAGTGCGGCGCTTTCCCGGCTTCGCAGGCTCCTCGGCGACGAGCTCTTCATCCGCGTCGGCGCCACCATGCAACCGACACCGCGGGCGGAGGCGATCGGGCCGCGCATCGCCGAGGCGCTGGCGCTGCTGCGCAGCGCGGTCGCCGCGGACGTGGCGTTCGAGCCAGGCCGGGCGGAGCGCCGTTTCACAATCGCGGCCTCCGATTCCGTCACCCTCGTCCTGATGCCGCGCGTGCTCGGGCTGCTGCGCGAGGCAGCGCCAGGGATCGCCATCAGGATCATCGGGCTTGCGAAGGACGACGCCGTCGGGCTGCTCGACCGCGGGCAGGCCGATGTGGTGATCGGCACGTTCCGGGCCGCGCCGCCCCGGCTGGTCACCACCACCCTGTTCCGCGACCGGTTCATCGGGATCGCGCGGAAGGCGCATCCCGTGCTTGAGGCGCCGGTCACCCTCGATGCCTGGCTTGCCTGGCCGCACGCCTTGTTCACGCTGCGTGGCGACATGCGCGGCGAGGTGGACGACATCCTCGCCCGGCGTGACCGCAGCCGCCGCGTGGCGCTCAGCCTGCCGCACCTTCTTGCCCTGCCGGCCCTGCTCGCCGGCTCGGACCTGCTCGCCGCGGTGCCGTCGCGGCTCGCTCCCGTCCTTCGCGGCGGCGACATCGCGACCTTCCCCCTGCCGATCGCGACCGAGGAGTGGCGCGTCATGATGCTGGCAAGCCCGCTCACGCGGCGCGACAAGGCGCTCGCGTGGCTGCGGGGGATCGTCAGGCAGGCGGCGTCGGCGCTCTGAGCCTCAGCCGGGGGTCCTGCGCCCGCGCGGACCGAGCGGGCGTGCATGGCCGCTTGCGAGCAGGGCCGCGCCGAGATCCTCGCCGCCGACGGAAACGCGGGCGACGACGCGGCCGCCATACTTGTCGTGCGCAACCTCCGTCAGGACCAGCGCGGCCCCCTCCGCGAGCGAGGCGGTGAAGACCCGGGCCGCCGCAGCACGCTCCCGCTCCGCCTCGTCGCGGGAGCGGAGCTCGGGCGCGTTCACGTCGCGCAGCCGCACGCGGGTGACCACCTCGAGGTCGAGCCAGACGGGACGCGGGCGCGGACGAGAAGCGTGTCGCCGTCGATCACCCGAAGCAGCGTCGCCTCCACGGGCCCGGCGATCGTGTCGGTCGCCAAGGCGGGCGCATGGGGGAGGCCGGCGAGGGCGAGCGCGGCGAGGCCGACGAAGGCGTTACGTAGCCGGAAGGAACAGAGCGGGAACGGCATATGCCGACAGTGGCGTGCGAATGCTTAACAAACAATGAGCCGATCCGATTCGGGCGAACGAATCAGGACCGTTCCTGTCATACGATTCGTCCACAAGATGCTGTGGGCGAATCGGACGCGCGCCCACAAGCGCGTTCTCATTCCGCCGACAGGCGCGGCGATCGCGCAGAAAACGCTGCGAAATCAACGTGTTCAGAAGTCGGTGCAGCGGCCTTTCTGCTCCCAGTCGCCATAGCGGGTCGGCTCCGGGCCCTTCGGCCCGCCGATCTCGCGGGGTGGCTTGTCCTTCGCCTCGGGCTTCGGCGCGACCGTCTCGGGCTTCGCGGTCTCTGGCTTGTCCGTGCTCATGCTGCTCATGTGATGGCGCCGGGCTTTGCGCCAAGCGGGCGCGGCCCTGATATACACCGACCGCAAGACCACACACCGGGGGAGCTGCGGGGCATGTCCGGCTACATCAAGACCGCCATCCTGCTTGCCGTGCTCACGGCGCTGTTCGGCGCCATCGGCCTCGCGCTCGGCGGCGAGCAGGGGATGATCATCGCGCTGCTTTTCGCCGGCGGCATGAACCTGTTCGCCTACTGGAACAGCGACAAGGTCGTACTCCGGATGCACAACGCGCAGGAGATCGGCCCGCGCGACGCCCCCCGGCTCTACGCGATGACCGAGGCGCTCGCGAAGCGCGCGGGGCTGCCGATGCCCAAGCTCTACGTCATCGACGAGGACCAGCCGAACGCCTTCGCCACGGGGCGGAACCCGCAGAACGCCGCCGTCGCGGTCAATCGCGGCCTGCTCACCCGGCTGTCGGAGGCAGAGGTCGCCGGCGTCGTCGCGCACGAGCTCGCCCATATCCGCAACCGCGACACGCTGATCATGACCGTGACGGCGACGGTCGCGGGCGCGATCTCGATGCTCGCCCAGTTCGGCTTCTTCTTCCGCGGCGGGTCTGGCGAGAACCGCCCGAACCCGATCGTGATGCTCGCGATGCTGATCATTGCCCCGCTCGCTGCCGGCATCGTGCAGTTCGCGATCAGCCGCTCCCGCGAATACGAGGCCGACCGCGTGGGCGCGGAGATCTCGGGCGACCCCCGCGCGCTCGCCTCCGCCCTCGTCTCGCTGCAGAACTACGCGCGGGGGATCGAGAACCACCACGCCGAGGCGAACCCGGCGACGGCCCATCTCTGGATCGTCAACCCGCTTTCCGGGGCGCGGATGGACAACCTGTTCTCCACCCACCCCGCCACCGAGAACCGCGTCGCAGCGCTCGAGAAGCTCGCGCACGAATGGGGCGGCCAGCCGCCTGCGCCGCCGCCGCCTTCCTCCTCGCCGCGCCGGGCCGGCGGTTCGGTGCCACGCTCGGGCGGCTAGTCCCGCGCGTAGAGAACCAGCGTCAGTCGCTGGCCGCGGCTGTAGTTGAGGCCAGCGACCGTGCCCACCGCCCGCACGCCGATGCCGAGCCGCGCTGCCTCGGCCATGAACGCGGCCTGGTAGCGCTCGCGCACCAGCGCCACACCGCGCGGGCGTTCGGCGAGATGCTGCGCCGCCTCCTGCCCGTTCGCGACAAGGCGGGTGTCGGTGCCTGCGAGGAAGACGAGCGAGGGCTCGTGGAACCCCGCGGTGGCGAAGGGCCGCTCGTCCGCGGGCGGCCGCCCCCCCGTCGCCGCCCAGTGCGCATCGAGCGCGGCGACGACGCGCGGGGCGATCCAGAGCGCCTCGGCGCGCGGCAGCACGCCCTGCAGAAGCGCGCCCGTCACCACCGGAGAGAGGATGAGCCCGGCCGCGGCGAGGGTGGCGAGGTCCTTCCGCCTCAGGGCACCCCAGCCGACCCAGGCGAGCAGCCCGGCCGCGGCGAGAACGAGCGGGCTGCCCCAGGTGAAGCTCCGCGCGGCGATCGGAACGGCGAGGGCGAGCGCGGCAAGGATCGCCAGCGCCGCGAACCAGAGCACGGCGGAAACGCGCGCGAGCCAGCGCGGCGGCTCCCGCCGCGCAGGGTCGAGAAGCCAGGCGGAGGTGAGCATCAGCACGGCGGGGAAGGTGACGGAGACGTAGTGCGGCAGCTTCGTGGGCAGAAGCTCGAACACGATCCAGGTCGGGATGATCCAGGCGAGCAGGAACCGCACCGCCGGCTCGGTGCGCGCAGCCCAGGTGCCGGGAATCGCCCGCAGCACGACAAGGCCGAGCGGGAAGAGGGTGAGCGAGACGAGCAGGAGGTGATAGCCCGGCGGCCCGCCATGCGCCTCGTCCGCCCCCGCCACCTTGCCGCCGAGATCGCCGCCGATCGCGTCAGCGAAGAAGGCGCCGTCCGTCGCGATCCAGATCAGCACCGCCCAGGGCAGGACGATCAGAAGTGCCAGCGGCAGGCCCCAGGCCGGGCGAAGGGCGGCGAGCCAGTCGCGCGGGCGTTTCGCGCGGCGGTCGAGCACGTAGAGGACCAGCGCCGCGAGACCCGCGACCATCGGCGCGACCGGCCCCTTCAGCAGCGCGCCTGCCCCGAGCGCCGCCCAGAACCCGGCCGCGCAGGGCGCCCCGAAGGCTGCAGGGCGGAGATAGGCCTGGGCGAACAGCCCCATCATCACCGCGATGACGCCGAGAAGGGCGGCATCCGTCTTGGCGATATGCGCCTCGACGACGACGACGACCGACACGGGCAGGGCGAGCGCTGCGAGCAGGGCCGCGCGCGGGCCGAAGATCCCCCGCCCGAACCAGAGCGTGGCGAGCGCGGCGAGCATCGCTCCGAGAAGCGAGGGGATCCGGTAGGGCCAGATGCTCGTCCTCGTCGCGAGCCCGAGCCCTTCCGCCACGCTCACGCTCGCGGCCTGCGCCCAGTGGATGCCGACGGGCTTCTTGTTCCGCGCGACGTCGCCGAAGCGGATGGCCACGAAATCGCCCGTCTCGAGCATCTGCTTCGTCGCCTGGGCGAAGCGCGCCTCGTCCCGGTCGGACGGCGGCAGGGAGAAGAAGCCGGGCAGGAACGCGGCGAGGCAGATCGCCAGCACGAGAAGCGTTGGGTGGCGCGTGCCGAGGATGCGGTCGAGGAGGTGGGGGGCGGCCATGCGCGCGCCTTCTAGCCCCGATCCGCCCCGCGCGCCATGAATGCGCCGATGGAGAGATCGTCATCGCCCTCGTCCTCCGGCGTCGCGGCCCGGCGCGCCGCCGTCACGCTTCTCGAGGCTGTTCTGGGCCGTCGTCGCACGCTCGACGAGGCGCTTGGCGCGATGCCCGAGATGGCTGCGCGGGACCGCGGCTTCGCCCACCTGATCGCTGCGACCGTGCTTCGCCGCCTCGGCACGCTCGATGCGGTGCTCGAGCCCTTCCTGCGGCGCGCGCCGCCCGATGCGGTGCTGCATGCGCTCCGGACCGGGGCAGCGCAGCTTCTGTTCCTCGGCACCCAGCCGCATGCGGCGGTGGGCGAGACGGTCGCGGCCGTCAGGACGCTGCCGAAGGGGGACAGCTTCGCCGGTCTCGCCAATGCCGTGCTTCGGCGCGTGGCGGCAGAGGGGCAGGGCACGCTGGCGGGGCTCGATGGGCCGCGCCTCGACACGCCCGACTGGCTCTGGCGCTCCTGGCACGCCGCCTATGGTCCGGCGACGGCGCGCGCCATCGCCGTCGCGCACCAGCGCGAGGCCCCGCTCGACCTCACCCTGAAGCCCGGCGAGGACGGGTCCGCCTGGGCCGCCCGGCTCGGTGCCACCCTCCTCCCGACCGGCTCTCTCCGTCTTCCGGCGGACCATGCGCCTGTGCGCGAGCTCGACGGGTTCGCCGAGGGGGCGTGGTGGGTGCAGGACGCCGCGGCGGCACTCCCCGCCCGGCTTCTCGCCGCGAAGCCTGGCGAGCGCGTGGCCGATCTCTGCGCGGCCCCCGGCGGCAAGACGGCGCAACTCGCCGCCGCCGGCGCGTCGGTCACGGCTGTCGAGCGCGCACCCGACCGGGCGGGCAGGATCGGCGAGAACCTGGCCCGCCTCGCGCTCGCGGCCGAGATCGTGGTCGCCGATGCGGCGACCTGGACGCCTTCCGAGGCGTTCGATGCCGTGCTCCTCGACGCCCCCTGCACGGCGACGGGCACGATCCGCCGCCACCCGGACATTGCCCGCGTGAAGCGCGAGCGGGACGTCGCCGCCCTTGCCCCGGCGCAGGATGGGCTTCTCGCCGCCGCCGCACGGATGCTGAAGCAGGGGGGAAGGCTGGTCTACGCCGTGTGCAGCCTCGAACCCGCAGAGGGCGAGGGGGCGGTGGCACGCGCGCTTGCCGCCGGCCTGCCGCTCCGCCCCGAGCCGTTCACCGAGGCGGAGATCGCGGCCGTTGCCGAGGCGCGGACGGCGGAGGGGCATCTCCGCACCACGCCTGCGCTGTGGCCCGAGCGCGGCGGGATGGACGGGTTCTTCGCCGCCCGCCTCGTCCGCGTTGCATCGTAACGGCCGGTTGACGCGAACGTCAGGTTGACCGGCTTTCCTGCTAAGCTACCTCTCGACCCATGTGGCGCCTGCTCACAGCTCTGTCCGTGCTTCTCGCCCCCGGCGCCGCCGGTGCGGTCGAAAGCGCGCCCGTCACCTCGCCGCGGGCGACCGTCACGGTCGTCTCGTCCGTCGAGGCGATCGCGCCGGGGCGGCCCTTCCGCATCGCGCTTCGCCAGCGCCTCGCTCCCGGCTGGCATACCTACTGGACCAACCCGGGCGATGCCGGTGCGCCGCCGGAGATGGCGCTGGCGCTGCCAGAGGGGGCATCGGCCTCCGACCTCGCCTTCCCGACGCCAGAACGCATCCCCTACGGCCCCCTGGTCAATTTCGGCTACGAGAACGAGGTCCTCTTCCTCGCCACGGTGACGCCGCCGGCGGCGCTCCAGCCGGGCGACCGTTTCGCCTTGGAGGCAAGCGCCTCCTGGCTCGTCTGCGAGAAGATCTGCATCCCCGAGGAAGGGGTGTTCCGGCTCGACCTTCCGGTCGAGGGCACGCCCCGCCCCGCGGCGGCCTCGGCGGAGATGATCCGCGCCGGGGAGGCGGCGCTGCCGCGCCCCTCGCCCTTTGCCGTCACCGTCGGCTTCGAGGGCCAGGGCGGGGCGATCGCGCTCGCCGGCGAGGCCCTGGCGCCAGGTTCGGTGCGCGAGGCCTACTTCTTCCCGGCAGACTGGGGCGTGCTCGACCATGCCGCGCCGCAGCCGATGACGCTCAGCGACGGCGTGCTGACGCTGTCGCTCGCCCGTGGCGTGGGGCCCGTACCCGCCTCCGTCTCCGGCCTCGTCTCGATCGTCGACCGGGGGGGCGTGCGAAGCGGCTACGTGGTCTCGGCAGCGCCCGGGCCTGTTCCGGCGTTGCCCGCCGCACCGGGGCTGCCTCTCTGGCAGGCCATCGCCTTCGCCGCCCTTGGCGGGCTGATTCTGAACCTGATGCCTTGCGTGTTCCCGATCCTCGCGATGAAGGCGATGGGGATTGCCCGGCTCTCGGGCGCAGCGCGGGGCGAGATCCGCGCCCATGCGGCTGCCTACACCGCCGGGGTCGTGCTCTCCTTCCTCGCCCTGGGCGGGCTTCTCGTCGCGCTCAAGGGGGCGGGGATGGCGGCGGGCTGGGGCTTCCAGTTCACCTCGCCCGTCTTCGTCGCCGCGCTCGCGTGGCTGATGCTCGCGGTCGGGCTCAACCTCTCGGGCGTCTATGCGGTGAGCGGACCGATGGGGCTCGGCCAGGGCGCGGCGTCGCAGGGCGGCAAGGTTGGCGCCTTCTTCACCGGCGCGCTCGCCGTGCTGGTCGCCACCCCGTGCACCGCGCCGTTCATGGCCGCCGCCATCGGCGCGGCGGTCGCGATGCCGCCGGCGGCGACGCTCGCGGTGTTCGCTGCCCTGGGCGTCGGCATGGCGTTGCCCTACGTGATTCTCGGCGCGGCTCCTGGCCTCGCCCGCTTCCTGCCGCGGCCGGGGGCGTGGATGGAGCGGCTTCGCCAGGGCCTCGCCTTCCCGATGTACGCCGCGGCGGTCTGGCTCGTCTGGGTCCTGGCGCAACAGGGCGGGGCCGATGCGGTGCTCGCCGTTCTCGCGGGTGCTGTTCTGCTCGGCTTCGGCCTCTGGGCGCTTGGCCAGGCGCAGGGGTCGGCCGGGCGCGGGCGGCGCATTGGGCAGGGTCTCGCCGCCGCCGCGGTGATCGGTGCCGTCGCGCTCCTACCGCGTCTCGACGCCGCTTCCCCTCCGGCAGGCGCGGCGACGGCCTCGGTCTCGATCCTGCCCGACGCCGAGCCATGGTCGCCCGAGCGGGTCGCCGCACTTCGCGCGGAGGGGCGGCCCGTGTTCGTGAACATGACCGCCGCCTGGTGCATCACCTGCAAGGTGAACGAGCGCGTGGCGCTCACCACCGACGCCGTGCAGCTGGCCTTTGCCGAGCGCAACGTCGCCGTACTGGTCGGGGACTGGACGCGCGGCGACGCGGCGATCACCGCCCTGCTCCGCCAGCATCAGCGCGACGGCGTGCCGCTCTACCTCTACTACCCGGCCGGGGGTGGCGCGCCCGCCATCCTGCCCCAGATCCTGACCGAAGGGATCGTTCTCGACGCGATCGGAGCCGCCAAGGGCCCGCTCGTCGGCGCCGCACGCGGCTCGACCATCTGACATCCATACGAGGAGACAAGATCATGCGCCTTCTGACACGACGCACGACTCTTGCCGCCGGCCTCGCGCTGGTTGCCGCCGCGCCGCGCGAGGCCCTCGCTGCGCCGAGCCTCGGCGCGCCGGCGCCCGACTTCGCCCTGCCCGACCAGGACGGAACCATCCGCCGCCTCGCCGAGTTCCGCGGCAAGGCCGTCGTGCTCGAGTGGACGAACCATGACTGCCCGTTCGTGCGGAAGCACTACACCAGCGGCAACATGCAGGCGCTGCAGGCGCTCGCGAAGGAGCGGGGCGTTGTGTGGCTGTCGATCGCTTCGTCGCCCGAGGGTGAGCAGGGCCACGTTACCGGCGGGCAGGCGCGCGAGCTCACCGAGAGCCGGAACGCGACCCCCGCCGCCGTCCTGCTCGACCCTCAGAGCGTGGCCGCCCGTGCCTACGCAGCGACGGTGACGCCGCACATGTTCGTCATCGATGGCGCGGGCATCCTCCGCTACATGGGCGGCATCGACAGCATCCGCTCCACCCGCGTCGAGGACGTGCCGCGCGCCGAGCCCTTCCTCCGCGACGCGATGCTCGCCATCGCCGAGGGAAGGGCGCCCGCGCAGGCGGTGACGCAGCCCTATGGCTGCGTGATCAAGTATTTCGGCGCCTGACGCGCCGGCCCAGCACGGGGCTTTCGATCGGCACGCGCGAGGGCGGCGAGGGGGACCCCGCCGCCCTCCGCCGTTGCACGACGCCCGCCCAGAACATTCCGATTGCAAAACAGTAACGCGGTGACTATTCTGCGATCGTGACGGTCAGACCGGGCCGCCCCTCAAGGGCCGAGATCCGCGATGTTTGCCTTGCCCCGTCCCCTTTCGCCTGCCCGCCTGGTGCTGTGGCTCCTGCTCGCGCTTGCCGCGTGCGGGCCCTCGATCCCGCGCGAGCAGGTGCAGCGCGCGAATGCCGCCTACGAGGCGGTGGCCGGGCGCAGCGATGCGATGCTTGCCAATCTCTCGGTTGCGGAGCGGCGCACGTACCTGCGAACGCTCGCCGCGACAGGTGCCCCGCGCGACGGCGACATCGTCGTGCCAACGGTGTTCGACCCCACCAGCGCCGCCTATTTCTCCTCGGTCGGCGACCCCGTGCTGACGGCGTCGCTTCGGCGCGGCATGGGCCTTGTGGGTGACTACTTCAAGCTGCTCGTCATGCTCGCGGAGGGCAGGCCCGTCGAGGAGGCGAAGGGCCAGATCAACGCGCTCGCCGGCTCCGTCGCCGGGCTGATCACGGTCGCGACCGGTGGCGCGGCGCTGCCCCTCGCGGCGCTCGCCAGGCAGCTCGGCCCGCTGATCGACGGGTGGGGACGGGCGCAGAATGGCGAGGAGCTGCGCCGGCTCGTGCTCGAGGGAGAGCCCATCGTGCGCGAGCAGATCGCCGCGATGCAGGCGGCCTCGACCGCCGCGTACGAGACGCTCACGCGCGAGCCGATGCGCGCGGTGCGCACCACGCTTGCCGACAACGACGCCGCGCGGCGCGCCGCCTTCGTGCAGATGGCAGAGGCGCAGGTGCTCGTCGCCGACTATGTCGTGCTGCTCGACAAGCTCGCGCAGACGCTGACCGCGCTTGCCGCAGCGGTGCGCAATCCCGGCTCGCCGCCGACGCTTGCCTCGCTCTCTGCTTCGGCCGACAGCGCGCTCATCCAGGCCCGTGCCGCGGAGGGCGCGATCGCGATCCTCAAGGCGGGGAGGACACCATGAGCGGCGAGGATCCACGCACGACGCTGAACGCCATGAGCGAGGCGCTCGTCGCGCAGCGGAGGAGCGCGACCGACCCCGCGTTGCGCCAGGAACTCTCCAGGCAGATCGAGGCGATCGAGGACCAGCTCGACGTGCTCGCCGTGCTCAATGCGCGCGAGGCTGCGAGGGCGGTCGATGCAGCGAGCAGCCGGCTCGAGGCGCTGCTCGCCACCGCGCGGGTGAACCCCTTCGACCCGCTGATCCAGAGAGCGTTCAAGGGCGCGGCCGACCGCGTGGTGAAGCGGGCCGACGCGGCGAGCGCAGCCTTCGCGTCGCAGGAATTCCCGGCCGTCGAAGAGGACGAGCCGCCGGCGGTGCAGGACGCGACGCTGCCTGCCGCGGCCGCGCCAAGCCGAGGGGACGCACCGGAAGTGGCGCCTTCCTCAGCACCGGCTGGGGATACCGGCGCCGTCGTCGCCACACCTCCGCCTGCCGCCAAAGATCCTGTCGCGGCTGAACCCGTTGCCGCCCCGGCCGCAGCGGCGCGGACGGAGGCGGACGTCCCGAAACCGTCGGCGCCAGCCACATCGGAACCAGCGCCCGATTCGCTTCCGCCGCTGGTGCGCGGCAACACGCTCGCGCAGCTCGCCGAGGACTACAGGCTGTGCTGGGCCGCCTGCCGCATCCGCCCCGAGAAGCGCAAGGAGGTGGAGGCGGCGACCGACAGGATGCTGCAGGGCCGCGCCCGGTACGAGGCGGTCAGCCGCCGCAGCGGCGGGGTGCCCTGGCAGCTCATCGGTATCATGCATGGGCTCGAATGCGGCTACGACTTCTTCAAGCACCTGCACAACGGCGACAGCCTCGGCGCCCCGACGACGCGCGTGCCGGCCGGCCGCCCACCGGGCTGGACGAGCACAGGCACGTGGGAGGAGAGCGCGCTCGATGCCGTGCGGTTCAAGTTCAAGGGCATCACGGACTGGTCGCTGCCGCAGGTGCTCCATGCGCTCGAGAGCTTCAACGGCTTCGGCTACCGGCCGAAGGGCATGCGCTCGCCCTATCTCTGGAGCTTCTCGAACCTCTACACCAAGGGCCGCTTCGTCGCCGACCACGTGTACGATCCGGAGAAGGTCTCGAAGCAGGTCGGCGCCGCGCTCATCCTCAAGGTGCTGGAGGAGCGTGGCCTCTGGCCGTGATGCCCGCGACCGTCAGATCATCGCAAGCGGTCGCTTGCGCGAGGGCGGCGGAAAGGCCGCGTCGATCGCCGCGAGATCCTCGTCCGTCAGCGTGAGGGTGGCGGCCGCGGCGTTGTCGCGCACATGCGCCTCGTCCGCCGCCTTCGGGATCGCGATCATGCCGCGGTGCCGCAGAGCCCAGGCCAGAGCGACCTGCGCGGTGCTCACCCCATGCCGTGCCGCGCCCGCCTTCAGCGCGGCGCTGCGCAGCAGCCGCCCCCCCTGCCCGACCGGAGAGTATGCCATCACAGGCATGCCGCGCTCGGTGCACCAGGGAAGCAGGTCGAACTCGATGCCGCGCGCTTCGGGGTTGTAGAGCACCTGGTCGGTCGCGCAGGCCCGGCCGGCGGGGAAGGAGAACAATTCCTCCATGTCGTCGGTGTCGAGGTTGGACACGCCCCAGCGCAGGATGCTTCCCGACGCACGCAGCGCCTCGAACCCGGCGACGGTCTCCTCGAGCGGCTCGCCACCGCGCCAATGCAGCAGATAGAGGTCGATCCGATCGGTGCGGAGCCGCTTGAGAGACCGCTGCGCGGCGGCCACGACACCGCGGCGCGAGGCGTTGTGCGGATAGACCTTGGAGACGATGAAGGCGCGGTCGCGCTGCCCGGCGAGCGCCTCTGCCACCACCTCCTCGGCACCGCCCTCTGCGTACATCTCCGCGGTGTCGATCAGCGTGAGGCCGAGATCGAGGCCGAGCCTCAGCGCCGCCACCTCCTGCTTCCGCGCGGCACGGTCCTCGCCCATCTTCCAGGTGCCCTGGCCGAGCGCGGGAACCTCCGTGCCATCCGGAAGCTTGACCCTCCTCATGTGCGATCCTCCCTCCCAGCGGCTATATGGTGCGTCGAACCGTCGCCTTGCGGGAAGGGTGAACGAACGATGCGCGGAATGATGGCTCTGGCCGTGGTGGTTGCCTTCGCCGGTGGCGAGGCGTTGGGCCAGGCGCGGGTGGTGACGCCCGCGATGAGCGACGAGCAGGTCGGACCCTGGGTGATGACCTGCCGGACAGACCCGATGACAGACCGGAGCGACTGCACGCTGCGCCACCGCCTCTGGCTCGAGCTGCCCGACCTGCAGCGTGCCTCGAGCGTCGGCGTCGCCTTCGAGATCGTTCTGCGCGACGGCCAGGCCCTGCCGGCCGTGACGGCACGCGCCCTATCCCTGTCAGACCCGCAGCGCGGGGCGCTCGCGGTGGGCGGTACGGTCGAGCTGCGGCTCGATTCCGAACCGGCGATGGTGATGCCCTGCACGCTCGAGGGCCGCGATGCGATCTGCGCGCCCGAGCCCGGCGAGACCTCGGCGCGGGCCGCCGCGCTTCTGCCCGAGGCACGGCGGGTGCTCCTGCGGCTGAAGGCCCCGGCCCGGGCGGTGACCGGCGGCGGGTCGGACGACATTCTCGCGCTCGACCTTGGCGAGACGTCGCGGGCGATCGCGCTCCTTCGCGAACGCGCCTCGGGCCAGCCGCCACGCCCTCCGGCGCCGAGCGCGACATCCTCCTTCCTCGAGCAGCTCGAGCGCATGCTCCGCCGCTGATGGCGGAGCGGGCGGGCAAGGCCCATCTCCAGGCCATGCCCGGGCTCAGCATCGTCTGGTTCAAGCGCGACCTCAGGGTCGCCGACCACGCTCCCCTCGCTGCCGCCGCCGCGGCCGGGCCTGTGCTGCCGCTCTGGATCGTCGAGCCGGGGCTCTGGGCGGCGGAGGAGGCCTCGGCGCGGCAGTATCTTTTCCAGGCCGAAAGCGCGGCGGAGCTTTGCGCCGATCTCGCCGTCCTCGGCCAGCCCCTCGTCGTGCGCGCGGGCGAGCCCCTCGCCGTCCTCAGCGCGCTCGCCGAGGCGATGCCGGTCCGCGCCATCCATGCGCACCAGGAAAGTACGGGAGAGCGGGACTTCGCGCGCGACCGCGCGGTGCGGGCCTGGGCGCGCGAGGCCGCCATCCCGTTCCACGAGCATCGCCAGAACGGCGCGATCCGCGCCCTGCCGAGCCGGGACGGCTGGGCGGCCCGGTGGGAGCGGTTCACCCGCGCGCCCGTCCTGCCGGCCCCGGCCACGCTCGCCCCGCTCGGCCTCGACCCGGGCACGATCCCGCATCCCCAGGCACTCGGCCTCGCGCCCGACCCATGCCCGGGGCGGCAGCGCGGCGGCAGGCGCGCGGCGGAGGCGCTTCTGTGGTCGTTCCTGGCGGACCGTGCGCTGCCCTATCGCCGCGCGATGTCCTCGCCGCTGGCCGGCTGGGCTTCATGCTCGCGCCTCTCGCCGCATCTCGCCGCCGGAACGCTCTCGGTGCGCGAGGCGGCGCAGGCGGCGCGGCGGGCGCGTGACGGTGAATCGGGCGGGCTTGCCGAAGGCATCGACAGCTTCCTCACGCGGCTCGCCTGGCACTGCCACTTCATCCAGAAGATCGAAACCGAGCCGGCGATCGAACGCAGCGCGATGCACCCTGCCTATGCCGGCATCGGTGGCGCCGGCCCCGGCGAGCCGGTCTTCGAGGCCTGGGCGGCGGGGCGCACGGGCTGGCCCTTCCTCGATGCCTGCATGCGCTGCCTCGTGGAGACGGGGTGGCTCAACTTCCGCGCCCGCGCCATGCTCGTCTCCGTCGCCGCGATGCACCTCGGGCTCGACTGGCGCGCGGTGGGGCTGCATCTCGCCAGGCTCTTTACCGACTACGAGCCCGGCATCCACTGGAGCCAGGTGCAGATGCAGTCGGGCGTGACGGGAGTGAACACGATCCGCATGTACAACCCGGTGAAGCAGGGCTTCGACCAGGACCCCGAGGGCGCCTTCGTCCGCCGCTGGGTACCCGAGCTTCGCGCCCTGCCCGGACGGCTCGCGCTCGAGCCCTGGCGGGCAGGCGGCGCGGCGGGCTACCCCGCACCGATCGGCGATCACGAGGCGCTGGCACGGGCCGCGCGCGAGCGGCTCTGGGGCGTGCGTCATGGCCCGGCCTATCGCGCCGCGGCCGATGCGGTTCAGGCCCGGCACGGCAGCCGGCGCTCCGGCATGCGGCAGGTGGGAAGCCGCCGGCCGCCCGCGCAGCCGCGGCTGGAGCTCGGCGAATGAGGGCGGACCGTTCCGAGATCGAGAGGACGATCCTGTCGCTCACCGCCGCGCGCGGCGAGGGAAGGAGCATCTGCCCATCGGAGGTCGCGCGCGCGATCGCGGGGAACGACGAGAAGGTCTGGCGCCTGCTGATGCACCCCGTGCGCGAGACTGCGCTCGCGCTCGCGCGGGACGGCCGGATCGCGATCCTCCGGAAGGGCAAGCCGCTGCCGCCGGGCGAGCCGGTCCGTGGGGTGATCCGCCTCGCCGCTGTAAGCGAGGGCTCGCCGCCCTCAGCCGACGCCTGAGACGAAAAGGGCGGCCACGAGGGCCGCCCTTCGCGTCGGAAGCCCGCGCAGGCTTCAGGCAGATTTGCGCCGGCGCGCCGCGAACCCGAGGCCGAGCAGGCCTGCGCCGAGCAGGCCGAGCGTGGCGGGCTCGGGCACGGAGGTCGTGCTCGCGGTGATGCGGACCAGCAGGTCGTCGTGGTTGTCGTCGACCTGGTTGCCATCATCGAGCCAGAGATAGACGACATCGCCTGACTGCGGCGCCGTCAGCGGATTGCCGTTGAGGATGTCGAACGTCGCGAAGAAGTTCTGCGCGTTCACCACCGTGTCGTTCACGTTGCCGCTTCCGACGCCCGGAACGATCGCATCGGCGTTGTTGCGAACCTCGTAAACCCCACCATTGCCGCCGTTGATGATGAACTTGAAGTCGAGGCTGTCACTGCTGAACGAGGCCAGCGGGGCTCCGAGGCTCGACGCGCGATTGATGCCGTCGAGCCCAATGCCGGTGTTGCCGCTCGTGGTGAACGTCCCCGCGCCGGGCACGGTGAACTGGTTTCGGTTGCTCGCTTCTGCGCCGAAGAATTCGTAGAGGTAGCTCGCCCCCGCCGTGCCGACGATCGTCGCCCCGTAGTAGCCGTAGCCTGGGCCGGCCGACGTCAGGGGCGCGAACAGCGGCAACAGCTCGTTCGTGTTCCCGCCACCAGACCCGCCCGACGGGATAGAGCCGAACTGCGGCGCGGCGGCGACGCCGTTGCCGATCCCCGCACCGTTGCCGAGCGACAGCAGCGCTGCTTCGGCCACTCCCACCCCGCCGAGCGAGAGGGCGGCCACGGCAGCGCCGGCCATCAGAAGGTTCCGCATTTTTTGTCTCCCAGAAGTCGCTATTTCAGCAACTGTGCAGCTTCGAATTCTGGAAGCAATTTGCATGCCATTGTAGGAAACTGAGCCCGTTCAGCGTCTTGCGGCTGCACCAAAGCGCCGGTCGGACAGACTGTAAAACATCCCGACTCGTTTCGTCGCCGCGCGTATCGGCGTAAAAAGTGCGGAACCGGGTCGTGCCCTGCCCGTGGTCAGCGACCCGAGGCAGGGCGGCCGGGGTGCGTCTCGAGCCGGCGGACGACGCCGCGCAGGATCTCGAGGAACAGCGACGCAAGCGGCGGCAGCGTACGGCCCTTGAGCGTCGCGACGACCGTGGGAAAGCGCCACGGCGGCACCGCAACGGGAAGGACGCGGAGCCGCGCGCGGGGCGCGCCGAGCCTGAGCGCCGAGTCGTGGATCATGGTGATGAAGCGGCCCGTCTCGATCAGCCCGAAGCGGAGGTTGAGCGAGTTGCTGATCACCCGGATCGGCGGCACCGCCATGCCCAGCGCGGCGAAGGCGTCATGCGTGGGCCCTCCCGGCGCGATCTCGGCGCGCGACTGGATCCACGGCGCATCGGCGAGGTCGGCGAGCGTGATCGCCCGCCGCCGCCGCGCCCACGGGGCATCGGGCGCAGAGACGACCATGAGCTGCTCGTTCAGCAGCGGCTCCATCGCGATGTCGGGACCCGTCTCGACGATGCGGGACACGACGAGATCGACGCGGCGTTCACGCAGCAGCCTCAGGCTGTTGTCGGGGTTGCCCTGCTCGAGCTCCAGATGCGCGCGCGGATGGCGCTGGGAGAGCTCGTCGACCGCAGCGGCGACGATGCCGGCCGCGGCGATCTCGGAACAGCCTATGCGGAGGAGGCCGGCACCGGGGTCGGACAGGAAGGCGATCTCCTCCACGCCCTGGCGAAGCGCATCGAACACGGCCTGGCCGTGGCGGATCAGCGCCGCGCCGTAGGCGGTCGGCGAGACGCCGTCCGCGACCCGGTCGAGCAGGCGCACGCCGAGCGTGGCCTCGAGCGAGGCGACTACCTTCGAGACCACCGGCCGAGACACGGCGAGCCTGTCCGCCGCCTTGGCCATCGAGCCCTCCTCGCCGACGACCATCAGCACGTGCAGGTCACGCGGCTTCAGGCGCCTGGCGATGCGGTCCGTCGGCTGCATGGTGTGGTACCCATAATGGAAATAGGGTGTCAGAAAACAGAGCTTGGGGCTACGCCTCGCGTCGGTCCAGTCTTTCCTTGCACGAACCGATCCGACGCAAGGGAACCCGTCGATGGACAGGATGATGCTGAGGCGCCGCACCGCCCTCCTCGCGCCGCTGGCCGCGCTCGCGGCGGCGCGGCAGGCCGAAGCGGCGGTGGACCGGCTCGCGCGCATCATCGTCGGCTCGCCTGCGGGAAGCGGCACCGACACGGTCGCGCGGCTTCTCGCCGGCGCGCTCGTAGATGCCCGCTACGCCCCGGCCGTGATCGTCGAGAACCGGCCGGGTGCGAGCTCCCGCCTCGCAGCGGAAGCGGTGAAGGCGGCTGCGCCCGACGGCGCGACGATCCTGCAGGCGCCGATGCCTGTCCTGACGCTGTTCCCGCACGTGTTCCCGCGCACCACGCGCTACGATCCCATCGCCGATTTCGAGGCGGCGACGACGATCGGCGAGCTCTGCTACGGCCTTGTCGTCCGCGCCGACCATCCTGCGCAGGACCTCGCGGGCTTCCTCGCCTGGGCGCGCGAACGCGGCGGGGCGACCTTCTCTCCCCCCGTACTCGGCGCGCCGCAGCACATGCTCGGCCTCGTGCTCGCGCGCGCCGCAGGGGTGAGCCTCACGGTCGTGCCCTATCGCGGCGGCGCGCTCGCCCAGACGGATCTTCTGGGCGGGCGGATCGACAGCTTCATGAGCCACATGGCGGAGCTTGCGCCGAACGTCCGCGCCGGGCGCACGCGGCTCCTTGCCGTCACGTCGCCGCAACGGCTGAGGAGCCTTCCCGAGGTTCCGACCTTCGCCGAGGCAGGCTTCGCGCAGCTCACCTCGAGCGAGGCCTTCTGCCTGATGCTGCCCGCGGACACACCGACCGGCGTTCGCGACGTGCTCTATCAGGCGGTGAAGGCCTCACTTGCGCGGCCCGACATCGCCGAGCGGCTCGAGCGGCTCGAGATCACGCCGATGGCGCTCTCTCCGGCCGCGACGGCCGAGCGCATCCGCACCGAGCTTGCTGCGTGGGAGCCCGTGGTGCGCGCGTCAGGCTTCACGGCCGAGGAGTAGCCCCCGATGGCAAGGACGCACGATGTCGCGGGCGGAGCGCGGCTTGCGCATCTCGGGCTGGTGGTGGGCGACCTCGCGCGCATGCGGCACTTCTACGCCGAGGTTCTCGACCTTGCCGTAACCGACAGCGGCATCAGCGCGCGGCGCGGCCGCGAGATGGTGTTCCTGAGCGGCGAGGCCGGCGTGCACCACGCACTTATGCTCGTCGAGGGCGAGCGCGGCGCATCGGGCGGGCTCGACCACATCGCCTTCACCGTCCCCTCCCTCGCCGCGCTGCGCGGCGTGCGCGACAGGGCGGCGGCGTGCGGCGCGGCGGGGCTTCGTGCGGCCGATCACGGCAATGCCTGGTCGATCTACTTCGTCGACCCGGAGGGCAACGCCGTCGAAGTGTTCGTGCCCGCGCCCTTCGCGATGACCCAGCCCTCGTCCCGCGCGCTCGACCTCGACCGGAGCGATGACGACATCATCGCGGAGACGAAGCGTGCGTGCGCGGGATAGGCGCATCAGCGTGATGGCGATCCCGCGGCGGGTGCCGCCATGCCGTGCCCGATCGCACAGCCCGCCCCGGCACGCTCGGCTACAACGATCACGCAACGTGATCTGGCGACCATGCACTGCCATACGAGGGACATATCGCATTCGCGGCGACATCCGCATGGTGTCATGCAGGCCCTCCCTCGTATCCCTGCTGGAGCCGGAGTTCAGTCCGGTGAGCGGAGCGCGGCATGACGATGGCGCGGAGCCATATTGTCGCGGAATGGCAACGGGAGCGGCAGTGATGAGTACGCTCTGCGCAGCAACACCCGCCGTCCTCGACGGTGCGGCGCCGGTGCCGCCACAGGTGGGGACGGGAGGAGCGAGGGCTTCGACGATGACCGCGAAGACCGCCCGGCACGGTGCGCTTCCCGCGACCGCAATCGCATCGTCGCGGCAAGGTGAGTGAGCCATGCCGGCAGACCTCACAACCGCCGCGGCCTGGGACGCAGAGCTGCGCCTGATCGTCGGCTTCGTCCTTGGCTACGTGGTCATTCTCGCCACGCCCGGACCCAACATGCTCGCCGTCGCGGGCATCGCGTCGCTGCATGGGGTACGCGGGGCAGCGCCGTTCTGCGCCGGCGTTGCTCTCGGAGCCGGTGCGCTCGGTGCGGCGCTTCTCTTTGCGATCGGCGCTGCGGCCGATGCGGTGCGCAACTGGGACGCCGCTGCACGGGCGGTGGGCGCGCTGCTTCTCCTCTGCATCGCCGTCGCCATCGCACGCACGCGGCCGCCGGCTGTGGACGAGGGCACTGCGACAGGCCGCATTCGGCCAGGTGCGGCTGCCGGATGCCTGGCGGCGCTCGGAGCAGGGTTCTGCACCGCAGCGACCAATCCGACGACCGGCGCGTTCTTCGCCTCCCAGTTCCTCGGCCCGCTTGGCGGCGCCGCACATGGCGAAGCTGTGACTGCGGTCGTCACGCTGATCGCCGTCGTGGCAACCGCACTCGCCTTCTTCCTGACCGTCGCGGCCGTGCTCTCCCTACCCGCTCCACGCCGGGCGGCGCTGGCCTGGCATCGACCGATCCGCGTGGCGGCGGCCACTGCGCTCGTCCTGATGGCCGCCGCGACGGCGTGGTCGTGTCTCTCCTGCGGCTAGTGGATTCGGCAGGGTGGCGCGACGAGGAGGGCGTATCGACGCCGGAACGGCCATGCTCCGGAGAGGCGCATCGGCGTGCATCCATTTTTGCGCCAGGCGCTGCCATGGCGTGTCGGATCGCACATCGGGCGGCGGGGCCGTCGCATACCATCGCGACATCGAAACGGGAGCGACGATGATGAGGACGCTCTACGCAGCAGCATTGGCCGTGCTCGCCACCGCGGCGGCCTCCCCCGCATTGCCGGCGGAAACCCTGGTCCTGCGCATGACCGCGAGCGTGGAGTACGCGCTGCGCAACCGGATGCAGGACAGCGACGGGTTCTGGTTCGCCACCTACGAGCTCAAGGGACATGCCTTCCCCAACGGCAGCGACAGCATCGCCTACGACCTCTCCTGCGTCGGCGCCTCCTGGGGCATCGATGCGTCGCTCGGCGGAGAGGAGGCGATGTGCCGCCTCGGCGAGGACGGCGCGCCTGTCCTGTTCGCCCGAGGCAGCGCGGTCGACGGGCGCGCGCGCACCGCGCTTCTGCGCTTCGAGCTCTATGGCGGCCGCGGGCGGTTCGCCGGTCTCGACGGCACCATGACGATGGAGCGCGGAATGGACCTGAGTGGCGAGCGGCCGACGGGAAGGGCAGGGCTGATGCTCCGCCTCGCCATGGTCGCGCGCGACAGGGCGGCCGAGTGACCGTGCGTACGCTCGCGGCAGCCGCGCTCCTTATCCTTGCCTCGTCGCCTGCGCTGGC
The DNA here is from genome assembly GCF_007644105.1 of Elioraea rosea. GTDB lineage: Bacteria > Pseudomonadota > Alphaproteobacteria > Acetobacterales > Acetobacteraceae > Elioraea_A > Elioraea_A rosea. The sequence continues at coordinate 19,217 of NZ_VFAC01000025.1, read as the reverse complement.
GACGCGCGATCTCGGCACGATGCCGTTCAGCGGCGTCATGACCGTGGAATGGATCGCGTCGGAGCCCAGCGATGGCGACGTGGAGACGGTGCGCTATCGTATCGTCGGTTCCGTCGACGGCGACACCGGCGACGGGCGGGAGGCCCTTCTCTCGGGCTTCGATCTCCGATGCGTGGGGACGATGGAGCTCGGCGGCGGGCTTATCCAGTCCGACGAGGCCTCCTGCCGGGTGACCGACCGGTACGGCGAGGGCATGTGGCTCGACCTCGCTTCCGGCCAGGATACTTGGTCCTGGCACACGCTGAAGGCGAGGTTCGGCGACGGCACCGGACCCTACGCTACGGTTCGCGGCGAGGGGGAGCTCACCCGCGCGATGCTCATTCCGCCCGGCTCGACCGCGCCGATGGGCGTGTTCCACGGATTCATCCGCTGGTCGCGCGAGTAAGGCGCAGAAGGCTACGATCCGGCGCGAGGCCCTGGACAGCAGCGCCGTGATAAGGCGCGTTCGTGCCGCAGAGGCATCGTTTCCCGCATCCGTCCTGCGAGCACGTCGTGGCGAGATGTGCCTGTGCGCACGGATCCGGCCCGGCGATCGGTGCGTCAATCTCTGCATCGAAGGGTGAACGGGAAGTGGCGGAATGGCCATGCGTACGACAATCGGGGCGGCGCTGATCGTCACGATGGCTGCGGCCCACGCTTCGGCACAGCAGATCGGCGTGCTGCCGTTCAGCGGGCAGATGTCGCTCGAATGGCTCGGCCTCGAACCGGACAACGACGGCGTGGTCAGCGCCCGCTACCGTGCCCGCGGTGGAACCGACGGAGACGGCGGCGAGGCGCTGCTCGCAGGGTTCGACCTTGGCTGCACCGGCACGATGCGGTTCGAGCCGGGACGCTTGCTGGCCGACAACGCCGCCTGCGCGCTGACCGACCGGTTCGGCCAGGGCATGCGGCTCACGCTCGAGGCCGAGTCCGGGCCGTGGGGATGGCACACGCTGCGCGCCCGCGTCGAGGACGGAAGCGGACCGTACGCACGGCTTCGCGGGCGAGCGACGCTTACGCGGATCATGCACGGGCCGCCGGAAAGGCCGATGCTCTGGGCCTACGTTCACGGTGCCGTTGCATGGGAGAGGCGATAGCCGCCCATCCCGCCGACTTGGCCGCACCATCCGTCCGCGGCACAGTGGGTGCCCAGCACCTCCGGAACCCGCCAATGCCGACCATCACCTTCGCCAACCCCGCAGGCATGCCGAAGCCGGCCGCGCGCTATTCCATGACGGCGGAGGTCGTGGGCGAGGCTCGCTGGGTGCTGATCAGCGGCCAGCTGCCGATCGCAGAGGACGGGTCCGTTCCCGAGGATTTCGCCAGCCAGGCAGAGCTGGTCGCACGCCACATCGAGGCGGCGCTCGCCCATCACGAGTTCGGCTGGGGGAATGTGGTGAAGCTGACGACCTACCTCACGACGCGGGCGGCGCGCGGCGCTTGGCAGGCCAAGCGCGACGCCCTGTTCCCCGGCACGCCTCCGGCAAGCACGCAGGTGATCGTCGCCGGCCTCGCCGATCCGCGCTGCGCGATCGAGGTCGAGGCGATCGCGGTCGGCTGACGGGCTCGTTCAGATCTCGGCCGCGGCGTCGCGGCAGGCAGCCTCGCAGGTCCGGCATACCTCCGCGCAGATCCGGCAGTGCTCGTGCATGTCGGCGTGGCGCTCGCACTCCTCCGCGCAGGTGCGGCAGGCCGCCTCGCAGGCCGCGAGAACGTGGCGGAGCACGTCGCGGTTCGTGCCGGTCCGCCGCGTGGCCATCGCTCCCGCCGCGCAGCAGAGATCGGCGCAGTCGAGATCGAGGCGGATGCACTGGCTGAGATGTTCCACGCCGTCCTCGGCGAGGCAGGCATCGGCGCAGGACGCGCAGGTCTGCGCGCAATCGTAGCAGGCGACGACGCAGCGGGTGAGCGCGTCCTCCCCCATGGCGAGGTGGTTCGGGTGGCTCTGCAGCATCTCGGCGGCGTGCATCATTCTCGTGTTCCCTCTCGGGCGGACGGACCGGTTTCGAGGCTCAACGACGCGGGCAGGGCAGGGTTGCGCAACGCCTGGGCCTGCATCTCCATCGGCCCGACGGATGACGGGTATGTGAGGAGCGTCACTGCACGAGAGGGGGGACCGGGCCTAGGTTCGGGCCGAGACGAGGAGAGGACGTTCCGGTTTCACGGCGCATGGCAGCCATGCCGAGAACCGCGCCGGTGGACACGAAGCCGAAACACCTCGATGCGCCGAATCACACCCGAGACGACCGGGAAGCGAGTGCCATGCCTAGACTGATCATTCCGCTTGTTGCTGCGCTGATCGGGCTGACGACCCTGATCGCCTCCGGCACATTCTCCGAGCGTTCGCACCAGGCGAGCTCGGGCGATGCCTTCATCGCCCTGCTGCACGCCTCCCACGCCGCTGCCGTCGCCGAAAAGGGCCCGACCCGGACGCGCTGAGCCGGACGCCCCGAACGGCATCCGGGCGGCGCCTCGCCGCGGACTGCGAGGCGGCCGCCCTTGCCCGACCCGGGGACCGACGCCGTCAGGCCTCCGAGGCGCCGCGGGCGGATGTGCCGCCCATCGAGATCATCGTCAGGAACTCGCGCCGCGTCGCCGCATCGTCGCGGAACGCGCCGAGCATCCTGCTCGTGACCATCGACACGCCGGGCTTGTGGATGCCGCGCGTCGTCATGCACTGGTGTGCGGCCTCGATCACAACGGCCACGCCCTTGGGCTGGAGCACCTCGTTGATCGTGTTGGCGATCTGCGCCGTCAGCTTCTCCTGGATCTGAAGCCGCTTGGCATAGACCTCGATCACGCGCGCAAGCTTCGAGATGCCGACGACCCGCTTGTGCGGCAGGTAGGCGACATGCGCGCGGCCGATGATCGGCACCATGTGGTGCTCGCAATGGCTCTCGAGCCGGATGTCGCGCAGCAGCACCATCTCGTCGTAGCCGTCCGTCTCCTCGAAGGTTCGGGCGAGCATCTCGACGGGGTCGGTCTCGTAGCCGGCGAAGAACTCCTCATAGGCGCGGACCACGCGCGCAGGCGTGTCGACGAGGCCCTCGCGGTCCGGGTCGTCGCCGGTCCAGAGAAGCAGGGTGCGCACGGCGGCCTCGGCCTCCTCGCGCGTCGGGCGCGAGCGGCTGACGGGGGCGGCGGACACCGCGGCGGGGGCGTGGATATTCATCAGTCGAAGTCCCTTTCGGACTGGGGTGGCGGGATGACCGTTCTTGTTGCCCCTCCTTGTCGGACGCGCCGTATCGCACGCGCATCCGGTGGCGGGGTCGTGGGCGGCGCAGGGGACCATCCCCGGCGCCGCTCAGGCACCTGACCTCAACTGTGCTCGAAGTGAGGCCGAATGGCCACTCGTCAAGCGTCCGCGGGGCGGTTCAGTGCAGCCGCATCTGCTGGTGGGGGCTGTCGAGGGAGAAGGCGGGGATGGCGGCGTCGAACGCTTCGCCCGTGCCCTGCACAACCATGTGGTAGGCGCCCTCCATGAAGCCCGAAGGCGTGGGAAGCGGCGCGCCGGAGGTGTACTCGAAGCTCTCGCCAGGTCCCAGCACCGGCTGTTCGCCGACCACGCCTGGCCCGTGCACCTTCTGCACGCGCCCCATCGCATCGGTGATCGACCAGGAGCGGTGGGTGAGCTGCACCGTCTCCGCGCCCTCGTTGGCGATCTCGACCTTGTAGGCCCAGACGAAGCGCCCCTCCTCGGGGGAGGACTGCTCCTCGAGGAAGAAGGGCTGCACGGTGACGCGGATGCCGCGTGTCGTCGCGCTGTAGCCGCCCTCGCCCGCCATCCCAGCCGCGCCCTGCCCCAGCACTCAGCCCTGCCGCATCGCCGCCGTCGCGGCGCCCGCGCCGATCAGCATGGCACCGCCTGTGCGGTTGAACCAGCGCCGCACGCGCGGCCGCCGCACCGCCCCGGCAAGCCGCGCTGCGGCGAGCGCGTAGAGCGAGGCGTTGGCCGCGGCAAGCGTGACGAAGGTCACGACCAGGATGGCCGCCTGCGGCAGGAAGGGGCGCGCGGGGTCGATGAACAGCGGCACGAAGGCCACGAAGAACGCGATCGATTTCGGGTTCAGCGCGGTGACGATGAAGGAGGCGCGCGCCGCCTTCCACGGCTCGAGGGCTGCGGGGATCTCGCCCTCGTCCGGAACCTTCGCCCGCCACAGCGAGACGCCGAGCCAGACGAGATAGGCCGCGCCTGCGAATTTCAGGACGGTGAAGGCGGTGGCCGAGGCGGCGAGAAGCGCGCCGAGCCCGGCGAGGGAGAGCGTCATCGCCACAAGATCGCCCGCAGCGACGCCGGCGACGAGCGGCCAGGCGCCGCCGCGCCCGCCACGCCCCACACCAAGAGACTGGCCAATGACGAGCAGGATGGTCGGCCCGGGGATGGCAAGGATGATCGCCGCCGCGGCCACGAAGCCGACCCAGGTTTCCCACCCCATCGCCGCCATGCCTTCGCCCGATCAGGCCGGGCGGCGCGGGATCATTCCGCGGCGCGTGCGACCTTCGCCGCCATGAGCGCGCGGCCGAGGTCCTCCGTCAAGTCGGCGGGGTCCTCGAGCCCGACGGAGAGGCGCACCAGCCCGTCGGAGATGCCAAGCTTCGCCCGCTCCTCCGCGCCGATGCGCATATGCGTCGTCGTCGCCGGGTGGGTGACGAGCGACTTGGAATCGCCGAGGTTGTTGCTCACCCGGATCAGGCGCAGCGCGTCCAGCACCGCGAAGGCTGCCGGCTTGCCGCCCTCGACCTCGAAGGCGACGACGGTGCCGCCCTGGCTCATCTGTGCCATCGCGAGCGCGTGCTGCGGATGGTCCTTGCGCGAGGGGTAGAGAACCCGCGTCACGCCCGGCTGGGCGGCCAGGAAGTCGGCCACCGCCGCCGCGCCCTGGCACATCGCGTCGATGCGGAGCTTCAGCGTCTCGAGACCCTTCAGCAGCACCCAGGCATTGAACGGGCTGAGCGAGGGGCCGGTGTTGCGGATGAAGGGCTGAAGCGTGTTCTCGATCCACGCCTTGGATGACAGGATCGCCCCGCCGAGGCAGCGCCCCTGCCCGTCGATATGCTTGGTGGCGGAGTAGATCACCACGTCGGCGCCGAACTCGAGTGGCCGCTGCAGCAGCGGGGTGGCAAAGACGTTGTCGACCATCACCGTCGCGCCAGCCTTGTGCGCGAGGTCGCACACCGCCCGGAGGTCGACCACCTCGAGGCAGGGGTTGGACGGGCTCTCGAGCAGGACGGCATTGGCCGGGCGGGCGAGAGCGCGCTGCCAGGCGGCAAGGTCGCGCCCGTCGACGAACTCCGTCTCGATGCCGAACTTCGGCAGGAGCGTCGAGACGATCCAATGGCAGGAGCCGAACAGGGCGCGGGAGGCGACCACGCGGTCGCCCGCCTTGAGGTGCGCGAGCATCGCGGCAGAGACCGCCGCCATGCCCGTGGCGGTGGCACGGCAGGCCTCGGCGCCCTCGAGCGCGGCGAGCCGCTCCTCGAACATCGCGACCGTCGGGTTGCCGAAGCGGCTGTACTGGTAGTGCTGCGCGGTGCCGAGGAAGGTGGCCTCGGCCTGGGCGGCATCGTCATAGACGAAGCCGGAGGTGAGGAAGAGCGCCTCGGCGGTCTCGCCATGCTGGCTGCGCACCTGCCCGCCATGGACGGCGAGGGTGGCGGGACGGTAGCGGTTCGGTTCGGTCATCGATGACGGACCCCATCTCGTTGCGGGCCCGGCCACGGGGTCGCGACCCCCTCGTTCGGGGACCTGCGGCCTTTTAGCGCGTATGTTTCACCTCGCCGCAAGCCGGCCGGACAAATCGCGAGGGGTGCTGCCACCGCCGCAACGCTTAAGCGGCTGCCTCGCGGGGGTCAAGCGTGCGTCGGCACCGGCCGGCCCCTCGGTGCCCGGGATCCGGGTTCACCAGCCCAAGGCAACCCGAGCGCGAGGGGCGAGGGGATGCCCGGTGCGTGCAGGCGCAGCAGGAACATGCCGACCCCGGCGAGGCCCTGCATGAGGCCGGGAGAGGCATTCGCGCCCGTCGCCTGCTGCGGCAGCCCGAGGCGCCGAACCGCGGCGTGGCCGACGGCGCGCGCAAGGTCCTGCCCGCCCTCCTCTCCGCCATCGCGCCGGGCCTCGCAGTACAGCACGACATCGGCATTGCCGCAGGCGCCGTGGCAGAGGCAGAGATCGGCCCTGTCGGCGCGCAGCGCGGCACGTAGCGCCGCGCGCGTCGAGGCGAGCGCCGCTCGTGCCTCGTCGCCGGACCGGGCACAGCCGAGCACGGCATGCGCATGGACGCGGGAGAGGGCGATTCCCGGCGCACCGTGGCACCAGAATGCGGGATAGGCGCGCGGTACCGTGCCGCGCGGCCCGCCCGCGACGACGCCGCGAAGATCGGCCCAGTTGCCCTCCTCCGCGGCGTAGAAGCGCCGTTCGTAGGCGAGCGCCCGGGCGGCCGTGTCGGCGAAGCGGCGCTCGCCCGTCATGTCGAACAGCCGCACGAGCGCGGCAGCGATGCCGGCCGCACCGTGCGAGTAGCCGCAGAGGTGCCGGTTGCGCCGCTCCGCGGGCGAGCCCCATGAAGCGCAACCCTGCCGGATCGTCGCCGCTTCGCAAAGACGATGGCCGAGCGACGATGCGGCGTCGCCGAGCACCTCCGGAGCGACATGGCGGGACAGTTCCGAGAGCGCAAGGATCGCGCCGGCAGAGCCGGACATGACGTCGTGCTCCGCCTTCGCGTCGGCGTAGGGAAAGCGCGCGATCTCGGCTGCAAGCTCCGACGCCATGCCGGTGAGGAGCTCGTCGCCGAGCGCAGCACCCGCGCGGGCAGCGGCGACGGCGATGCCGCTCCAGCCGGGGAAGAGGCCGACGCGCGCGTCAGCCGGTACCGTCGCGGCGAGGTGGCGGGCCTGCAGCAGCGCCGCGCGAGCGGTCGCCGCGAACTGGGCCTCGCCGCTTCGCGCGGCGAGCTCGGCGAGGAACCAGGCGATGCCTGCGAGACCGGAATAGAGGCCCGGGCCCAGCGTTCGATGAACCGTCTCGCCATGCGGATGGCCCGCCATCGGCTCAGGCCCGAGCCAGGTGCACCGCTCGCCGTGCCACACCGCGCTGCCGGCCAGCATCATTCCGATCGCGCCTGCCGCTTCGAGCCACGCGCCGGAGCCACTGGTTGAGGGTGGCTCCACTTCAGGGGGAGTGAAGGTCGGCCATGCGGCATACCGGTCGTCGGCATCGGCCCGGCGGAGATGCGGCCGGTCGAGGTCGAGCCCTGCCTCGCGGAACTGCGCCTCGACGCGGGCGAGCCGCGCGGCGGCCGAGCGCTCGCGCGCCGCATGGGCAGCGACGAGCGCCTCGGCCACCAGGCGGCAGCGATGCATGCCGAAGCTCTCGCCGGTGCCGGGGTCCTCGGCGAGGCCGAGCCCGGGCGCGAGCCGAAGCGTGAAGGCGGGAATCGCGTCGCCCAGGGCGCCTGCCAGGGCGCGGTGGACCGGGCGCACCGCCTCGTGCATCGCGTCATGCTTGTCGGTGGGAACGTAGAGCACCGCCGCATCGCAGCGCGTGAAGCGCCTCGCGTCGTTCAGCACCTTCAGCATGAACGGCAACGTGGCTTCGTTGAGCGCGACGGTGAGTGCGGTGACGAGCGACGCGGCCGCATCCGGCGCGATGTTCCAGTAGACCCTGAGCAACGGCACCGAGCCATCTCGCACCAGCTCCCGCTCGCCAAGCGCGACGTAGAAGCCCGGCGAGAAGCCGAAGCACTCCTTCGGAACGCGCACCGTCACGGGGCCCTCCTCGCCCTGCGCCTGCTCGACCGCTTGCGTCGGAACCAGCAGCGTGAGCGCGTCCTTCGTGACGGTGCAGACGCCGTTCCCCCGCCGCGTTATCGACCACCCGCTGTCCAGCGAGAAGCGGCTGCGGTTCGCGGCCGAAAGCTGCCTGACGAAGTCGGTCAGCCCGACATCGGGGTGGAGGTCGGAATGCGGTGTGGCGGGAACCGGCCGTCCCCGTATGTAGAACTGGTTGTAGAGGCGGGCCTGGATCGATCCTGTCAGGTACGTCTTGGCCAGCCTCGGGTCGAGGCTGTCTGCGATGCGCCTTGGCAGTCGCGGCGACGGCGCGCCGAACCACGAGAAAGACGTCGCGGAGCGGATCCGCAGCGCCGCGATCGCATCGCTCAGGACAGCGCGGCTGGCGTCCATCCCACCCTGCCATTGCCGGTGATGCCGAGGAGCTGCGCGGCGGCTTCCTCCGGCCGTTCGAGCATGCTGAGACCAAGCTGGAGGAAGCAGACGACCGTGCCGTTCAGCGACGCGGCCGGCTGCATCTGCTGGAACGCAACCTGCACCAGAAGCGCAGCCGCGTAGCGCGTCGCCTTCACGAGCGCGTCCGCCCGCTCTCGTGCCTCGAAGCCGATGCCCGACGCGTAGGCATCCCAGAACGCCCCGATCGCCGGCTGCAGGTCAGCGAGCCTGAACGCGGCGCTGTCGAGGTTCTGCTCGGACGGCACCTCGTCGACCACCGGGACGGTGTTGAGCCAGCACCGCAGATACTCGGCGACGATGGTCGCTGCGTCCCAGAGAGGATCGCCGAGCTGATGGGCCTCCCAGTCGACGATCCTCACGGGCTTGCGTTCTGGCGGGACGATCCAGTTGTCCCACTTGCAATCGCCATGGATCAGCGCGGACGCCAACCAGTCGCGGCGAAGCGCTGCGAATTCCTCGGCGAAGCGCGGATAGCGCTGCACGATCCGCACGAGCTGCATGTTGGCAGCACTCGTCTCGGCGAAGATGCCGAGATCGGGCTCGGCGAGGTGCAGCACCCACGGCAGCCCGCCGCGCGGATCGGGCATGGGCGTGATGCCGTCGAGCTGGTCGTGGCGGTGCAAGTCGGCGAGCGCGGCCCCTGCCACCACTCCGGCCCAGGCCGGGAACCTGCGCCGCCCTGCCATCTGTTGCTCCCTGAGCGTCCTGCCGTTCCCGAGATACTCGATCAGCAGGATGTCTGCCGCCTCGTCGTAGAGCAGCCTGCGGGGCAAAAGGGCGTGGAACCGCGGTGGCGGATGCTTCGCCTCGGCCCAGTCATAGAACGACGCCTCGCGGCGGACGGTGCTCGAGCGCGAGGCGCGCTTGCCCTGCTTCAGGAAGTAGGACGGCCCGCCCTCGACCACGATGGCGAGGTTGGCGTTGCGCCGCGACACGTCGATCATGGACACGCCGTGCTCGACCACATGGTCAGGCGTCAGCAGTGCCCGCTCGAGCAGCCAGGGAACCGCGCCGGCGGGTCCGAGCATCACGTCAGGCTAGCAGCAATGCGACAGGTATGTCGGGCAGAGGCCTGCGCTGTTGCCAGGGTTCGGACAGTTCGTTTCCGTCGCTGCCGACACGATCACGATGATCGTGGTGGTTGCGAGGATCGTGATGATCGTCAGCGGCGTGGTATGGGCTGTCGTGTCGCCGTCGCCGATCGTGAAGCCCTTGCCGAAGCGCCCGATATGGTCGCGAGAGACGGGCCCGTCGAGGAAGGCCGCGTGCGCCTGCGATGCCCTCAGGCGGTTGAGCACCACCTTCGCGTCGCGCTGCAGCCAAAGCGCGGTCCCACCGAGCGGCGCCGCCTCGAGCGGAAGGCGCTGGCTGTTGACGACGTCCGCCGCGTCGAACTCCAGATAGTCGTTCATCGTCGGCGAGAGGTAGAGCCGCCATCGGCCTGTCGAGGCCGACTTGCCGAGCCAGCCCATCATCATCCGCGTATTGGGAATTCGGGACGGATCCGAGACGAGGCTCTCGACGAGTTCGTCCGGGTTGAGCTTTGGCGCGGGCATGCTGTCCGTTCCTTCTTCGTGAGGACGGTCCCATGCGGCAAATCCTGCGAACGCCGTCACGCGGGTGATGTCGCGCCATCACAGAGTGCGTGGATGCCATATGCATCCCGCACGCCTCCGGGGCGCGGAACCACGGCCGTTCAGTGCGTCGCAGAGGATACCGCGATCGCAACGAATGCGACTCAACACCATCGCCGCCGGCGCAGTCAACGTTGCAGAAGTCACATCGAAGCGACCGTTACGATCCGCAAACGCACCGATGTGCCGCTCGCTCAGAGCCGCTCGCTCACCGGGGGTCGCTCGGCGCTGGCCGCTCAGCGCTGGGCGATCGTGAACGATCCCGGTAGGCGATGGACCCGCAACCGTGTCTCGACCCAGCTGTAGCAACTCCCCTCGCCATCACGCGGGCAGCAGGAAATGATGTCGCCGCCTGGCGCCCAGGTGCGGCAGCAGCACTCCTTCATGCCGCACGAGCAGCCGTAGATCGGCGGCTTGGCGGCAAGCGCTGCCACGACCGAGGGCGTGATGGCCGGCGCGCCGGCGGCGGTGCGATAGGCCGCGCCAGGTCCGAGCGAGGCACCGGCGGTGAAGCCCGGCAGCCGCGCGCTCACAGGAGCGCGCTCCGCCGCGGACGCGGGGCGCGGCATGTGCGCTCCACGGTTTCGCAATCGGCCGTGATGCAGAGCCGCGTGCCCTCGATGCAGGGGCCGCAGGCGGGCTTGCAGGTCGGCTCGCTGGGGCCCACGCCACCCCCGCCACCGGGGTCTTCGAGACAGCCGATCTTGCAGAAGGCGTTGCTCACGGGGTTGGTCTCGGTGAAGTCGCAATCGGCCATGCAGAACCCGATCGGCCGCAGTTGCGCGACGACGAGGCCGGACCCTGATCCTCGCCGCGTCCCGCGATAGGCCGAGCGGCTCGCATACTGGGTCGCCTCGGCGGTGAAGCCTGGCAGTGCTTGCATCGGACTCTCCCTTCTCCTTAGCGGTCGTAGAACGGCGCGAGCTTGCTCACGAGGAACGGGAACTCCTCGGTCACGTCGACCCGCACGAAGGCCTTCTCGATCACGTCGGTCGTTCGGTCGGTCGTGGCGAGGATGACGTCGAGAATCCTGCGCGAGCCCGAGAGCGCGGAGGGCCGCACCTCGACGCCGGTGAGCGCCGCATTGCGCGCGAACGCAGCTGCGATATGCGCGTAGATGGCCGGATAGCGCATCGCGAGATAGTTCACCGCACGATGCTCGTCGGTCGCGCCCGCGTTGTCGGTGAGCAGCAGGAGACGGTCCAGCATCTCCTCCGAAGCGGCGCGAAACTGGGCCGCCGGCGTCTTGTCCGGGCGGGGGATCGCCTTGAGCAGGGCGTCGCGATCGAAGCTGTAGATCTGGTCGAAGGCGAGGACCGGCAGCATCAGCCCGTTGCACGCCTCCGGACCCGCCACCGGCCCGCGCAAGCCGATGACCACGTCGAGGTCGGCGGGGCTGGGTGCAGGGCGGATGCTCTCGACGAGGAGATCGAGCTCGGCCGGTTCGCGCGGCTGCAGGATGTAGGTTTCGACACCCTGGACGCGCAGCACCCAGCACATCTGCCGCGCGAGATATCGGTGCTGGCGCTGCGACAGTACGGCGTGGAAGAGCTGCTGGTCGGTCTGCCCTGCCGCATCGGCCCTGCCCGCGACCTGCGCAAACTCCTTCTCGGCGGCGAGGGTCGGAAACCGCACCTCGATGCGGCCCACCGCGTAGGCATAGCCCTGCGGCTCCCAGCCCGCCCCGCCGCAGGACGGGCATGGCCCGGTGCCCTCGGCCGCCATGACCTCCCCACGGTGAACCGGCATCGTGCCGGCGGGGGGAACCGCTTCGACGGTCTCTGCCTCCATCGTCGTCGCCCTTTCCTGCTCTCTTTCAGCGTCTGCGGCCTGTGAAGGTCACGCCGGTGAACGTCACCCATCTGTTCATCGTCGCCGCCCGCGCCTCGCATCCGCCGCAGCGACGGAACCCGGCCCGTCGTGCGACGGCGGAGACGGCCTCGCCGAGCCCGACCTCCTTCCCCGCACCGAACCCCGGCAGGCGCACGCGGAAGGGCGGCTTGGCCTGAGAAGGGGGCGACCTGCTCATCGCGCCGCCCCCTGCATCGCCTGCCACGCGCCCCAGGCATCCAGCATGGGCGGCACGACCGACCTCCTGCTGCCGGGCCAAAGCCGCGTGACGGCGGCGCGGACAAGCCTTGCCGGCGCGCGCGGGAACTCGGACCACAGGAGCGCGATCGCGCCGGTGACGAACGGCGCCGCGGCGCTGCTGCCGCCGAGCGTGACGCTCGCCCCGTCGGCAGCGAGGCTCTCGACCTTGTCTCCCGGCGCGGCGAGCCCATTGCGCCCGATCGTGGCGCCGAGCGTCGCCTCTGCAAGAGGCCGGCCAGCGCCGTCGCAGCCGATGACCGGAATGACGCAAGGGTGGGCGGTGATCGCACTGCTGCCGATCGTCGCCACGTTGCCGGCTGCGGCGACGACGATCACGTCCCGCCGCGCCGCGTGGTCGAGCGCTGCCGTCAGCGCCTCTGTCTCGCCAGCCGCCCCCGGCTCGATCGCGGCGGAGACGTTGACGATGCGCGCCCCGGCCTTGATGCAAGCCTCGATCGCGGCGGCCAGTGCGCGCGGGGCGGCACTCGGCGGCGCGCCGGGCCCGTTGCCGGCCTCGCTGAAGACGGGGCTCAGGAGCAGGGTGCAGTCCGGCGCGATCGCGGGCGATCCGCCACCCCGATCGCCCGCGAGGATGCCGGCCACGAACGTGCCGTGGCGGCAGGCGGCGGTCGCGTGATCGGCGCAGACGGCCTCCCGGGGACCGGGCAGCGGCGTAATGCGTGCCTCGCCGAGGCTGGGATGATGGAGCGCGACGGGGCCATCCACGAGCGCGACGACGACCTCCGGCCGACCGCGCGTACGCACCATCAGCGGCGTGAGGCGTACCAAGTCCAGTGGTCGCATGGCCCACTGTCCCTTGCCGAGCGCCCGGCCCGCCTGCGAACTCTCCGCCCGTCGATGACGTTCTGCAACAGGAATGATGTAAGGCGCGTCGTGCGGCGCTTCAGGATTGCGTGATGCCGGGTCGGCATGCCCGGAGCGGCGCGTTGGCCCCCGCTTGCCCGGCCGTGCGCCGTGCCCGTATAACCGCGGGATCAGGCGGGTATGATGTAATGGTAGCCTGTCAGCTTCCCAAGCTGAACGCGCGGGTTCGATTCCCGCTACCCGCTCCAGCCACCCCGCACACCGTGGACCCGCCGGGGCTTGTCGGAGATTCTTACGGCCCGGGCGCCAGCTGGATAGGGGGGCTGGCAGACCGTTCAGTTTGCTGACATGACGCTGCTGGCATGAAACCTGCTTCTCCTCGTGGAGAGGCGCTTCAATTGCGGAGCGCGGCATGACGAGCATCGAGGACTGGCAATGAGGAAGCTTCTTCTGGCGGGCGTAGCAGCGGCGGGCATGGCCCTCGCTGCGGGTGGCGCACAGGCCGCCCTGATCGGCGGGACCGTCAGCGAGGCCGATTTCGTGGCCGCGATGGGGACGGCCTCGACTGCGGGCTGGGCCTATCTCGGGCAGACGACTGCCGCCTTCACCCTGCCTGGCAGCGGCGAGCTCGAGCTGCGCAATGCCGAGTTCGGCAATTCGTTCGGATTCTCTGGCCTCGGGCCGGGCTATGCCAACCAGACTGTCGTGTTCGGTCCCGGCGCTGCCGTTGGTTCCGTGGCGGCGATCGCGCCCGGCTTCTCGCCGTTCCTGTTCTTCTTCGACAACAACCGGACGGGTGCCAACGACGCCATGCTCTGGACCGACGGGCGGGTGACCGGCGGCAATTGGCGCGAGCAGGCCGACATGGACATCTTCTTCAACGCGTCCAGCGGCACCTACGCCTTCTTCTTCGACGATGGCGGCCCGACGGGTTCGCAGGACGACAACGACTACAACGACATGGTCGTGAGCTATCGGCCGACCGCTGTTCCGGAGCCGGCCACGCTCGCCCTGCTCGGCGCCGGGCTGCTCGGCCTCGGCCTCGCCCGCCGTCGCCGTCGCGCGGCCTGATCGTCGCGACACGCTGACGCAACGCCTGACTGGCTGGAACAGGGCGGTATCGCAAGGTACCGCCCCGTCTCTTTGGTGTGGCCGGATGGTCGCTCCTGTTCCGATGGCCCCGCCCGCAATGCAGCGACATAGGCCTGGCGAACACACTGCCGCCTCGCGCCATGCGGTCGCAAAATGGCTCCGCGCGCCGTCAAGGCTCGCGTCCCGGCGCCGAGTGCGATACAACTAATGCGCGAATACCTTGCAAGCCTGGCGTCCGGATAGTAATTTGTTCCTATACATCCACCTCGCTGGTGGATCTGTCGCCCGGGAAGCCTGCATGTCTGCTGACTCTGGCCATCCCCTCGAGACCCTCTCCGTCGATCTGACGAAGGATGTGTTTCTGCGCTCGATGCTGCGGGCGCTGACCGGTGCCCTCGAGGACGTCGTCGGGCTCGAGGAGGCGGAGGGCTACATCAGCGTGGTCGGCCGCACGCTCGGCAGCGAGATCGATCGCGAGTACCGCACCGCACTGGCGGTCGACCGGCTCAACAGGGCGCAGCTCGGTCAGGTCCTGACCAACCTCAAGGCCCGGATCGACGGCGACTTCACGATCGAGGAGGAGACGGAGGACAGGATCGTCTTCCACAACACGCGCTGCCCGTTCGGCCGCAAGGTCGAGAACCGCGAATCCCTCTGCATGATGACGTCCAACGTGTTCGGCCTGATCGCGAGCGAGAGCCAGGGCTACGCGAAGGTCTCGCTCGAGCGGACGATCGCCCGCGGCGACGGGCATTGCCGCGTCGTCGTGTACCTGCGGCCTGGCCGCGAGGAAGGACGGGAATACTTCAGGCGGGATGATGACCTCGCTTGCTGAGGCCTTCTTCGCCTTCGCTCGGCTCGAGCGGGCACCGATGCTCCTGCTCGACCGGGCCGGGCGCGTGCTCGCCCGCAACGAGGCAGCGAGGCGAACCATTGCCGCGGGCGAGGAGACGGTACTCGCCGCCCTTCCCGCCGCACGGTTTCTAGACTTCCTGCGCGATGCCGCGTCCGCGGCCGACCCGATCCCCGGCCGCTTCGCCTTCCCCGTTTCGGCGGCCGAGACGGTCGATCTCCGCTGCGAGGCGGGCGCCTGTCGCTTCGGCGAGGGGGAGCGCGCCATCCTGCTGCGGCTGCTGACCGGAGATCGCGACCAGCGGGGCTTTGCCGAGCTGAAGCGCCAGGTCTCGGCACTCAACGCCGAGATGCACGGGCGTCGGGAAAGCGAGGAGCGTCTTCGTCTCGTCATCGAGACGATGCGGGACGGCGTGGTGATGTTCGACAGCGAGGGCGTCATCGCCCTGGCCAACCCTGCAGCGGCGGCCATGTTCGGCGTCGCTCCCGGCGCGTTCGTCGGCCGCACCGTGCTCTCGCTCACCCCGATCGCTGCACAGACGGAACTGTCTGAGCCAGCGCTCAAGGCGATGTGGTTGCCGCGCAGCGCGCCTGCGGGCCGGGAAACAGCGGTCGCTGTGAGGGAGGACGGCACGAGCTTCCCGCTCGAGCTTGCGGTGCAGCGCAGCACCTCGGGCCGCCACGAGGTCTTCGTCGCCATCCTCCGCGATGTCGGCCAGCAGCTCCTCCTGCAGGAGCAGCTCGCCCAGGCGCAGAAGATGGAGGCGATCGGCCAGCTTGCCGGCGGCATCGCGCATGACTTCAACAACCTGCTGACGGTCATCATCGGCGGCGCGGAATCGCTTCTCGACGGGCTCGCATCCGACACGACGGCACGCGACGCGGTGCGCAGCATTCTCTCCGCCGCGCAGCATGGCTCGGAGCTGTCGCGCGCGCTGCTCGCCTTCGCCCGACGCCAGCCCCTGAAGCCCGCGATGTTCGACTGCGCGAGCCGGATCGTTGCGATGCGCGACCTTCTCCGCCGCGCGCTCCGCGCGGACATCGCGCTCCAGATCGGCCATGGCCAGCATCCCCTGATGGTGCGGGCCGATGCCGCGCAGCTCGACGCCGCCATCCTCAACCTCGCGATCAACGCGCAGGACGCGATGTCCCGCGGCGGGGCGCTGAACATCTCTGCCGATGCGGTCGCGCTCGGCGAGGAGGAGGCGACAGCGATCGGCGTTGCGCCCGGCCCTTATGTACGCATCGCGGTGGCAGACACAGGCAGCGGCATCCCGGCCGAGCTGCTCGGCCAGGTGCGCCAGCCCTTCTTCACCACCAAGGGGCTGGGGCGCGGCACCGGCCTTGGCCTCGCGCAGGTCGACGGCTACGCCGCCCAATCGGGCGGCGGCATGGCGATCCTGAGCGAGGAGGGGGCAGGCACCACGGTCGAGCTCTACCTTCCCTTCCTCGCTGCAGCCGAGATTGCCGAGGCCGTTGCAGCCGGACCCGAGAGCGACCTCGAGCCGCCCGCGCCCGCCTCGGTGCTGATCGTCGAGGACGATCCGATGGTGCGCCGCGTCGCGGTGCGCATCCTCTCGGGCCTCGACTGCACCGTGCATGTCGCCGAGAACGGTGCGTCGGCGAAACTGCTGCTCGACGGCGATGAGCGGATCGACCTCGTCTTCACCGACATGGTGCTGCCGGGCAGCCTCTCAGGCATCGATGTCGTCCTCCACGCGACCGCGCGACGCCCAGGGATCCTGTGCGCCATCGCCTCCGGCTATGCGGGAACGGCGCTGTCCGACCAGGGCGAGCTTCCCGCGGAGGTCACGTTCGTGCCCAAGCCCTACCGGAAGGCGGACCTCGTCCGCCTCGTCGCGACCGTGAAGGCACGCCTGCTCGCCGAGTGACGCCCTGCGTTGCACCCCCGCCCGCTCCGTCTGAGCGTTCACCGCCCTGAGAGGGGCGATGGCGGAGGGACGAGAGGCAGATTCCCGGCCATGCCGCGCTCACGAGGCGCTAGACTGCCTTCGTGCCGGGATCGCGAGGGTCACATGGCGCTCACGCTTCATACCATGTCTGGCTCGCCCTATGGGTGGCGGGTCTGGCTCGCGCTCGAGCTGAAGGGCATTCCCTACGAGCTTCGGACGCTCTCCTGGGAGGGCGGCGATTTCCGCACGCCCGGCTTCGCCGCGCTGAACCCGCGCCGGCGCGTGCCGGTGATCGAGCACGACGGGTTCGTGCTCTACGAATCCGCCGCCATCCTCGAGTACATCGCCGATACCTGGCCCGATGGCCCCGCGCTCTTCTCCTCCGATCTCCGTCAGAGGGCGATCGAGCGCCGGATGGTCCGCGAGGCCGACCAGTACTTTGCCGCCGCCCTCGAGCATCTCGTCGAGGCCGTCTTCTACACCCCGCCCGAGAAGCGCGAGCAGGCGCGGATCGACGCGATCTGGGCAGAGATGCGCGAGGAGCTCGCGCTCTGGGAGAGCCTGATCCGCGGCGACTTCCTCGCGGGCGGCTTCTCCGCCGCCGACATCACGCTCTTTCCCGAGATCGCGCTCGGCTTCCGCATCGCCGAACGGAACCCGGGCCTCGTGACGGGTGAGCTTCTGGGCCCGCGCCTCGCGTCCTGGTACGCGCGGATGCGGGCGTTGCCGCTCGTGCGGCGAACCTGGCCGCCGCACTGGGTTCCGCCGGCGCTGGAATAGCGGCGTGCGATGCCCACGAGGAAGGGGCGGCCCTTGCGGGACCGCCCCCGTTCCGTCCACCGGGCCTTGCGGCCCGGAGCGCCGGCTCAGCCGCGGCGACGGCGGGCCGCGGCGCCGAGGCCGAGCAGCCCCATGCCCAGAAGGGCGAGCGAGGCGGGCTCGGGAACCGGAACGCCCGGCACGAACTCGAACGCTTCCTGCGAGGCCGTGACCGTGATGGTGTCGAACGCGTCGAGGTTGCTGATCATGACGGCGAGGTTCGTCGTTCCCGCCTGCACGCCGCCGAGACCAGCGACCACGTCGGCGCCGGAAACGACCGTCGTCGCGCCGCCACCGGAGAAGGTGAAGGTGAGCTGGTTGTAGGTCGTGGGGCTCGGGTCAACCGAACCCCAGAGCAGGTTGAACGACGTCTGCAGCGCGCCGTACCCGAGGATCACCGAACCCCCGGCCGTGCCGGCCCGGGCGTTCAGATAGTTGAGCGTATCGGCCGCGCCGCCCGCGGTGCGGAAGGGCGAGCGGGTGACGCCGCTGACGTCGCCGGAATAGACGCCCGACAGACCGGTGAAGCTCACATCCACGCCCGTGCTGGTGGTGAACGGCGCCTGGCTCACTAGCCCGTTGATGCCGGCTGCCCCGAGATTCTCGAGGGCGAAGGGCATGTTCGTGGCCGTCGGGTTCGCGACGATCGAGGCGCTGATCGTCGGCGCGGCATGCGCCTGCACGAAGGACACGGCGGCCGTGAAAGCTCCGGCCAATGCAATGGTTCGAATGACGTTCATCCCTGGTCCCCTCCCGAGGTTGTGGCCGCACACGGCGAAGTAGCGCGGCTTGGTTCGCAATGTTGTTGAGCAAGAACGGTGCCAAACACGTAACGTGCTGACATCGTTTCGCTTCGAATCCGCTGCCACCGTGCGGTGTTAAGTTTCCTGACTCGCCCTCAGCAGCCTGGCTTGACCGGCTGGAGGTAGGGAAGCAAGGGCGGCTGCGGCGCGCGCCGCACCTCCTCGATACGCGCGACGGCCCGCGCCGCCGAGCCGCGAAGATGCTCGGCAAGCGCCTCGGCCGCTTCCTCCGCTTGGCCGCGTTCGAGCGCGGCAAGCACGCGGAGATGCTCGGGCAGGAACGGCTCGGCCGGAAACAGCCGGGGCACCCAGCCGTAGAGGAAGCTGTGCGCGACGAGCAGGGATTGGTGCTGCCGCACCGCCTCCATCAGCGCCGCGTTCGGACAGAACCCGAGAAGCTCGCCATGCAGGTCCGCCTCCAGCGCGTCGAGGGCGGCGCCGTCGAGCTGCTCCGCCCGTGCCATGGCGGCCTCGATGCGGCGACGACGCTCGGCGACGAACCCCTCGGGCAGGAGCGGCGCGGCGCGGACGAGCGCTGCCGGTTCGAGCAAGGCGCGCATCTCGTACAGCTCGCCCACATGCGCTGCCGTCAGCGCAGGCGCGACGAGGCGGGCCCGCGCGTCGCGGCGGAGCAGCCCGCGCTGGTTCAGCCGCGCGATCACCTCCCGCGCGACGGTGCGGCTCACCCCGTAGTGGCGGGCGAGCTCCGTCTCGACCACGCGCCAGGCGGAGAAGGACTGGCGCGACACGATCGCGCGCTCGACGTCGCCGTAGAGCCGCGCCCAGCTCGCGGAGGGCGCGAGGCGCTCCCCGCCGAGGCCCGCGAGCGAAGGCTTGGCGCCGGCAAAGGCCGCGCCGGCGACGATGTAGCCGCGACCCTGCGCGCGCCGCACCAGGCCGCGCGC
>NZ_VFAC01000024.1 GCF_007644105.1 Elioraea rosea | reverse complement strand
CAGGCCGTGGCGGCGAAGGCGGCCGCGGTCGCTGCGGCAGCGGCGAGCCAGGCTGCGCCGAGGGTACGGATCATGCGTGCGGTCCCGCGTGCCGGGCGTGGCCGGCGATGGAGGTGTCCTGCGGCAGGGCGAGCGGCGCGCCGCAGAGCGCCATCAGGTCGTCGCGCGCGAAGCGCTCCTGCCCGAGCCCTTCGGAGAGCGTCCGCAAGAGCCCGTAGGCCCGCCCTGCCTCGCGCAGCGGGCGCGACGAGGCACGCCTGCCGCCGCGCGCGGGGTCGAGCGCGAAGGCGAGGCCGCGCCAACGCCGGGCGAGCTCGGCAGGGTCGGAGATGTCGCGCAGGGCAAGCATCGCCCAGGCGCGGGCGACGTCCTCGATCTCGGCGCAGGCGATGCGGAAACCGGCGAAGGCGAGCGGTGGCAGGGGCCCCTCGACCGAGACCTCATGCGCCCTGCCCCTGCCCTTCGACGCAGCGGCGGCAGCGCGGGCGACATCGTAGCCGCCCTCGCGCGGCATCAGCACGACGAGGCTCAGCCCCGGGCCGCGCGACCGAACGCGAAGCCCAAGCGCGCTGTCGGCGAGCGCGGCGCGCAGACCCGTCATCGCCTCCGCGGCGGACGCGCCGTCGCGCCTGGGCGTGACGGTGATCTCCCATTGCTGGTCGAACCCGTCGCGGGCGAGTGCCTCGGCGAGCGGGCCGGCGGAGGCAGAAACGATGCGCGGCCATTCACCTGCGGCGCACACCGCGTGGCGCGGATCGGCCGGGAGGAAGGGAGCGGCGGAGGCAGCACGCATGAGCCGCGCCTTCAGTGCCGCGCGGTGCTGGCGCCAGGCATCGCCGCGGGCGGCGAAGGCGGCGATCGCGCCGGCGCGGCAGGCCATTACGGCAGGCCCCTCTCCCGCGCCGAGAAGCGTGGCGAGCCGTGCCGTCGCGGCGACGGGCGCGACGCCAAGCACGGTGAGGGGTGCGCCCGCTTCGGCGCTCATGCCGCCACCGCCTGGGCGCGCGGCCGCTCCGCACAGAAATGGCCGACGAGGCCTGCGAGCATCTGCCTGTGGCGCGGGTCGGGCAATCCGTCCGCCGTGTGGCGCAGCCTCGCCCCGAGGATGTCGAGGACGAGCGCCATGAAGCGCGGGTCGTCCGCCGAGACGGCGCAGCCGAGCGCCTGCGCGAGGCGGCAGAGCGCGATGGTGCAGCGGAGGCTCGGGCGTTCGGCGTATTCGCGCGAGCGGCGTATGTCGCGGACCATGTCGACGATCCGCCCCGCCTCCTCGGCCGGAAGGCCCGAGCGCGAGGCGGCGATGGCGATCTCGGTCTCGCGGTCCGGTCCGTCGCAGCAGAGCGGGACGAGCCTGTCCGCGAGCCAGGGCCCGAGCGCCTCGCCCGGGGCAGTGACGACGATCGCGCGGAAGGCTGGGTCGACCGGACCGGCCGCAATCGTGCCGCAGAGCGCGCCGGCGAGCGGCGGCGCGATGGCGGCCAGTTCCGCGCCTGCCCCGTCGGCGAGCAGCGTCGCGCCCCGGAGACAGGCTGCGGTCAGCACCGACACGGGATCGGAACTGCCGGCCAGGGCGAGCACCGGACGGCCGCGTGCCTTGGCGATCAGGCCGGCGAGCGTCGTCCTGCCCGACCCGATCGGGCCGTGCAGATGAAGCCCGTATCCCGCCAACAGATAGGCGCTCGCCCGGTCAGCGAGCGCGGCGACCGCGCCCGAAACGACGGGGTCGGCGACGGCGGTAGAACCGTCCTCGTGATTGCCCGGAACCGTGCCGTCCTGCATACCAAGGTCCACCCTTCTGGCTGCCTTGTCCGCCTCTAGCAGCGGAACCGTTAACCGGCGGTGAACGCGATGGTCTGGATGCGGCAACCGGCCCGGGGCGTTGCCAGGGCGCCGATGCCATGGCCACATGGCGCCGCCGGCCGGGACGCCGGCCTTGGACAACTCGACGAGGAGAGGGGCGCATGGCCGAGCGCGTGGCGATCGTGACGGGCGCGGGTACGGGTGTGGGGCGCGCCGCGGCGCTGGCGCTCGCGAAGGATGGCTGGGCGGTGGTGCTCGCCGGCCGCAGGCGCGAGGGGCTCGAGGAGACCGCGAAGTCCGCCGCGCCGGCCAAGACGCTCGTGGTGCCGACCGACGTCGCCAAGCCGGACGAGGTGAAGGCGCTGTTCGCCGCTGCCGTGAAGCAGTGGGGCCGCGTCGACCTCGTGTTCAACAATGCCGGGCTCAACGCGCCTGGCGTTCCGCTCGAGGAGCTTCCCGTCGAGAAGTGGCAGCAGGTGGTGGACGTGAACCTCACCGGCGTCTTCCTCTGCACCCAGGAAGCCTTCCGCGTGATGAAGGACCAGACCCCCCGCGGCGGGCGGATCATCAACAACGGCTCGATCAGCGCGCATGCGCCGCGCCCCGACAGCTCGCCCTACACCGCGACGAAGCATGCCGTGCTCGGCCTCACCAAGGCCTCTGCCCTTGATGGCCGCAAGTACGACATCGCCGTCTGCCAGATCGACATCGGCAACGCGGCGACGGAGATGACCGAGCGGATGAAGGCGGGCGTGAAGCAGGCCGATGGCCGCATCGCCGAGGAGCCGCGCATGGATGTGGCGCATGTCGGCCACGCCGTCGCGCACATGGCGAGCCT
Organism: Elioraea rosea; assembly: GCF_007644105.1. Lineage (GTDB taxonomy): Bacteria > Pseudomonadota > Alphaproteobacteria > Acetobacterales > Acetobacteraceae > Elioraea_A > Elioraea_A rosea. Next base: position 63,222 of record NZ_VFAC01000024.1, on the reverse strand, counting down.
GCCGCTCGAGGCCAACGTGCAGTTCATGACGGTGATGGCGACGAAGATGCCCTTCCTCGGGCGCGGCTGAGCCGGCGATGCGGCGTGGCCGGCGCGCTGCCGTCCTCGGCCTCGCGGCTTCCGCTCTGCCTCGGAGGCTCCGCGCGGCCGAGCCCGTCGATGTCGCGCTCGTCCTCTGCGCCGATGCCTCGGGCTCGATCGACGCGGACGAGTTCAGGTTGCAGAAGGAAGGCATCGCCGAGGCGATCGCCGATGCGCGCGTGCTCGCCGGCATACGCTCCGGCCCGATCGGGCGCATCGCCGTAACCTATGTCGAGTGGGGCGCGCCAGGCGGGGCAGCGACGATGGTGCCGTGGCGTCTCGTCGGCGGCGCGGACGGTGCGTCGGCGTTCGGCCGCGCCGTCGTCTCCGCGCCGCGCTCGGTGCAGTCCTGGAACGCGATCGGCGATGCGATCGACCATGCGGTCGCGCTGCTCGAGGCCTCGCCGTTCGAGGCGACGCGCAGGGTGATCGACATCTCCGGCGACGCGGGCGACATGCGGAGCCTCCGCCCCGCTCCGGAGGCGCGTGACGAGGCGGTCGGCAAGGGCATCCAGATCAACGCGCTCGCCATCGTCGAAGGCCGCGCAGGCCTCGTCGCGCACTACGAGGGCGCGGTGATCGGCGGGCCCGGCGCCTTCGTCGAGGCCGCGCCGAGCCGGGCGGAGTTCACCGCCGCACTGAGACGAAAGCTCATCCGGGAAATCGCATGATCCTGTTGGTCAAGACGGGAGGCGAGGCTTCGCTTCCCGAATGGCGCTCGCTGTTCGCCGAGCTCCTGCCCGATCTCGACGTGCGCTGGTGGGATGACCCCGGCGTGAAGCCCGAGGAGGTCGCCTACGCCTTCCTCTGGGCGCCCGACCCGGGCCGGCTTGCGACCTTCCACAATCTCAGGCTGATCATCTCCTCCGGTGCAGGCATCGACCACCTGACGGCCGACCCGCATCTACCCGCGCATGTTCCCGTCGCGAAGATGGGCGCGCCCGAGGCGGCGGCGCGCATGCGCGAGTTCGCGCTTGCGACGGTGTTCTTCCACCATCGCCAGTTCCACGCCTACGTGGCGAACCAGCGCCGCAAGGTCTGGGAGGAGGTCGAGACGACAGAGGCGGCCAACCGCACCGTCGGCGTGATGGGGCTCGGCTCGCTCGGTCTTCCCTCCGCCGAGGCGCTGCGCGACGCGGGGTTCCGCGTGAAGGGGTGGGGCCGCACCAGGCGGGACATCCCGGGCATCCAGACCTTCGGCGGCGAGGCGGGCTTCGACGCTTTCCTCCAGGGAACCGAGATCCTGGTCTGCCTTCTCGCCGCGACGCCCGAGACGGCAGGCATCGTCAACGCGCGGACGCTCGCCAAGCTTCCCCGCGGCGCCTCTGTGATCAACGGCGCGCGCGGGTCGCATGTCGTGATCGAGGACCTGATCGCCGCACTCGATTCCGGCCATATCGAAGCCGCAACGCTCGACGTGTTCGAGACCGAGCCGCTGCCCCAGGACAGCCCCGTGTGGACACACCCGAAGATCCTCGTCACGCCGCACATCGCCTCGTTCCCGAACCGCGCCGCACGCGCGCGCTTCGTCGCTGATGCGATCAGGACGTTCGAGGCGAGCGGGACGGTTCTGAACCGGTACGACCCCGCCCGCGGCTACTGACGGGCGCTACTTCTTCTCCACGCCCCAGAACACGGGAACCGTCGTTGCGCGAATGCCCTCGACATTGGCGCGGTAGGCCGCGAGCGTGCGGAACTGCCCGGCATTGATGTAGGGCAGGACCTGGTAGGCGCGGGCGTGCACCGCATGCAGGATCTCCTGCCGCTTCGCCGCGTCGCGCTCCTCCCACCAGGAGCGGCGGAGACGCTCGAGGTCCTCGTCGCACGGCCAGCCGGTGAGCCCGCCCTCGCAGGGGCTCGCGAGGTAGAGATTGGTCAGCGGGTTCTGGCCGTCGAGCACGTTGGCGACGGTGACGAAGAAGTTCCAGCCCCCCTGCTCCGGCGGCTCGCGACGGTTGCGCCGCTGCGTCACCGTCGCCCAGTCGCTCGAGGGAACGTCCATGTTGAGGCCAGCCCTGCCGAAGGCCTCGGCCATGGTCAGCGTGGCGGCGTTGTTGATCGGGCTGTCCGCCGCGTTCATGAACACGATCTTCCGCCCGTCATAGCCTGCCTCGGCGAGCAGCGCGCGCGCCTTGGCCACGTCGGCCTGGCGTAGTCCCACCGCGCCGGCGCTGCTCTCAAGCGGCGTGCCGCAGAAGAAGAAGGCCGGGCAGTACGGCACCTGCTCGGAGGGGCGTATGCCGATCGCCTGCAGGTTCTCCTGCTGGTTGATGAGGTGCAGCAGCGCCTGGCGCGCGCGTGGGTCGTTGAACGGCGGGTGCAGGTGGTTGATGCGCAGCCACACCATGAATCCGACCGGGTTCAGCGCGATGGTGCGCACGTTGCGGTTTCGTTCCAAGACAGGAATGAGGTCGGGCGACGGCTGTTCGATGAAGTCGATCTCGCCCGTCTGCAGCGCCGCGGCGGCGGTGGCGGCATCGGGCATCGCCACCCACTCGATGCGCTCGACCTTCGCGACCTTGCCGCCGGCGAGCCCATCGGGCTCCTCCGCGCGCGGGCGGTAGTTCGGATTCCGCACATAGACGGCGCGGTTGCCCGCCTGCCACTCATTGGCCTGGAAGATGAAGGGGCCCGAGCCGGTCGCGTCCGTGATCGCGGTTGTTGCGGGCGTCGAGGCGATGCGCTCGGGCATCACGAACAGCGCGCTCGCCGTCGGCCGTGCCAGCGCTTCGGTCACCAGCGCGAAAGGGCGCGAAAGCTTCAGGGTGAACGTGCGATCATCCACCACCTCCATCGAGGCGGTGGCGGCGGCAAGGGCGCGGCCGACGATGTCACGCTGCGACCAACGGCGGATCGAGGCGACCGCGTCGGCCGCGCGCACGGGCGCACCGTCGTGGAAGACGAGTCCCTCGCGAAGCGTGAAGCGGTACTCCATGCCGTCCGGCGAGACGGTGTGGCTGTCGACCATCTGCGGCCGTGCGACGCCCTTGCTGTCGAGCGCGAAGAGCTGGTCATACACCATGAAGCCGTGATTTCGGACGAACGCGGCGGTGGACTGCACGGGGTCGATGCTCGCGAGATCGTTGATCAGCACGATCCGCAACGTCGAGCGCGACGGCGCCTGCGCGCCGGCCGGGAGTGCCGCCACTGCGCCGAGCAGGACGCCTGCGGCGGCGGCAAGCGCGCGTCGTTTCATGGGTGTCATCGCCGTTCTCCCGAACCTTCCAGGCGAAGTATGGCAGGCAGGGACGGCCGCGCAACTATGCCGCCGGAGGCCTCCGCGTGCGCGGCAATATCGCGAGCGAGGCAAGCGCGAACACGGAACCGGCGACGAACAGCGGGGGATGGGCGCGCAGCCGCGCGAACGCAGCCGCGGCAGCGAAGGCGCCGAGCGCCTGCGCCACGGCGTAGGCAATGGTCGCCGCACGCCACGACCGCGCGGCCGCCTGCATCCCCGCAAGCTCGCCTGCCCGGCCCAGCACGAGCGGAGGAATGCCCGGCGTGAGCGAGCCGACGAGCAGGGCCGAGACGAACGCCGCGGGCACCGTCCGCAGCATGGCGGGCAGAGCGATCGCCGCGGCCTGCAGCGTGATCGCGACCGTCAGCGTACGTCCGAACCCGACGCGGTCCGCGAAATAGCCACCGACGAGCGGGCCGAGCGTTGCGCCGAGGCCATACACGGCGAAGGCGCCCGAGCCCATGGCGACACCCTGGCCAAGCCAGCGCGCCACATAGTCCGACAGGAGAAGCATGTGCGGCACGATCGCGAAGGCATTGACGGCATAGGCTGCGATCAGCCGCGCAAGCCCTGGCGGCGGCGCGGCCTGCGTCGGCGCGGGCGGGGCATGCGGCGGCCAGAACGGCCAGGCGACGGCGGCGCAAGCCACCGCCCCTGCCGCAAGACCGAGCCAAGCGGGCCTGACGCCGAGGCCAAGCAGGAGCGGCAGCGCAACCGAGGAGGCGACGATGCCGCACCCGACGCCTGCGAAGATCGCCCCGCCGACGCGGCCGCGCACCCGGCCCTCGACGGCAGCGAGCAGGGCGGGCGGGCCGAGCACCATCAGCACGCCGCCCGCAGCACCTGCGGCGAATCGCGCAAGGCCGAACACCGCTGCATCCGGCTGCGCGGCCGAGACCGCCATGCTGGCGGCGACGGCGAGCATCATCGCGCGCATCAGCACGGGCAGCGACACGAGGCGCCCGAGCGGCATCGCCACCGCCGCGCCGGCAAGATAGCCGACGAGGTTCGCCGCCCCGAAGGCCGCCGCCTCGCCCGGGCCGAACCAGCCGGCGGTCACGAGTGCGGGAAGCAGCGGCGTGTAGGCGAAGCGGCCGATGCCGAGGCCGCAGAACAGGGCGGAAAGCCCTGCCGCGGCCGCCTTGGGCGCGGCAAGTCCGGGGGGAGGCGATGTCATGTGGCGCAGCCTAGTGCGCCCGGCAGCGCTTGACGCCCCCCGAACCACGCCCGAACATTCGACGAAAGGCGAAGCAGCAAATCTGGGAGCCGGTTGAGTGAATGTGACGACGACGCCGCAGCAATCTGCGGCGGGCGGACCTCTATCCTGTGCCGAAGGCAGGGAAGCGGAGTGGCAGGTGCGCTGCGATCTCGCGGCCCTCTACCGCCTGATCGCCCATCACAGGATGACCGACCTCATCTACACCCATATCAGCGCCCGGGTGCCCAAGAGCCAAGATGGGGGACCGGAACATCAGTTCCTCATCAACCCCTACGGCGTCCTGTTCCACGAGATAACGGCCTCCTCGCTCGTGAAGATCGACCTCGAGGGCAAGGTGGTCGACCCAGGTGCCACGGGCGTGGTGAACGCCGCAGGCTTCACGATCCATTCGGCGATCCACATGGCCCGGCCGGAACTCGCCTGCGTCGTGCACACGCACACAGAGGCGGGAATCGCCGTGAGTGCGCAGAGGCACGGACTTCTCCCGATCAGCCAGCATGCGCTGAAGTTCTACGGCCATCTCGCCTATCACGACTACGAAGGCATCGCCCTCGAGCTTGATGAGCGCGAGCGGCTCGTGCGCGATCTCGGTCCGCACAAGGCAATGATCCTGCGCAATCACGGGCTGCTCGTCGCGGGCCGCACGATCGCGGAGGCATTCAATCTGATCTACTATCTCGAGCGCGCCTGCCAGGCGCAGATCTCCGCGCTCGCCGGCGGAAGCGAGCTCGTTCTGCCGCCGGAAGAGGTTCGCCTCAGGACGGCAGCGCAGTTCAACGGCGGGGCGAGCCTCGCGCATTGCGACATGGCATGGAACGCCGCGCTGAGGCTGCTCGCCGGCAGCCCCGATTGGAGGGTTTGACGATGGATGGCATTCGGGGCGGTGGCGTCGACCTGGTCCTCACGGGCGGCACGGTCTGGTGCGGGCTCGACCTGCCGCGGGCGACCGCGCTCGCGATCTCCGGCGGCAAGGTGGTGGCGACGGGAAGCGACGTCGAGATCGGCGCGCTGGCCGGTGCCGCGACGCGGCGCGTCGATCTCGCCGGGCGGCTTGCGATCCCGGCGCTGAACGAGGCGCACATGCACCTCCTTCCCTACGGGCTCGGCCTGTCGCAGGTGAACCTGCGCGCAGAGGAGGTGACGACGCTCGACGAGGTGCTCCGGCGCATCGGCGCGGCTGCGAAGGCGGCGCCGAAAGGTTCGTGGATTATGGGCCGCGGCTATGACCACGGCGCGCTCGATGTCGGCCGCCACCCGACGGCGGTGGAGCTCGACCGCGTGGCCCCTGACAACCCCGTGTTCATCCGCCGCACGTGCGGGCACATGGGCGTTGCCAACTCGGCTGCGATGCAGCGCGCTGGCGTCGGCCACAACACGCCAGACCCGGAGGGCGGCGTGATCGAGCGCAAGGGCGGCGTGCTGACGGGCCTCTTCCAGGAACGTGCGATGCGGCTCGTGCTGAACGAGGTGCCGCCTCCGGGCGAGCCGGAGATGGTCGATGCGATCGGCGCAGCGGGAGAGGAGCTCGCCTCGCTCGGCTTCGCCTCAGCCACCGACATGAATGTCGGCATGACCGCTGGCATCGCGGAGATCGCCGCCTATGAGCGCGCGCGCAAGGATGGCCGTCTCCGCCAGCGCATGTGGCAGGTGCTCGCCGGCAACCCGGAAGGCATTGCCGAAGCCGCCTGGACGGGCGGGCTTCGCCCCGATGCGGGAGACGAGATGCTGCGCTGGGGCGCGGTGAAGGTGTTCGCCGACGGGTCCGCCGGCGGGCTCACGGCGGCGTTCTTCGACCCCTATCTTGAAAGTGCGGGCGGCGGCACGGGCGTGTTCTGCTTCCCGGACGAGACGATGCACCACCTTCTCGGCCACTATCACCGCCAGGGCTGGCAGCTCGACATCCACGCCATCGGCGATGCAGCGATCGAGCAGGTCCTCTCCGGCATGGAGGCAGCGGGGACGGCGGAGCATCCGCTCGCCGGCCGGAGACACCGCATCGAGCATTGCGGCTTCGTCACGGCTGGGCAACGGAAACGCATGCTTGCTCACGGCATCCTTCCCGTGCCGCAGCCAGTGTTCATGTACGAGTTCGGCGATCTCTACGTGAAGAACCTCGGCAAGCCCCGCTCCGAGGCCGCCTACCCAATGCGCACCTGGTTCGACGAGGGCCACAATCCTTCCGCCTCGTCCGACTGCCCGGTCTCCACGGTCGATCCCTTCATCAACCTCTACACGATGCTCACGCGGCGGACGAACAAGGGCATCGTGCTCGGGGCGGAGGAGCGGCTGAGCCTCGAGCAGGCGCTGCATTGTTACACCTGGGCCGGCGCATTCAGCCAGTTCGCGGAAGCCAAGCGCGGCACGCTCGCGCCGGGAATGGATGCCGACATCGCCGTGCTGTCGGAGGACCTGTTCGCCCTCGATCCGGACGCGCTCACGGAACGGGTGCGCGGCGTCGCGTGCGACCTCACCCTGCTCGGCGGCGCGGTCACGCATGACCGGCACGGCGTGCTCAGCCCGGCCGCCTGACGGACGATGCTCGCCCATATCGCAAGGCGCCTGCTGACGGCGATCCCCGTGATGTTCGGGGTTCTGCTGATCGGCTTCGTGCTTCTCCAGGTGGTGCCGACCGACCCGGCCGTGGTGCGCGCCGGGCCGCTGGCGACCCCCGACGTGATCGACGCGATCCGCAAGGACCTCGGGCTCGACCAGCCGCTCTGGATGCAGTTCTTCCTCTATCTCGGGCGGCTCCTGCGCGGCGATCTCGGCGTCTCGATCATCAACAACGTTCCCGTGTCGCAGGAGCTCGGCGCGACGATCGGCCCGACGCTCGAGCTGATGTTCGCCTCGCTGATCTGGGCGATCCCGCTCGGCATCCTGCTCGGCACGGTGGCGGCCTACTGGCGCGGCTCGATCTTCGACCGCGCGGTGATGGCCTTCGCCGTGGCGGGCGTGTCGGTGCCTGTGTTCTTCGTCGGCCTCGTGCTGATCTGGTTCGTCGGCTTCAAGTGGCAGCTCCTGCCCTTCACGGGCCGCGACGGGCCGATCTGGACGCTCGCCGGGCTGAAGGCGATCGCCCTGCCCGCGCTCACCCTCGGCGGCGTGTTCGTCGGCCCCGTGGCAAGGATGACGCGCACGGCAGTGCTCGACGTGCTCGGCGCCGACCATGTGCGCACCGCACGCGCCAAGGGGTTGGCCGAGCGTCTCGTCGTGCTGCACCACGCGCTGCGCAACGCGCTGATCCCTGTCGTGACGCTGATCGGGCTGCAGATCGGCTTCCTGCTCGGCGGCGCGGTGGTGACGGAGACGATCTTCTCCTGGCCGGGCGTCGGCCGCCTCGCGGTCGGGGCGATCCTGTCCTCCGACATGCCGCTCGCCCAGGGCACGATCATCGTTCTCTCGCTCGGCTTCATCGTGATCAACCTGATCGTCGATGTGCTCTATGCCGTGCTCGACCCGCGCGTGAGGGCCTCGTGAACGCGACCGTGACCGCCCCAGCAGCTGGCCCAGCGGCGACGCCTGCAGCGCCGACGCGCGCGGGCGTGTTCCGCCGGCTCGCCACGGAACCAGGCGCTGCGATCGCGCTCGCCTTCGTGCTCGCGACGATTTTCGCCGCCGTCTTCGCGCCGATCCTCGCCGGCGCCGACCCCTACGAGAACAATCTCCGCGCAGCGATGCGCTCGCCGGGCGGGGACTATCTCCTCGGCACCGATGCGCAGGGGCGCGACCTTGTGGTGCGCTGCCTCTACGGCCTGCGCGCGACGCTGATCATGGGCCTCGTCTCGCTGGTGATCGGGGGCGGCCTCGGCATCCTTGTCGGATTCTGCGCGGCCTTCTACCGGCGGATCGACGGGCTCCTGATGCGCCTCATGGACATCCTGCTGTCCTTCCCTGCCATCCTGTTCGGCCTCGCCATCGCTGCGATCTTCGGGCCGGGGATCGTCGCCGTCGTCATCGCGCTCTCGGTCGCCACCGTGCCGCTGATGGCGCGCATCGTGCGCGGTGCGGCGCTCGTGGTGATGCGGCTCGACTACATCGAGGCGGCGCGGGCCGTCGGCATGTCGGATGCGCGACTGATCTGGCGCCACCTCGCGCCGAACTGCCTGAGCCCGATCTTCGTGTTCGCGACGCTGCGCTTCGGCCAGGTGATCCTGCTCGGCTCGGCGCTGTCATTCCTTGGCCTCGGTGCGCAGCCACCGACCGCCGAGCTCGGCGCGATGGCGGCGGAGGGACGGAACTTCCTATTCTTCGCGCCGCACATCGCGGTGGTGCCAAGCGTGCTGATCTTCATGGTGGTGCTTGCCTTCAACGTGCTGGGCGACGCGTTGCGCGACGCGCTCGACCCGAAGCTCAGGGTATGAACGGACAGGAACGGGAGATGATGATGCGACGGACGATCAAGGGAATGCTTCTTGCCGCCGCCGGGGCCGTTGGGCTCTTCGCGGCGAACGGGGCCTGGGCGCAGGCCGCGCCGCGGAACACGCTCGTGGTGCTGCGCGAGATCGACGCCGACCGGTACGACCCGCACAAGGTGACGGCCTTCGCCGCAGGCGAGGTCGTGTACATGATGACCGACACGCTCGTTTCACTCGACTGGGACCAGAAGACGATCCGCCCCGGCCTCGCGACGTCCTGGACCGTGAGCGAGGACGGCAAGCTCTACACCTTCAAGCTGCGTGACGACGTGACGTTCTGCGACGGGCGCAAGTTCACGGCAGACGACGTCGTCTACTCGGTCAACCGCTGGATCGACCCCGCAACGCGCAGCCCGGTGCGGGCGCGCGCGGGCAACGTGAAGGAGGTTCGCGCGGTCGACGCGACCACCGTCGAGTACGAGCTGAACGAGCCGTTCGGCGAGCTCCTGCTGCAGCTCACGCTCTACTTCGCCGGCATCGTCGACAAGAACACGGTCGAGCGGCTCGGCGACAATTTCGGAACGCAGGGCTTCAACGGCACCGGCCCCTATTGCTGGGTAAGCTGGACGCCGCGGCAGGACCTCGTTCTGCAGAAGCATCCCAACTATCGCTGGGGACCGCCGCTCTACCAGAACCCGAGCCCGCAGATCGACCGCGTGATCTGGCGCGTGATTCCCGATCCCAACACGCGCATCGCGGCGCTGCAGACCGGCCAGGGCGACATCACGCAGCACATTCCCTTCTTCGCGGTGGAAGGTCTGCGGCGCACGCCTGGCATCACCATGGCGCAGCAGGAGAGCTACTTCGTCGACTACTTCATGGGCTTCAAGGTCGACAAGCCCGTGGTCAGCGACCCGGTGATCCGCCGCGCCGCCAACCTCGCGATCGATCGTGACGCGATGGTGCAGGCGACATTCTTCGGCGCGGCCGACCCGATGCGCTCGATGATCCACCCCGGCGCGCCGGGCTTTGATCCCGAATCGAAGGCCAAGCAGGCCGGCTTCGACCGGGCAGAAGCCATCCGCATCCTCGAGGAAGCGGGCTGGAAACCGGGATCGGACGGCATCCGCGTGAAGGACGGCCAGCGCGCCTCGTTCCTGGTCTACGGAATCACCACGCAGGCAAACCGGCAGATGACCGAGGCGATGCAGGCGGACCTCCGCCGCGTCGGCATCGAGATGCGCATCCAGCTCTTCGACGCGACCGTCGCCTGGGGCCGGCTCGCAACGCAGGAGTTCGACGCCTTCATGATGTCCTACCCCTACACCTCGGCGCGCGATGCGCTCGCCCTCTACTTCCGCTCCGCGGCGGCGCCGACACCGAACCGGATGAACTGGAAGAACCCGCAGACCGACGAGTGGATCGCCACCGCGAGCGCCGCGCTCGAAGAGCGCGTCCGCCAGGAGGCCGTCGCACAAGCGCAGCGTCAGCTGACCGAGGCGAACGTGTGGTTCCCCATTGCGCACTCGCAGCTCTGGCTCGCCTCGGGCCGGCGCGTGCAGGGCGCGCGCCCGCACGGCGTCTACTCGGCCGCGCTGTACAAGGGCCTCGACATCACGCTGCGGCAGTGAGCGGCCCGATACGGAGGACATGACAGACATGAACGTACCGATGGCGGCGGAGCGGACGACCCTCGTCCGCAACGCCTCCTTCGTCGTGGCCTGGGACGGCTCGGCGAAGAAGCACGCCTACATGCCCGACGCCGACGTCGCCTGGCGCGGCGGGGTGCTCAGCTTCGTCGGCCGCGGCTATGACGGCCCGTCCGACGAGGTGATCGACGGGCGCGGGCTGATGGTGATGCCGGGCCTCGTCAACATCCACTGCCACCCCTCGTCCGAGCCCATGAACAAGGGCCTGACCGACGAGGTGGGCAGCCCCGGCCTCTACAACTCCTCGCTCTACGAGTACCTGCCGATCTTCCGCGGCGACCCCTCGGGCGTGAAGGCCTGCATTCGCGTCGCGCTCGCCGAACTCCTTCTCTCGGGCGTGACGACGGTGGCCGATCTCTCGATGGCCCATCCCGGCTGGCTCGACACGCTCGGCGAGAGCGGCATGCGCGTCGTCATCGCGCCAATGTTCCGCTCCGCGCGCTGGTACACGAAGTCGGGCCACGTCGTCGAATACGAGTGGGACGAGAAGGCAGGCGTGAAGGCGATGGAGGAGGCCTTCGCGTTGATCGAGCGCGCCGAGCAGCACCCTTCGGGACGCCTCTCCGGCATGGCCGTGCCTGCGCAGATCGACACCTGCACGCCGGAACTCCTGCGCGACAGCCACGCGGAAGCGAGGAAGCGCGGCATCTCCTGGCAGATCCACGCAGCGCAGAGCGTCGTCGAGTTCCACGAGATCACCCGCCGCCACGGGCTCACGCCGATCCAGTGGCTCGACAAGCTCGGCACGCTCGGCAAGGGAACGATCATCGGCCACGGCATCTTCCTCGATGACCATCCCCGCACCCGCTGGTCGACCGACACCGATCTCGGGCTTCTCGCCGATACCGGCACCACGGTGGCGCATTGTCCGACCGTGTTCGCTCGCCGCGGTATCATGCTGCGCGACATCGGGCGGTATCGCCGCCGCGGCGTGAACATCGGCCTCGGCACCGATACCTATCCGCACAACATGCTCGACGAGATGCGGCTCGCCGCCTACGCCGCGCGGATGATGGCCGAGAACCCGCGCACGCTGAACTCGGGCGACCTCTTCGAGGCGGCGACGGTGAACGGCGCGGCAGCACTCGGGCGCGACGACATCGGCAAGCTCGAGGCCGGCTGCCGGGCCGACCTGGTGATGGTCGACGTCACCCATCCCGGCATGCGCCCGGCGCGCGACCCGGTTCGCAGCCTCATCTACGCAGCGGCCGATCGCGCGATACGCTCCGTCGTGGTCGACGGCCAGGAGGTGGTGCGCGACGGAAGGTGCCTGACGATCGACTACGCGGCCGCTGCCGAGGAACTGCACGAGGCGCAGAAGCGGATGATCGCCGGCGTGCCGGAGCGCGACTGGGCGCACCGCCCCCTCGAGGCGATCAGCCCGCCGACCTTCCTGACCATCTGACACGCATGGCAGGACAGGGCCCGCTTCTCGCGATCGAGGATCTCCGCACCGTGTTCCGCTCCTCCGCCGGCGACCTGCCGGCGGTGGACGGGGTGTCGGTCTCGGTCGCGCCGGGGCGAACGCTCGGCATCGTGGGCGAGAGCGGCTGCGGCAAGAGCGTGCTGTCGCTCTCGATCATGCGGCTCGTTCCGCGGCCGGGCCGGATCACGTCGGGTTCGATCCGCTTCGACGGGCGCGACCTCCTCACCCTCTCCGAGGGGGAGATGCGGGGCCTGCGCGGCGGATCGATCGGCATGATCTTCCAGGAGCCGATGACGAGCCTGAACCCCGTGCACACGGTCGGGCGGCAGATCATCGAGGCCGTCTCCGCGCACAAGGACCTTTCTGCCTCCGCTGCGAAGGATGTCGCGATCGACGCGCTTCGCCGCGTGCGCATCCCCGCGCCGGAGAAGCGGTTCGAGGAGTATCCGCACCAGCTCTCCGGCGGCATGCGCCAGCGCGTGATGATCGCGATGGCGCTCTCGTGCGAGCCGCGGCTCCTGATCGCCGACGAGCCCACCACCGCGCTCGACGTGACGATTCAGGCGCAGATCCTCGACCTCCTGAAGCTCCTTCAGCAGGAGACGGGGATGTCGATCATCCTCATCACGCATGATCTCGGCGTCGTCGCGGAGATGGCCGACGAGGTCGCGGTCATGTATGCCGGCCGCGTGGTCGAGACCGGCCCGGTCAACGCCGTCTTCGGCGATGCGCAGCACCCCTATACGCTCGGGCTGTTCGGCTCGGTGCCGCGGCTCGATGGCGAGAACCAGTCCCTGCTCGCGATCGAGGGCACGGTGCCGCCGCCCTTCGCCCTGCCGCCCGGCTGCCGGTTCAACCCGCGCTGCGGCTTCGCGAGCGACCGCTGCCGGAGCGAGATGCCGCTTCTCCGCCCGCTCGGCCCCTCGCACCAGGCGGCGTGCTGGCACGCGCCCGTCGAGGCAGAGTTCGGATGAGCGCCCCCCTCCTCTCCGTCCGCGATCTCGAGAAGCATTTCCCGGTCGAGCGAGGCGTCATCTTCTCCAAGGTGGTCGGCCATGTGCGCGCCGTCGACGGCGTCTCGTTCGACCTCGCTGAGGGCGAGACGCTCGCTCTCGTCGGCGAATCTGGCTGCGGGAAATCCACGACAGCGCGGCTCGTGCTTCGCCTTCTCGAGCCGACGGGCGGGTCGATCCGCTTCGCGGGGCAGGACATCACGAGGACGCCCGCCTCGGCGCTGACCCCGATCCGCCGCGCGATGCAGCCTGTGTTCCAGGACCCCTATGCCTCGCTCAACCCGCGCATGCCTGTCGGCCGCATCATCGCCGAGCCGATGGAGGTGCACGGTATCGGCGACGATGCCTCGCGCCGCGCGCGCGTCGAGGAGCTCCTCCGCCTCGTCGGCCTCGCGCCCTACCATGCGCAGCGCTTCCCGCACGAGTTCTCCGGCGGGCAGCGCCAGCGCATCGGCATCGCCCGCGCGCTCGCCGTGAACCCGCGGTTGGTCGTGTGCGACGAGCCTGTCTCGGCGCTCGACGTGTCGATCCAGGCGCAGGTCGTGAACCTACTGAAGGACCTGCAGCAGCGCCTCGGGCTCTCCTACCTCTTCATCGCACACGACCTAGCCGTGGTCCGCCACGTGTCCGACCGGATCGCCGTGATGTATCTCGGCGAGATCGTGGAGACCGCGCCGAAATCCGCGCTCTACGGCGCACCCCGCCACCCCTACACCCAGGCGCTCCTGGCAGCGATTCCCGTGCCGGACCCGGTGCGCCGACGCGCCCAGGCCGCGCTCGGCGGAGACGTGCCGAGCCCGATGAATCCCCCGCCTGGCTGTCGTTTTGCCAGCCGCTGCCCGCACGTGGTGGCTCGCTGCCGGGAGGAGCGGCCCAAGCTGCGGCCGATGGGCGAAGGCCACCTCGTCGCCTGCCATCGCGCGGAGGAGCTCCCGATTCCCGCGATCCCGAGCCTCGCCCCGCACCCGCCGAGCCCGGCCGTCGCGCGCCGCCTCGCCCTTGCCGCCGAGCGCCGCGTCTCGCCTTGACGGAGCGGCGCGGCTAGGCTTCGCCCGGCATCGAGAGGGAGGACGGACATGGTCGTGAGCATCGTCTCGCCGCGGCTTCTGCTTGTCGGCGGCGGCGCGATCGGGCAGATCGCCGAGGTGCTCGGCAAGCTGAGGCTCACCCGCCCGCTCGTGGTGACCGACCCGTTCATGGTCTCCTCCGGCCTCGTCGAGCGCGTGCTCGGCCCGCTCCGCGAAGCGGGCATCGCGACTTCGGTGTTCAGCGAAACCGTGCCCGACCCGACCGACACGGTCATCGAGGCGGGCGTTGCGCTGCTCGCGCGAAGCGATACCGATTGCCTGATCGGCTTCGGCGGCGGCTCGCCGATGGATACGGCCAAAGCGATGGCCATCCTCGCCGCCGCCAGGACGATCGACCGGGCCGGAAAGATGCGGGACTGGAAGGTTCCGGCCGCGGCGGACATGGACGCGCTTCCCGTCATCGCCATCCCGACCACCGCGGGCACAGGCTCCGAGGTCACCCGCTTCACGGTGGTGACGGACACGGAACGGAACGAGAAGATGCTGATCGCGGGCCTCGCCGCCCTGCCGACGGCCGCGATCGTCGACCATACGCTCACCCACTCCGTGCCGCCGCGCACGACCGCCGACACCGGCATCGACAGCCTCACCCACGCGCTCGAGGCCTATGTCTCGAAGCGCGCCAACGCCTACTCCGACACGATGGCCCTGCGCGCGATGGACCTCTTGGCCAGGAACGTGCGCACGGCCTATGCCGAGCCTCGCAACGAGGCCGCGCGCGAGGCGATGATGCTTGGCGCGACGCTCGCGGGCCTCGCGTTCTCGAACGCCTCCGTCGCGCTCGTGCACGGGATGAGCCGCCCGATCGGGGCGCATTTCCACGTTGCGCACGGGCTCTCGAACGCGATGCTTCTTCCCGCAATCACCCGCTTCTCGCTCGAGGCGGCGCTGCCGCGCTACGCCACTGCCGCGCGGGCGATGGGTATCGCCACCGCGGAGGAGGGCGACCAGTCGGCCGGTGCGAAGCTCGTCGATGAACTCGCCGCGCTCAACCGCGACCTCGCCGTGCCGAGCCCGCGCGCCTATGGGCTCGACGAGCAGAAGTGGAACAGCCTCCTGCCGCTTATGGCAGACCAGGCGCTCGCGAGCGGCAGCCCGGCGAACAACCCGCGCGTTCCCACGAAGGACGAGATCGTCGCGCTCTACCGCGAGGCCTGGGGCTGACGGCGGGGCCGGCGCCGGACGGGAGCGCAGCAATGGCCGGCCGCCCGGCCGACGAACCCGCGACGCTTCGGGCTCGGCTGCACCACCTCTATGCCGGCAACACGGAGGATGCGCGCCGCTTCCGCTACGGGGTGCTCGCCCTCGATCTCGCGACCATCACCTTCGTCATTGCGACTTCCTTCGTCGGGCGCAGCCGCACCATCGGCGTGATCGACATCGGTCTCGGCCTCGTCCTGCTGGCGGAGTTCGTCGGGCGGCTTCTCGCAAGCCGCAAGCCCATGCGCGAGGCGCTGACCCCCGCCTCGATCGCCGATGCGGTCGCGATCGCCTCGTTCCTCGCCCCGCTCGCAGGCTTCAGCCTCGGCTTCCTGCGGATCGCCCGTACTCTGAGGCTGCTGCATTCCTACCGCATGGCGGAGATGCTGAGGCAGGACTTCGCGTTCTTCCGGCGGAACGAGGACGCCGTGCTCGCCGGCATTCACCTCGTGGTGTTCGTCTTCATCATGACCGCGGTGGTGTACGAGACGCAGCACTTCACGAACCCGCACATCGTCAACTATGCCGATGCGCTCTACTTCACGGTCACGGCGCTGACGACGACCGGCTTCGGCGACATAACCCTTCCCGGCACGGCCGGGCGGCTCATCTCCGTCGCGATCATGATCGCGGGGGTGACGCTCTTCCTCCGCCTCGCCCAGACGCTGTTCCGGCCGCGCAAGGTGCGCTTCAGTTGCGGCGATTGCGGCCTCTCACGGCACGATGCCGATGCAGTGCACTGCAAGGCCTGCGGCGCGCTGCTCAACATCCCCGACGAGGGGCGCGAGTGACCCCGCGGTGGCCGAAGCAACGCCCGCAGCAACGGAAACCGATGCGGCAAGTCCACCCGATCGGATGTCACCCTAGGCGTCGACTGCGCCCCTCAGCGATCCGGCTTCGCGCAGCAGTCTGATCGAGGCCTCACGTCGGAAGCTGCGCAGCGCAGCGAAGGTCGGGGCGGTGGTGAACAGCGAGAATGTCACAGGCGCTGCTCCGTCACGCAGGACAAAGCCGCTGTACCATCCCTCGAACGCCCCGTCGAAACGCCCGGCCACGACCGGACCGGCGCCCGTCTTGCCGTGCAGCGAAGCGCCCTCGGCTCTCCCCGAGCCACTCGCCGCGGCGAGCGCATCGAGCGATGAACGGCTGACGCCGAGGTTGCCCGAAAGAAGTGCCGAGAGGAACTCCGCCTGTTCGCGCGGCGACACCATCAGCGTCCGGTTCAGCCAGAAATCATCGGAACCGTCCGGCACGACCGCGTTGCCATAGCGCCACCGCGCGAGGATGTCCCGATACCGCGCGGTGCCCACCTCACGCGCGAGATCGCGGAAGTACCACACGGCCGATCGTTCGAACGCCGTCCGCAGGGTCTGGTCCCTGCGCCAGTCATCTGGCCAGTAGCTGGCAGCCGGGTAGCGGACGCGGTCCCAGCGCCGATGCGAGTCGAGGTCCCGGGCGATTGCAGTCTCGAGCGCAATCAGGAGATTCGGGATCTTGAATGTCGACCATGGCGTGTGGCGGCTGTCCGTATCGCTGCCGGAAAGGACGATCTCCTCGCCCGAAGCGAGATCGCAGGCTATGAAGTGAACATCACGGCCGGCGAATTCGGGCTCGAGGCGCGTGCGGTCGATCACCCGCACGGGGAGCCGCTGTGCGCGCGCGACCGTCGCCGGGGCGATGGCAGCGGCCACGCCGGCCAGCACGATCCGGCGGGCAATCCGAGGGGAAACTGAGGTCATCCGGCTGCCTGTATGGCTGTGTGAATCCGAAGGCGGGCATCTATCCTCGCGCAGGTGGCCCAGCCAGATGGATCGGCGATGGGACTGACCTGCGTCGGCATCATGCGGGTTGCCACGTTGGGCGCTGGACGGCAGGGCAGTATGCCAGGTCCAGGATGAGCGAGCATTTCGCGCTGGTGATGTGTGATGCCGAGGGCCGGCCGGTGACGCCGTTCGGCCCTCTGCATCCAACGATCGTCGACTATTGCGCTGCCTCAGCGGCGCTGTTCGCCAGGCTCGGCTACGAACCCCCCTCTATCAGCTACGTTGCGGTGTCGGGATCGGCACCGGCGGTCGTCGGCGCCCTCGTCGGCCCGCCAAGCGATGGCCGGGTGGCGATCGCCTACTTCACGCTGGCTGATTTCGAGGGCAGAGGGATCGCGACGCTTACCGCGCGCCATCTGTGTGCGATTGCAGCCACCGCGAAACCGCCGCCGACGATCGTGGCAAAGACGCTGCCGGAGCCGAATGCGTCGACGCGCGTGCTCCCAAGATCGGGTTTTGCTCATGTCGGCGAGGTTCATGACGACAAGCCCGGCACGGCCTGGCTGTGGGAGCGCGTGCTGTAACGACGACAATGAACTCCATATGCTGCTCGCATGCCACCGGGTCGCCGGGGTGAACGACCCGGGCGGTTGCGGATGTGGAGCAGCATGAGCATTCATACCGAAACCGATGCAGCGCCCTCGCTGGAACGCATGGTGGGCTTGGGACGCAGGCCGGCAACCAGCCAAACGGTGCGTCGCCGAAGGCTACCTGCGCTACACGCGCGCGCGGAAAGAGGCCGCTCCGAGGCAATGGCCGAGCTTGCGGATGAGCTCCTCGGCCCTCAGCGGCTTGTCGAGATGCGGAGCAGCGGCGAAGGCAGCGGGGCGCTGCGCCATCCCGTAGCTCGAGACCGTGAGGAAGGGCGTTCCTCCCTCGAGCAGAAGCTCGGCGATCGGCTCGGCCGTCTCGCCGCCGAGATTCACGTCGAGAACAGCCGCGTCGCAGGGCTTCCGCTTCATCAGCGTCAGCGCCTGCAGGACCGAGGTCGCGGGCCCGACCACCTCGAAGCCGGCATCCTTGAGGATCTGCGCGATCTCGATGGCGATGAGCGCCTCGTCCTCCACGAGGAGGATGCGGCGGCCCGCACGATCCTCCCGCGGCGTGGCGAGGTCGACGGAGCCCAGCGCGATGGGCGGCATGTCGGCCGTCTCGAGCACCTTGTGTGCGGGGCAGATAAGGCGCCAGGAGAGGCCATCGGGGGCGAAGTCGAGCGCGATCTCGCCGCTGACGCTGATCGTCATCATGTCGTCGATCACGGTCGAGCCGAAGCCCCGGCGCAAAGGCGGCGAGACAGGCGGCCCGCCACGCTCCTCCCAGGACATCTGGAAGCGCGGCTCGCCCCGGGCCTCGGCGGTGAGCGACCAGTCGATGGCGACCGTTCCGGTGTCGTTCGACAGCGCACCGTACTTCGCCGCGTTCGTCGCAAGCTCGTGCAGGACGAGGCCGATCGCCTGCGCGGCGGCGGCGGTGATCTTCAGCGTCGGGCCAGAGATGCGGATGCGCTGGCCCAGCACGTCGCGGAAATGCCCGAGCTGCGAGCGGACGAGCTCGCCGATCGGCACGTCCTGCCAGCCGCTGTGGACCAGTACGTCCTGGCTCGAAGCAAGCGCGCGGATGCGCTCGCCGAAACGCTCCAGGAACGTTTCGGGGTCGCCATAGGCGGTCTGCCGGGCGATCGCCTCCACAAGCGTGAGCAGGTTCTTCGCGCGGTGGTTCACCTCGCGCATCAGGAGGCGCTCGCGCTCCTCGGCGCGCTTGCGCTCGGTGATGTCGTGCCCGATCTTCGAGGCGCCGATGATCGCGCCGGAACTGTCGAAGATGGGCGAGATCGTCACCGACATGTGCACGCGCCGACCGTCGCGGCAGAGGCGTATGGTCTCGTAGCTGCTCAGCTGCTCGCCCCGGCCGATGCGGCGGAGGATCTCGTCCTCCTCCTCCTGCCGGTCGGGTGGGATGAGGCGCCGGATCGACGTGCCGATCATCTCCGAGGCGGCGTAGCCGAAGATCTGCTCGGCCCCGGCGTTCCAGCTCTTGATCGTGCCGTCCATGTCCTTGGAGATGATCGCCTCGGCCGAAGAGGCGACGATGGCGGCAAGCCTCGCCTGCGCCTCCTCGGCACGCTTGCGCTCGGTGATGTCGGTGATCGAGGCGTAGAACACGCTCTCGACGCCGCCGATGAGCTGAAGCTGCACCGCGACGTTGTAGCGTGTGCCGTCCTTGCGCTCGTGCACGGTCTCGAACAGGAGGTGCGTCTTCTCCCCGCTCCGCAGCGGCTCGACCATCTCGTCGAACGTCTCGCGCGAGAAGCCCGGCTTGATGTGCCAGGGCGTGAGCCGGCGGAGCTCCTCCATCGAGTAGCCGAGATTCTCCCGCGCGCCCCGGTTCACGAGCTTAAAGAAATAGGTGTCGGGGTCGAACAGGTAGACCTCGCTGACCGAGTCCTCGACGATCCGCCCGAGCCGCTCGTTGATCGAGGCGGCAGACAGGCGCTCGAGCTCGGCCGCCGCGCGGCCGGCAAAGACCTCGACGATCTCCGAGATCTGCCCCGGGCGCGTCATCGGCTTGTCATCGATCACCGCGAGCAGGCCGAGCACCTCCCCCGAGGCGGAACGCAGCGGCGCGCCGACATAGCTCTCGGCGCCCATCTCGCGAAGCATCGTGTCAGCCGGGAAGAGATCGGCGATGCCCGCGGCATAGCGGCAGGTTCCCTGGCCGATGATGTTCGCGCAGGGCGTGTCGGCGAGGTCGTACTCGAGGTTCGGCATCGGCCCGCGATCCCAGGCCGCGACGGTGCGCACCCTGTTTCGATCGAGCGGGTGGAGCGTGCACAGCAGCACGCAGCGCACCGACAGCGCCTGCGACAGTGCCTCGACCAGCGCGGGGAAGAACGCCTCGCCGACGACGCTCGAGCAGAGGGCGAGCTTCTGCTGCGCCAGGTCGTCGCCCGAGCGCTGGCCCTCAGGTTCAGGCTCTCGCGGACGCTTCATTTCGACTTGTTCCTAACGGTCCCGCAACAGCGTAGCGTTTCGGCGCGCATGCGACAATCCAGGCACCGTCGACGGTGCCCCAGCAGGCTCGCGCGCGCCATAGTCCGCAACGCCGACGTCCCGCCTGACGTGTTGGCACGGGCTCGATCCAGGCCTCAACATTGCGCCTGAATCCGGGCCGCGTCCGCCGCATCGAAGTACGCCACCTGATCGCTGATGGCCTTCTGGAAGGCAGGACGGCTGCACCCGCGCGCGACATAGGCTTTCATGGCGCCGAATCCGTCAAGCTCACCCCGGTCGCCCGGGATACGTAGGACGTCGGACATGGCGATGTCGGCAACCGTGAAGCGCGAGCCCGCCAGCCACTCCCGCCTCTTCAACACCTCGTCCAGCCGTTCGAAGCGCTGCTTCATCCAGCCTGCAAGGGGATTCTCCGCCGGCCTGGACAGGCTGATGTACCACCAGGGCACCGTGACCATCTCGACCGAGTTCAGCGCGGCGAAGAGCCACTGATGGGTGTCCGCCTTGCCCTGCGGATCCCGCGGCATCAGCACCTCGCTCTTTTCGGCCAGATGGAGAAGGCAAGCACCGCTCTCGAAGACCCGGACGTCGCCATCGTCGAGGAACGGAACCTGGGCAAACGGTTGTCGGGCGAGGTGATCCGAGGACCTGTCACCGAAGGGGACCGAAGCGACTGAATATTCGATTGCTGCTTCCTCGAGGGCCCAGCGAAGCCTCAGATCGCGCACGTAGCCGCGCGGACCTTTCGGCACCCAGTCGAACGTCCAGATCCTCACCTGTCCGGGCATCGTGCCTTCTCCCGTATCGCGTCGATCGAGAATAACGGGCGCGTCGCCCGGGATCGACACGCGGAGACCCGGGCGCGAAGCGATGCATCGGTTGACGGGCTCGCCTGCGTCGTCGGCCAGCGCGAGCGCCCTGCAAGCCGGAACGCCGTTGCGACGACACGCCGGGACCGAGAAGCCACTTCGCATCGTTAGATGCCTTTTCGAGCGCAAGCGCTGCTCGTCCAGCGTGGCGCGCCCTGGTGGATTCGAACCACCGACCCACAGCTTAGAAGGCTGTTGCTCTATCCAACTGAGCTAAGGGCGCCCGAACACAGCACGGCGCGGGCGAGCTAGTGCGTCCAGTTCTCGCCGCGGCCGTAGCGGAAATTGTCGGCATAGGCCTTCGGCTTCAGCACCGGCCGATGCTCCGGCTCCACCACGTACTCGATGCCGTTGGCCCGGGCATAGGCCTCAGCCGCCTCGAGCGTCGGGAAATGCAGGCGCACCTGGCTCGCCACCGTGTCGCCGGAGCCGATCCAGCCCATCAGCGGGTCGGCGCGTCTCGGTTCGGAGGGGGCGAAGACGAGAAGCCACTCCTGCGTCTTGGCGCGGCCCGACTGCATGGCCGATTTCGAGGGCCTCAGGATTCTTGCCCGCATCGCGTCCGTTCCGTCCTTCACTCCACGCGCGGCCCTGGGGCTCTGGTCGGGGCGGCCGGATTCGAACCGACGACCTACTGGTCCCAAACCAGTCGCGCTACCAGGCTGCGCTACGCCCCGACCGTACAACCCATGGCCCGCTCGCGGCGCGGCCAGCCACGGGGCGGAACCTAAGGGCGGCGCACGGCAGAGGCAAGCGCGCCGCTCAGCGCATCGGCCCCCGTTCGCGCTCGAGCAGCGCGCGCAGCTCCCGCAAGCCCCGCACCGCCTGCTGCGGCACGACGAGGGAGGCAAGCGCCTGGCGCGGCACCTCGGGCGGCTGGCGGAACACGGGCGCGGCAAGCGCGGTGCGCGCCCCAGCCTCGTCGCCACGCCGCAGCGCCTCCGTCACGGCCCAGAGCGCATCGATCACCCGCTGCGGCTCTGCATCGCCGAGGATGCCCGCGGCAGCGCGCAGATGCGGCCTGCCCTCCCGCATCAGCCGCGCCGGGTTCTGGTCAGACAGCCGGCCGTTGCCGGCATCGGCCGCAGCGTACTCGTAGAGCAGCACCGCGTGGGCGGCATCGGCCTGCTTGCCCGCGAGGTCCTGCGGGCGCATGGCAAGGGCGAAGGAGGCAAGCTCCGTCGCCTGCCAGAGCGGATCGCCGGTGCCACGCAGCGCGCCGACGGGGATGACCACATTCTCCACCGGAAGCCCCCCTCCGTCGCAGGAAGCGAGCGCGAGCGCCCCGAGAACGAAGCCGCGTCGCTTCACCGCGTCGCGCTCACTCCGCCGCGCCGCGCAGGGCGGCCCCGCGCAGTGCCGCGTACTCTGTGCGGTACTCTGCGCCGAGCTCGGCATAGTGCGGCGCGGTCTTGGCGAAGAACGCGTCCTTCTCCTCGAGCTTCCGCATGAACGCGGCCGGAGAGCCGGCCCAGAGCTCGCCTGCCTTGATCACCTTGTTCGGCGTCAGAACCGCGCCGGCGGCGAGCATGCCTGTTTCCTCGATCGTCGCGCCGTCGAGCACGATCGCGCCCATGCCGACGAAGGCACGGTCCTTCAGCGTGCAGGCATGGATGATCGCCATGTGGCCGACCGTGACGTCGTCACCGATGATGCAGGCATGCGTGGCGCGGTTCACATGCAGGATCGAGCCGTCCTGGATGTTGGTGCGGGCGCCGATGCGAACGTGGTTCACGTCGCCGCGGATCACGCAGTGGAACCAGATATTGGCCCCCTCGCCGATCTCCACGTCGCCGATGATCGCGGCGGTCGGCGCGATCCAGGCGCTGGGGTGAACCTTTGGCATCTTGCCGCGATAGGGATAGAGTGGCCCCTGCATCATCGATCTCCCGGAAAGTGGTCTTGTCGCCCGCTCACGCCGCGAGCGCGTCCTGGCCCTGGTCGAGCCCGAGCATCAGGGCGAGGTTCTGCACCGCCGCGCCCGAGGCGCCCTTGCCGAGGTTGTCGAGCCGCGCGACGAGCACGGCCTGGCGCTTGCCGGCATGGCCGAACACGCGAAGCTCGAGCTTGTTGGTGCCGTTCAGCTCCTCGGGCGCGATCTTCGCCTGCCCGGCGGTCGGGATCACGCTCACCCAGGCGCTCTTGCCGTAGCGTGCGGCGAGTGTCGCCTCGATGTCGGCGGCCGTCACGTTGCCCGGCAGCGTGTCGAGATGAAGCGGGATCGAGACAAGCATGCCCTGCCGGAAATTGCCGACGGAGGGAACGAAGATCGGCGTCCGGGTCAGCCCCGTATGGGCAACGAGCTCCGGCAGGTGCTTGTGCTCCAGCCCGAGCGCGTAGAGCTCGAAGGGCGGAGCCGACCCGCTTTCGTAGGCGGCGATCATGCTCTTGCCGCCGCCCGTGAACCCCGAGACGGCGTTGATCGTCACCGGATGGTCGCGCGGGACGATGCCGGCATCGACAAGCGGGCGCAGGAGCGCGATCGCGCCGGTCGGGTAGCAGCCCGGGTTGGAGACGCGACGGGCGGTGCGCACCGCCTGTTCCTGCTCGGCCGAAAGTTCGGGGAAGCCGTAGACCCAGCCCGGCGCCACGCGATGCGCCGTCGAGGCATCGAGGATCCGCGGGCCGCCCCCTGGCAGCGCATCGGCCATCGCGACGGCCTCCTTCGCTGCGTCGTCCGGCAAACACAGCACGGCGAGGTCGGCCGCGGCGAGCGCCTCGGCGCGGGCGGCGGGGTCCTTGCGCCGCTCGGGCGGGATCTGGACCAGGGAGATGTCGCGTCGGCCCTCGAGGCGCTCGCGGATCAGCAGGCCCGTCGTGCCCGCCTCGCCGTCGATGAACACCTTCTGCTGAGCCATCGGATCCTCCTGTCGCCGCCACCACGCGGCCATCCGCCACTTTCCTCGTGGCACGGCTGGAAAAGCAAGGGGGCGGGACCAAGCGGCCCCGCCCCCGAAACAATGCTGCCCTGCACCCTGGATCGGCGCGGGGGCGACGCCGATCAGCGCTTCGAGAACTGGAAGCTGCGTCGTGCCTTGGCGCGGCCGTACTTCTTCCGCTCGACAACGCGCGGGTCGCGCGTGAGGAACCCTGCGGCCTTGAGGATACGGCGAAGGTCCGGCTCGTAGTTCACCAGCGCCCGCGACAGCCCGTGGCGCAGCGCGCCGGCCTGGCCCGAGAGCCCGCCGCCGACGACCGTGCAGTACACGTCGAACTGGTTGTACCGGTCGGTCACCAGGAAGGGCTGGGCGATCAGCATCCGCAGCACTGGGCGGGCGAAATACTGCTCGGCGGACTTGCCGTTGACCTCGATCTTGCCCTTGCCGGGCATCACCCACACGCGGGCCACGGCGTCCTTGCGCCGTCCGGTGGCGTAGGAGCGGCCCTGGGCGTCGCGCTTCGGCTCGCGCTTGGCGGCCTCCTCGGCCGCGCCGGGAACGCCGGCGAGGTCCTTCAGGTCAGCGAGCGACTTGACGGTATCGGCTGCCATGCTCAGGCCACCTTGTTCTTGCGGTTCATGGAGGCGATGTCGAGCGCCTTGGGCTGCTGCCCGTCATGCGGATGGGCCGAGCCCGCATAGACATGCAGGTTCCGCATCTGCTGCCGGCCGAGCGGGCCGCGAGTGATCATCCGCTCGACCGCCTTCTCGATCACCCGCTCGGGGTGCTTGCCGCCGAGGATCTGGCCCTGGGTGCGGCCCTTGACGCCGCCGGGATAGCCCGTGTGCCAGTAGAAGACCGACTGGGCGGCCTTGTTGCCCGTCACCTTCACCTTCTCGGCGTTGACGATCACGACATGGTCGCCGCAATCGACATGCGGGGTGAAGGTGGGCTTGTGCTTGCCGCGGAGGCGGTTGGCGACCAGCGAAGCGAGACGGCCGAGAACCAGGCCCTCCGCGTCGATGATCCACCAGTCCTTCTTCACTTCGGACGGCTTGATCGAGACGGTCTTCATCGTATTCCGATCCTGTCGCGCCGGGACCGCCCCGGCGTCGCGAGCGCGGAGTGATACGGAGAGGCCGCCGCGAGGTCAAGGAATATGTCGGTTTCCGTGATGCGGTACCGCAATACCGTCGACCTTTCCCGCCCCCTCACGAGCCCCTAGCCTGCGTCTCGGAACGGAGAGGGAAACGCATGACGGATGACCCGAAGGGCCTGGCCCGCAACGCCTCGAACTACGGCGACCGCGACTTCGCCCTCTATCTCCGCCGCTCCTTCATGCTCTCGATGGGCTGGTCGCGCGAGGCGCTGAAGCGCCCGACCGTAGGCATCTGCGACACGGGCTCCGGGCTGAACAACTGCCACCGGCACTTCCCCGAGCTCGTCCGCGCGGCGGAGCGGGGCATCCTCGCCTCGGGCGGGCTGCCGCTGCAGTTCCCGACCGTCAGCGTCTGCGAGCCCTCTCTCACCCCCTGCTCGATGTACTACCGCAACCTCGCGGCCATCGACACGGAGGAGATGATGCGCGCCCAGCCGCTCGACGCGGTGGTGCTGCTCGGCGGCTGCGACAAGACGGTGCCGGCCCAGCTCATGGCGGCGGTCTCATCAAACGTCCCCTGCGTGCTGGTCGTCGGCGGGCCGATGATGGCGATGCGCTTCGAGGGCGAGCGGCTCTCGGCCTGCACCGATTGCCGACGCTTCTGGGCGCGGTTCCGGGCGGGCGACGTCGATGCCGCGCGGATCGAGCGGGTCGAGGGCAACCTCGCCACAACGGCCGGCTCCTGCGGCGTGATGGGCACGGCTTCGACCATGGCCTGCATCGCAGAGACGCTCGGCTTCACCCTGCCAGGCACCGCCGCCATCCCGGCCGTGCATGCCGACCGCATGCGCGCGGCGGAAGCTTCCGGGGCGCTCGCCGTGCGGCTCGCCACCGAGGGCAGGATCGTCCGCCCGCGCGACCTCGTGACGCCGGAGAGCGTCGAGAACGCGCTGCGGGTGCTGCTTGCGCTCGGCGGCTCGACCAACGCGATCGTCCACCTCGCCGCCATTGCCGGCCGGGCCGGCATCACGCTCGACCTCACCCGGCTCAACGCGCTGTCGGACGAAACGCCCGTTTTGGTCGACCTCAAGCCCACGGGCCAGGGCTACATGGAGGATTTCCATGCCGCCGGCGCGATGGGCGCGGTTCTGCGCCAGCTCCGCCCCCTCCTCCACCTCGACGTGCCGACCGTGACGGGAGAGACGCTGCGCGACAGGCTCGACCGCGAGGAGGGCGCCTTCGCGGACCATGCGGTGATCCGCCCCGCTTCCGATCCGATCTCGCCCGTCGGCGGGCTCGTCGCGCTGTTCGGCTCGCTCAGCCCGCGCGGGGCCATCCTCAAGCGCTCGGCCGCGGATGCGACGCTGTTCGAGAAGGAGGCGCGCGCGGTGGTGTTCTCCTCGCTCCCCGACATGGCGGAGCGGATCGACCGCGACGACCTCGACGTGACGGCGGACGATATCCTCGTGCTGCAGAACGCCGGGCCCAAGGGCGGATACGGCATGCCGGAGGCAGGCTACCTGCCCATCCCGAAGAAGCTCGCGCGAGCCGGCGTGAAGGACATGGTGCGCGTCTCGGATGCGCGGATGTCGGGCACCGCCTTCGGCACGATCGTGCTGCATGTCGCCCCAGAGGCGGCCGAGGGCGGCCCGCTCGCCCTCGTCCGCACGGGAGATCGCATCCGCCTCTCGGTGAAGGAGCGGCGGATCGACCTCCTGGTGGCAGAGGACGAGCTGGCCCGCCGCCGGCAGGCCTGGACGCCCCCCGCCCCTGCCCTCCGCGGCTGGGACAAGCTCTGGCAGCGCGAGGTGCTCCAGGCGCCCGAGGGGGTGGATTTCGCCTTCCTCCGGCCCGAAGGAACCTGGGAAGGCCGTTGACCCGGGCGGGCCAAGCCCCGACATCGACGCCAGACACACGAGGAGACCGCCCCGGATGCCGATCCACAACCGCATCGCCGAGTTCCACCCGGACATGACCGAGTGGCGGCGCGACATCCACGCCCATCCGGAGCTCGCCTTCGAGGAGAAGCGCACCGCGGCGCTGGTGGCGGAGAAGCTGAAGGCTTTCGGGGTGGACGAGATCCACACCGGCATCGCCAAGACCGGCGTGGTCGGCGTCATCCGCGGGTCCGAGCCCGGCGCGGGCGCGATCGGGCTGCGTGCCGACATGGACGCGCTGCCCATCCTCGAGGAGACGGGCAAGCCCTATGCCTCGACGAATCCCGGCGTGATGCATGCCTGCGGCCATGACGGGCACACGACGATGCTTCTCGGCGCGGCGCGATACCTCGCCGAGACGCGGAACTTCGCGGGCACCGTCTATCTCTTCTTCCAGCCGGCCGAGGAGTTCGGCGGCGGCGCGGAGGTGATGATCAAGGAAGGCCTGTTCGACCGTTTCCCGGCCGACCGCGTGTTCGGCCTGCACAACTGGCCCGGTATCCCCGCCGGCACCTTCGCCTGGCGGAACGGCCCGGTGATGGCGGCGGTGGGCGGCATCGACATCGCCATCACCGGCAAGGGCGCGCATGGGGCGATGCCGAACCAGGGCATCGACCCGGTGCTGATCGGCGCGCATGTGATCACCGCGCTGCAGGGGATCGTCTCGCGCAACCTCGACCCGGTGGATTCGGGCGTGGTGTCGATCACCTGGCTCGAGGGCGGCTTCGCCTACAATGTCATCCCCGAGACTGTGAAGCTGCGCGGCACGGCACGCTGGTTCACCAGGGAGGCGGGAGACCTGATCGAGAAGCGGGTGATCGAGACGGCAGAGGGTATCGCGAGGGCCTTCGGCGCGACGGCGGAGGTGCAGTTCCGTCGCGCCTATCCGGCGACGGTCAACGAGGTCGAGAGCACAGCGCTCGCACGCGCCGCGGCCATCGCCGTGCAGGGCGAGCAGCGCGTGGCCGAGATGCCGCGCCCGACGATGGGGGGCGAGGATTTCGCTTTCATGCTCGAGAAGAAGCCCGGCGCCTACCTGATGCTCGGCGGCGGCCGGGGGGGCGACGACGCTTCCGTCCACCACCCGAAGTTCGACTTCAACGACGAGATCCTGCCGGTCGGCGCGAGCTGGTTCGCCACGCTCGCCGAGCAGCTCCTGCCGCGGAAGGACGCCGCATGACGTTGAAGCTCACCGTCGTCTCCGACGCGATCTGCCCCTGGTGCCGGATCGGCAAGAAGCGGCTCGACGATGCGCTCGCGATGCTTGCCGAGACCGACCCCGGGCTCCGGTTCGAGCTAGCCTTCTTCCCCTTCATGCTGAACCCCGACATGCCCGATGAGGGGGTCGAGCGCGCGGCCTACCGGGCGGCCAAGTTCGGCAGCCTCGAGCGCTCGCGCGAACTCGATGCGCAGGTGAAGGAAGCCGGCGCCGCCGCCGGGCTCGACTTCCGGCTCGATGCGATTGCGCGCACGCCGAACACCACCAACGCACACCGCCTCTCCCGCTTCGCCGCGGAGGCAGGACGGCAGCCTGCGGTGATGGAGGCGATCTTCCGTGCCTACTTCCACGCGGGGCGCGACATCGGCGACGTCGCGGTTCTGGCCGACATCGCCGGCGAGGCGGGCATGGACCGCGGCGCGGTGGCCGAGCGGCTTGCGGGATCGGAGGCGCAGGACGAGGTTCGCGCCGAGGCCGCCGCGGCGAGCCGGGCCGGCATCAACGGCGTGCCGACCTTCGTGCTCAACCGCCACATCCTGTTCTCCGGCGCGCAGGCGCCCGACACGATCGCAGAGGCGCTTCGCACCGCCGCACGCCACCCGGCCATTCTCGCAGCCGCCGAGTGACGATCAGCCGATTGGCGGTGAGGCGAGGATGGCCCGCACCCCGTCGAGGGTGATCTGGGCGGCGAGCGCCGCCACCACCACGCCTAGGACGCGACCGATCACGTTCGTGCCCGTTTCACCGAGGAGGCGCACGAGGGTCTTGGCCGCAAGCAGCGAGGCGAGCGTGATACCGAGCGCCACGGCGAGGGCAGCGGCGAGCGCGGCAAGCAGCGCCGGGTCGTCCCCCGCCCTGCCGCGCAGCAGGACCATCGTCGTCATCGCTCCCGGCCCGGCGATCAGGGGAATGGCAAGCGGGAAGACGGTGATGTCGCTCTCCTGCGCCTCGGCCTCCCGCGTCTCGCGTTCGGTCGTTCGGCGCAGACCGCTATCGCGGACCATCACCATGTCCGTGGCGAGAAGGAACAGCAGGATCCCGCCGGCCACCTGAAAGGCGGGCAAGGTCACACCCATCGCCCGCATCAGCCACTCGCCGGCGATCGCGAAACCCGCGAGCACGCCGAAGGAGATCGCCGCGGCCCGCACTGCCTGGTCACGACGTTCCGTGTCCGTGTCGCGCGGCGTGATGGCGATGAAGATCGCCGCCGTGCCGGGAGGATCGAAGATCACCAGCAGGGCGACGAGGGCATAGAGGAACGCGTCGAGCATGCGCGAGCGTGCCATGCCGAGGCCACGAGCCGCAGCCTTGAATCCGTGACGCCGCGGCGCCACCTGCCGCCCAGCCCGGGGTTCGGGCCCCTCTGGCGGGATGGTCCCGCGATGTCGAGCCCTTGTCGGCCTCCATGGAGGGTTCGGCATGGATCTCGTGTGGCTCGCGGCTGGTCTCGGCCTTCTCGTTCTGGGCGCGGAAGGCCTCGTACGCGGCGGCGTCGGCCTCGCGCGCCGCCTCGGCGTCTCGCCGCTTCTCGTCGGCGTCACCGTCGTCGCCTGGGGCACCTCGACGCCCGAGCTCGTGGTCTCCGTCGAGGCGGCGATGAAAGGGCTCGGCGGCATCGCGGTCGGCAACATCGTCGGCTCGAACATCGCGAACATCCTGCTCATCCTCGCGCTCGCCGCCGTCATCTCGCCGATCGCGGTGCGGCCGGAGGCGATCCGCCGCGATGGCGCGTTCGTGCTCGGTGCGGCGCTTCTGTTCATCGCCATCGCTCTCTCGACCGACAGGCTGACCTGGTGGCACGGCGTGCTCTGCCTCGCCCTGCTCGCGGCGACGGCCGTGATCACCTACCTCCAGGAGCGGCAGGGTGGCACTGCCTCCGGCGCGCTGCATGCGGCAGAGGCGGAGGAGGTCCAGGCCGTGCCGCTGAACCCCGCGCTTGCCGCTGCGATGGTGGTGGGCGGCATCGGCCTGCTCGTGCTCGGCGGCGACCTGATGATCGGCGCGGCGGTCAACATCGCGCGCGCGTTCGGGGTATCCGAGGTCGTGATCGGGCTCACGCTCATCGCCGTCGGCACCTCGCTTCCCGAGCTCGTGACCAGCGTGATCGCGGCGATCCGTCGCCATTCCGACATCGCGCTCGGCAACATCCTCGGCTCGAACATCTACAACATCCTCGGCATCCTCGGCGTGTCGTCGCTGATCGCGCCGACAGCGATCCCGGCAGAGATCGCGCGCACGGAGATGTGGGTGATGCTCGGCGCGACCGCCCTGCTCGCACCGGCGATGCTCACGGGCCGCATCGGCCGCGGCCTTGGGCTCGCGATGCTCGCGGCCTATGCGGCCTATGTCGCGCGGCTCGTGGCGATGGCCTGAGCCGCGCGCGCGAGCGCAGGAGCGAATTCATGCAGCGGGATTGATGGCGCTCAAGACCCGCGAGAATCCTCGCTTGCGGCGCTTCGCGGCCTACATCATGTTACGAAAAAGAGATGGAATTCCGAGCGCTCGGAGATACGCTACCGGGCCCGCAATCGATCGTGTCGAACGACAACCGGCGGGGGACCAATGTTGGCTACGTCATCTCAGCCGCACGGCGAGACCCCGCCGCAAATCATGGTCCTTCAACGCCACGTCGACCGGCCGCTGAGCCGCGCAGGCACTCCGTTGTAGCCACGCAATCATGCCGGGATGAGCACCACGTTCTGGAAGGATTGGTACCATGACCAAAAGCATGCTACTCCCCGCCGCCGCCACCGCGGCTCTCCTCGCCGGAATGTCCGCGCACGCCGTGCCGGCCTACACCTTCTCCACGCCCGACTTCGCTCTTCCGGCCTTTTCGGGAACCGGGCTCGTCGGCAGCGTCTGGGCCGATGTCCTGATGCCCTCCGCTCTTGGCGACCGCACCATTACCTGGGCCAAGACCTACATGGCCGGGAACACGCCCAACGCCGTGTTCGCCTCCAGTTCGGTCGACTATCCGCAGGGCTCGTCCAACGTGGTGCTCGACCAGACGACGACGATCGCCGACTTCCTCGGCACCGACGGCGCATCGCTTTCGCCGCCGCTCGGTATGACGGTGCTCGCGAGACGTGTTGACGGGCTTACCTACGGCACAGCGATGCGCTTCACCGGATACTACAGGGTCGATGCGCCAGGGGCGGTCCTGTTCAACATCGGTTCCGACGACGGTGCGGACATCATCATCCAGGGCACGCAGGTCGCCGTGAATGTGCCGCCGGCAGGCGGCATCAATCCGTTCGCGACACTGCCGAGCCCTGTCGAGGTGCAATTCGACACGGCCGGGCTCTACGCGCTCACGATCAACTGGTTCGATGGCGAACCGACCCAGGCGGGCATCGCGTTCGGCACCGGTGCGGACAACGCGGTGATCCCTCAGGCATTGCTCTACCAGACCCCGATCCCGGAGCCGGGATCGCTGTTGGTTCTCGCCTTCGGCATGCTCGCACTGCTCGTGGCGTCGTCCACCGGCATGCGGCACCGCCTAGACTGGTGAACGGCAAGCCGGCCTGCGCCATGGGCGGCGCAGGCCGGCGAAGGCTCAGGTTCCCACCTTCAGCGTCGCCGTCAGCCCGCGCAGGCAGGCGAGAAGCGACAGTGGCGTGATCTTCCCGGTGCGTGGATTTTCTTCTGACGGAACGTTCTCGATCGTCATCGTCAGCCGCACCGTGTCGGCCTCGACCTTCACCGTGTGGGTGTTGCGCGTCACCGTCGGGTCGGCCCAGATCTCGAGCCGCGTACGGTCCGGCCCGATGCCTGCGAGCGCCAGCGCTGCCGCGACGTTCACGTTCGCCGGGAAGCCCTTCGCGCCCTCGCGGGCGGAGCCGTCGAAGATCTTCGTCGGCGTCGTGATGGTGGCGACGTCGATGCCCTTCTCCTCGAGATACGGCGCGCCGGCGAGGCCGCGCGGCGGCTTGCGCGTGACGAGGGTGACGCTCTCGACATTCCCCTCGGCGGCTGCCCGCACCGCATCGAGCCCGAGCAGCGCGCCCGTCGGCACGATGATGCGCCCGCCCGTCTCGCGCGCGCGCTCGACGAGGTGCATGCGCGGCAGGAGCGCGCCGACGGAGGAGACGACCGCGATGCGCCCGGCCTCGACGGCAGGCGAGACGATCGCCTCGAACACGGAAGCAGGCGCCGCCTCCACCACCACGTCGGCGAGACCGGCGAGGCTGCCGATGTCGGTCACCACCGGCGGGGCCTTGAACCCGGCGACGGCGGCCTTCGCCTTCTCCTGGTCGCGCGCCGCGACGGCGACGAGCCTGAGCCCCTCCACCCCCGCATCGAGCGCCTTCGCCAGTCTGAGGCCGATCGCACCGAGACCGGCAATCCCCACCGTCAACATCGCTTAACCCTTTTCGCCTAACACACTGGAAGGTGCAGAGCCGGAGCGAGGCCATGTCCCCCCACATCCAAGCGCTGAGCCCAGCCGATCGGGTGGTCGCCTTCCTCGATCTCGTCAAGTCCCTCCGCTGGCCGGCGGTGGCGGTGTTCGTGCTCGTCCTCGTGCAGGTGCCGCTGCACGGCGTACTCGGCCTGGTTCCGGGCCTCGACGTCGCGCCGCGCACGGTCCTGGCGGGACATCTACCGGTGCGCGTCGACGAGCAGGGGCTTCCGGCGGCGAACGACGAGGTGGTGCATGCCGTGCGCGCGATGGACGGCGACCTGCTGCGCATCTTCCTCGACATGGACCAGACGGCCGTCTACTGCGGCTCGCTCGACGCCGAGTACCGAGCGGGGCTTCGGCGGCTCGCGCATCTGAACCTTGTTGAGCCCCGCTATGAGCCGCAGCGCGGCGGGGACTGCGCGCAGAACACGGTGATGACCGAGCAGGGCAAGCGTGTGCAGACCTACCTGATCAGCCTGATG
This sequence comes from Elioraea rosea, assembly GCF_007644105.1. Lineage (GTDB taxonomy): Bacteria > Pseudomonadota > Alphaproteobacteria > Acetobacterales > Acetobacteraceae > Elioraea_A > Elioraea_A rosea. The sequence goes on along the minus strand of NZ_VFAC01000024.1, from coordinate 30,172 downwards.
GTGAGCCTGCTGAAGGGCTAGGCGCGCGCCACGAGGCTCGCCAGGAACAGCGCGAGCGACACCATGCCCCCGACCGCGCGGACGTGGTTCCACGCCGTCCATCGCTTCAGGTAGTGGGCCCACAGGGCGGCACCCTCCGGCGCGCCCGCATCCGCCGCTGCCAGCGCCTGGTTCATCGGCACGTTCGCGGCAACGGTGACGCCGATGATCGCGGCGAGATAGACGCTGCCGCCCGCGATGGCGAGCCAGGTCGGCGCGCCTTCCGGCCAGACGACCCCCGAGACGATGATGGCCAGGCTCAACGCCGCGGTGCCGAAGAAGAGCGCGAAGAAGTGCGGGCTCAACACCACAACGTTGATCGTCTGCATCGCCTTCATCGCCCCGGGCGGATCGAGGCGGCGGAGAGACGGCATGACGAGGCCCGAGAAGGCGTAGAAGAAGCCCCCCATGGTCCCCGCACCGATCGCGGCGAGCAGAACCAGCGGCGTCATCCGCGCCCTCGCGTCACACCACGGGGGTCCTGCCCCCATCGACGTTGATGGCCGTGCCCGTCACGTAGCCGCCCTCCTCCGAGCACAGGAAGCAGGCGAGGCTCGCGAACTCCTCCGCCCGCCCGATGCGCCCGAGGGGGATGCGCGCGCCCTGCTCCGCCGCCCACTCGTCCCAGGAGATGCCGCGATTGTCGGCCGCGTGGCGGCGCTTCCACTGGCCGCTCTCGATCATGCCGACGAGAAGGGCGTTGACGAGGATGTTGTCGGGCGCGCCTTCGTTGGCCAGGACCTTGGTGAGCGCCATGCCGGCGGCGCGCGAGACGGCGGTGGGGCAGCCCTCCGCGGGTGGGGCCTTGGTGCCGGTGTTCAGCACGTTGATCACCCTGCCCCAGCGCCGCGCGCGCATGCCGGGGAACGCAAGACGGGTGAGGCGGATCGCGGCGAACAGCTTGAGGTCGAGATCGGCCTGCCAGACCGCATCGGTGATCGTCTCGAAGGGGCCGCGAACGGAGGTGCCGGCGTTGTTGACGAGGATGTCGGTGCCGCCGAGCGCGGCTTCCGCCGCGGCGAAGCCAGCTGCGACCTCCTCGGCCTTCGAGACGTCGCACGGGATGGCCACCGCCGTCGTGCCCTTCGCTTCGGCGCGCACCGCCTCCGCCGCCTCCTCGAGCGGGCCGGGCCGGCGGGCGAGCAGCGCGACCGAAGCGCCGGAGGCAGCGAAGCGCTTCGCCATGGCGAGGCCGAGCCCGTCGGAGGCGCCGGTGATCAGGGCGCGGCGACCGGCGAGTGAGATCTGCATGGGTTCGGAATCCTCCCGCTGAGCGCGGGGAGTGGGACACGGCGCGGGCAGCGATGCAATGGGGCCCGCCCTGCCTTCGCGTGGCGGATCTTTCCTGCAGACTTCGCGGCCGCTTTGGTCAGACGGCGCGGCAGGTCAACCCGATCTTCTCGGCGTGGCGATGATCCGAACCGCAGCAGCCACCAATTACGCAGAACTGGCGATGCTGCCGGCGCAGCGCGCCGAGCAGCGCCGCAAGTTCATCGGGGTCGCCGTCCTCGAGCGTCGTCGACTCATTGAGCTCCGCATGGCTCTTCGGCGACGGATTGGCGCGAAGCCCGCCGAGCCGCGCAATCCACGCCCCCTCCGCCTCGAGCGCCGGCGCGACGTGCGACGGGTGGGCGCAGTTGACCATGTAGTGGACGGGAGAGGAGCCGGTCGCCGCATCGGTTGCGAGGATCGCTTCATGAAGCGGCGTGCCATCCGGAAGGCGGCCGTCCGTCTCGACGGTGAAGGACACGACCGCAGGCATCCCCACCTTGGCGGCAGCACGCGCGATGCCAATCGCTTCCCCGGCATGCGTCATCGTCTGGGCCATGACCAGGTCGGCCCCTGCCTCGGCATAGCGGCGTATCTGGGGCGCGTGGTAGGCCTCGGAGGTCGCCCCGTCCATCGTCTCGGCGGCGGAATAGCCGTCGCCGCGCGGGCCGATCGCGCCGTTGATCACGATGGGTCTGTCGGGTGCCTGCCAGGCAGCGCGGACGGCCGACAGCAGTGCGACGCCGTCGGCGATGATCCTCGCGAGGTCGGCCGTGCCGTAGCCGAGCTTCGCCGCCCATTCCGGGCTCGCGCGGAAGGTCGGCGTGTCGAGGATGCAGCCTGCACCGCTTCGCGCGGAGGCCGCGCCGTAGCTGTCGTAGTAGCGGCGGAGCGCCGCCCTGCCCTCGGCCGTGTCGAGCAGCGGGAAAGCGGCGAAGTGCGGAAGGTCGAACCCCTCGTGGAAGATGAGGGTGGTTTCCAGTCCGCCATCGGTGACGAGCAGCTTGCCGGAGAGCTGCGGCAGGGCGTTGCGATGCTGCATGGTGCTGGCCTCCATTGCGCCACGGGCAAGGCAAGGCAGTGTGTTCGGGGCAGTCTATCCATTACGATGCAGCAACACAAGCCGGGGCGCGGACCCGGAACCGCGTCGGCACGCCGGATCGGCGGAGGAGCTGCGAGCGGGATTGGCGCAGAGCAGGAAAGGGCGGAGGTGGGGCGACCTACGGGGATCGAACCCGTGGCATCCTGGACCACAACCAGGCGCTCTACCGCTGAGCTAAGGCCGCCGCACGAAGGCCGCTCCCATACGCCGCCGTGGCTTATGCCGTCAACGCCCTGCCCGCGCCCTCTGCCCCGCGCGCGGCGAAGGCAGCCTCCATGCGGGCGAGCGCGAGGTCGAGCGTCGCGTCGTGCTTGCAGAAGGCGAAGCGGGCGTAGTGCCGCGGCGCGGCCGCGGCATCGGCCCCGGACTCGGAATAGAAGGCGCTGACGGGGATGGCCGTGACCTTCGCCGTCTCGGTCAGCCACCGGCAGAAGGCGACATCGTCCCCGGCGAAGCCGAGGGGCCGGAAATCGGCCGAGACGAAGTAGCTGCCGCGTGTCTCGAGCACCCCGAAGCCGAGGCGCGCGAGCCCGTCCGACAGCCTGTCCCGCTTGGCCTGGAGGCCCGCCGCGAGACCCTCGAAGTAGGCATCCGGCTTGGCGAGGCCGACCGCCACGGCACGCTGCAGGTTCGGCGGGGTGGTGAAGGTGAGAAGCTGGTGCGCCTTGGCCACGATCGCGGCAAGCTTCGGCGGCGCGGTGACGTAGCCGACCTTCCAGCCTGTGAGGCTGAAGGTCTTGCCCGCAGAGCCGATGCGCATGCAGCGCTCGCGCATCCCCGGCAGGCTCATCAGCGGGATGTGCCGCCAGCCATCGAAGGTCAGGTGCTCGTACACCTCGTCGCACACGGCGTAGGCGTCGTGCTTCTGCAGGAGCTCGGCGATGAAGGCGAGCTCGGCCGCGGTGAACACCTTCGAGCAGGGGTTCTGCGGCGAGTTCATCAGGATCGCCTTGGTGCGCGGCCCGAAGGCGGCGGCGAGCTCGGCGCGCGGCAGCTCCCATTTCGGCGGCTCGAGGCGCACGAGCTTCGGCACCGCGCCGAGCATCTTCACCACAGGCAGGTAGGTGTCGTAGAGCGGCTCGATCAGCACGACCTCGTCGCCCGGGTCGAGCACCGCCATCAGCGAGGCGGTGATCGCCTCCGTGGCACCCGAGGTGACGACGACCTCCGTGGCAGGATCGGCCTCGATGCCCCAGAAGCGCCGGTTCGCGGCGGCGACGGCGGCCCGAAGCTCCGGCACGCCCGTGAGCGGCGGGTACTGGTTGCGCCCGTCGAGCAGCGCATCGGCTGCGGCCTTGACCACGTCGGCTGGGCCGTCGGCGTCTGGGAAGCCCTGGCCGAGATTGACCGCGCCATGCTCGAGCGCGAGCGCACTCATCACGGTGAAGATCGTTGTTCCGGTATTGGCGAGCAGCGTATTCGGCGCCTTCATGGACCCTTTGCTTCCCCCGCGGCTTGGCGAACGCGGCGGACTATGGGGTTGCGGCGCGGGTTGCGCAACGGCGCGCCGCCGCACGCTGCTGCAAAAGTCGGCAGATGCACGAAAAAGCGGCGGGGCACGTGGCGCCTCGGCGCACCAGGCCATGCCCCGCCGCGCCGCACCCGCACTTGAAGCTCTGGCACATCCCGTGCAAGTTCCGCGCGCCGTAAGGACCGGGGGCCGCACTGCGGCACGTACGGCAGAGCGGCAGGTGAGGAACATCCCGGATCGTGACGCGCCAATGAAGAAAATCGAGGCCATCATCAAGCCGTTCAAGCTCGACGAGGTGAAGGAGGCGCTCCACGAAGTGGGGCTCCAGGGCATCACCGTGATCGAGGCGAAGGGGTTCGGGCGCCAGAAGGGCCACACCGAGCTCTATCGCGGCGCCGAATACGTCGTCGACTTCCTGCCGAAGGTGAAGATCGAGGTCGTCTGCGACGACGCGCTGGTCGACCGCGCGGTCGAGGCGATCATGAACGCCGCCCGCACCGGCCGCATCGGCGACGGCAAGATCTTCATCACCACCGTCGAGGAAGCGATCCGCATCCGCACCGGGGAACGCGGGGAGGACGCGATCTAGTCGCGATCCCGCCCACCAGCTTTCCGCCTCCCGCGCCCCGCGCCGGCGGGGCGGGCCGCCCGGCCGGCGGCAGAGTAGAGAGGCCATCCATCCGCCCTCCCCGCCCGGGGACGGCGCGCCTGCAACGACCTGAGAGAATAGGAAGGGGAACCATGGCTCCGAAGCCCGAAGTGAAGAAGGTGCTCGACATGCTCAAGGAGCACTCCGTCGAGTACGTCGATCTCCGCTTCACCGATCCGCGCGGCAAGTGGCAGCACACCGCCCAGCACGTCTCGACGATCGACGAGGACGTGTTCACCGATGGCATCATGTTCGACGGCTCCTCGATCGCCGGCTGGAAGGCGATCAACGAGAGCGACATGATCCTGATGCCGGACGCGAGCTCGGCCGTCATGGACCCGTTCGCGGCCAAGCCGTCGATGATCCTCTTCTGCGACATCGTCGAGCCCTCGACCGGCCAGGCCTACACGCGCGACCCCCGGTCGACCGCGAAGAAGGCCGAGGCGTACCTCGCCTCGACCGGCATCGGCGACACTGCCTATTTCGGCCCCGAGGCCGAGTTCTTCATCTTCGACAACGTGAAGTTCGGTACGGGCGGCACCTACGGCATCTACCAGCTCGACAGCATCGAGGGGCCCCAGGCCAGCCTGAAGGACTACCCCGAGGGCAACATGGGCCACCGCCCGTCGGTGAAGGGCGGCTACTTCCCCGTGCCGCCCGTCGACAGCGAGAGTGACCTTCGCGCCGAGATGCTCTCGACCATGGGCGAGATGGGCGTGATCATCGAGAAGCACCACCACGAGGTGGCGCAGAGCCAGCATGAGCTCGGCACCAAGTTCGGCCCGCTCGTGCGGCAGGCCGACCACATGCAGATCTACAAGTACGTGATCCACAACGTCGCGCACAGCTACGGGAAGACCGCGACGTTCATGCCGAAGCCGGTCTATGGCGACAACGGCTCGGGCATGCACGTGCACCAGTCGATCTGGAAGAAGGGCAAGCCCCTCTTCGCCGGCAACGGCTACGCCGACCTCTCCGAGAGCGCGCTCTACTACATCGGCGGCATCATCAAGCACGCCAAGGCGCTGAACGCCTTCACCAACCCCTCGACCAACTCCTACAAGCGCCTGATCCCCGGCTTCGAGGCCCCCGTGCTGCTCGCATACTCGGCGCGCAACCGCTCCGCCTCCTGCCGCATCCCGTACGCGACGAACCCGAAGGCAAAGCGCGTTGAGGTCCGCTTCCCCGACCCGACGGCGAACCCATACCTCGCCTTCGCTGCCATGCTGATGGCCGGCCTCGACGGCATCCAGAACCGCATCCACCCGGGTGAGGCGATGGACAAGGACCTCTACGACCTGCCGCCCGAGGAGCTGAAGGGCATCCCGACGGTGTGCGGCTCGCTCCGCGAGGCGCTGCAGTCGCTCGAGGCCGACCACGACTTCCTGCTGAAGGGAGACGTGTTCAACAAGGACCAGATCGAGAGCTACATCGACCTGAAGTGGACCGAGGTGTACCGCTTCGAGCACACCCCGCACCCGGTCGAGTTCGAGATGTACTACTCCGTCTGAGGCGGCCCCGCCGCCGGGGTCAGGGCCGGTCCGCTTGTTGGCGGACCGGCGATTGCGCCCGATCAGCGTACCGACAACGCGAAGGCCCGCAGTGATGCGGGCCTTCTGCGTTTCAGGACGCCCGCGTGTGCGCCGGCGCGCTTGCCGCGCGCGACCCTCCCACCCCACCTCTGGCAAGGGGCACGGAGGCATGACCATGACCCGCCACGACCTGTCCTTCGCCGCGATCCTGATTGAGGAAGACCGCAGGGCCTGCGTCCGTCAGTTCGCCGCTGGCCGGTTCTTCATCTCGGCGCGGGCGCGGCAGGCCGATCGCAGATGCCTCACTCTACATCAGTAGCGTCGCCTTCGAGCGCGACTGCCACGTCCTGTCGATGGGGAGCGCCGACAGCTACCGCCTGATCCGATGCCGCCGGCGGCGCGCCGCCGCAGCCGCGAGGCCGAGCAGGCCCGGCACCGAAGAGGACCGCCGAAGCAGGCTCCGGGACTGGCTCAGGGTCGGTCGGTGCGGTTATCTGAATAGTGAAGCTATCTGCGGCGGCGCCTGAGCCCCAGGTCCAGGTGAACGTGCCCGGTGTCAGCCCCAGCGTCGTGTAGTCATGGTCAGCGAACGTCATGCTAGCGGACAACGGGGTCCCCGAAGCGTAGCCGACTGGCACGAACAGGGCGGAGAAAGAAGGCTGAATTCCAACTGGGTCCCCCGAGCTTGCAGTGGGAACGAAGTTGGAGACCGTCTTGAACGTGGCCGGTCCGGTGATGCCCGTGTAGGCGTCAACAGGAGAGGAAACGCTCAACAGGAAGCTGGAGCCAAGACCGCGATTGCCAGTGACGGTCCCAAAAAAAGAAAGGCCGCCAAGGTTGAGCGTTCCGCTGCCGGTAAACACAACGTCGGAACCCTGCTCAACGACGGTGAAGGTGAAGGCCGCATCAGCGCGCGGGACCGCAGCGAGGGTGGCAATTGCGAACGCAGCCGCGCCAATCATCCGCCTGACCGACATGAAGAAACCTCCTGATCGTTCCGAAAAATTCGGACAGCAAGAACCAGGCCGCCAGAATACCATATGAAAAATCAATAGGTTAGCTCTTAAGCGGTCGATGATCGTTGCGTTATGTAAAGTTTACCGACTGCCGTGTGCAACTCGCGACACCCGACGCACCCCGGAACAATGCCTGGCGGTCCGGTCACGCCGGCCGACCGGCTGTCCGACCGCCCAGATATGCGAAGGCCCGCCAAAAGACGGGCCATTTGCGTTTGCTTCTTGTCGTCAGACGAGTTCCCTCACCCGCTCCTCGTGTGGCGCGGGCGCGGCCAATGGCCGGGGAACCAGGCATTCGGGCAAAGGCTTGTTCGGCAGCGGCTTTCTGTCGCCGCCCATCGGCGAGGGCGGCGGCGCGTTCCGTTCCTGACGCTCGGGCGGCTTCGGATAGTGTCGAAGCGACCAGAGCTGGTAGAGCGCGATCGCGAGGATCGGCCCCTTCACCAGGAGGAAGTTCAGCATCACGAAGGTGCCGCCATCCATCGCCCGTCTCCGTCCCGGCTCGAGGCTGATCCTCCCCCTGTGTAGCGCAGCGACGGCGCGGAGGTGAACACCGCGCCGCTCCGTCCCCGCACCCTCACGCATCGGTGCGCGGCCGCGCTGCCGCGCCGGTGCTACGCTGCCGAGGCCGGTGGACAGGGGCTTAGGATGCGCCGCCTCATTCCGCTTCTCCTCATCCTACCGCTTGCCGCAGGCGCTGCGCCGGAAAGCGATCGGCTTGCCGTGTCCGCCTCCGCCCCCCACACGCTCGAGGTCACGCCCTCCTGCTGCAGCATCGGCTTCACCGCCTATGCGCTCGGCATCTTTCCCCTGGAAGGCCGGTTCGCCGCGTTCTCGGGCAGGATCGTGCTCGACCCGAAGGGCAGCCGGGCCGAGGTGGAGATCGACGCCGCGAGCCTGATGCTCGATGGCGGGCCGATCGAGAACGACGTGAAATCCATGGGCTTTCTCGACGTCGCCCACCACCGCGCGATCACCTTCCATGCAGGGCGTATCGTGAAGGCGAGCGACACTGCGGCCGAGACGGAGACGCTGCAGGGCGAGCTCACCATCAAGGGCGTCACCCACCCCGTCCGCCTCACCCTCGCGCGCGAGGACGGCATGGTGCGGGCCGAGGCGCGCATCAGCCGCAGCGCCTGGGGCATCACCGCGCGGCCGTTTCTCGCCGGAGACACCGTCGCGATCCGCGTCATCGCGCCTCTGCCGCGCTGACCGCGCAGCGAGGCGGTGGCGCGATCGGCTGGTCGCGGTCATGATCGCGGCCCCGTGCCGCCACGAACGCCAACCTCCCCTGCCTTCGCGCCGCTGAAGAACCGCGTGTTCCGCGCGGTCTGGATCGGCAATGCCGCCGCGGGCCTCGGCACCTGGCTGCAGAACACCGGCGCGGGCTGGCTGATGACCGATCTCGCGCCCGAGCCCGCCATGGTCGCGGCCGTGCAGGCGGCGACCACGCTGCCGATCTTCCTGCTCGCCCTTCCCGCAGGCGCGCTTGCCGACATCATCGACAGGCGGCTGTTCCTGATCGCCTCGATCGCGATGCAGGCGGTCGCGGCCGTCGCACTCGCTGCGCTGACGATCGCGGGGCTCACCGGCGCCTGGACGCTCCTGTTCTTCACCTTCCTCATCGGCGTGGGCAACGCGATGAGCTCGCCCGCCTGGGCGGCGATCACGCCGGAACTCGTCACCCGCGAGGAGCTTCCGCAGGCGATCGCGCTGCATGGCATGGCCTTCAACGGCGCCCGCGCCGTCGGCCCCGCGCTTGGGGGCGTCGTGCTCGCGACTCTCGGCGCCTGGGCCTGCTTCGCGGCCAACGCGGTCAGCTACCTGCCGCTGATCGGCGCCTTCGCGGCCTGGAAGCGCGATGCCTCCAACGCGCCCTCGCGCGAGCGCTTCCTCTCCGCGGTGAAGGCCGGGCTGCGTTATGTCGGCTCCACGCCCGCGCTGCAGCGGCTGATGATCCGCGCCGCGCTGCTCTTCACCTTCGCCTCCGCGCCCTGGGCGTTCCTGCCGCTGATCGTGCGCGAGCGGCTCGCGAGCGGTCCGGAGACGTTCGGGCTGCTGCTCGGCGCGATGGGCGCGGGCGCCGTGTTCGGCGGGCTGATGATGCCGCGTATCCGCGCACTGATGCGCGCCGACATGGTGGTCGCCGCCGGCGGGGTGCTCGCCTCCGCCGCCATCCTCGCGCTCGGGCTCGGCCGGCACCCGGCGATCGCCGCGGCCGGAATGTTCGCCTACGGCATCGTCTGGATCACGACGATCGCGACGATGCAGGTCGCGGCCCAGCTCTCCCTTCCCGCCTGGGTGCGGGCGCGCGCGCTGTCGCTCTACCAGATGGCCTTCTTCGGCGCGCTGACAGGCGGCACGCTTCTCTGGGGCTGGGCAGGCGAGATCTGGGGCATCGTCCCGGCGATGACCGCCGCCGCCCTGGGCGGGCTCGTCGCCTCCGCCATCGGGCTGCGCGTGCGGCTGCCGACGGCCGATGCCGCTTCCGCCCTCCCCGCCGGCCCGACACTTGCGGTGCCGCTTCCGCGCGCCGCCCATTCCGCCGCCCCCGAGCGCGGTCCGGTGGTGGTGACGATCCGCTACGTCGTGCCGATGGACCGGACGCGCCGCTTCCTCGCGCTGATGGAGGAGGTCGGCCGCTGCCGCCGCCGCGACGGCGCCTTCGCCTGGCGCATCCTCGAGGACCTGCAGGAGGACGGCGTCTGGGTCGAGATGTTCGGGCTCGAGCGCTGGGGCGACTATGCGGGCCACGCGGCGCGGATCACCGCGGCGGAGGCGGAGCTTCTCGGCCGCGTCGCCTCGCTGCACCGAGGTGAGGGCCCGCCCGAGACGCATCTCTATCTCGGGCCGACGCCGTTCCGCTGAGCCTATCGCCTGCGGTGTCGCCGATAGGCGGTCGGGCTCTCCCCGGTCGCCTGGCGGAAGGCGCGGGCGAAGTGGCTCGCTGTGGTGAATCCGACCGCGAGCGCGATGTCGGCCACCGGAAGCTCCCCTGCGACGAGCAGGGCGCGCGCCCGCGCGATGCGCCGCTGCGTCACGTAGCGATACGGCGTCATGCCCGTGGCCGCGCGGAACGCCCGGGCGAAATGGAACCGGCTCATCCCCGCCGCACCCGCGAGCAGCTCAAGCGTCAAGGCGTCGGCTAGATTGTCCTCGACGAGGGAACGCACCGCGCGGAGCCGTTGAGCCGACATCGCCGTGCTGCCGAGCGCCACCGCCCTTTCCCCGTAGGTCGCGAGAAGGTGCAGCGCGATCGTCCTCTCGATGCTCTCGCAGAGCAGCTTGTCGACCGGCTCGGCATGTGAGGCGACGTCGGCAATGCGGCGCAGCAGGCTCGCGAGGAACGGATCATCCAGGCCGAAGCCTGGGCGAAGCCGGTCCGCAAGCCCGGCCTCCTGTGCGTAGCCCGCGAGCGTGTCCGTCGGCAGGTACAGGTGCAGGAACCCGGCCCCGCCAGCCAGCCTCCACGAGGTCGGCTGCATCGCAGGGATGAGCCCGACCTGGCCCGGCCGAAGCCTGTAGCCGCGCATCCGGCCCGTCACGTCCGTCTCGGTTTCGGCATCGCCGGAGAGGTGCAGGGTGATGACGTGGTCTGTCATCGCAGGGGTGGCGACCTCCGTCGGCGGAAGCTGGAAGCGATGCAAGGGCGGCCAGGGGCGTGCCTGACGGACTGGTTTTGATGTCGCATCGAGCGCTGCGATCAGGCGCGCGGGCGTGATCAGCTTGGTTCTGCGTCCGGGGGCAAGGCGGGGAAGCTGGGCAGTCATCGACGGATCCGCTCCTGGTCTCATCAATGCCGCGCCATCTGCCATGGAACTGCAGGACGGCGGGACGATGCTCACGCGCACGTGAGCAAGGAAACGACATGCAGCGCAATCCTGTGGCAGCAGCGTTGCGCGCCCGGCACCATTCTCCGTCTCGACGCCGGCGCGGGCCGGCCATGCAAGGGACGGACCGATGCCGAAGACCGACATGCTGAGCCCCGAGAACTGCGCGCTCGCGCTGATCGACTACCAGCCGGCCATGTGGCAGGGCGTGGGCAGCCATGACCGGACGATCGTGATGCACAACGCGCAGATCCTGGCCAAGGCCGCGAAGCTGTTCGGCATCCCCACCATCCTCACCACCGTGGCGGCCGACAGCTTCTCCGGCCCAATGATGCCGGAACTGACATCCGTGTTCCCCGGCCAGGCGCTGATCGACCGCACCTCGATCAACTCCTGGGTCGATCCGAACTTCCGCGCGGCGGTGCAGAAGATCGGCCGCAGGAAGTGGCTGATCGCCGGGCTCTGGACCGAGGCCTGCGTGATGTTTCCCTCGCTCGACATGCTGCGCGAGGGGCTCGAGGTGTACGTACCGACGGATGCCTGCGGCGACATCACCGTCGAGGCGCATGAGCGGGCGGTGCAGCGCCTCGCCCAGGCCGGCGCGGTGCCGATCACCTCGCTGCAGTGGAGCTTCGAGCTGCAGCAGGATTGGGCGCGGTCGGCGACCTATGATGGCATGATGGAGATCATGAAGGCGCACAGCCCCTACGGCATCCAGATCCGCTTCTCGAAATGGGCGCTTGGCGAGCATGCCTCGGAGGGCGGCGCCAAGGCGGCCGAATAGGATGCAGGCCTATCTGCTCGCGGGGGGCGCCGGCCTGCTGGTCGGCGTCCTCTACAGCCTGCTCGGCGTGCGGTCGCCGGCGCCGCCGGTAATCGCCCTGATCGGGCTCCTCGGCATCCTGGCCGGCGAGCAGATCGTGCCCGTCGCCAAGCGCCTGCTCGGCGGCGAGGCGGTGACGCTGTCGTGGCTGCGCAGCGGGTGCGTCCCGCATGTGTTCGGCCATCTTCCCGGCCATGGCACGCCTGCCTCGCGCGGGCAGGAGAGCGCCCGTGACACCTGAGCTGATCATCCGCAATGCCCGCGTCACGACGCTCGACCGCGCGAACCCCGAGGCTGACGCCGTTGCCGTCGCCGGCGGCCGCTTCGTCGCCGTAGGGCGCGAGGCCGAGGTCATGCCGCTCGCGGGACCCGCAACAAGGGTGCTCGACGCCGCCGGCCGTCGCGCCATCCCGGGCCTGATCGACAGCCACATCCACGTCATCCGCGGCGGGCTCAACTACCTGCTCGAGCTCCGCTGGGATGGCGTCGAGACGCTGGCGGATGCGATGGCGATGCTGAAGGAGACGGCGGCGCGCACGCCACCGCCGCACTGGGTGCGCGTCGTCGGCGGCTTCACCGAGCACCAGTTCGCCGAGAAGCGCCTGCCGACGCTCGACGAGCTGAACGCGGCCGCGCCCGACACGCCCGTCTTCATCCTCCGTCTCTACGATCGCGCCCTGCTGAACCGCGCCGCGCTCCGCGCGGCCGGCTACACGAGGGACACGCCCGATCCACCCGGCGGAATGATCGAGCGCGACGCGGCGGGCAACCCGACGGGACTTCTGCTGGCGAAGCCAAACGCGCTGATCCTCTATGCGACGCTCGCCAAGGGCCCGAAGCTGGAGCCAGAGCAGCAGAAGACCTCGACGCGCTGGTTCATGCGCGAGCTGAACCGCCTCGGCGTCACCTCCGCGATCGACGCGGGCGGCGGGTTCCAGAACTGGCCCGACGACTATGCGGTGATCCGCGCGCTGCACCGCGAGGGCGCGCTCACGCTGCGCATCGCCTACAACCTCTTCACCCAGAACAAGGGCCGCGAGGCCGAGGATTTCACCGCCTGGACCGGCATGCTCTCGCCGCGCCAGGGCGACGACACGTTCCGCCACAACGGCGCGGGCGAGATGCTCGTCTTCTCTGCCGCCGATTTCGAGGATTTCCGCGAGCCGCGCCCCGACCTGCCTGGCGCGATGGAGGAGGAGCTCGAGCGCGTCGTGCGGATCCTCGCGGAGAAGCGCTGGCCCTGGCGGCTGCACGCCACCTATGACGAGACGATCTCGCGCGCGCTCGATGTGTTCGAGAAGGTCGATCGGGACATCCCGCTCGAGGGCCTCGGCTGGTTCTTCGACCATGCCGAGACGATCTCGGCCCGCAGCATCGACCGTGTCGCGCGCCTGGGCGGTGGGGTCGCGGTGCAGCACCGGATGGTGTACCAGGGCGAGGATTTCGTCGCCCGCTATGGTGCCGCGGCGGCCGAGGAGGCCCCGCCTGTCGCGCGGATGCTCGCCGCCGGCGTGCCGGTCGGCGCCGGGACGGATGCGACGCGCGTCGCCTCATACAATCCCTGGGTCTCGCTTTGGTGGCTCGTCACAGGCGGCACGCTGGGCGGCATGCGCACCACGCGGCCCGACGCGCGGCTCTCGCGCGAGCAGGCGCTCAGGCTCTGGACGGAGGCGAACTCCTGGTTCTCCGGCGAGACGGGGCTGAAGGGACGCATCGCGCCGGGGCAGCTCGCCGACATCGTGCTTCTCTCCGACGACTACTTCTCCGTTCCGGAGGCCGCGATCCGGCACATCACGGCCGACCTCACCGTGCTCGGCGGCGCGATCGTGCATGGCACCGGCCCTTTCGCCGGCCTCGCACCGCCGCTTCCGCCCATCGCGCCCGACTGGTCTCCGGTGAAGCGCTTCGGCGGCTACCAGGGCAGGATGAAGGCCGAAGGCGCAGGACGGACGGCATGCTGCGCGCTGCCCTGTGGCATCCATGGTCACGCGCACGGAACGGTTCTTGCCCGGACCGTACCGGCCGCGAACCCGCGCGACTTCTGGGGAGCGCTCGGCTGCGCCTGCTGGCTCTGAGATGAGAGCCTTCTGATGAGCGCCCTCTGATGAATGATGGGCAGCCGGGCGCCTTCGCCCCGCTCAGGCAGCGCGTCTTCGCCGTGCTCTGGGCGGCGACCGTCATCGGCAATCTCGGCACCTGGATGCGCGACGTCGGCTCAGGCTGGCTGATGGTCACGCTCAGCCCGTCGGCGACGGTGGTGGCGCTGGTCCAGGCGGCGACCTCGCTGCCGATCTTCCTGCTCGCCCTGCCCGCCGGCGCGCTCGCCGATTTGCTCGACCGCCGGCGCATGCTGATCGCGGTGCAGGCCGCACTCCTCGTGGTGGTGAGCCTGATGGCAGCGCTCGCCGCGGCCGACGCGCTTACGCCGTGGTCGCTTCTCGCGCTCACCTTCCTCGCGGGCTGCTTCGCCGCCCTTGGCCAGCCGGCGTGGCAGGCCGTCGTGCCGGAGCTTGTGCCGAAGCCGCTGCTCCGACCCGCGGTCGCGCTGAACAGCCTCGGGCTCAACATTAGCCGCGCGATCGGCCCGGCGCTCGGTGGCCTGATCGTCGCGACGCATGGCGTGCCGGCCGCCTATGCCGCCGATGCGCTGACCTATGCGGTGGTGATCGCCGCGCTGCTGTGGTGGCGGCGCGATCTTCCCGCGCTGTCGGCCCCGCCGGAGCGGCTGGGGGGCGCGATGCGCTCAGGGGTCCGCTATGCCCTGCGCGCGCCGCCGCTGCGCCGCGTGTTGTTGCGCGCGGTGCTGTTCTTCGCGCCTGCCTCCGCCTCCTGGGCGCTGCTGCCCCTGCTTGCGCGCGGCCTGCCCGATGCCGGGCCTGCCGGATACGGCATGATGCTCGCCGCGATCGGGGCCGGCGCGGTCGGCGGCGCGCTCGCGCTTCCCGCCATCCGGGCTCGGCTCGCTGCCGATGCCACGCTGCTCGGCGCCACCGCGACGGTCGCCGCGGCGATGCCGCTGCTCGCCATCAGCGCCTCGGTTGCCTTCGCCGTGGCGGCCTCTGCGCTTCTAGGCCTCGGCTGGATCGTTGCGGTGACGACGCTGAACGTCGCCGCGCAGGGGGTGCTGCCGGCCTGGGTGCGGGCGCGCGGCCTTGCCCTCTACCTCACCGCCTTCTACGGCGCGATGGCGGCAGGCTCGGTCGGCTGGGGCAGGCTCGCCGATGCCGCCTCGGTGCCGCTTACGCTCGCCGCCGCGGCGGCCTTGGCGATCGCCCTTGCTCTCCTGGCACGCCGCCTCCCCCTGCCGGACGCGCCGGCCGACCTCGCGCCGGCCGGGCTCTGGCCGGAGCCGGCAACGGCGAACCCCGTGCCCGGCGAGCGTGGGCCTGTCGTGGTGAGCATCACCTACCGCATCGATGCCTCCGACCGGGAGGCCTTCGGTGTTGCCATCGCTCCCCTGCGGGACATCAGGCTGCGCGACGGCGCGCTGCGCTGGGGCCTGATGGAGGATGCCGCCGACCCCGGAACGGTGGTCGAATGGTTCGAGCTTGCCACCTGGGACGAGCATCTCCGCCAGCACGCGCGGCTGACCGCGGCGGACGTCGCGGTGCAGCAGCGCGTGCGCGGGTTCCATCGCGGCGACGGCCCGCCGGCCGTCACCCATCTCGTCTCTGTTGCATGACCGGCCCGGCGCGACAGGCAGGCCCTCCCGCCCCGTCCATCGGCGGCACCGATGCAGGCTATGCCTGCCGCCTGTTTGAACCTGCCGCGGCGGTGCGCCATCTGTTGCGGCGAAAGCGCGGGCCAATCCCCGCCGCGGAGAACCCCGATGACCGAACTCGGACGGCTGCACCACATTACCGCCATCGCCGATGATCCTGCCCGCAACCTGACCTTCTACCGGGATGTGCTGGGGCTCAGGTTCATCAAGCGCACGGTGAACTTCGACGATCCGGGCACCTATCACCTCTACTACGGTGACGAGACCGGCACGCCCGGAACGATCCTGACCTTCTTCCCCTATGTCGGCGCGCAGAAGGGCCGGCACGGAACGGGCCAGGCGGAGGAGATCGCCTTCGCTATCCCGCCCGCCTCGCTCGGCTTCTGGATCGACCGCCTCGGCGCCAAGGGCATCGAGTGCGAGCCACCGACGAAGCGGTTCGACGAGACCGTGCTTGCCTTCCGCGATCCTGACGGGCTTCTGCTCGAGCTCGTCACCGATGCCGGGGCCGCCACCCTGCCTGGCTACGCGGCAGCGGGCATGCCGGAAGAGCATGCGATCCGCGGCTTCCGCGGCATCACGCTGTGGCTCGACGATGTCGCCCCGACGGCGCGGGTGCTGACGGAGGTGCTCGGCTACGCGGCCGGGCCGGTCGAGGGCGCGCGTCACCGCTTCACCCATCCGGGCGGCGGGCTCGCCTCAATCATCGACCTCCGCTCCGCCGCTGGCTTCTGGCGTGGCGCGCAGGGCGCGGGAACGATCCACCACGTCGCCTTCCGCGCCGCCGACGATGCCGCGCAGGCTGCCTCGAGCCGTGCGCTCGGCGGGCTCGGCCTCCGCGTCACGCCGCAGCAGGACCGGAACTATTTCCGAAGCACCTATTTCCGCGAGCCTGGCGGGGTGCTGTTCGAGATCGCGACGGACGATCCAGGCTTCCTGATCGACGAGCCGAAAGACCGGCTCGGCGAAGCGCTGATGCTGCCTGCGCGCTACGAGAAGCATCGTGCCGAGATCGAGGCGGTGCTGCCGAAGCTGCCGTCGCGGGAAGCCGTGTGATGGACGCGGCGACAGCAACGGAGGTCGGCTTCATCCACCACGTCGAGGCGCCGCGCGATGCGGCGCCGAGACGGGCGCTCCTGCTCCTGCACGGCACGGGCGGAAACGAGCATGACCTCGTTCCGCTCGGCCGTGCCCTCGCACCCGATGCGGTCCTGATCAGCCCGCGGGGCAAGGTGCTGGAGCGTGGCGCGCCTCGCTTCTTCCGCCGCTTCGCCGAAGGGATGTTCGACGAGGCCGATGTCATCGCGCGCGCCGCAGAGCTCGCTGCCTGGGCGAAAGCAGCGGCCGGGCGCCACGCGCGCGGTCTGCCGCTCGCGGCACTCGGCTTCTCCAATGGCGCCAACATCGCCGCGGCGGTGATGCTGCTGCACCCTGATGTGCTCGACGAGGCGGTGCTTCTGCGCGCGATGCCACCGCTCTCGGCCCCGCCCGTGGCCGACCTCTCGGGCCGTCGCGTGCTGATTCTGAACGGGCTCGCAGACCCGATCGCCACGCCAGAGATAGCCGAACGCCTCGCCGGGCAGCTCCGCGCGGCGGGGGCAGCCCTCACCGCGCGGATGCTTCCCGCAGGTCATGGGCTGACGCAGGCGGATCTCGATGCCGCCGCCGCATTCCTGCGATAAGAGGGGGTCGGTCCGCATCGGGAGAACAGCATGACGCTCGCACGACGCGCGCTTCTCGGAACCGCCCTCGCCCTGCCCTTCGTCGGCAGGGCGTGGGCACAGGGAGGCCATGCGCATCACGGCGATCTCTTCCACTCCCTCCGCGAACCCGGCGCGGTGCCGCTTCCGCCGCAGACGGCCCAGCAATGGGTGACCGACAGCCCCGCTCCCGCAGGCCCGCCGGGGCGGTGGGAGCCACGCGCGCCGCTGCCGCTTCCGCGAAGCGAGATGGCCTGGGGCGTGGCGCTGAAGGGCCGCGTGCACATCATCGGCGGCTATGGCGAGCAGCGGGTGGACCGCAACTACCACCATGCCTACGAGCCCGACGCGGATCGCTGGGTGACGCTCGCGCCGCTGCCGCGTGGGGCCAACCATGTCGGCGTCGTCGCCTTCGAGGAGGCGGGCGTGATCTACGCGCTCGGCGGCTTCGTCGAGCAGAACCGCACGCCGCACAGCGACTGCTTCGCCTGGGAGCATGGCGCCGACCGCTGGCGGGCGATCGCGCCGCTGCCGCGCCCGCGCGGGGCCGGAGCGGCGGTGATGGTCGGCGGCAAGCTGCACCATATCGGCGGCGCCGGAGACGGGACGGACCGTGCCTCCGTCGGCTGGCACGAGATCTACGACCCAGCGACCGATCGCTGGACGGTCGCCCGCCCGCTTCCCGGCGCGCGCGACCATACCGGCACCGTCTCCTTCGGCGGGCTGATCCACGTCATCGGCGGGCGCTTCAACGATTTCGGCAACAACACCGCCCTGCACCACGTCTACGACCCCGCGTCCGACCGCTGGTCCCTCCGCGCGCCGCTGCCGACGCCGCGCTCCGGCCAGGGTGCGGCCGTGGTCGGCGACCGGATCTACGTCATGGGTGGAGAAGGCGGCACGCCGGGCGCGCCGGGCGGCCCGACGGGCAACGTGTTCGGCCAGATGGAGAGCTACGCGCCTGCGACGGACACCTGGCAGCACCACGCGCCGATGCCGACGCCGCGCCACGGGCTCGGCGCGGCGGCGGTCGGCGACCGGATCTACGTCGCCGGTGGCGGGCCGATCGTCGGCGGCGGCGTACAGAGCGCGGTGCACGAGGTCTTCATCGTCGGATGACGGATCGGTGATGTTTCGACGCCGGCTCGTTCTCGCTGCCCTCGCCGCGCCGGTTGCGGCCCGGGCGGAGACCTCGCTGATCGATGCGCTTCGCCGCGGCGGCCACACCGTCTACATGCGCCACGCGATCACCGACCGTAGCCAGGCCGATACCGGTCGGCTCGGCGACCGTGCGGGCCAGCGGAACCTCTCCGAAGCGGGCCGCGCCCAGGCCGAAGCGCTCGGCCGTGCACTGCGTTCCCTCGGCGTGCCGGTCGGCGAGGTTCTCGCGAGCCCGGTGTTCCGTGCCGCCGACACCGCAGCGCTCGCCTTCGGGGCGAACCGATACCGAATCGAGCCGTTCCTGACGGCGGACGACTACACCCATGACGGCGCGCTGCTCGCAGCCAACATCGCCCGGACGCGCCAGCGTCTCGCCGAGGCGCCGCGGAGCGGCAACGACATCCTCGTCGGCCACATCGTGCCGCTCGCCATGGTGCTCGGCCGGTCGGTCGCGCAGTCGCAGTTCCCCGAAGGCGCGCTCGCCGTGTTCCGGCCCGGGCCCGCGGCCACGCTGCTCGGCATCTTGCCGGCCGAGGAGGTCATTGCGGCTGCGGGTTGACGCAACCGATGGGGCGGTTCCACGTTGAGGCGAGCGAAGGAGAGACACATGCACAAGACCCGCAATGACATCGCCGCCAATGCCCGGAAGGGCGTCGCCGCCCTCCTCAACAGCCGGCTCGCAGACGTCGTCGATTTCCAGCTCGCCCTGAAGCATGCGCACTGGAACGTGAAGGGCCCGCAGTTCATTGCCCTGCACGAGATGTTCGACACGATGCAGGCCGCCTACTCGCCGCATATCGACGAGATGGCGGAAAGGATCACGGCGCTCGGCGGCACGGCGATGGGCAGCGTGCAGGCGGTGGAGAAGGGCACGTCGCTTGCCCCCTTTCCCGCCGACGTGTTCGACGGAATGAAGCTCGTCGGCGAACTCGCCGACCGTGCCGCCGCACTCGGAAAGTCTGTCCGCAAGGGCATCGACGAGACCGATGAAATGGGCGACGCGGACGCGGCCGACATTCTCACCGCGCTCTCCCGACAGCTCGACAAGGACCTCTGGTTCCTCGAGGCGCACCTGCAGAAGGGCTGACGGGCGGGGATGTACCACCCGCTTCCGGAACTCGGCTTCACCCCTGGTGCCGGGCGCTCGGGCCCGGCCCAGGCGGTGTTCGCGATCTACTACGACAACGTGGCCGACCGCGCGTTCGAACGCGCGGCCGACACGTTCCTGCGCCGCGCTTCCTTCTGGTTCCCCGGCAGCGTGCCGCTGAAATACGGCGCCACCTCCGTGCCCGAGCTCCTTTTGGCGTGGGACAGGGTAGCGGAAGAGGCGCGCGGCGCCGGCGCCAACGTGCTCTGCGGCGGGCTCTTCACCCATGCCTCGCCCGGCGGGCCGTATCCCGGCGGCCTCGAGGGCGGGATCGAGCTCGCGGGGATCGACCGCACCAACAGGATGTGCCCGACCGACATCACGCTCGCGAGCGGCCATATCGGGCGGATGACGCAGCTTCCCTGGAGCCCGAGCTCCGTTCTCATGCTCTGCGGCTGCAACACCGCCGTCGCGGCAGAGGCCGGCTACCAGCCGGTGGCGCAGATGTTCGCGCTGCGCCAGGGCGTCCGCACGATCGGCCAGCAGGGCTGGAGCTCGTTTTCCGCGCGCTGGCACTCCTACCGCCGCATCGCGCCTGCCGACACAGAGGTGTGCCTCTGGGCCTACTCCCGCGGGCGCAATGCCGTGCTTCCCTTCCTTGGGTCGGAACTGCGCGTGCCGGGCGTCGTATTCCGCTAGGCAGACCCGTCAGGCGTACTTCCCGGGCCGCATCACCTCGGCATCCGTCACCCAGGCGAAGACGGCGAAGCGCGGGAACCAGGCTGCGGCGAGATGCGCCATCACCGCCTCCGCCACCTTCTCCTCCGCCACCGTCTCGATCCGCACGGTCGGCCCGTCGAAATCGGCCGGGCCTGCCGTGTCGAGCGCGCGGTTCCAGTGCCCCTCGCCGTGGATGAGGTTCCAGCCGCGCACGCCGAGCGCGCCGAGGTCGCGCAGAAGCCTGTCGGACACCTCCGCTTCCGCGAGGATGGTGATGAGCCTGAGCGTCGCCATCAGCCGCCTCCTGCGATCGCGCGCGCCAGGGCCGCGTAGAGCGGCAGGCCGAGCGAGAGGTTGAAGGGGAAGGTCACCGCCAAGGCCGCCGTCAGCGCGAAGGCCGGGTTCGCCTCGGGCAGGGCAAGGCGCACGGCGGCCGGTGCAGCGATGTAGCTCGCAGAGGCGGAGAGGATCGCGAGCATCGCGATGCCGCCCTCGCCGAGCCCCACGGCGCGGCCGACGAACGCGCCGGCGACGCCGTTCAGCAGTGGTGCGACGATGGCGAAGCCGAGGAGGAACGGGCCCACCCGGCGAAGGTCGCCGAAGCGCCGCGCCGCCGTCACCCCCATGTCGAGCAGGAACAGCGTCAGGGCGCCTGCGAATCCGGAGGCGAAGAACGGGGCGACCGGCGCGTAGCCGCGCTCCCCCGTCAGCGCCCCGATCACGAGCCCGCCGATCAGCAGCAGGATCGACCGCCCGGCCAGCACCTCCGCGGCAAGCGCGCCGAACCCCACCTCTCCGCCCATCGCGCGGCGGCCGAGCAGCACCGCGACCGCGATGCCGGGCGCCTCCATCACCGCGAGAAGCGCTGGCATGAACCCCTCGACCGGCACCTTCGCGCCCTCGAGCCAGGCGAGACCGGCGACGAAGGTGACGGCGGAGACGGAGGCGTAGTGCGCGGCGACGGCGGCCGCATCGGCCGGCTCGAATCGCCCGAAGCGCCTGAGAACGGGGTAGCACCAGAACGGGATCGCCGCGCCGAGGATGAGCGAGCCCGCGAGCGGCAGCACCACCTCGGACAGAGGCGAGACGGAGAGCGCCACGCCGCCCTTCATGCCGATCGCGAGAAGGAGGTAGATCGTCAGCGCCTGGTGCACGGGGTCCGGCAGGCGCAGGTCGGACCCGAGCCTCTGCGCGGCGATGCCGAGGCAGAAGGCGAGCAGCATCGGCGAGAGAAGATTCTGGCCCAGAAGGGTCAGCGGTGCGTCCATGTCGCGGTCACTGCCACAAGCGCTTGTGGCGTGGAAGGTCGATCGCCTACTGTGCCTGCCCAACTCAGGAACACAGCATGAACGACCTGTTCAGCCGCGGCGGCGCGAAGGGCGGGGCCGAGGCGGCCTACACCGCGAAGGACATCGAGGTCCTGGAGGGGCTCGAGCCCGTCCGGCGCCGGCCTGGCATGTACATCGGCGGCACCGACGAGGGGGCGCTGCACCACCTCGTCGCTGAGATCCTCGACAACGCGATGGACGAGGCGGTCGGGGGCCACGCGACCTTCATCGAGCTCTCGCTCGGCAAGGACGACTGGGTGACGGTGCGCGACAACGGGCGGGGGATCCCGGTCGACCCCCATCCGAAGTTCAAGGACAAGTCCGCCCTCGAGGTGATCCTCACCACGCTGCACTCGGGCGGCAAGTTCGGCGGCAAGGCCTATGCCACCTCGGGCGGCCTGCACGGCGTCGGCGCCTCCGTCGTGAACGCGCTCGCCGAGACGATGGAGATCGAGGTCGCGCGCGACCGGACGCTCTACACGATGGGCTTCTCGAAGGGGAAGCCGACAACGAAGCTCGTCAACAAGGGCGCGGTGAACAACCGCCGCGGCACGGAGGTGCGCTTCCGCCCCGACCGGACGATCTTCAAGGACGGGCATTTCCGTCCCGCGCGGCTGTTCCGCATGGCGCGGTCGAAGGCCTACCTGTTCCGCGGCGTCGAGATCCGCTGGCGCTGCAACCCTTCCCTCATCGGCAAGGACGACACCACGCCCGCCGAGGCGGTGCTGCACTTCCCCGGCGGGCTCGCGGACTTCCTCGGCGCGGCGACGGAGGGGCGCGAGCAGCTCACGCCACGCCATTTCGAGGGCGAAACCGCCATGGAGGGCGGCGGCAAGGTCGAGTGGGCCGTCACCTGGCTGATCTCCGGCGAGGGGTTCCTCAACGCCTACTGCAACACCGTGCCCACGCCGCTCGGCGGCACGCATGAGCAGGGGTTCCGTGCGGCGCTGCTGAAGGGCCTGCGCGCCTATGGCGAGATGGTCGGCAACAGGCGTGCCGCGCAGGTCACGGGCGAGGACCTGATGGGCGGGGCGGCGGCGATGCTGTCGGCCTTCATCCGCGAGCCGCAGTTCCAGGGCCAGACGAAGGACAAGCTGACCACGCCCGAGGCCGCGCGCTGGGTCGAGAACGCGATCCGCGACCGGTTCGACCACTGGCTGACCGGCGACCCGGAGACGGCCGCGAACCTGCTCGCCTTCGCCATCTCGCGGGCCGACGAGCGGCTTGCCCGGCGCGAGCAGGCGACGACGGCACGCAAGACCGCGACGCGCAAGCTCCGCCTTCCCGGCAAGCTCGCCGACTGTTCGCGCGAGGAGCGCGACGGATCGGAGCTCTTCATCGTGGAGGGCGACAGCGCGGGCGGCTCGGCCAAGCAGGCGCGCTCGCGCGAGAACCAGGCGGTGCTGCCGCTGCGCGGCAAGATCCTCAACGTCGCCTCCGCCTCTGCCGACAAGCTGAAGGCCAACCAGGAGCTGAAGGACCTCATCGAGGCGCTCGGCTGCGGCACAGGCAGTCAGTTCAGCCTCGAGCGCCTTCGCTACGGCCGCATCATCATCATGACCGATGCGGACGTCGACGGCGCGCACATCGCAGCCCTGCTGATGACGTTCTTCTGGCGCGAGCTGCCGGAGCTCGTGCGCCGAGGCCACGTCTTTCTCGCCCGCCCGCCCCTCTACAGGCTCTCCGGCGCGGGCAGGACCGTCTATGCCCAGGACGATGCCGCGCTCGAGCCGGCGCGGAAGCAGTTCAAGGCGGGGACGAAGATCGAGGTCAGCCGCTTCAAGGGCCTCGGCGAGATGCCGCCCGCGACCTTGCGCGAGACGACCATGGACCCGAAGCGACGCACGCTTCTCCGGGTGACGACGCCGCCCGAGCAGTTCGCCCGCACGCAGGACATCGTCGAGGCGCTGATGGGGCGCAAGCCGGAACTCCGCTTCGCCTTCATCCAGGAGAACGCGGCGAGGATGGACGCCGAGGCGGTGGACGTATGACGCAGCCTGAGCCAGTCGCAGAACCGCCCGACGCAGCGGAGCGCAGGGCGCAGCCGATCGCCATCGTCTATCCGACTGATGCGCTCGCACCGCCCGACATGGCGATGCTCGGCCAGGCGAGGCGGACGCTCACCAAGGTGGGCGAAGCGGTCGCGCCGCCAAGGGACGGATGCTCGTTCCAAGTGCGGAAGGGACAGTTCTTCCGCATCGTCTGCACCGACGGGCCGCAGGTCGGCGACCTCAACCTCTGGAACGCAGACGACCTCTCCGAGCGGTTCTTCAGCGGCAAGACGCGGGCCATCCATGCGACCCATGTGAGCACGGGCGACAGGCTCTGGAGCAGCCTGCCGCATCTCCGCCCGATGGCGACGATCACCCACGATACGCTCGGCTGGTACGGCTGGGACCAGGACGGCGCCGGCATCCATGACGTGATCGGAACGCGCTGCGACCCGTACACGAACCGGCTGCTCAACGGCACCGACTTCCACCGCTGCTGCCACTCGAACCTCGCGCGCGCGCTGGGTGCTGCGCTCGGCAGGCCGGCGCGGGAGGTCGAGCACCACGTGCACGACGTGCTGAACGTGTTCATGTGCACTGGCTTCACGCGCGACACCCACCAGTACTTCATGAAGGCGAGCCCGGTGCGTCCTGGCGACTACATCGAGTTCTTCGCGGAGATCGACCTGCTCGGCGCCCTCTCCGCCTGCCCGGGCGGCAATTGCGGCCAGACCCACTCGACCGACACGGTCGCCTGCCACCCGCTCCGGGTCGAGGTGTTCGACGCCGATCCTGGCCTTCTCACAGGCTGGCAATCACCGCTGCCAAGCGCCTATCCGCGAACCCACGGCGAGGCGGGCTGACGCGCGGCACCGCGAGGCGGTCGGAGGCTGTCGCTAGCGGATCGTTCCGGAAACGGGTTCCCCGCCAGCGCCGAAGCACCAGCACGGGCTGCCGACGACCCGTGGGCTGCGCGTCTCGCACGCCACCCCCTGTTCGGGCACGCATCGGTTGGATGGACCCGCAGCACGCTGCGCTGGCGCGGGTGCGGCTGCGGGCGCAGGGGCAGACAGCGAGGGCGCGAGGCTCCGCACGAGCGGCGGCCCGCACATGCGCGCGATCTCGCGCTGCGGCACGCCGCGCTCGGTCATGTCCGTCGTGAGCCAGTCCGGGCAGGCGGCGGACGCTGCGGCCGGCAACAGTAGCGCCGCGCAGAAAAGGAGTGCCGCGTGCGCCCTCATGCCGGCCTCAGGCAGGTGTCGGGCGCGAGCACCGTCTGGCCCGCGAGCACGCGGAGGCTCGGGCCGATCTGCGCCGGCTGGCCGGACGGCGCCATCGGCGCGAGGATCTCGATCATAGTGGCTCGCGCGACATGCGCGACACAGAGTGGCAGCGGCGTTCGCGTCCGGTGCCCGGGATCCTCGACCTCGAGATAGACGATCGGCACATGCACCTCAGTGATCGGCACGCGGCCGAAGATGTAGACCTGCAGCCGCCAGTCGCCCGGGCTGATCTGCCAGACGACGTCGTAGTCGTCCATCGCCGTCTGCGGCAGCACGATGCCGCGCACGGCCACATCGGCGCCGCCGAGTCGCACCTGGATGCGTCGGACGAACCATCGGTCGGCCTCCTGGCGGGAGGCGGCGCGCACGCGGCTCGCCTCCTGTTCGGCTGCGGTGACGATCTGTCTCGCTTCCGCCTCGGCGCGGGCGATCACCTCGTTGCGCCGTTCCGTGCCCCAGTCATAGAGCGCCATGACAGAAACGACGGCCGAGGCGCCGAAGAAGCCGACGGACAGCCAGAAGCGCTTGCGCTTGTCGAGCCAGTCGGGCTGGCTGCCGATCAGGAGCCCCACGCCCGTCGCGATCAGCAGGACGACCAGGAAATATGGACCGAAGCGGAAGAAGGCTTCCGCGAACCCCGTGACGTCCCCCGTTCCAGGCATGCACCGTTCCCCGTCGCTTTCTGCGAGCGGAACAACCATAGCACGGCTCGGGCCGGCGCGGGGTGATTGCCAGCACCCCGGCCCGCCCGAAGACATTCCCCCGCCTCGGAGCTCAGTCGCTGCGGCGCACCTCGGCGAGGAAGCGGCCGACCTCCTCGGTCAGCGCCGTCGCCTCGGCGCCGAGCTCGCCCGCCACGCCGCGCACCGTCTCCGCCGCCCCGCCGGTCTGCTCCGCCGCGTGCGACACGGCACCGACGGTCGCTGAGACGGCCTGCGCGCCGCTCGCAGCCTGCTGAACCGAGCGGCTGATCTCCGCCGTAGCCGCACCCTGCTCCTCGACGGCCGCGGCGATCGAGCTCGTCACCCCATTCATCTGGCTGACCACCTTGCCGATCGAGCCGATCGTCTCGACGGCCTGGCGCGTCGCGCCCTGCATCTCCTGCACGGTGCGCGCGATCTCCTCGGTCGCCTTCGCGGTCTGGCCTGCGAGGTTCTTCACCTCCGAGGCGACGACGGCGAAGCCCTTGCCTGCCTCGCCCGCACGCGCGGCCTCGATCGTGGCGTTGAGCGCCAGGAGGTTCGTCTGCCCCGCGATGTCGCCGATCAGCCGCACGACGTCGCCGATCTGGAGAGCGGCCGTCTCGAGTGTGCGCATCTGGCTCGTGCCCTCGTCGGCGATGGTCACCGCGCCGCGGGCCACCTCGGCAGACTGCGCGACCTGGCGGCTGATCTCTGCGAGCGAGGCGGCGAGCTCCTCCGCCGCTGCCGCGACCGACTGGACCGAGCCACCCGCCTCCTCCGCGGAACCTGCGACCTGCGCGGCATCGCGCGCGAGCGCGCCTGCGGTGCCGCTCATCCTCTCCGCGGTGCCGCGCATCTCCTCGGCGCGTTTCGCGACCGCACCGACACGGGCGGCGACCGAACGCTCGAACGCGTCGGCGAGCGCCGCCATCGCCGCGCGCTTCTCCTCCTCCGCGGCGGCCTTGGCGCGCTCCTGCTCCTCGCGCAGCCGCTGCGCCTCGATGCGGTCCTGCCGGAACACCTCGACGGCCGCGGCCATCGCGCCGATCTCGTCGGCACGGCCCGCGCCCTCGACCGTGACCGCGACGTCTCCCGCGGCGAGCTTCTCCATCGCCTCCGTCATGCGGCGGATCGGCCGCACGATGGGGCGCGAGAGCAGGAAGCCTGCGAGCCCGGCGAGGACGAGAACGCCGAGGGCAGCCAGCGCGATGAAGGCAAGGCCCTCGCGCTGCGCGGCGAGCTGCGGCGTCAGGTCATGGCCGATCTCGACCACGCCGATGGCGCGGCCGGAAACGTCTGCGAGTGGCAGGACGGCGACGGCGTAGTGCCGCCCCCGCGCCTCCGCCTGGGTGGTTCCCGCGCGGCCGGCGAGCGCCGCCTCGTGCAGCGCCGGCGCGATGCGTGGCGCCCCTTCGAGCGTCGAGCCGATCGGCTCGAGCCCGCTCTCGGTGCGTCGGAAGATCGAGATGTCTGCCCCCAGCGCTGCGGCCAGGCGTTTCAGCACCGGCTCGGTCAGGCCGAGAGCGATGTCGACGGTGGCGATCGCGCGGCCCTCATGCATCACGGGCGCGACGCCGAACACGGAGATGTCGCGGAGCCCCGCCTCGAGCCCCTGCTGCAGCCGGCCGGTGCGCGCGGCCTCCGTCACGGTGCGGCGGCGGGAGGAGATGTCGTCGCCGTGCGCCCCGGGGTTCCACACCCGCACGAAGGCGACGGCCGGCGCCTTGTGGACGTTCACCCGCGCGCCGGCGAGCGTTCCGGCCGCGGCAGGCTGGGTGTCCTTCAGGAGTGCCAAGGTCGCGTCGCGGTCATCGCGCAGCACGGCCTCGCGCAGCGGCGGAAGTGCGGCAAGCGTTGCTGCCGTGAGCGCGAGCTGGCGCTGCTCGGCCTCCAGCGCAGAGCCGAACTGCCCGATCGAGGCGACGGCGCGGCGCTCCGTTTCCTCCGCCATGTTCGACTGGTCGTGCAGGACGACGACCGTCCCGAACACGGCCGATGCGACGGCCGCGACAAGGGCTGTCGCGCCGATCACGCGACCGCCGATGCTCGTGAACTTCATGCCTTCACTCCTCAACGCCTCGCGGCCGGCCCTCTTCCGGGGCCGGCCGGGGCGCATCAGAGCAGAGGGGGGTTAACGGGCTGCGACCTGCCGCTGACCGGAAATAACGGGAGCGATCAGCCGAACGCACCCTCCCGCCAGAGCCGCATCAGCGCCGTCACCGCCTGGGGGCGCTCCATCGTCGCGAGGTGGCCGCACTCCTCGATCACCGCGAGGCGCGCGCGCGGGATTCCGGCAGCGATCTCCTCGGCCGCGGCGACAGGCGTCAGCGCGTCCTCGCGCCCGACGATCACCAGGGTGGGTGAGGCGATGGCGGCAAGCGACCGGCGGCTGTCGGCACGGCCCATGATGGCGTGCTGCTGGCGAAGGAAGGCCTCCGCTCCCACGCGCTCGGCCATTGCCATCACCGCTTCCGTCAGCGCCGCCTCGCCGAGCCTGTCGGGGTGGAGGAAGAGCGGCAGCAGGCGCGGCGTCACGCCCTTGAACTGGCCGCGACGGGCGAGATCGATCAGCCCTCGACGGCGCGAAGTCTGCTCCTCGGTGTCCGACGCCGCGGAGGTATCGATCAGGCCGAGGCGACGGACCCGCTCGGGCGCGCGGCGCATGATCTCGAAGGCGAGGTAGCCGCCCATCGAAAGCCCGGCGAGGTCGAAGGTCGGTGGGGCTGCCTCGAGCACCCGCGCGGCCATTGCGCCGATGCTGTCATCCCGCGTCAGGTCGGCGACCGTGACGGGGCCGTCACCGCCGAGATGGCGCAGCTGATGCTCCCAGAGCGTCGCGTCGCAGAGCAGGCCGGGCAGCAGGATCAATGGCTGGGACATGGCACAATGGTAGGGCGGTACTGACTGGCGTGGGAGCCAGGGCGATGCTGGCGAGAACCGGCAGGCCAGACCTGGCGGGCGGAGCCGGCGGGCCAGGACCGGCGGGCCAGGACCGGCGGGCCAGATCCTCGGTGCGCGAGGGCGTCGCTACCCGGCCCGGGTTTTCGCAGCAGCTTAGGTGGGGTCAGGCGCGATGATGTGCACCCTCGTCGCAGCACTCGCCTTCGCCCGCCGACCCGGGCTGAGCCGGGCGCCGCGGCAGCCGCCGAAGCCGGCGCGCGCAACCCAGGCAGGCCCCGGGTTTCCTTGACTTCGGGGCGTCTCTGCCGATAACTGCCCGCACCCGTGGACTGCGCATCCCGCGCCCTGCCGCGGCTGCCAGGATGCCCAGTGATCGACAGCGTTCACCCTGACGGCGCCGAAGACGCGCCGGATGCGCCCGCCATGGCGCCGGAACCGATGACCGAGGCGGCCCACGCCGCAGCGGAGGAGACTGACACGCCCGCGCCGGACGCGCCGGAGGTCCCCAGCACGGTGGAGGGCCCGGCCCGGTCCGTCTTCGCCGATCTCGGCCTGTCGGACGAGGTTCTCCGCGCCGTCACCGATGCCGGCTACCTGCACCCGACGCCGATCCAGGAGCAGGCCATCCCCGTCGTCCTGATGGGCAGAGACGTGCTCGGCTGCGCCCAGACGGGCACGGGCAAGACCGCCTCCTTCACCTTGCCGATGCTCGACATCATGAGCTCTGGCCGGGCGCGCGCCCGCATGCCGCGGGCGCTGATCCTCGAGCCGACGCGCGAGCTCGCCGCCCAGGTGGGCGAGAACTTCACCAAGTACACGAAGTACCTGAAGTTCGAGTACGCGCTGATCATCGGCGGCGAGAGCATGGGCGACCAGGTCGCTCGGCTGAACCGCGGCGTCGACGTGCTGATCGCCACGCCCGGGCGGCTGATCGACCTGTTCGAGCGCGGCGGGCTGCTGCTCTCCGACGTGCGGATGCTCGTGATCGACGAGGCCGACCGCATGCTCGACATGGGCTTCATCCCCGATGTCGAGCGGATCGTCTCGCTGCTTCCCCGCATGCGGCAGACGCTGTTCTTCTCCGCCACCATGCCGCCCGAGATCCGGCGCCTGGCGGATGCGTTCCTGATGAACCCGAAGACGATCACCGTCTCGCCGCCGGCGACCGTGGCCTCGACGGTTGCGCAGAATCTCGCGCTGGTGCGCGAGCACGACAAGCGCGAGGCGCTGCGGCGCCTGATCCGCTCCGAGGACGTGAAGAACGCGCTCGTCTTCTGCAACCGCAAGCGCGATGTCGACATCCTCTGCAAATCTCTGCTGCGGCACGGGTTCAACGCGGGCCAGCTGCACGGCGACATGACGCAGCCCAAGCGCACCGAGACGCTCGAGCGCTTCAAGGCAGGTGAGATCACCATCCTCGTCTGCTCCGACGTCGCCGCCCGCGGCATCGACATCGGTGGGCTCAGCCACGTGTTCAATTTCGACGTGCCGTTCCACGCCGAGGACTACGTTCACCGCATCGGCCGCACCGGCCGCGCGGGCCTCTCCGGCCGCGCCTTCACGCTCGCGACCGTGGAGGAGGACGAGGCTCTGGCGGCGATCGAGAAGCTGATCGGCAAGCCGATCCCGCGCATCCAGGTCGAGGGGCTCGACCCCGTCTCGATCGACGTGATGGGCGAGCGGCCGAAGGCGCGCGGGCGCGGCAGGGCAAGGGGCCGCAAGCCGGAGCCGGAGCGCGCAGAGTCGCCGAAGCGGACCCGCAGCCGCCGCCCCGAGCGCGCCGCCGCGCCGGAGCCGGTCGCCGAGGTCGCCCCCATCGCCGAGCCCGTGATGGCCGAGCCCGTGATGCCCGAGGCAGCGGCCCCG